>CAZZLN010000001.1:0-141781 GCA_964654945.1 uncultured Lachnospiraceae bacterium
CAGCAAAGCTGACACACACGCCGCACAATAATGCCAAGGCATTATTGAATATATAAAACGAAAGGGTGCTTTTATGAAAAAATTTTCGGCTTTATCATTAGCTCTGATAATGATGATAACCAATGTGTTTGCCGCAGATGTGACTGTATTTCTTAATAACGAGGAAGTAAGCTTTACTTCTCAGCAGCCTGTTATTATTGATGGCAGAACACTTATACCTTTAAGAAGTATTTTTGAAAATTTGGGATATACAATTGATTGGCTTGCTGATACAAAAACTGCTGTTCTTAAATCAGAAAATGCTACTGCAACCTTTACTGCTAATTGTGAAACCTTTGATTTAAACGGAAAATCTGTTTTGCTTGATACCCCTGCACAGATAATAAATGGCTCTATGATGCTTCCCTTAAGAGCTATAGGTGAGGCATCAGGACTTAGTGTTGGCTGGGATAATGAAACAAAGGTTGTTAATATTGAAACAAAGGCTCAGGAGTCTGAAAAAGAGGGTGTAACTGTCAAAGCTGAAATACAGGAATTTTATGACAATCTTAAAAGCTATAAAAAAATAAATAACTATCTTATGTATATTTCTTTTACTTCAATGTCAAGGGATTTTGATATTATGACCGGTATCTATGAGAAAACCCTTGCATATACAAAGGCATCAGAAATGATTGACAAATTAAATGCTTATTATGACGAAGTTTATAAGCAGCTTGATACATTTAAGGCATCAGATGATTATAAAACTGCTAAAAGAACATTGCTGGATATTATAAATGACTTTAAAAAAGCTGCTGAATATAACAAAAACTATTATAATAATGTGTATTCAAATGATGAAGCCTATGAAGAAGATTTGGAAAATCTTTTTGAACAGACCCATATACGCAATGCCAGTCTTGAATCAGAGCTTGCAAAGCTTTACAATGATTATTTGCTCATAATGTATAAGTATTTTGATACTGATAAGGATACTGAAGAAAACAGGGCGATAATAGCTGAATTTGCCGATAAATTGTCAAAAATTGACGCTGAATTTCCAATGCCTGATTATGATGATATTTATGACGAAGAGGGCAATTATATTATTGATAATTTTGATAAAATCATTGAAACAATAGAAAATGCTGCCGAAGGAAGATTAACAGCCTATCAAAATACAAATGCTCCTGAAAGATGCAAGGAAAGGCTTGAGCTTTTAATATGTTCAAATGAGGTTTTGGAAAATATGGCTGCTGCCTTTGAAAACTACAAGGATTATGGCAGTAATGAACTTAATCCATATGAAGCTGAAATTGAGTATAACATTTCTCTTTATGATAATATAAGCACCCTTGCAGCTGATGGAAAGCTAAAGAGAATTAATATTGAGGACGAAGAAAAATTTGATTTTGAAACTCACATTGATGATAATTATAATACAATCAGGATAGAGGGTGTATCAGATGAAACTCAGGATTTTTTAAATAGGCTGTATTATCTTGGTGCAATAAATTGGTATATAAATAAAAATGATGAGCTTAATAATTATTATGATTTTCTTATGAATTATGATGAGAGCACAACAATTTCAACTAAAAATACAAAGAAATTTTTTACTGAATGGAAAGATACCCAAAATAAGCTTTTAAATAATTTAAAATCACTTATTGTCAACGAAGATTTAATGGCTGTCAAATCTGCTGCTGTTAATTATATTGATTTAGATATTAATTATACATCAGAGCTTGAAAAAATTTATACAAAACAGTATACAGAGGAGCAGTTTAAAAATATAAGTGAAGAAATTTTTAAAAAACTTGCTGCTGCCAATGAAAACTATTCGAGTGAAACAACAAGAATTGAAACACTGATTAATAAATATTTGTATGATTACTGCGACTATGATAATACAAGAACTGAAAATTCCGAAGTTGAAAAATTTGGGAAATCCATCGAAGAAATAAATCAGAAATATCCAATATTTGATGATGTTTTTGCTGTTTATGGCTCAATGTATGGAAGTGAAATTTATATTCTTAATGATTCTGAGATAAAGAGCATAAGCTCAAAAAGTGAAAATATTATTTCTAATATAGAAAAAAGAGAAGCCGAATATAAAAATATTGATATTCCCGATTCCTGCAAAATGAGATTAGAGCTTATTTATGGGGCAGATAAGCTTATTATTGACTATGCTGATTTATGTAAAAATTTAAAAGCTAATGATGAGGACAGCTCTTTTAATTTTGTTTTCAGCCAATATAATTGTACTGACATATACAGTTTTCTTTTATATTTTGCAACAGGCGGAGAGGCAGACCTATACTAATTTTAATATCAGCTTGATTGCGATGTTATGACGAATTAAAAGTCATAATGTCGCAATTTTTTTGTTATATAACAAATTTTTATTACAAAATATTTGCACCTGATTGTTTATACTTATATATAGCTTGAGGGGTGATAAATATGCACATAAAAATATATGCTGATGAAATGATATTAATAAACATAATTACAAATTTTATAATTTTAACTTCAACGGATATTATTAACAGGTGTAAAACATTTTATTTAAAAAAGCTTGGAATATCTTTTTTTATTTCTGCTTTATATATAGCTGCAATTGCAGTTAATTTTAATTTTTTTATAAGCCGCAGTTACATATTCTTAATCATTATGATTATTTTGTATTCTGTTCCCTGTAAATTTTATACAATAATAAAAAATTATATAATTATAAATATACTTTCATGTATGGCATATGGAATATTGGAGCAATTTACATTTTTTAATGTTTTTATACTTATTTTTACACTTATATTTACCTGTATAACAGCAAGACTGTTAATATATTATATATCCTACAGAAAATATTATAATATATTGATTTTTAACAACAACAGAAAAATATCCGTAAAGGCACTTCTGGATTCAGGAAATCTTCTTCTTGACCCTCTTACTAAAAAGCCTGTTATTATTGCTGAAAAAAACAGCCTTTTAAATATATACGACAGCAGACAGCTAAGAAAGGTGCCTTATAAAACTCTTGGAAATGAAAACGGAGAATTTTATGCTTTTGATGCAGACAGAGTTAAAATAAATAACCGCAATATAAGAAACCCTGTTATAGCAATTTATAATACTAAGCTTAGCGATGACGGAAAATATAATGCAATTATAAGCTTAAAGCATATAGGAGGTAATTAAATGTATAATGGAATAAGAAGCTATATAGAAAAAATAATAAGTGATTTAAAATTTACAACAGGATATGTTCATTACATAGGAGGAAATGACGTTCTGCCTGAGCCTCTCACACCGGAGGAGGAAAGCAGACTTTTAAATGACCTTGAAAATGAACAGTCAAAAAATATACTTATAGAAAGAAATTTAAGACTTGTGGTTTACATAGCAAGAAAATTTGAAAATACGGGAATTAATATTGAAGACCTAATTTCAATTGGCACAATAGGTCTTATAAAAGCTATAAATACATTTAAAAGAGATAAAAATATAAAGCTTGCAACCTATGCTTCAAGATGTATTGAAAATGAAATTTTAATGTATTTAAGAAAAAACACAAAAACAAAAACCGAAATATCAATTGATGAGCCTTTAAATGTTGACTGGGAAGGGAATGAGCTGCTTTTATCGGATATTCTCGGAACTGATGTAGATGTAATTTACAGAAATATTGAAGATGAGGTCGACAGACAGCTTTTAAATACTGCAATAAACAAGCTTAATAACAGGGAAAAAGAAATAATTGAACTGCGTTTTGGTATTGGCAGAAGAGGAGATGAGCTTACTCAAAAAGAGGTTGCGGATATTCTTGGAATAAGCCAGTCTTATATTTCAAGACTTGAAAAAAAGATAATATCAAGGCTTAGAAAAGAAATTATGAAATTAGTTTAATTTAAAAAATATTTTTACATTTTATACTCGGTATATTTGTTGTTTTAAAGGACAACTTAAATATACCGAGGTGATAAAATGAAAAGAAAGTTTAAAATAATTTTCTGTATATTTTTAATAATATATATATTATATTTTTTATTGGAATATTTTTTTATACCAAAAAACATAAACATTACATCGGGTGAGGAATATGTTCTAAATCTTAATTCGCCATTTTCAGCAAAAATTACACCTGCAGCGGCACAAACTCTTTATATAAATGATAAAAGGGTAGAGAAAAACATTGATGTAAAGCTTGACGATAATATTGTAATGAGTGGTGATACAGGCAAAGGCACAATAAGTGTAAGGCTTTTTGGAATACCTCTTAAAAACATTAGCCTTAATATGAATGAAACTAAAAAAATATCACCGGTAGGAAAGGCTGTTGGAATATGTGTAAATACTAAGGGAGTTCTTGTTCTTGGCACAGGTAGGGTAAGGGCAGAAGATGGAGAGGAATATGAACCTGCAAAAGATATTTTAAAATCAGGTGATATTATAACCAATATAAACGGCAAGTATATTAAATCAAAAGAGGAGTTATTAAGTGAGGTTGCTTCTGCAGATAAAAGTGTATCTGTCACATATTTAAGAGATAACAGTAAATACAGCTCCAACATTAATATAGTTAAATCATCAGATGACGGCAAAAATAAAATTGGTCTGTGGGTAAGAGACAGTACACAGGGAATAGGAACACTGACATATTATGACAAACAGACAGGCAGATTTGGTGCTTTGGGACATCCAATAAATGATATAGATACAGGAAAGCTTATGGTAATTGATGAGGGAGAAATACTCGAAGCTGAAATTAACGACAAACAAATAGGAGTAAAAGGTACTCCGGGTGCATTAATAGGAAATGTGGATTTTAACAAAACTGTTGGTATAATAGATAAGAATACGGAAATGGGAATATACGGAAAAGGATATAATGAATATTTTAGTTCATTAAATCTTCAAGAGTTTCAGGTAGGATATATTGCAGATATAAAAAAGGGCAGTGCATATATTCTTGCAAATACAGAGGGGAATAATATAAAAGCCTACAGCATTAATATTGAAAACATAAATAAATATGAAACAAACAGCAGCAAAAGCTTTACATTTGTTGTTACAGATAATGAGCTTATTAAAAAAACCGGTGGAATTGTGCAGGGAATGAGCGGCTGTCCCATAATTCAAAGGGGCAAAATAATAGGTGCAGTAACCCACGTTTTTGTCAATAATCCGACAAAGGGTTACGGCATTTTTATTGAAAATATGATAAAAAATTAAAAAACTATTGAAATAATACTTTTTGTGTGGTATATTTTATATATAACGTACAAAAAGGAGTGATTAAAATGAATCTACAAGTAGCAGTTGCTAATGAAAAGGAAAGGAGAATTTTAGAGGGTAGTTTTCAATATGACAAAAGTGTTGAAAATTTAGCTTTTTTTGAAAAAGGTGATGAAGCTTTAGAGTATTATAAAAAGAATAAGCCTGATGTTCTTGTTCTGGATATGATAATGCCTGTTATTGACGGATTAACCTTTCTTGAAGAAATCAATAAATGCGGTTATAAGAGTAAGATTATTATTCTCTCATCGGCAAAGACAGACAGTGTAATTGAAAGAGCTTTCAGCTTTGGAGCAGATTATGTTATGGTTAAGCCTTATGACATAAATGCTCTTAAACGAAGAATATACGATATGAATAATCCCGGGGAGCTTATTAATAAAAACATTGAAACACCTATTGATGAAAACTATGTTGAAAAAATTATAACAGCAATACTTAACGGAACAGGAATATTTCCAAATTTAAAAGGCTACAGATACCTAAAATGTGCTTTGCTTTACGGATATAGAGATGAAGAAATGCTTGAGGGTGTAACAAAGGTGCTTTATCCCAAAATAGCAAGAGATAATAATACTACAAGCGACAGAGTTGAAAGGGCAATAAGACACGCAATTGAATCCGCATGGGAAAAATGCAGCGGTAATAACTTTTATGAAAAAATGGGATTTATAAATCATGGGACAAGACGCAGACCAACAAACAGTGAATATATTTTTACTGCTATTGAATATCTTAAAAATGAAATAATGTCATCTTAAAATTTAGGACTGAGAAAAAGTTTTATAACATCATATAATTCAGCCCTAATGATTATTGGTACACAGGGAAAGGGAATTGGAATAACTTTGACAATTTTTAAATTTGTTACAGTTTTATTACATTTTATTTCAATTTATCACAAATAATTAAATTTATGTTATAATTATTTTTATATGAATATAAGGAGAGTGATTTATTTGAAAAAAATACGGACAATTCTATGTGTGCTTTGTATTATATGTATGTGTTTTGAAAATGTTTTTGCATCTAACAGATACGTTAATTTGACTTTGACATATGATTACACTAAACATAATTACAATGCGGAAGAAGTTTTTGTCGCAATAGACGGCAAAAAGCTTACAGACCTTAAAATGCCGCCGGTTATTTTAAATAATTATACACTTGTTCCGGCAAGAGAAGTGTTTGAGGGAGTCGGTGCAAAGGTTGAATGGGTTAAAGACGTTGAACAGGTTTATGTAACCTACAATTCTGAAATTGTTGTTATTCCCATAAATTCTGATAAAGCTTATATAAACGGTGTTGCTTCAACAATGCAGACAAAAGCTAAAATTATAAACAACAAAACAATGATACCCCTTAGATTTGTTACAACAGCTTTAGGTTTTGACATACAGTGGGATAAAACAACGAGAGTAGCTAATATAGTAACAAATAAAGATGCAACTACAGAGGCTACCACTCAGGCTGCAACACAAATAACTACACAAAAGCCTGTTGCAACAACTGTAACAACCACAACAACCACAACAACTACAACTACAACAGAAGCAACCACATCAGCTCCTGCAAATATTGACAGTATATCTTTATCCACTTCAAACAGCAGAGATATTCTTACAATTGAAGGAAATGGAGCAGTTAAAGTAAATGGAACAATGTCTGCTGACAAAACCGCATTTAATATAAATATTGAAAATGCCAAGCTCTCTGTTGAAAAAGGCAATATAGAAGGGGGTACTTATGTTAAAAACGGCTATTATTATCAGAATGGTAATAATATTGGCGTAAACCTCCTTGTAAAAGAAAATGTTGGTATAAAATCTGTCGTTAATTATGGCAATAAAACAGTTGTAACAATTGATTTTCAGTCAGAAGGTGCTTCAACAGCAACAGGATATGATTTAGAAAATGAAAAATTTATTATAGGTAATGCATCATCAATAAATACAAGTAAAATAGTACATAATGATGATTACAACAATTTGAAATACACATTAACAATACCCGGTAACTATTCCGGTATACTCACAACAAAATATTATGAGGTCAACAGTGATTACATAAATTCTGTTAATGTAAATGTTTCAAACAGTGAAACAACAATAACCTTTGACGAAAAGAGAATATTAGCATATAATGTAGAATTAAATGGGGGCGTTTTAAATATAACACCGGTTTTACCAAAAGAAAAATACAAAAAAATAATTGTGCTTGATGCAGGTCATGGCGGTGATGACCCGGGTGCAAGCGGTCAGGGTCTTATTGAAAAGGATTTAACATTAAGTATGCTTTTAAAAGCCAAAGCTTTGTTTGACAATGACGGAACAATAAAGTGTTATGCAACAAGAACAACAGATATGTATCCTTCCTTTGACGATAGAACAAATCTTGGAAATGAGGTTGGAGATGCTTTTATTTCAATACATATAAATGCTGCAGAAAGTGCTTCAGCAAAAGGTACAGAAACCTACAGTTTATATTCAAATGATTTGGGAAACGGATTAACAAGCTATGATTTGGCAGAAACAATATTAAATAATCTTTTGAATAATCTTGGCACAACAAACAGAAAGGTTAAAAGTGAAAGCTGGATTGTTTTAAGACAGTCAAAAATTCCGGCAACACTTATTGAGATTGGCTTTATATCCAATGCTGATGATGCAGCCCTTATGGGCAGTGAAGCAGGGCAGCAAAGTGTGGCTAAGGCTGTATATGATTCCGTAAAAACTCTATTTGAGAAATATCCGCCTGTAAGATAATTAACAGATTTGCAGCAAATAAAAATTTTTATAAATCATTATATATCATATAAAAATCGACTTTGTAAAACAGCAAAGCCGATTTTTTTGTTTAAATTATATAAAGGCATCTTTAAAATATACTTTTTCGATTTGCTGTAATTTTAAACAGCTAAGTTAAATTCCCTTGACATAGCTTTTCTGATATGTACCAACCGACAAGAGGGTCGGGTCGCTAAAATTAATAAATTGCAAGAGAGTGGAATAAATATAACTATTCGCAAAACTACACTTTAACGAAATGTTGAGTCAAATCCTTTTATTAAGCCGATTACAAGACTTTTTTCTGTCCAACTTTTCGTTTTTTAACTTGGACCGGATTTCTTGGATTATTATATTCGCTTGTGTTCATTTTAATCATTTTCATTACCCCTTAAAATTGTAGTATTGTTCTATTTTTTACAACAAAAAACAGTATAAACCTTGAAAATAGGCTTATGCTGCTTTTTAAATTAGTTTGATATTATTCTTTTATTTCGTCAATATCTGTTAAATTAACTCCAGCTACATTTAAAATTGCTTTTAAAGCAAGATATATTTTTGTGCAATATTTCTATAAATTTGAGGTGATTTAATGGTACGATCAGAAGCTCAAAAAAGAGCCGATAAAAAATATAATCTTAAACGTATGCATGACGGAACGATTAAACAGCTATCTTTAAAAATTGCTCCTATTGATTACAATATAATTGATACTCATTGTAAAGATAATAGTTTACACCTTAGGTAATTTACTTTACTATGTTACTTAATTTCTAAATCTTCGGTTGAAATGCCTAAAGAACTTAACCTTGTTTTTAATACCTTTTCTTGATACTCTATTTCGGCATCTCTATCTTTAGCACTTTTAACTCTTTGGAGATTTACAAATTCTTTGATTACTTGATCTTTTAATTCATTTTCGTTCATGTCATCATCTCCCATAATATCACCACCTTTTCAAGTGATATTATACCATAGTGCAAAGCCTTATTCAATTATTAAATTATCAAAGTTAAATTATCAAAGTACATTTGTTGTTGACATTTTTTTGTTTTTGTGGTATTTATAAAATATAGGTGCTGCGGTGTTGCCCTTGCCCTATCTTTTATCTATAGTTATTATATCAAATTGTAATACGTATTACAATAGGCAAAATATACGAATGTAATACGTATTATTTGTATGTTTTGTACATCGTATAACAAAAAAGACAATTTATTGTTAATGTTGCATAATAAAATACGTATTATAACATTGTTATTTATACATATTAAACAAAAAAGAAGGTGTAAAAATGGCATTAACACAAAATGAACGTAATAAAAAATACAATTTGAAATTTAAAAGAAATGATGTAAAAATACCGATTGAAAAATTTGAACAATATAATCAAATTATAAAAAATAATGGGTATAATTCAATTAACGATTTTGTTAATATAATTTTACGTGCTAGTAGTATTGTTAATGATATTATACCTGATAGGGCTGATTTAATTGATATTATTGATAATGATAAAAAAAATCAATGATTTTATTAAATATATACTAATAGTAGGCATTTTAGAGGCTGCGTTGGGATATGGTTAAATATGGTAAATTAGTAAAATTGTTATAGTATGGTAAAAATGTAAGAAAATGATAAAATTTTACCGAAATATCAACGAACAATTTTATACTTTTTGACGGAATATTTTATAATCAACGTATGAAAAATTTATGTACAATTTGTATATGATAAAAATGATGGTTTTTGCCTGTAGAAAAAATGTACAGCATAAAAAACGAAAAAACAGCAAAAAATAAAAATGGTTGAAAATAGATTATTTTTTCAACTGTTTTTTTATAATATTATTCACAATAAAAATAACGGGGTGTTTTACATTTTACGGTTTATCTTGCCCCTCATATTTTTCACGATGTGTTCTATTCACACTCTACTTATTTTTCACATTCTACCCTATTTTTTTATTCGGTAGCTGCTTCGGTAAAAGTCTTATTTTTCAAGATTTTACCGATTTTTTTATGCCTAAAAAGTAGCTAAAATTGCATAAAAAACACTTCTATCCCTTTATTTTATCAGTGTTTTACCGAAAACAAGTCAAAATTTCAAAATCTAACTTTATTATATTATTAAAATTAGCATAAAATATAATAATATAATTAGCTCAAATTCTTTATTTTTATTTATAGAAGTTATTTAAAAAACTAGAACTAAAACTCTTATTATCGAAACCATATTTTTTAAAGTTTAATTATGCCTTTATTATACATATTATTTACAGCTATTATTATACCGAGCTTTCCATGCTGCCATGTAAGACCACCCTGTAAGTAAACTGTATAAGGCGGCTTCATTGGTGCATCTGCACTTAATTCTATAGATGACCCTTGTACAAAAGCTCCGGCTGCCATAATTACATCACAGTCATATCCCGGCATTGCCCAAGGCTCAGGTAAAACAAAACTGTCTACAGCAGCTCCCATCTGTATCCCCTGACAAAAAGCTATAACTGCCTCAGGTGTTTTAAGCTGTATAGAATCTACAATATCGGCTCTTTTTTCATAAGGCTTTGGCATAACCTCATAGCCTAATTTTGTAAAAATTTCTGATGCAAATGCTGCAGTTTTTAAGCCGGAATTTACTACACTTGGCGCTAAAAACAAGCCTTGAATTAATGCAGATGTTATACCTAAGCTTGGTCCCACTTCTTTACCCATACTTGGTACTGTGAGCCTGTAAGCAGCATTTTCAACATATTCTTCTTTGCCTGCAATATATCCGCCAACAGGTGCCAGTCCGCCGCCGGGATTTTTAATAAGTGAGCCAACAATTAAATCAGCACCCACATCAGTTGGTTCAAGATAATCAACAAACTCACAGTAGCAATTATCAACCATACAAATAGTATCTTTATTAATTAACTTAACTGTATCAATTATTTTTTGAGTTGTTTCAATATCAAGGCTCGGTCTGTAATCATATCCCTTAGACCTTTGAATTTCAACCAGTTTTGTTCTTTTTGTAACAATATTTTTTAAGCCCTCAAAATCAACTGTGCCGTCAGGTAATAAAGAAAGCTCCTTGTATTTTATACCATGCTCAACAAGAGAGCCATTAACCTTTCTTTCTGCTCCTATAACACTTTGAAGTGTATCATAAGGTGTACCAACTGCACATACCATTTCATCACCATATTTTAAATTTCCAAATAAAGCTACAGTTAATGCGTGTGTGCCTGAAATTATTTGTTGTCTTACAAGAGCAGATTCAGTATGAAAAACCGAAGCATATATATCTTCAAGGGTATCTCTGCCTATATCATTATATCCGTATCCTGTTGTGCCTGATAAATGAGCTTCAGCCAGTTTATTTTTCTGCATGGCAGCTAAAACTTTCCCCTGATTATATTCAGATATTTTATCAAATTCAGTAAATTTATATTTAACATTATTTTCTGCTTCAGCACAGAAATCCATTACTTTTTTATTAATTTTAAATTCTTCCGATAAAAGTTTATTTAACATAATCTTCTCCTTAAAAATCATTTTGTTCAGCTATATAATCTGCTATATCTTCCGGCAAATTAAAGTCATCAGTGTTTATCAATATTGCATCATTACACTGATGTTTAAACCATGTAAGCTGTCTTTTGGCAAAATGTCTTGTATCCCTTTTTAAAGTATAAATTGCTTCATCAAGGGAATATTCACCTTTAATATATTTTACAATTTCTTTATATCCAAGACCTTGCATAGATACCAAATCAGGGCTGTAATTTTCAAGGAGTTTTTCAACTTCTTTAACCAATCCTCTATCAATCATTAAATCGACTCTCAGGTCAATTCTTTTATAAAGCTTTTCTCTTTCCATATTAAGTATATACAGCTTATGATTATAAACAGGTTTTTTAAGCTTTTCTCTTTTATTATAATCAGAAAATTTTTCACCTGTTTCTCTATAATATTCAATTGCCCTTATAACTTTTTTAACATTATTTTGATGAACAGTTTGTGCATATTCATAATCAATTTTTTGTAAAATCGAATATATATATTCCCTGCCCTTTTCTTCCGCTTCTTTTTTAAGCATATCTCTTATAGCTGTGTTTTTTTTACTTTCAGAAAAATCATTGTCATATAAAAAAGCATTAATATAAAATCCGGTACCTCCGACCATAATAGGATATTTATTATTGCTTAAAATTTCGTTATATGCAGATTTCGCCATTTGCTGAAAAACTGCAACTGAAAAATCCTCATCGGGATATAATTCATCAATTAAATAATGTTTAATGCCTTGCATTTCTTCTTTATCAGCCTTAGCGGTGCCTATATCCATATATTTATAAACCTGCATTGAATCAGCGGATATAATATTTCCATCTAACTTTTTAGCAAGCTCAATTGAAACTGATGTTTTACCGCAGGCTGTTGGTCCTGTAATTATTATTAAAGGCTTATACATTTTTTCACCCTATCCTTCTGTATTCATAATTTTTTTTATTATACTATTATTGACTTAATTTGTAAATGAATTTTGTAAAAAATCCTTTTGTCAAGTAATAAATTACAAAAATGTAGCAAATAATTAAAATATATTTCAAATATTTAGTAAATTTAATATAATTGTAATTGAAAATTTGTCTTAAAAGATGTATTATATTAACATAGCTATTTATGTAATTTTTTGGAGGTAACTTATATGTTCGCTAGAGATATGGGTATAGATTTAGGTACTGCCAACACTCTCGTATATGTTGGAGGCAAAGGTATAGTTATAAATGAGCCGTCAGTGGTTGCTATTGATTCCATTACAAAAGAAATATGGGCAGTTGGAAATGAAGCAAAAGAAATGATAGGAAGAACACCGGGGAATATTATTGCAATACGACCTATGAAAGATGGTGTTATTGCTGATTTTGATGTTACAGAAGCAATGCTCAGATATTTTATTTCAAAAGCGGTTCCAAAGACAATGTTTGGTCCTAAACCCAGAATTGTTATTTGTGTTCCCTCAGGAATAACTGAGGTTGAAAAACGTGCAGTTGTTGAAGCAGCAGTAGGTGCAGGGTCAAAAGAAAGATATGTATATATTATAGAAGAACCTATGGCTGCTGCACTTGGTGCAGGACTAAATGTTGAAGAAGCCGGAGGTAATATGGTAGTTGACATAGGCGGTGGAACAAGTGAGGTTGCTGTAATATCATTAGGCGGAATTGTTGCCAGCAAATCAGTTAGAGTTGCAGGAGATCAGTTTGACAGCAATATAGTAAATTATGTCAGAAAAGAATATAACATTGCCATTGGAGAGAGAACAGCAGAAGAAATTAAGTTAAAAGTCGGCTGTGCATTTCTTGAACCCAGTGATGAAGTATATGAAATGACAGTAAAAGGCAGAAGCCTTATGACCGGCTTGCCTGCCCCACTGACAATTAATTCAAAACAGGTTGCGGATGCTTTATCTGAACCTATTGATACAATTATAGATGCAGTAAGACTTACTCTTGAAAAAACTCCCCCTGAGCTTGCCTCAGATATAATAGAAAACGGTATATTTTTAACAGGCGGCGGTGCATTATTAAGAGGTCTTGATAAATTATTATTAAAGGAAACAGGTATGCCTGTATATATTGCAGAAGAACCTTTAAATTGTGTAGCCAAAGGTACAGGCAAAATAATTGAGAATATGGAAATACTTGATAAGCTTTCACTTTCAAACAAAAGAACTATTTTATAAGGAGATATATGAAATAATATGTCTAAGATACAGAGAACAATTATTATTTTGTTAATATTAGTGTCAATAATATTAGCTTTATTAAGCATAGACAGGTCAGCTCCCACAATTGTTGAAAACGGAGTCGGCTCAGCTATTAAGCCTATTCAGGAAACTAACACCGGCATTTCAGGGTGGTTTGAAAATATTTTTAAATATTTTTCTGATCAGGGGGATTTAATAGAAGAAAATGCAAAGCTTAAAGAAGAATTAATAGCATCTAGATCTGAATTAAGCCGACTTAATTTAGTGGAAAGTGAAAATGTTGAATTAACTGCCCTGCTCAAAATGCAGACAAGATATACTCAATATTCTACTGTGGGGGCACAGGTTATTGCAAAAAATCCGGGGAATTGGTACACATCTTTCACAATAAATAAGGGTACAAATGAGGGTTTGGAGAAAAATATGGTAGTTATTAACGGTGATGGTCTTGTGGGTAAAATAAGTGAATGCGGATATAACTATTCAAAGGTTGTATCCATAATTGATGATACTGATGCTGTAAGTGCCCAAAGTTTAAGAACAGGTGACATTGGCTATATAACTGCAAATTATCAGCAGGAGGGATATTGCAGAATGCAGTATTCAGAGGATAATATGGATATACTCGTTGGAGATGAGCTTGTCACTTCTCATTTAAGCGAAATATTTCCTCAGGGAATTACAATAGGCTATGTCAGAGATTTAACCGGTGATGAAAACAGTCTGGCAAAATATGCTACAATTGAACCTGCTGTTGATTTTTCTAATCTTAATTATGTTCTGGTAATAAATCATAATTTTACAAAAGAACTTATTGATAATGATGATAAATAAGAGGTGCCTATGAAACAGGTTTTATATTTTTTGCTTATATTGTTTGTTTTTGTTATACAGACAACGTTTTTAAGTTCAATATCAATAGAGGGTGTTAAGCCTAATCTTATGCTTATTACAGTTGTTGCAATAGGCTTTTTAAAGGGTGAATATGATGCTCTTTTCTGTGGATGTGCCGCAGGTTTATTAAGCGACAGCTATTTTGCTTCTTATATAGGAGGTAATTTGTTTTTATACGGAATTGTTGGCTTTCTGGTAGGTATAATTTGCAAGGAGTATTATAAGGAAAATGTTATTACTCCAATGATTGTAACCGCTGTTGCTACACTTGCATTCGGTTTTGGAAACTATGTATTAAATATATTGCTCAGGGGTTTTACAAATGTTGGTTATTATTTGTTTATAAGAATTATACCTGAAATTGTATATAATAGCATTTTTATGATTATTGTATACATAATAGCTTTTTATATAAACGGAAAGTTTGAGAGAAAAATTAAGTATAAAAGAAAAGTATTTTAATACAAGGACAGATTGGTATGAAAAATTTATTCCGACGATTATTAAGAATATATAATTTCAGATTGAGCATAGTCTTTTTTACTGTTGTTATATTGTTTTCTTTACTGGTTATAAAGTTATATTCTCTCCAGATTATTGACGGAGATTACTATAGTCAGGAGGTTACAGGCACTACCTTAAGAAATGTTGAAGTAACTGCTGCCAGAGGTAATATATATGACAGATACGGCAGAGCTATTGCAACTAATGAATCATCTTATGCAGTAAATATTGACCCAAGTATAGGTGTTGAAAATATCAATGATATTTTGGCGGATTTAATTACAATGCTTGAAAACAACGGTGAAACAATTGATGTAAGCCTGCCTATTACAAGTACTCAGCCAAGACAATTTCTTTTTGACGGAAGTGAAAAGCAGGAAAAACGCTGGAAAAATGATATGTCACTTGATGAGGACTGTGATGCAACAAAAGCATATGATGATTTAAAGGAAATGTTTGAAATTAATTCATCTCTTAATGATGATATGGTATCAAAAATTCTTGCAATAAGATGCGAATTATATAAAAACAGATATTCGAAATATATCCCTGTATCCATATCATATAATATAAGTGATAAAACCGCTGCAGCAATTCAGGAGCAGGGTTCATCAATGCCTTGTGTTTATGTTGATACTATTTCATCAAGAAAATATCCTTTAGGAAAGTATCTTTCACATATTATCGGTTATACGGGCAAGGTTACGGAAACTGAGCTTGAAAACAATAAAGAAGATTATACTTTAAATGATTATATTGGAAAAGACGGTATTGAAAAATCCTTTGAAAGCAATCTTAGAGGTGTTGATGGCTCACAGTACATTGAGGTAGACAGCTTTGGCAGAAGAATTGCCGTAGTTGAGGGAGAAGGCACAGAGCCTCAATCGGGAGGCAATGTATATCTTACTATTGATTCTCAGCTCCAAAAAGCAATATATGATAAACTGGAGGAAAAACTTATTGACCTTCAAATTCAAAGAATGTCAGGGGGTGATTATTCCTATAGTATCAAAGATATATTTAAAAAAATGATAAATTCTGATAATATATGGATGAAATATATACTTAATGCAAAAGATGGTACAACCCAGGGCGAATTAAAAAAATATATTTTAGAAGAAAATCCTAAATCAGCTGAAGATATAAATATAGCAAGGGAAACATTGACAAAGGGTTATGAAAATGGTGACATATCATCTTCAAAGTTAATGATTGCTCTTTACGAGCAGGGACAAATTACAGATGATGATAATACAATAACTCAGCTTAAAAATGGTAATTTATCCGTTACTTCAGCCCTTATCAGAAAAATGAGAGCCAGAGAAATAACTCCTCAAATGACGGGTATGGACCCTTGTACAGGCTCAGTTGTAGTAACCGATGTTGACACAGGTGAAGTATTGGCAGCAGTGTCATATCCATCTTATGATAATAATGAGTTTGTAAATAATTTTAATAATGAGTATTATCTTCATTTGCAAAATGACCCTACAACCCCATTGGTAAACAGACCGTTTACAGAGCCAAGAGCACCGGGTTCAACCTTTAAGATGATTGTTGCCATAGCTGCCCTTGAAGAAGGTATCATTTCACCTAATTCATATATTCAGGATTTGGGAACATTTAAAGAAGCAGGCGAACCTTATGCAAAATGTTGGATTGGCAGCGGAAACGGAACTCATGGTTCTGTAAATGTTGTAAAAGCACTTGAAGTTTCCTGTAATTATTTCTTTTATTCAATATCCTATAATATGGGTAAAAGCGGTTACTTAAACGGTATAAATACTTTAAATAAATATATGGAGGCATTTGGACTCAACAGTCCTACCGGTGTGGAAATATATGAATTATACGACTCTATGAGTGACTATCCGTCATATATATCTTCACCTGCATATAAGGAGTATATAGTCGGTTTGAGAAATCCTGATGCTTCTGAAAAAGATAAACAATGGACTGCAGGCGATACAATAAGAACGGCTATTGGTCAGTCATATAATAATTATACCGCTGCCACACTGTCAAAATATGTTGCAACCCTTGCAAACGGCGGAACAAGGTATTCAATGCATCTGCTTAATAAAACAACTGATAACAATGGTAATTTAAATCAGCAATATGAGCCTGTTGTTGAAGAAAATATGAATATTAAACAGGAAAATCTGGATGCAGTGTTTGAAGGTATGCTTAGTGTTACAAAAGGCTCATCAGGTACACTTCGTGATTGTTTTAAGGATTATCCGATAGATGTAGCGGCAAAATCAGGTACTGCACAGGAATCACAAAAAAGAAGCGAACATACAATATTTGTTGGTTTTGCTCCTTATGATGACCCTCAAATTTCAATATCTGTGATTATTCCTTTTGGTAATGATAAATCACATCCTGCCTGTGATGTGGCTAAAACAGTAATTGATGAATACCTTAATTTTAATTCTCAGCCTGATAAATTATCATACAATACACTTATGAAGTAAAAATTGTAATATAATGCAATATTTTTACTCCTATTAACATAATTTTATTATCTATTTTTGTATTATTATAGATATATAAAATTTATAATCAAAAACGGAGGTTTATATATGAGTGAAGTAATAGTTATAACATCAGGCAAAGGCGGTGTCGGAAAAACAACTGCCTCAGCAAATATAGGTGTCGGTCTTGCCATGGCGGGCAAACAGGTTGTTATGATTGACGCTGATATAGGTTTAAGAAATTTAGATGTGGTTATGGGTCTTGAAAACAGAATAATATATGACCTTATTAATGTAATAGAGGGTAACTGCCGTTTAAAGCAGGCATTAATAAGAGATAAAAGATATGATAATCTTTTTCTTCTTCCTGCCGCACAAACAAGAGATAAAAGTGCAGTTACTCCCGAACAAATGGAAAAACTCTGTAAATCACTTGAGGACGAGGGATTTGAATATATAATTATAGACTGCCCTGCCGGCATTGAACAGGGATTTAAAAATGCAATAGCAGGAGCAAACAGTGCTATAGTTGTAACCACACCTGAAATTTCAGCAGTAAGAGATGCAGACAGAATAATAGGTATGCTTGAAGCTTATGAGCTGTACAAGCCAAAATTAATTGTCAACAGAATAAGAATAGATATGGTTAAAAGAAATGAAATGATGTCTGTTGAAGATGTTGCAGAAATTCTTGCTGTTGATTTACTTGGTATTGTGCCTGATGATGAAGCAATTGTAGTATCAACCAACAATGGTGAACCGGTTGTATCAAATGATAAATCCATATCAGGTCAGGCATATAGAAATATTGTTCAGAGAATACTTGGAAATAAGGTTGAGTTTTTAAGCTTTGAAGAAAATACAGGCTTTTTCAGCCGTATTTTTAAGGCTTTAAAGAAGGGGTGATATATTATGATTGAAAATATCGGCTCCGGAAATATTGCAAAAAGCAGACTTAGAAATGTACTTTATATGGATAGAACAAGTGAGCTTTTGGATAAAAAATTACTTGAATTGATGAAATATGACATTTCAAAGGCAGTTTCAAAATACATAAAAATAAATACTAAAAATATTGAACTTACGATTGAAAGTCAAAACAGCAATTCAGATAAATTTGGTGCTGTATTATGCACTAAAATATATATAGATAATTTTCTGAATTGTATGAGAAAGGATAATGATGATAAGAAAAAAGCTTAAAGCACTTGATTTTACTCTTGTTGCTGCTGTATTTGCTCTTATTATATTTGGTATTATTATTATAGGAAGTGCTAAAAGAATTAATGTAAACGGCTTTGAGGGCGAATTTATTAATCAGATGATATGGTTTGCCACAGGAGTTGTATTAATGCTTATAGCAGTATTTATTGACTATGAATTTTTAAGCAGATTTTATATAGCAATATATATTTTAAACATAATACTTCTTATAGCAGTGCTTATTTTTGGCGGTGATGACGGCACAGGTGTCAGAAGATGGCTTTTAGGAATACAGCCATCTGAATTTTCAAAAATATTTATGATAATTTATTTGTCAAAATTTATTGACAAATTCAAAGAAAAGATTAATAATATAAGTATACTGACAATAGCTTTTGTAACGACTATAATACCATTTATGCTTATTAAAAGTCAGCCGTCATTATCAGCCAGTCTGGTAATTCTGGCAATTTTAATTACAGAACTGTTTTTAGGTAATATTGATTCCAAATATATAAAAATAGTATGTGCAATAGTTGTGCCTGTTGCTGTTGTTATATATTGGGATTTGTTAAGCAATGACCACAGAATACTTGATTTGTTTTTGGAACCATACCATATCAGAAGATTGTCTTCAGCTGTTAATCCTGATTTTTCAAATCCTGATTACTATCAGACTAAAAATTCTATATGGGCTATCGGATCCGGTCAGTTAAGAGGAAAGGGACTCTTTAACGGCACAATAAATCAGCTTAGTTACTTGCCTGAATCACATAATGACTTTATTTTTTCAGTCGTAGGTGAGGAATTTGGTTTTCTTGGTTGTTTAGCTGTTTTACTCATAATGTTCTTCATAATAACAAGATGTATTAAAATATCATCTTCTGCTGAGGACAATATTGGAATGCTTATTAGCGGTGGTGTTGCAGGTATGCTGACATTTCAAACTTTTGTGAATGTGGGTGTAGCCACAGGATTGCTGCCAAATACAGGTATGCCGTTTCCTTTTCTTAGCTATGGAGGAAGCTCAATGTGGGTTAATATGCTTTCAATCGGATTAGTATTAAATGTTGGTATAAAAAAGAAAAAAATTATATTTTATGGGTGATGAATTATGAATATTGCGTTAGTTGCACACGATAACAAAAAAACATTGATGGAAAATTTATGTATAGCATATAGGCATATACTTATTAAACATGATATATATGCTACAGGAACAACAGGACTGCTTGTTGAAGAAACATCAAATCTTCTTGTTCATAAGTACTTAGCCGGTCACTTAGGCGGTGAACAGCAATTGGCTTCACAAATTGCCAACAATGATATTGATTTGGTTATATTTTTAAGAGATCCTGTTGAATCAAAGGCTTATGAGCCTGATATTAATTCAGTGCTCAGATTATGTGACATACATAATATACCTTTAGCCAGCAACCTTGCTACTGCTGAAGCTTTGCTTTTAGCGTTAGACAGAGGAGATTTAGACTGGAGAAATCTTATTAAAGAATAAAATGAAATACATATTTATTTATTATATTATTATAAATTTATTACTTTGTATTATTATGGGCATAGATAAATACAAAGCTATCCATCACAAATGGAGAATTAAAGAAGCCACTTTATTGTTTTTATCTTTAATCGGAGGGGGATTAGGTGGCTTTTTTGGAATGTCATTTTTTCATCATAAAAGCAATAAGTGGTATTTTAAAACTACATTTATTATTTCAATAATAATACACCTTATATTAATTTTTCTATTAACTAAAGTTGTATTTTATCAGCAGTTATTCACTTAGCTTTAATGTAAATATAAATGTTGTGTTTTTATTTGGTTTACTTTTTACTTCAATTGTTTCATTATGAGCATTTAAAAATTCCTTTACAATTGCAAGTCCAAGACCGCTTCCGCTTTTATCAATTCCTCTGGAGCTGTCAGCCTTATAAAGCCTGTCAAATACTCTCTTGCACTCCTCTTTTGTGAGTCCTTTTCCTGTATTGCACACAGATATTACAGCCTTATCATTGACTTTTTCCACAGAAGTTGTAATTACACCGCCATTATCTGAAAATTTAATTGCATTATCATACAGATTATATAAAACTCGTTGTATTTTTTCGCAGTCTGCCATTACATAAATTTCATCACATTGAAAATCATAATTCACATTCAAATTTTTACTGTAAATTCGGCTTAATATACTTTCAACAGTATCTAAAATAAGCTTATTAATATTAAATCTTATTATGCTTATTTCAACTTTACTTGGTGAGATATTGTTAAAATCAAGTATTGAATTTGTCATTTTATTCAATCTGTCTGTTTCGGATTTTATAACCTTTAAATAATGTTCTGTTTGTTCTCCGGGTATTGTTCCATCAAGTATGGCATTTATAAATCCATTAATTGATGTTATAGGCGAACGTATATCATGTGCTATATTTGATAAAAATTCCTGTTTGTTTTTTTCTGATTCACTTAAACTTTCAGCCATTTCATTAAGACTTTTAGCTATAGGATAAAATTCATCCTTTTCAGATGTTTCAATTCTCTGATTAAAATTTCCGTCAGCAATAAGCTTTGCAGCATTATTAAGCTTAACTATGCCGTCTAATGTTTTGGTTGTTGACAGATAGATTACAACAAAGCCTATTGTTGATGCAATTATAATAAAAATTATTGATATAACATACCATTTTGAAATACTTTTGTTAAGTTCATCAAGAGATGATGTAACAAATATAATTCTTTCGACACCATTATTGCTTATGGGATAAGCAATATAGCATATTTCATCTCCATATAAACCATCAAAATCATCTGAAGCAAGAAATGGCCGACCTGATAACAAAATGTCCTTATTTTTTTTATTAATATTAATTTTAAAATTACTGTCAGGTGTGTCCTTTGACACTAAAAGTATATTACAATCCATATCAGTTATAAAAAAACTGTGATCGGAATATTTGTCAAATAAACTAAGTTCTTCATATAGACTGTTTTCATTAAGTCCATTATCATCAACGGACATTGAGTATATATCGGATATTTTAACTGCCTGACTTAGAAGCTGCTGTTTTATTTCAATATAAAAATAGTTCTCAAAGGCTGTAGTAAGCCCAATTTCTAAAAATAAAAATCCCAAAATTATTGCTATTAAATAATATATTATTAACCTTTTATATAATGTATTCATATAATCAATTGCAGCTCCTAAAATATATAGTAAATAATTAGCATACAGCTATATTGTTCATAAATATATTTATAGTATAACACAATAAATGTTCTATTTAAAGAAATAAATAAAAAATGTGGTGAGTTTATGGATAAAAAAATTTTACAAATATCAAAATTATCGGATATACCACCGGAGATTATATCTAATATACCTAAAATTCTCATAACAGGAAACTATACATTATCTATAGAAAATCATAAAGGAATAGTGTTTTATTCCGAAAACTCAATTATAATTAATTTTAAAAAAGGCAAGCTGAATATTGAGGGAAATAATATAAATATTGATTTAATCAATAACGAAGTAATTATGCTAAAGGGAAATATAGAACAAGTTAAATTTGAAAATATGGAGTGATTTATATTATCAAAGTATGGAAATTCTTAAAAGGATATGTTATAATAAAAATAAGTGGATTTAATATAAATAAATTTATAAATAAATCTGTAAACTCCAATATCGAAATAAAAAATTTATACAATTCTGACGGAAGATGTTATAAGTGCTGCATACATATTTCAAAATATCAGAATCTTAAAGATTTAGCTGATAAATATAATTGTAAAATTGAAATAATATCCAAAAATATTATCACTGCAATTTTGGATAATATAAAGTATCGTTTTGTATTTGTATCAGGGATTGCAGTTTTTATTATAATGCTGTATATATGTTCTTCTTTAGTGTGGATTATAGATATAGAGGGAAATTCACAGATTAGCGACAGCGAAATTTATAAATTTTGCAATGACAACAATCTTTATGTAGGAAGTCCCGTCAGTTCTGTAGACTGTAAACTTCTTTCGGAAAATATTAAAAATATATATAAAAATATATCATGGGTAAATTTTAGTATTGAGGGAACAAGGGTTTATATAAAGCTTGCTGAGGGAAAAGAAAAATCTGTCGCAATTAAAAATACTGAACCCTGTGATATTGTTGCAGATAAAGATGGAGTAATATCAGATATAATAACAGATAAAGGCACTCCCTTTGTAAAGAAAAATGACGTTGTTGCAAAAGGAGATATACTTATTAGCGGAGCCCTTGTTAACAGCGGAAACGAAGAAATACAAATTAATGATATTGTTCATTCAAGAGGTACAGTTCGTGCTAATGTGACAAGAAATTATAATTTTACTGTACCCCTGCTTCAGATTAAAAAAGTTTATACTGGAAATAGTATAAATAAATACAGATTAAAATTATGGCAGCTTAATTTTGCTGACAGTAATGACGTAAAATACAAAAAATATGATTTTTCTAAATCGGTAAATCAGCTTAAACTTAGTGAAAACATATATCTGCCGATTACTTTTTTTAAATATACTTATAGGGAATACGAAACCACTGAAGAAATAATCAGTACTGAAAATGCTAAAAATATTGCCAACAAAATGGTGCAAAAATATATTATTGAAAATTACCCTACTTCAGCAGATATTTTATACTGTAATTTGGATTTTAAAGGAGAAAATAATGTTTTAAATGTCTGTGCGGTTATTTTATCTGATGAAGTAATAGGAACAGAGCAAAAAATTAATCAATCAGGAGGAAATGTATTGAATGACACAACAGAAACTGCAAATTCCGGGTAATATAATATCAGTTATATTCGGAAATTTTGATGAAAACATCAGAAAAATTGAAAGTGAATATAATGTTTCAATTATAAATCGCGGAGATGATATTGTAATAAGCGGAGAAGCTGAAAATATTGATAAATCAATAAATGTTATCAAATCACTTATTGATGTTGCTAAATCAGGTCAAAGCATTGATGAACAAAATATAAATTATATTATCAGCGAAACAAATGACAATAACAATAATGTCATAAATCGTATAAATGATGATTTAATTTGTATGACAGTAAACGGCAGAGCCTTACACCCTAAAACAATGGGACAGAAAAAATATATAGATGCCATAAGAAATAATACAATAGTATTTGGAATAGGACCTGCAGGTACCGGTAAAACTTATCTTGCAATGGCAATGGCTATTACAGCTTTTAAAAATGGAGAGGTCAGCAGAATTATACTTACAAGACCTGCCATTGAAGCAGGAGAAAATTTAGGCTTTCTTCCCGGAGATTTACAACAGAAGGTTGATCCATATTTAAGACCCCTTTATGATGCTCTTTATGAAATAATGGGTGCTGAAACATTTCTTAAAAATATGGAAAAGGGTGCAATTGAGGTTGCCCCGCTTGCATATATGAGAGGCAGAACCCTTGACAACTCATTTGTGGTCCTTGATGAAGCTCAGAATACTACACCTGAACAGATGAAAATGTTTCTTACAAGACTTGGCTATGGTTCAAGAGCTGTTATAACAGGTGATATAACTCAAATTGACTTGCCAAGAGGTAAAAATTCAGGCTTAATCGAAGCTGCAAAAATTCTTAACAGCATAGACGGTATAAAGATTTGCAATCTTACAAATAAAGATGTTGTAAGGCATCCCCTTGTACAGAAAATAATAAATGCTTATGAAAAATATGAGCAGAAGAAACAAAAAAAAGCAGGGATAATATGAATGTTTTATTTGAAAACAATACAAATGAAAATATAAACAAAAATTTAATAGAAGCTGTTATTAAGGCAACTCTGGAATATGAAAATATACAAAATGACTGTGAAATTAGTGTCACTATAGTTTGTAATGAAGAAATGCATCAGCTAAATAAAAAATTCAGAAATATTGACAGAGCTACCGATGTTCTTTCATTTCCTCTTATAGATTTTAAAAAAGAAAAATTGCCTCCAAAGGATAAAAAAGTTTATCTTGGTGATATTGTAATAAGCATTGACAGAGCCGGAGAACAGGCTGTTGAATATGGTCATTCGCTGCAAAGAGAAATTGGATTTCTTACTGCACATAGTATGCTGCATCTTTTAGGCTATGACCATATGTCTAAAGAAGAAGAAACAATAATGTTTAAAAAACAGGAGGAAATACTCAATTTTCTTGGGTTAGAAAGATAATGAACGAAAACAGATATTTATTTGAAATAGCTTTAAAAGCAAAAGAAATGGCTTATGCACCCTATTCAAAATTTAAAGTTGGTGCAGCAGTATTAACAAAAGACGGCACAGTTTATTTTGGCTCTAATATTGAGAATGCTTCTTACGGTGCATCAATGTGTGCTGAAAGAGTTGCAATATATAAGGCAATTTCAGAGGGGAAAAGGGATATATTAAAAATAGCAATAGCATCTGATAATGATGACTATACATATCCATGCGGTTTATGCAGACAGGTAATGGGTGAATTTATGCAAAATTCAGTTGTTATTATAGGAAATAAAACTGATATAAAGGAAATACCTTTTAAAGAGCTAATGCCCCATTCTTTTACATCAGATGATTTGAAATAAGGTGATTATATGGATTGGCAGCAACTTGAATATATCTGCAATAATTGCAGAAGATGCCCTTTAGCTGACACAAGACACAATGTTGTATTTGGTGTTGGCAACAAAAAAAGTGATATTTTATTTATTGGTGAGGGTCCGGGATACCATGAAGATATACAGGGTGAACCTTTTGTTGGGCGTGCAGGTCAGCTTCTTGATAAAATGCTTGCAGCAATAGATTTAAGCAGAAATGATGTTTATATTGCAAATATAGTCAAGTGCAGACCTCCCCAAAACAGAGACCCTCTGCCTGAAGAACGCAAAGCCTGTATTCCCTATCTTAGAATGCAGTTTAAGCTTATAAGACCAAAGATAATAGTATGTCTTGGAAGAATTGCAGCTATAACCATAATATCACCTGATTTCAGGATAACTAAATCAAGAGGAATATGGTATAACAAAAAAGGAATAGATATTATAGCTACATATCATCCCTCTGCTCTTTTAAGGGATGAAAGCAAAAAGCCCGATGCTTGGAAGGATTTCCAAATTATCAGAGATAGACTAAAAGAATGGAGAAAAACAGATGAACAATAATTTCAGATCCGGATTTGTGTCATTAATAGGCAGACCAAATGTAGGCAAATCCACTCTTATGAATACTCTTGTAGGAGAAAAGCTTTCAATTATTTCAAACAAGCCCCAGACTACAAGAAATAAAATTCAGACAATTTTGACAAAGGACAATTATCAGATTATATTTATAGATACACCCGGTATACACAATGCTAAATCAAAGCTTGGGAATTATATGATGAAAAGTGTTGAATCATCATTAAATAATGTGGATTTAATATTATATCTTATTGAGCCATATGAAAAAATAAAGGAATCAGATATGGCAATAATTGAGAAGCTTAAAAATGTAAAAACACCAGTATTTTTAATTATAAACAAAATGGATACAGTTGAAAAGACTGTTCTTCTTTCAGTTATTGATGCCTACAGAAAAATGTATGATTTTAAAGAAATTATACCGATTTCAGCTTTATGTCATAAAAATATAGATTCTGTTCTCGACACTGTATATAAATATCTTCCTGCAGGTCCTCAATATTTTCCTGCCGATATGATTACAGATCAGCCTGAACGTCATATAGTATCTGAAATTATAAGAGAAAAAGCTCTTTATATGCTTCAAGATGAAATACCTCATGGTATCGCAGTAGAAATAACTTCTATGAAAAAAAGAAATAATAAAGATATGGTTGATGTTGAGGCAACCTTGTACTGTGAACGTGAGTCACATAAAGGAATTATAATAGGCAAACAAGGCAGTATGCTTAAAAAAATAGGCTCTGCTGCAAGAAATGATATACAAAAATTACTGGGTTCACAGATTAATCTTCAAATCTGGATTAAAGTTAAAAAAGACTGGAGAGATAATGATTTTCTTCTTAAAAATTTTGGTTACGATTCAAAACAAATATAAATTTTTAAACATAAAACGACAATAAATTTGTTTTAACAAATTCTGAAAGTGTCTGATTAAGGGCTTGAACAATAAAAATTAAAATGTCAAGTCACAAATTATTGCATTTTTCCCTTAATTTATACAGAATACGCAATTTAAAACAGGCAATTATAATACCAAAGGGAGGATTACATTATGGAAAATTTCTTTTGGTCTGTATTTGAAAAAAGCGGAAGTATAGATGCAATTATGGCATATATGAAATATAATGAGGTAACAGGTAATGAGTATTGTAAAGGTTCGGGGAATTGTAATAAGAGAGATCAAGTCGGGTGAAGCTGATAAATTTATTACTGTTTTTGCTAAGGATATAGGAAAAATTGATATATTTGCAAAGGGTGCCAGCAATATTAAAAGCAAATTTTTAGCCGGCACTTCAATATTTACCTACGGAGATTTTATTATCAGAACTAACTCAAAAACTCCTACTCTCAATTCTGTTGATGTAATTGAAAAATTTTATAGCATTACTAAAAACCTTGATTCATATTACTGTGGTATGTATCTGCTTGAATTTATTAATAAGGCTCTTGGAGATGTTACTGATGACAATAAATATCTTCTTCTGCTTTTAAAGACACTGAAAACAATTAGCAGCAAAAAAATCACTAATATACTTGCAGTAAGAGTATTTGAACTTAAAATGCTTAAATATCTTGGTTATAATCCCTACAATAGCCATTGTGCCTTGTGCGGAAAAGAAAAGCCGGATAATTTTACAATGAATGGTCTTTTATGTGATAACTGTATCGGAGGTGTTTCTTCAAAAAAACTTAGTAATTCTGCCATTTATACACTAGCCTATATTGACAGTGCCGATTTAAACAAATCCTTTAAGTTTAATGTAAGCAAAGATGTTTTTAATGAACTTAGCTTTATTGCCGAAAAATACATAAGCTATCATCTTGAATGCAATCTTAAAACTTATGAATATATAAAAAATATTACTGTTGACAAAAGCATTTAGCGTGCTATAATAAAAATATAATATTTCTTCGGGGATTGGTGAAATTCCATACCGGTGGTAAAGCCCACGAGCCTTTATGGCATGATTCGGTGTAATTCCGAAGCCGACAGTAAAGTCTGGATGATAGAAGATTGTTTTTTTGTATTATTAACCCCGAATTAATCGGGGCTTTTTTTATTGCTGAAGAGGTGTTTATATGAAAGAATATATGCTAAGGGCACTGGAGCTTGCAAAAATGGGAGCAGGAAATGTTTCACCAAATCCTGTTGTAGGAGCGGTAATAGTAAAAAACAATAAAATAATAGGTGAAGGTTATCATCAGAAATACGGCTCAAATCATGCTGAAGTAAATGCTTTTGAAAGCTGTAAAGAAGATACAGAGGGTGCTGAAATGTATGTAAGCTTAGAGCCCTGCTCTCATTATGGGCATACACCTCCATGTGCAAAGGCAATAATAGACCATAAAATTAAAAAGGTATATGTAGGACTTACTGACCCAAATCCAAAGGTTAAAGGCAGAGGAATTAAAATTCTCAGAGATGCAGGCATAGAGGTTATTGAAAACTATTGTGAGGAAGAATGCAGAGAAGAAAACCAGATTTTTCTTAAATATATAACAACAGGTATGCCCTACATAGTTATGAAATATGCAATGACTCTTGACGGCAAAATTGCAGCATATACAGGCAATTCTAAATGGGTATCTAATGAATACAGCAGAAATATGGTGCAAAAGCTTAGAAATGATTTAAAGGGTATAATGGTCGGTATTAATACGATTTTAAAAGATGATCCGCAGCTTACGTGCAGACATGGTATTAATCCCATCAGAATTGTACTTGATTCAAAATTACAAATAAGCGAAAATGCCAAAGTGCTTGGAAAAGATTCTATAATTGCCATTACCAATAAGGCTGACAGAAACAAAATTGAAAGAATTAAAAACACAGATACAACTGTAATTGAATGTCCTGAAAATGAATATGGTGTTGACCTTGAATATCTTTTAAAAAAGCTTGGAGAATTAGAAATAGACAGTATACTCCTTGAGGGCGGAGGGACTCTTAATTACTCTGCTCTTTCACAAGGCTATGTAGATAAGGTTATATCATTTGTAGCACCCAAAATTATTGGAGGTAAAACCGCCTTAACACCTGTTGAGGGTAAAGGCTTCGATTTAATGAGTAAAGCAATTAAGCTTAACAATATAAAAATAACAAATATTGACAATGATATTTGTATTACAGGATATTTAAGGAGGTATTAAATGTTTACGGGAATAGTTGAAGAAATAGGAACAATAATTCAGTCCGGTTCACCTCTTAAGGTTTCCTGTACTAAAATTCTTGAGGATATACATACAGGTGACAGCATTGCGGTAAACGGTGCCTGCCTGACAGTTAGGGATTTTGGTGAAAACAGCATTACACTTGATGTTATGGATGAAACATTTTACAGAACCAATCTCAGATATTTAAAAATTGGCTCAAAAGTAAATCTTGAAAGAGCCATTGCTGTCTATGGCAGATTTGGGGGACATATAGTTTCGGGTCATATAGACGGCACAGGAACAATTACAAATATAAATAAAGATGGAATTTCAATATGGTATACCATAAAAGCTGATGAGAATATTTTAAAATATATAGTTGAAAAAGGTTCTGTAGCTCTTGATGGTATAAGTCTTACAGTTGCTTATGCAGGAAAAAATTATTTTAAGGTTTCCGTAATTCCTCATACTCAACAGGTCACTACTCTATCACAAAAAAAGATTGGAGATTTAGTTGATATAGAAAATGACATTTTAGGCAAATATATTGAAAAATTTGCAGCATCAAAGCATAAAGAAAATACATTAAGCATTGATTTTCTCAAAGAGAAGGGATTTTAGGAGGAATTATTTATGTTTAAATTTAATACTATTGATGAAGCTATTGAAGATTTAAAAAAGGGCAAAATTATAATTGTTGTTGACGATGAAAACAGAGAAAACGAGGGTGACCTTATTATGTCTGCTGAAAAAGCAACTACCGAAACAATTAATTTTATGGCAAGCTACGGTAAAGGACTTATATGTCTGCCTGCTGATGAATATTTTATTAAAAAGCTTGATTTGCCCCAAATGGTAATAAATAATACTGACAATCACTCTACTGCCTTTACTGTGTCAATTGACCATATTGATACAACAACAGGAATTTCGGCAGAGGAAAGAGCATACACAGCAAGAAAATTTGTTGAAAATAATGCTAAGCCATCAGATTTCAGGCGTCCCGGCCATATGTTTCCTCTTTTAGCTAAGAGAAACGGAGTGCTTGAAAGAAACGGTCACACTGAAGCTACTGTTGATTTAATGAAGCTTGCAGGTCTTAAACACGCAGGTATATGCTGTGAGATAATGAAAGATGACGGCAAAATGGCAAGACTTCCTGAATTAATAGAATTTAGCACAAGGCATAACTTAACATTTATTTGCATAGCTGATTTAATAAAATATATTAATCAAAACAACAGGCTTATAAAAAAACAGGTTTCTACAAAATTGATGACAAAATATGGAGAGTTTGGCATCAATGGTTATACAGATAAAGACGGCAGAGAACATCTTGCCCTTTATATGGGTGATATTAACAATGGTGAGCCTGTGCTTTGCAGAGTGCATTCTGAATGTCTTACGGGAGATGCCCTTGGTTCGGCAAAGTGTGATTGCGGTCAGCAATATAATGAAGCTATGAAAAGAATAGCTGAAAATGGCAGAGGTATCCTGATTTATATGCGGCAGGAAGGCAGAGGAATCGGACTTATTAACAAATTAAAGGCTTATGAACTTCAAAGACAGGGTATGGATACAGTTGAAGCTAATTTAGCATTGGGTTTTCCCGAAGATATGAGAGAATATGATGCTGCAGCTGAAATACTAAAGGATTTAGGCATTTTTGAAATAATGCTAATGACAAACAATCCCGATAAAATTGAAAAGCTTGAAAAATGCGGAATAAATATAACTGAAAGAATTGAAATAGAAGTTGAACATCCCCATGAAGCTGATTTTTATTTAAAAACAAAGAAAGAAAAAATGCGTCATATGCTGCATTTATAAAAGGAGGAATATATTATGAAAACTTATGAAGGTAAACTTGTAAGCCGTAAAGGGAAAAAGTATGCAATTGTAGTAGCAAGATTTAATGAATTTATTACAAACAAGCTGTTATCAGGTGCATTAGATGCCCTTTCCAGACATGGTGTTGAAGATGATGATATTTCTGTTGCTTGGGTCCCTGGTGCTTTTGAAATACCGATTGCTGCTCAAAAATTAGCTAAGAGTAAAAAATATGATGCAGTTATATGCTTAGGTGCAGTTATAAGGGGTTCAACATCTCATTATGACTATGTGTGCAATGAAGTTTCAAAGGGTATTGCCCATATTGGTCTTGAAACAGGTGTTCCTGCCATATTTGGTGTGGTTACTACGGACAATATTGAGCAGGCTATTGAAAGAGCCGGTACAAAGGCAGGAAACAAGGGTTATGATGCTGCCAGCACAGCAATTGAAATGGTAAACTTATTTGATGAAATTTAACAAATGAGCCTGAGATTTTATATAAACCTCAGGCTTTTAATTATTTAAAGCAGCTTCCTCCTATAAACTCTCTTATAAGTGAATTTTGCGGAATCATATAAGAATCAACAGTAAGGAAACAATTAAGAAGATTTAATAATCTTTTTGCCTCTGAATATGCTGCGTCACCTTTTTCTATATCAAACAACACCGGCTCTGCATAAGTTTTAAGCACACACATTTCATATACAAGAGATGAATTAAACATAATATCAGCCTGTTCCTGATATGGATAAATATTTTCCTCCTCTCCCTCAATGACCTTGTGCCACATACTTATTGTATCTCTGGCAGAAAAGCCCCTGAAATTGTAATCCCTAACAATTCTTCTTATAAGTCTTGTATCAGCAGTTGAAATTCTGTTATGCTCATCAATGTTAAGCTGTGTAAGAGCGCTAATATATATTTTAAATTTACTTTCAGCAGGTATACTGTATGATAAATTTTCATTTATTCCATGTATACCTTCTATTACAAGCACATCATTTTTACCGATTGTAATTGATTTTGTTTCAGATTTTCTGCTTCCTGTGTAAAAATCATACAGAGGAGTTTCAACAGTTTCACCATTAAGTAATCTAAGCATATCAGAATTAAATCTTTCAACATCTATTGCAGATAATCTTTCAAAATTTTTAGTTCCGTCAGGCTCAAGGGGTATTGCTACTCTATCTTTGTAGTAATCATCAAGAGATATAATATTCGGATTTAAACCAAGAACCCTCATCTGAATGCTCAATCTTTTTGAAAATGTTGTTTTGCCCGATGATGAAGGACCTGCAATCATAACAATATTTTTATTCAGCCTGTATATCATATCGGCAATTTCTGATATTTTCTTTTCGTGTAATGCTTCTGCAAGCCATAGATTTTCATTAAAAGTTCCCCTTGATATACTGTCATTTAATGCACTTACGGTATCAATATTAAGAAGTCTTGACCAATCGTTATGCTCATTAAATATCTGCATAAGCTTAGGATAGTAAATAGTTGCATTTACATTGCCTATGTTTTTAGGGTTCTCAAATTTAAGCAAAACCCCTCTATCATACTTTTCAACATCAAACACCTTTATGTAAGAAGTTTCAGGCACGATAGGTCCATATAAATAATCATAAAAATCTCTTAATTTATAAAGAGTGATTTGTGACTGTCTGAGATAACGTAATGCTCTTATTCTGTGAGTTAGACCATATTTTTTAAATATTTTTATACCATCTTCAATTGATACAGTAAGCTTTTCAATTCTGTAACCATCAGAAACAAATTCAATCATTTTTGCATTAATTTTTTGAATATCGTCTAAACTAAGCTCTTTATCATATATTTGACAAAAATAATTATTATTTACTGTATGCTCTGCCCAAACAACAGTATCACTGCCCATAACATCATTTATGGCAGCAAGCATAATAAACATACAGCTTTTTTGATAGGTTCTGAAACCAACATCAGATGTAATGTCAAAAAATTCAACATTACAATCAGAATTAATTTTATAATCAAGGGATTTAAAATTACCGTCAACTCTTGCTGCAAGAATTTTTGACTTCATATATTTGTTGTATTTTTTGCTTAAATCGGATAGAAGTGTATTTTCATCTACGTTAATTTTTTCTTTATTATTTATTATATTTACATTATAATATTTCAAACACCATTCCCTCCTTAAACTATTTTTAAAGTCTGTCCGTCAATCTCTGAACATATACATTCAACATCAATATTATTGCTAATATATTTGCAAAGCTTTGGAACAACAATTACCTCTGTAAGATAATGAGTGCCATCTATAAGACATATATCAGCATCTTCTGCTGCCTGAGCATCATGATAGCCAATATCCCCTGTTATATATAAATCACAGTTATTATTTTTAGCTGCTGATACATATTCTGCTGAAGATGCCTTTCCAGTGCAAAGCCCCACTCTTTTAATTATTCTGTTCATATTTCCGTTTATAACTATATGAGCTGCATTGATTTTTTCTTTAAATATATCAATAAACTCTTTAAATGAAATTTCATTTTCAAGCTCACCGCATTTACCAATGAATGTATTGTTATCAAGCTCTAATAATGGTGTAATATTTTTAAGTCCTATAAGCTCTGCAAGAACAGTGTTTGTACCACCCTCTGCAATATCAAGGTTTGTATGAGCCGAATACACAACTATATTATTCTTTATCGCTTTAATAAGCTTTCTGCCGAGAGGATTATTATAGTCAATTGATTTTATGCCTTTAAAAATCATAGGGTGATGAGTAATTATCATATCGGCTTTAATTTTAACAGCTTCATCAATAACAGCTTCAGAACAGTCAAGAGCAAACAATATTTTATTAACTGCCATTTCAGTATCACCAACCATAAGCCCCGGATTATCCCATGATTCAGCAAGGGACTTTGGTGCAAGCTTTTCCATCAGTTTAATTATATCTTTAGCTTTTACAGACATTTGTACACCTCTTTATACATATTATATTTGTTTTTAAGTTCATTATATCTGTTCATATTATCATAAGAAAGATTGTCTTTAATATTTAACAGTGCATTATATAATTTATTCATTTCAATATTTACATATTCTTTAAATATTTCTGATTTATAATTTACAAGGTATTTGCCAAAATACAGCTCACTTTCAGTATACTTTTCTGACATATCATTTATACAATTAATAGCTGTATAATATTTATTATTATCTTTTATAATATTTTCATCAATAATTTTAAAATTATGATTAATAACATACTTTCTTACTTCATTTATATCTCTTTGAGGCTGAAGTACAAGCTGAGAAGCATTATTTACTGTTTCTGTGTTGCTTTCCAGCACAGAAACTGTCATAAGTCCCCCCATACCGGAAATTATAATGCAGTCAACATTTTCGATATTGCTGTCTATAACCTCAAGTCCGTTTCCGCAACGTACACTTATTTTATCCTCAAGCTTATTAAAATTAATATTATTTTGTGCTTTATTACAGGAGCCTTTGCTTATATCGGCGGCAATAGCTTTTTTGCATATATTATTTTTAACAAGCCATATGGGTATGTATCCATGGTCTGTGCCTATATCAGCAACAACACTGCATTTATTTACATAGTCAGCTACCATTTTTAATCTTGCAGATAACATATATCCTCCAAAAATACAATAAGACCGTCAAAAGACAGCCTTATTAAATAAATTTTATAAATAATCCTTTAATTTTTTACTTCTGCTGGGATGTCTTAGCTTTCTGAGAGCCTTAGCTTCAATCTGACGTATTCTTTCTCTTGTAACTTCAAATTGAGAACCAACCTCCTCAAGGGTTCTTGCTTTGCCGTCTTTAAGACCAAATCTAAGCTTTAAAACTTCCTTTTCTCTGTCAGTAAGTGTATTAAGCACTTCATTAAGCTGGTCTTTAAGAAGTGAAAATGCAGCAGCATCAGCCGGAGCAGGAATGTCCTCATCAGGAATAAAGTCACCTAAATGGCTGTCCTCTTCCTCACCGATAGGTGTTTCAAGAGATACAGGTTCCTGAGCAATCTTTCTTGTTTCCCTTACCTTTTCAACAGGCATCTGTATTTCCTTAGCCAACTCATCATCGGTTGGTTCACGACCTAATTCCTGAAGCAGTTGTCTTGAAACCCTGATAAGCTTATTTATAGTTTCAACCATATGAACAGGTATTCTTATTGTTCTTGCCTGATCGGCAATTGCCCTTGTAATAGCTTGTCTTATCCACCATGTAGCATAAGTACTGAATTTATAGCCTTTACGGTAATCAAATTTTTCCACTGCCTTAATAAGACCTAAATTACCTTCCTGAATTAAATCAAGAAAAAGCATACCACGTCCAACATATTTTTTAGCTATACTTACAACAAGTCTTAAATTAGCTTCTGCAAGCTTTCTCTTAGCTTCTTCATCGCCTTCTTCAATTCTTTTTGCAAGAGCAATTTCTTCTTCAGCAGAAAGCAAAGGAACTTTTCCGATTTCTTTAAGATACATTCTTACATGATCATCAGTGTTAATATTTTCAGAAACGGATAAATCAAGCTGCTTTTCTTCAGTATCTTCATTTTCAAGCTCTACAGTGCCTATAATATCTATGCCCTGTGCTTCTAAATACTCATAAACCTTGTCAATTTGATTAGGGTCAAGCTCAAGATTTGATAAATTATCCATAATGACACTGTAGTCCAGAATATTTTTCTTCTTTTTAGCTATAGCCATTAATTCTTTAAGTTTAGTTGTGATAGCCGCATCATCTATAGTTTTCAAAACAAAACTCCCTTTCTCATACGTAATTATTTTAACCTTTATCTAATGATATATGCAAATTATTAACATTTTTATACATTAACATTATATCGTTTAATTTATCATTGTTGTTTTTATCATTCATCAAACCTGAGTAGTAATTTTTTAATATATCCTTTAACTGGTCATTAACTGCTTTTTCCAATTTATTGATATTATAATCAGCTTTGTTAATAAAAATGTCAGAAACCTTATTCTGTTCCTTAATATCTTCAAAATAGCTTACTATATTTGAAGCAATAACAGGTTTGTCATTTTCATAAAGCTCATATATTATTTCTAAAACCCTTGAATAAACCTCATCTTGAAGATATTCAGGTCTTAACACATTTTTTAAAACAGTATATAAGCCTTTATTTGCAGCAATCATAGAAATAAGACTTCGTTTTGCTTCATTTGTACCTGATTTTTTTATAGCGATTTTACTTTTTGCCTTTATCACCGGTTTATCAAATTCTTTATTATACAATCTTTCTATTTCATTTTTAACAGAGGATAAATCAATATTTGTCATATCGGATATTTCTTTAAGATAAGCATCTGTTTCTATTGAATTATCAGAATCTGACATAATCTTAGCAATTTCATTCATAAAGCTTATTTTATCTTCAAGAATAGTTAAATCATAGTTTTTTCTGATTTGTTCAGCCTGAAATATAACAGAGCTTTTAGCGTTTTTAATTAATTCATCAAAAGCAGAAGCTCCAAATTTTTTAATAAATTCATCAGGGTCTTTTGCATCTGTTACCTGAACGACTTTAACCCTAAGACCTGCTTTTTTCAAAACGGGTATTGCTCTTAAAATAGCTTTGGTTCCGGCTTCATCACTGTCAAAAAGAAGTATAACACTTTTTGCGTAGTTTTTTAATGTTTTGGCATGGCGTTCATTAAATGCAGTTCCAAGAGATGCAACAACATTAGTAAATCCTGCCTGATATATGGCAATAGCATCCATATATCCCTCAACAAGTATCATTTCTTTAGACTTACTTTTTCTTGCAAGGTTAAGATTGTATAAATTTTCACTTTTAGTGAATATTTCAGATTCGGGAGAATTAAGATATTTAGGCTGACCATCTCCTAAAATTCTTCCTCCAAAGCCTATAACATTTCCATATACGTCAATTATCGGAAACATAAGCCTGTTATAAAATTTATCAAATACTGCTCCATTGTCTTTTTTATAGGCAAGTCCGCTTTTGAATATAATTTCATCATCATATCCCAATTCTTTAAGCTTTTTGTATAAAGCTCCCTTTGCAATAGGAGAATAACCAAGACCGAATTTTATTCTTGCTGAAGCTGAAATTTGTCTGTTATCCAAATAATCCTGCGCATTTTTTCCGTCAGAGGATATAAGATTTTCATAATAAAATCTTGCAGAAACCTTATGTATTTCATATAGCTTTTGCTTTAGTTCACGTTTTTTCGCCATATCCTGTGAGTAATTTTCTTCAGGCAGGTCATAATTAATTCTATTGGCAAGAAATTTTACAGCATCTATATAGCTTAATCCTATGTGCTCCATAAGAAAACTTATAACATTTCCCCCTGCACCGCAGCCAAAACAATGATAAAACTGATTTTCTCTGTTTACATTAAAAGACGGAGTTTTTTCGTTATGGAAAGGACAAAGTCCCTTATAGGAACTGCCGCTTTTATTGAGCTTTACGTAATCTCCAATAATATCTACTATATCATTACCCATTACAACTTCATCAATAACTTCTTTTGGATAATACATAAAATACACTCTCCATAATACACACTATCTTAATTAAATCTTCTCCTCTTAATATTTAAAATTCGACATTTCAATTAAAAATCCTTTTTTTAAATATATTTTTTTAGTTTGTCACCTAATTCAGCATTAACCTTAAGTGCAAATCTGTCTGTCATTCCTGCTATATAATCAGCCACAACTCTTTCTTCACTTTCTGTTTCTCTGTGATTATTGTATAAATCTTTAAACTCCTGTGGAAGCTCGTCAAAATTATCTATAAAGTAGCTGTATAAAATACTTAAAAATCTTCCGTATTTATTTCTTTCTTCACTTAATTGCCCTGAATTATAAACATTATCAAACATAAAACCCCTGAGATTATACATTGAAGTTCTTACTTCTTTTGTCATAAGAATATCATTTTTATCAAGACTATTTTTTATAATATTCCTTATAAGAAAATCTATTCTTTTTTTATGGGTATCGCCAAGTACTTCGATACAGTCCTGAGGCAGCATTTCATTTGTAAGAATACCTGCTCTTATGGCATCGTCAATATCATGATTAATATATGCAATTTTATCTGAAATCTGCACAATTTTGCCTTCCATAGTTGACGGAGAGCCTGCTCCTCTGTGATTTAATATGCCATCAAGGACTTCATAGGATAAATTAAGTCCTTTTCCGTTTTTTTCAATTTTTTCAACAACTCTGACACTTTGTATATTATGATGAAAACCTCCCGGCACAACTCTTGCAAGGTCATCTTCTCCAAGATGTCCAAAGGGTGTATGCCCTAAATCATGACCAAGTGCAATAGCTTCTGTAAGATCCTCATTCAGATTTAAAGCTCTTGCAATAGTTCTTGCAATTTGAGATACTTCAAGAGTATGAGTAAGCCTTGTTCTGTAATGATCACCCTCAGGAGATATAAATGCCTGAGTTTTATGCATCAGCCGTCTGAAAGCCTTGCTGTGAATTATTCTATCTCTGTCACGCTGATAGCAGGTTCTTATGTCACAAGGTTCTTCCTCAAAAGCTCTGCCCTTTGACATAGAGCTTTTTGCTGCATAAGGACTTAATATTTTTTCTTCAAGTTCTTCTCTTTGTTCCCTTATGTTCATATAAATCACCTCTATTTTTTATATTCTTCATAAACTCTTAAAATCCTTTTTTATATAACAAAAAACTTTCCCATTTAGTATGAGAAAGTTATTTTTCCTTTGGATTGGCAAGCAATGCCACAATATATGCTGATAAAAGCGCAACAGTAATGCCCCCTGAAGCCGCCTTTAATCCGCCTGTTATTATTCCCTTTATTCCAACTGCATCAATTTCTTTTATAACACCTCTTGCAAGGGTATTTCCAAAGCCCGTTATAGGAACTGTAGCACCTGCTCCGGCAAATTCCACAAGGCTCTGATACCAGCCAAGCCCGCCCAATAGGGTGCCTATTACAACAAACATTACAAGTATTCTTGCAGATGTCAGCTTTGTTTTATCAATTAATATCTGCCCTATTACACAAATTAACCCCCCTACAACAAATGCCTTTACATAATCCATATTTACACCTCATTTTCAATTACAATACCATGTGCAATCCCTCCGATACTCTCTCCCTGCTGAACGCTGGTGGTACTCATTAAAGCTCCTGTAGGAACAAAAAGTATTTTATTAATATCTTTTTTTCTTAAAAGCCTGTACAAATATCCTGAAAATACTGCTGCTGAACAGGCACAGCCGCTTCCTCCGCAGTGAGTATCAAGCTCGTTATTATCAAATATCCCAATACCGCAGTCATATGCTTTATTTCTTATATCATATCCCTCTTTTTTAACCATTTCACACATTAATTCTGAGCCTAATGTGCCTAAATCACCTGTTACAATCATATCGTAATAATCAGGTTTTCTGTCAAAATCTTTAAAATGGCGAACAATCAAATCTGCTGCCGCAGGTGCCATTGCACTACCCATATTGTTTGCATCAGTTATGCCATAGTCAACAATTTTACCGGTTGTTATGGCTGTTATATAAGGGTGTTCATTCTTTACTGACAACAGGGCAGCACCGGCACCGGTTACAGTCCATGTTGATGTAGGAGGTCTTTGAGTTCCCAAATCAAGGGGAAATCTAAACTGCTTTTCAGCAGAACAAAAATGACTTGATGCACTTGCAACAACTTGATTGCAGCCTTTTGTTTCAAGCAAAACACTGCCAAGACTTAATGCTTCTCCAAATGTTGAGCAGGCACCAAATATGCCAAAAAACGGTATGTTAAGACTTCTTACACTATAGCAGCTTCCCGAACATTGATTAAGCAAATCTCCGCATAAAATATAATCAATATTTTCAGGCTTAGTTTCTGCCTTATTTATTGCAAGCTGAATTGTATCTCTTGATATTTTACTTTCAGCCTTTTCCCATGAATCCTGTCCCAGAAGATTATCCTGAAGTATATGGTCAAAATATTTATTTAAAGGTCCTTTCCCCTCCATACTTCCCACTATAGATGCAGTAGAAACAATGGATATTTTATTATTAAATTTCATAGATGCTTTTCCAATATGCTCAGCCATATTCTCCTCCTAAGAAACTAAATAATATATTATACCAACAACAACAGATGCAATAAGTCCATATAAAATAACAGGTCCTGCAATAAGAAATATTTTAGAGCCGACACCAAGTATCCATCCCTCTTTTTTAAACTCAATAGCTGATGATGCAATGGAATTTGAAAAACCTGTTATTGGAACAGCAGAGCCTGCACCTGCATATCTGCCAAGTTTGCTATACCAGCCAAGACCTGTTAAAACTGCCGATATTACAATAAGCACTGATGAAGTGTATATACCTGTATCATCAGTAGTAAGTCCCCATATAGCCAAAATATTCATTACAAACTGCCCTATACAGCATATAATTCCTCCTACAATAAAAGCTATGATACAGTCCTTTACAATAGGACTTTTAGGTGTTTTTTCTTTTACAAGTTTATTATATCTTTCTTTATCCTTTTTATCCATAGGCACTCTCCTTTAATAATAAAATCCCGGCACGAAATAATATAATAACGAACCTATACATTTACCCACAGCAAGAAATATAATAAAATATTTAACCCCCTTTTGAAGCCTTGTTCTTCTTGCAAGTATTGGTATAACATTTAAAATTTCTGCAAGAGAAACCGCAAGACAGCCATAAAATATTCCTATACAGGCTGAAAATAATATTACAATCAGTTTTCCCGCAGGAATATAATAATTAAAAAAAATTGTGCTTGCACCTGATATGCCGCCAAGTATTATTGCAGTTTCATAGGTTCTTATATTATTTTGAGTTGATGTTTTGTATGCAAGTCTTGGCACAACACCAATTATTGAAATAAAAGCAAATACTGCTCCCGATATTACTGTTCCGCTGCCTATTCCTATTAAAATTAAAATCAGATATTTAAGAACCATTATTCTTAATCTCCTTATCCAGAGTATCTATAATATTGTCAGTCACATCTTTTTCATATACTGACATTTCAACTTCAATAGGTGTAGGATCATTTGTCAGCTTTTTATTTGAAAAATGATTAAAGAATACAATAATTCCAATTGCAAGACCCAATGAATAAGGCAAATTTATAATTGCAGGGTTTTCAATTTTTTCATTAAAAAATATATAATAATAGTTTTCAAATACTGTAGACATTTGGGCATCAGAATGAAAGCTCATTATAGCCGTAGCAGAACCTGCAAAAAGCACAACACATACAAATATAATTTTAATATATTTTATATAACTGTTTTCTTTTTTATTTTTCTGAAACTCAATAACTGTATCTGTTTCCCCCACACTATTAATACTATGACCGGGGAAGGCATTATTTATGATGTTTATTATTTCAATTATTGAAACAAGATAACATTTTTCCCCTTCATCTTTTATGTTAAGCACTGTAAGATTTTCTAATTGGGATTTTATACTGCTGTCACAGGAAACATCAGCTATGTCCTTTAAATGAACTTTACCTGTTTTATTTGTATTATATTTTTTATCAGCCTTAATATAAATATCCATATTTCCACACCTTAAAGTCTTTTAGAGTATTTTCTGCAAATTAAGGTTTTTTATTCATTAATTCATATTTTCTCTGATTTTTTTAAGTATTTTCTTTTCAAGTCTTGACACACTTACCTGTGACATTCCAACAATCATACCTGTTTCGGTTTGGGTTTTGTTTTCAATATATCTCAGCTTAATTATTTTTTTATCTAAACTCTCCATTTTATTAAGTATAAGTGACAGATTAAGCCTTTCTATATTGTTTTCAGGATTTAGCTTGGGATTTTCAATTTTTTCGATTATATTTGTTTCACTGCCGTCAGAATTTATAATTGTTTTATTTATAGATGTTATACTCTCATTTGCATTTATGGCAAGTACTAATTCTTCTGCATCAACACCTATAACTTCAGCAAGCTTTTTCAAATCACATTCTTTTCCATAGAGTTTGTAATATTTTTCCTTTTCTATTCCGTATTTAATGTAAATCATTTTAAGCTTTCTGCTTATTTTAATAGGTCCGTTATCTCTTAAATACCTTTTGATTTCACCGCTTATCATAGGCACTGCATAAGTTGAAAGCTTCAGTTTAAGCTCTGTATTAAAATTTTTTACCGCTTTAATAAAGCCCATTGCGCCAAGCTGATACAAATCATCTTTATCCTGTCCGCAGTTTATATATCTTCTTACGACAGACCATATAAGACCACTGTTATTATTAATGAGCATTGTCATAGCTTTATTGTCACCAAGCTTTGCTTTATTTATTAATTTATATGTATATTCATTATCCATCTCCATTTTTAATGCAGCCTCTTTGTCATAATTATTTCTGTGCCGATACCAACCTGACTTTTAATTTCAAGACTATCCATAAAGGACTCCATTACCGTAAACCCAAGTCCTGCTCTTTCAGATATTAAATCTGAGGAATAAAAAGGCTGTTTAGCCTTTTTAATGTCCTCTATTCCAAATCCATTATCTTTAATTGTTATTGTTATATTTTTATTATCCTCTGAAATACTGAAATAAACTTTTCCCTCAGGGATTTTATAGGCATGTATAATTACATTGGTAACAGCCTCTGAAACAGCTGTTTTAATATCATTTATTTCTTCAAGGCTTGGGTTAAGATATAAAAGAAAGCCTGATACTGCTACTCTTATAAATGCTTCATTTTCAGCAACTGCATTAAAAACCATATCCACACTATTCATTGCAAACACCTCCTTTAAAATAAGCTAATGCTTCATCAATATTTTCAAATCTTTTAATCAGCTTGTACAATCCTGACAATTTCAAAATTTTATCTGCATATTCACTTACTCCCGTAATAACTATTTCACCATTTATTAACATCATTTCCTTATATCTTCCAATAAGCATACCAATACCTGAACTGTCCATAAAATCAACATTTTCCATATTTAATATAACCTTATTTGTTTTATTTTTAGTAATTTCATTAGCAATATTGGCTTTTATTGCAGCAGCTGACCCATGGTCAATATCACCCCTTACACTTACTATTAAAACATTATTTTTACAAATACATTTTATTTTCATTTTCATCCTCCTTAGCATTCCATATATAAATTATAAATTTCCATATAGCTTATAACAATAAAAAAATATAAACAAATTCTCTCATATTACTTTACAATTTTCGAAAATATGATATTATATTACTATAATCAATTTTCGAAGGGAGCAATGGCTTATATGGAAAAACTTACAGCTATACAAGAAAAGCTATATGATTTTATAAAATCAGAAATTCGAACAAAGGGAGTTGCACCTGCAATAAGAGAAATGTGTGAGTATGTTAATTTATCATCTACCTCATCAGTTTATCATCATCTCGTTGCTTTAGAAAAAAAAGGATATATTAAAAGACATAAAAGCAAAAACAGATGTATAGAAATTCAGGAAGAAAATTTTTATAATTCAAATATGCTGCCTGAATGCGGAAGTATTCCAATAATCGGTGCTGTATCAGCAGGACAGCCTATTCTTGCAGTAGAAAATATAGAGGGTTATTTTCCTGTTCCTTTAGAATATTTATCAAATGAAACATCATTTATGCTTAGAATAAAGGGTGACAGTATGATTAATGCAGGTATTTACAATAAGGATATGGTTATAGTTCGTCAACAGCCTACTGCTGATAATGGGGATATTATTATTGCTCTTATAGATGATTCTGTTACCTGTAAAAGATATTATTTAGAAAAAGAGTATGTCAGATTACAGCCTGAAAACGATGCTTACTCACCTATTTATGTTAAAGAACTCAGAATTATAGGAAAGGTTATCGGCTTATTCAGAAGCTATAAATAATATGGATGATTTTTTAAGTTATCTTATAAAAAAATCAGATTTAAAAAACAATGATTTTTTTAATTACAGACAACCAAATAAAAATATTAAAAAAGAAAAAATTAAATTTAATATTATAGGTGAACCGATTGTTAATGATTACGTTGTATTTGACCTTGAAACAACAGGTATGAGCTATGAAAAAGACAGAATAATAGAAATTGGAGCAATAAAGGTAACTGATAATAAAATTACAGGCACATTTAATATGCTCATTAATCCGGAATGTTATATATCACCTTATATCAGCAATATAGTACATATTACAAATGATATGGTTACAGATAAGGCTGTTATTTCAGAGGCTATGCCATATTTTATTGATTTTGTAAAAGAGCTGCCTCTTATAGCTCATAATGCGCCTTTTGACATAAGCTTTATGAAATACAATGCCGAAAGCTTAGGCTTTAGCTTAAATAATTCAGTGATTGATACCCTTAGATTAAGCAGAAAGTATAATAAAGAATGTAAAAAACATAACCTTGCCTATCTCACTGAATATTTTAATATTAATCTTAAAAATGCCCATAGAGCTTATTTTGATGCCCTTGCAACCTATGAGCTTTATAAAATAATACAAAATAAATATAATAAAATGCAAAAATAATGCCGCAATATTTCACATATTACGGCATTATTTTTTAATAATTCTCTTTTACAAACTTCTCTATTCTATTGCAGCCCTCAATAATATCTCTCATAGAGGTTGCATAAGAAATCCTTATATGGTTATCATAACCAAAGGCATCAGACGGTACAACAACTACATTGTAAAAATCAAGAAGCACTTTAGCAACATCGGCACTTGTTTTAAGCTTAATTCCCCTAACTTCATTGCCAAAAAGCTTTGAAACATCAACAAAAAGATAAAATGCACCTTTTGGAAGAAGTGAGCTTAAAAGAGGAATATCAGAAATTCTCTGAGATATAAAATCACGTCTGTGCTGAAATTCTTTAAGCATTAAATCCACACATTCCTGATCGCCTGTTATAGCTTCCAGAGCTGCCATCTGGGCAATTGAATTTACATTAGAAGTGGTATTTGACTGAATATTAGCCATTGCATTAATTATTTCAGTATCAGCAGCAGCAAACCCCACTCTCCAGCCTGTCATAGAAAAGCTTTTTGAAAAACCGCCTATAACAATTGTTCTTTTAAATATTTCTTCACCAAGTGAAGCTATTGAAATATGCTGTAATTTTCTGCTGTAAATCATTCTGTTATATATTTCATCTGACACAACAAATATATCCTTTTTATTTGCAAAATCAGCTATATCCCTAAGCTCATCTTCGGAATAAACCATTCCGGTAGGATTATTCGGACTATTGATAATAATAGCTTTTGTTTTATCTGTATAAGCCCTTTCAAGCTCATCAGCAGTTACCTTAAAGAAATTTTCTCTTTTTGTCTTTACAACAACAGGTTTTCCTCCTGCAATATATATCATATCTATGTAGCTGTTCCAATAAGGAGCAGGCACAATAACCTCATCACCAAAATCCAAAATAGCAGTAAACGCATTAAAAAGTGCCTGTTTGCTGCCATTTGATATAATAATATTTTTGGCAGAATAATTAAGCCCCAGTTTGTCATTTATAAAATTATCAGCTATGGCCTTTCTCAATTCATAAATACCCTCATATGCGGTGTATTTTGTAAAATGATTTTCGATAGCCTTAATAGCTGCATTACTTATATTATCAGGTGTATTAAAATCAGGCTCTCCTGCACTGAAATTAATTATATCTATGCCTTGTTCTCTCTTTTTATCTGCCAGAGCAGAAAGACTAAGAGTTGAAGATGGTCTTACCAAACCTGCAAGTTTTGAAATATTCATATACAACACCCCTTTCCTTAGTACTTACATTTTACAATAAATAATAAATTATTGCAAGATTTTATTTTTTATAATAAATTCGTTCATATTATCATAAAATATCTTATCAGCAATATTATTAGAAAATTTATCAGAAACTATTTCGTATAAATATTGTAAATCACTGACGTTTTTTATATCCTCAGGACAAACTTCTATACCGTCAAAATCACATCCGAGAGCAATATTACCACCATTTGTGATATTTAAAAAATAATCAATATGTTTTAAAATATTATCGGTTCTGCCCTTCCCTTTATCAATAAATACAGGATACAAATTTATTCCTATTATACCATCAGCCTCCACAATTGCTTTAATCTGCCGGTTATTGAGATTTCTTGGGTGTCTGCATAGGGCATAAGCATTGGAATGAGTCGCTATAAAAGGTTTTTCAGTAATATTGTACACATCCCAAAAGCCTTTTTCGTTAAGGTGGGATACATCAATGAGCATATTTAGCTTATTCATTTCTCTGACAACACTTTTTCCAAATTCAGTCAGTCCGTCACCGCATTCAGATAAAGCTCCGCTGCCAATTTCATTTTTATAATTCCAAGTCAGTGTCATAAGCTTTATTCCCTTTTCATAGAGAATATTAAGCTTTTCAAGGCTTCCTTCAACAGCTTCACCGCCCTCAACAGACAATATAAATCTAAGCCTGTTAATATCATTATAATCAGATGTAATATACTCACTATACTTTATTTTTTGTTCATTAAAAAAATCTATAACCTTTAAAGTATTATCAAAGGCTCTTGATAAATACTGTTTTTCAAGCCAAATAGCAAAAATCTGCACAGGGCTTTTAAATTTATTAAGCCTTTTAATGTCAATATGCAATTTATTATCATACAAATTCTGGTGATATTCCATAGCTTTTGTCAGAGTATCACAATGACAGTCAAACAATTTGTTCATACTACTAATCTCCTGAATAATAATTTTAATATAGGTTATATTAATATCGGAGGTGATATATATGGCATTAAATCATTCTATTAAGTGCAGAGTAAACTCATGTAAGTATCATGATAAGGCTGCTGAATACTGTACTTTATCAGATATTGTTATAGGTCAGGATTGTAACTGTGCAAAGGATTGCTGTGAAACAGAATGTTTATCCTTTGAATATATGTAATATTCAAAAGTGGGATTTTCCCCACTTTTGATACATATTTATCACAATTTCATTGTTAATGAAATTCTGTGTTTTTTAACATCAACACTTAATATTTTAACATCAACTATATCCCCTACACTTACTTCCTCAAGAGGGTGTTTTATATATTTGTCACAAATCTGTGATATGTGCACAAGTCCGTCATGATGCACTCCAATATCAACAAACACACCAAAGTCTATTACATTTCTTACAGTACCCTTAAGCACCATACCCTCTTTTAAATCCTCAATTGATAAAACATCACTTTTAAGAATAGGCTTAGGCATCTCATCTCTTGGGTCACGTCCGGGCTTCTGAAGCTCTTTTATTATATCAATAAGAGTTGGCACACCAACTTCAAGCTCATTAGCCATTTTTTCTATATCTTTAATATCAGTATTTTTAACTTCACCGATTTTTGAATTGGTTTTTTCCAGATACCTTTTGGCTATGTCATAGCTTTCAGGGTGAACTCCTGTGTTATCAAGAGGTACTTTACCATCTGTAATTCTAAGAAAGCCTGCACACTGTTCAAATGCCTTAGGTCCTAATTTAGATACCTTTAAAAGCTCTTTTCTGGTTTTAAACTTACCGTTTTCTTCTCTGTAAGCTACAATATTTTTAGCAATAGTTGAATTTATTCCTGCAACATAGGATAAAAGTGCGGCAGATGCAGTGTTCAAATCAGCACCCACACTATTTACACAGCTTTCAACTACACCGCCAAGTGCTTCACTTAATTTTTTTTGATTCATATCATGCTGATACTGACCTACTCCGATACTTTTAGGATCTATTTTTACAAGCTCGGCAAGGGGATCCTGCAATCTTCTGGCAAGGCTGATTGCACCTCTTATTGATACATCATAATCAGGAAATTCTTCAGCACCAAGCTTTGATGCTGAATAAACAGAAGCACCTGCTTCGTTTACAATAATATATTGAACATTTAATTTATTATTCTTAATAACTTCGGCAGTAAACAGTTCTGTTTCTCTTGATGCTGTACCATTTCCTATTGCTATAATATCCACATTATGCTTTTTCACCTTTTCACATACAAACCTTTCAGCATCTTTAACCTTGCTCTGTGATAACACAGGATATATTATTCCATAATCCAACACCTTGCCTATGCCGTCAACAACAGCAGTCTTGCACCCGTTTTTATAACCGGGGTCAAGAGCAAGTACCACCTTATCTTTAATAGGCGGCTGCAAAATAAGCTGCTTTAAATTCTGACCGAATATCTTTATTGCACCATCTTCAGCTTTGTCTGTAAGCTCATTTCTTACTTCTCTTTCAATAGCAGGAGCAATAAGGCGTTTATAGCTGTCATCAATTACAGCCTTTAATATATCATCGGTATATTTATTTGAATGTATTATTTTTGCTTCCAGCTTTTTATATATTTCTTCAACAGGAGCTTCTATTTTAACATTTAATATTTTTTCTCTCTCGCCTCTGTTAATTGCAAGAAGTCTATGCTGAGCCATTTTCTTTATTGGTTCAGAATAATCATAATACATTTCATAGACACTTTCAGCATCACTGTCAACAGCCTTTACAACTACAAAACCATTGTTTATGGTAGCTTTTCTTATAATAGCTCTATTGTCTGCATCATCAGATATAATTTCAGCTATAATATCCATTGCACCTGCTACAGCATCTTCAGCATTATTTACTTCTTTTTCTTTATCAATATATTTTTCAGCTTCAATTTTTATATCTGTTTTTATACTTTGAAGCATAATTGCTGCAGCTAAAGGCTCAAGTCCTTTTTCTTTTGCAATTGTTGCCCTGGTTCTTCTCTTTGGTCTGTAAGGTCTGTAAATATCATCTATTTCTGTAATTGTAACAGCATTATCAAGAGCATATGATATTTCATCAGTAAGCTTATCCTGCTCAGCTATAAGATTTTTTACAGATTCTCTCTTTTCATCAAGATTTCTTAGATAACGCAATCTTTCAGACAGTTCTCTTATTATCTGGTCATCAAGAGAGCCTGTCATTTCCTTTCTGTATCTGGCAATAAAAGGAATAGTATTGCCCTCATCTATTAAATTTACTGTGTTTTCAACCTGAAAAGCCTTTAATTGAAATTCCTTTTCAAGGGTTTTTAATATATCCATATCACACCTCTTATTTATATTCTACAATACTTCCACGAACAGATTCACCCTCTATGGTAATAATGCCATAGCTTGAATTTGAACCGCCTCTTGGAGATGATAAGCTTCCCGGATTTAATATAACAATACCATTATAATTTTCAACAATGGGAATGTGGGTATGTCCGAAAAGGCAAACATCTGCACCTAATTCCATTGCTCTGTAGCAAAGTCTGTCTATATTATAATTTACTCCATAATTATGACCATGAGCAACAAATATTTTTTTGCCGCCGATTACAAACATCATCTCATCAGGCACACCTGAATTATAATCACAATTACCTTTTACATTATAAAATAAAATATCTTTATATCTTGATTTTAAAATATCCACATCATCGGTTATGTCCCCACAGTGTATTACTCCATCAATAGAATTTTTTATAGCATTTAAAACTCTGCAGACCTTGTTTAATACTCCATGGGTATCGCTGATTACAAGTAATTTCATTTATTTTTCCTCTAATATTTTTCTAACATTATCAAGTGCCTTGCCTCTATGACTGATTTTATTCTTTTCTTCCATAGATAGCTCAGCAGTGGTTTTATTAAGCTCCGGCACAAAAAAGATAGGGTCATAGCCAAAACCGTTTTCACCTGTTATGCTATGTCCGATAATTCCTTCAATAGTGGCTCTTGTTACCTTAGTTTCACCATTTGGAAATGCTACAGCCATTGCACATACAAATCGTGCAGTTCTTTTCTCATTTGGCACATCTCTTAGCATTTCAAGTATTTTTTTATTTTTAAAATCATAGGATGTATCGTGGCCTAAAAATCTTGCCGAATATATTCCCGGAGCCTTATCAAGATAATCAATTTCAAGTCCTGAATCATCGGCAATTACAATTTCATTACATAATTTCATAATTGCTTCAGCTTTTATAACTGCATTTTCTTCAAAGGTTTCTCCGTTTTCTTCAACGTCAATATCTATTCCTGCTTCCTCCATACTGACTACATCGTAATCAGGAAGTTTAGCAATAATTTCTTTCATTTTTCCTTTATTTTTTGTGGCAAAGACTATTTTTTTCATAACCCAAGTACCTCTTTTTGAATTTTAAAAAGTTCTCTGTTACCCTTTTCGGCAAGAGCTAGAAGTTCATTAAGCTGTTCTCTTGAGAATGTACAGCCTTCACCTGTTCCCTGAATTTCAACAAAATTACCTTCATCTGTCATAATAACATTCATATCAACACCTGCGTGAGAATCCTCCTGATAGCACAAATCAAGACAAGGCACTTTGTCAATTATTCCAACGCTGACAGCTGATACAAAATTAGTAACAGGATTTGTTTTAATAATTTTCTTTTCAACAAGCTTCTGACAAGCTATATACATTGCGACAAAACCGCCCGTAACAGATGCAGTTCTTGTACCTCCGTCAGCCTGTATAACATCACAGTCAACAGTTATACTTCTTTCTCCAAGAAGCTTAAAATCAATACCTGCTCTTAAACTTCTTCCGATAAGCCTTTGAATTTCAACAGACCTGGCATTTTGTTTGCCTTTGGAAATATCTCTTTTATTTCTTGTATTTGTTGCTCTTGGCAGCATTGAATATTCAGCAGTAACCCAGCCTTCTCCGCTTTCGAGCTTAAATGGCGGCACATTTTCTTCTACTGTAGCATTACAGATAACCTTTGTATTTCCCATACATATAAGCACAGAGCCTTCAGGATGTATAATATAATCCTTAATAATTTTAACTTTTCTTAATTCATCATTTTTTCTGTTATCAATTCTCATAATAAAACCTCCAGATTTGTTAATATAATTATACCACATTTCTCCAAACAATACAACCTTATACTAATATCAGGACAAATATATCAGGTTGCAAAAGTGTTAAGATTTTAAACATTTTAGTCATAGATTTAAAATTTTATAATAAATCAATATATATTTATCATATCACAACATCAATATAGCGTAGCATACTGAATAAATTAATACATTTGAAATACTTTTAACAAAATTTTAACTCGTGCATTTATCCGGAATTATTAAATTTAAGTATTGATTTATTTCAAATGATAATGTATAATAATTATATGCAAAGAGGCAATTTATAAATTGTCTCTTTTTTTTGTTTTGGAGATGATTATATGAAAAAGCTGGAAATTAATGACTGGCTGACACTAAACAGTGTTATTTACAAAATTTATACTACAGAAAAATCCGATGAAATGCGTTCCAATCTAATGGAAAATCTTAGAATGCTCCTGGATTTTGATGCTGCCGATTTCTTTTTGTCAGATTGTAATGGGGGATTATGTGATGGTGTTGGCTATAACAGTGATTTAGAAAAATCCGTAAAATATAAATGCGATATTATGAATAGCGGCAAATGTATTGTATTTAGAGAAACCGACATAATTAAAGAAAATGAAAGGTGCGAAACTCAATATTACAAAATGCTTTATGTTCCAAACAGATGGCATTTTTCAATACACATTGTGCTGGCATATGATAAGAAATTTCTTGGTATAATCAGTCTTTACAGAACAATTGGCAAGGATAATTTTAATTATGACGATATATTTATACTGGATATGCTTAAAGAGCATATCGCATACAGGCTTTTTACGGAATATAATAAAAAGAAAGAGTGCAGTGATAAAATTTCTATAAAAACTGCCGTTGAAAAATTTAAACTTACCAAAAGAGAAGAAACAATTTTGCAGGAACTTTTGGCAGGAAAAGATAATACTTCAATTTGTGATGACCTTGTTATAAGTTCAAATACATTAAAAAAGCATATAATGAATATATATAGAAAATTAGGTATAAATAATAGAGTCCAGATGTTTAAAATGATAAAGGAAAAAGGTTAAATGTATTTTGGGGATAAGCTGTAAAATAAAATGACAAAAAAATTGAACTATATTAAAACCAATGGTATAATATTAAGCAACAAGCCCTTTCTTTTAAGAAGAATGTATTAAATAATCAATTTTTAACAAATTAACGCAGAAAAATTATAAAAAGTACTTGACAAATTAAAAGATATAACTTATAATAAATATACAAGATAAGTAATGACTTATATATAAGAAATCTTATCAGTGATATTATAACAAAGCCCATAGAAGTTATTATAAAGTGCACATATAAAAGGGTAATGGAAACCTTAATTAGCTGATAACAAGAAAATTGCAAATATACTATAGTATAGTAATCAGAGATTAATAATCAGATAAATTAAGAGAAACAAGAATTAATTATGCTGGTTGATTAATAGCTGTATTAAGAGAAGGAATTTTAATAATATTATAGGTCATTATTATCAAAAAGGATTTTAAAACATATTAGGGAATGTGAATAAAATCCAATTAAAGAAAGGAAATTCAAACTAAAAATGAGTATTGAAGATTCTAAGAGATAGCCTGTTATCTGATATGTGATGGATAACAGGCTATTTTTTATATAAATGTTGACTGAAATATATATGCAGTTTATAATATAAATATATAAGTTGTGTTTGGAGGGAGAAATTTGAAAAAGCTTTTACTCATAGTCAATACACGCTCAGGCAAAGCTTCCATAGGAAAATATCTGGCTGATATGATAGATTATTATAACAGTGAGCAATACGAGGTCGTAACATATATACCTCAATATAGAGGCCATGCCAAGGAGATTGCTTCACAAAAGGGCGGTGAGTTTGATAATATTATATGCTGCGGCGGTGACGGCACTTTTAATGAAGTTGTATCAGGCATTATGATGCTCGATAAAAAGCCTGTAGTAGGATATGTCCCATGCGGTTCAACAAATGATTTTGCCAATACTGCAGGAATACCAATTGATATTGAGGAGGCTTTTAAAACAGCACTGACCGGAAATAAAACAGTAATTGATATTGGTAAAATAAATGAAAGAATTTTCACATATATTTGTGCCTTTGGAATTTTTACAAATGTATCCTATGAAACTCCCCAAAATATGAAAAATATGCTTGGACATCTTGCTTATGTTCTCGAGGGTATGAAGCAGATTGCAAATATTCCCTCATATAAAATAAGAGTTGAGTATGATAATGGAGTTATAGATGATAAATTTGTTCTTGGCTTTGTTGCTAATTCAAAAAAAGTTGGCGGGTTCAAAATTTTTGGAGATGATGATATTGATCTTGATGATGGATTGTTTGAGGTTATTCTTGTAAAAAGTATAAATAATATAAATGATGTCCGAGATTTTATTGCCTGTTTTTTGGCAGCAAAATTTGACAGAGATTTATTTTATGTGTTTAAAACATCTAATATAAGATTTATTTCCGATGAAGATGTTAGCTGGACAGTTGACGGTGAATATTGCGGAAGCTTTAAAGAGGCACATATTCATAATAGCTGCAGATCCCTTGAAATTATGAAATAACAAAGGGCTGTAAAAAGTCCAAAAAAATTTCGGGTTAATCCCAAATATTGTGTAAACATCTAAGAGGCTGCAGCATTAAGTCCAAAAAGAAAAGACTCATTCCAATGAGGTGATGAACCTAATCCCAAAAGTTAGACCTAAAAATCTAACGATGGATGTCATCTCACAAAAGATTTGAGTCTTTTCTACTTTTATTATTTAATTTATTATCATTGTAACAATTATATTACAATTTTAATATTTAATTCAAAAACCCTTGACAAATACTATATTTTCTTGTAAAATAGGTTGTAATAATTACGTAACATTTATTAAAAGCACACTATGTTATAATACTCTGTTAGAAAGGAGTTTAAATATGGAAAACAAATTTCTAAGTAAATTATTGTCAGCAGGTTGTATATTATCTATGATTATTACAACTCCTGCATATGCTTCAAACTTAGCTAAGGTTACCGGAAGCTCAGTTAATATGCGTTCATACAATTCTACAGAGGGCAGAATAGTAGGCACTGCGGACTTAGATGAAACAGTCACAATAATTGCTAATGCAAATAACGGCTGGTTTCAGGTTAAAAAATCCAATGGCGGGACAGGCTTTATCAATCTTCAATTTTTACAGGTAACACAAACTGATGCAACTTGTATAGCAGAAGATGTAAATGTAAGAACTTCTCCATCTACTTCTGCATCAATTTTAGGAAAGGCTAAAAAAGGACAAGTCTTTGTAACATCAGGAAAAACTGGTGACTGGTACATAATCAAATTTAATAACGCTACAGGATATATCCATAAAGATTTTATGCAGGGCAGTTTGCTTCAGTATCTTCCTTCACTCACTGTACCTATTGCTTCAACAGCTACAACAGCTCAGGCTCAAATTAAGTCAGGTTCAAGCAATATATATGCAGTAGTAAATGCTACATCACTTAACTTGCGAGAAGCACCAAGTATGGAAGGTCAGCTTTTAAAATCACTTCCTGAAGGTTATAATTTAACAGTTAATGGTTATGAAAATGGTTGGATAAAGGTTACTGATGATACTAATACATCAGGTTATGTAAGTGTTGATTATGTAACATTAAAAAACGGCACTAAGCCGGCTAACGTTGTTGAAAAACCAAAAGCAGCAAGCAGTACTAAAGTTTTATATAATAATGACGGAAATGTTACAGGCGAAAATTTAGTAGAATTTTCAAAGAATTATTTAGGCACTCCTTATGTTTGGGCTGGTACTGACCTTGAAAACGGTGTAGATTGTTCAGGATTTGTATATAGTGTGTATAATAATTTTGGCATAACTCTTCAAAGAACTTCAAGAGATATGTATGGTCAGGGTGCAGATGTTGAACAGGAAGACCTCGAAGCAGGTGACCTTGTATTCTTTAATTCAGGCGGAAGCTCTGAAATATCTCATGTTGGTATGTATATTGGAAATGGTCAATATATTCACTCTACTAACGGTGCAGGAAACGGAGTTGTTATTTCAGATTTAAGTGATGGCTATGCAGTAAAAACTTATGTTGGAGCAAGAAGAATTCTGAAATAATTTTTAAATAATATAAATATTTAATTTTAATAAGCTGATTTAACCGGCAAGTGAAATTTTACTGTAAATTAGCTTTCAATAATAAAAATGATATAATTAGGCTGAAGCTTCTGTTGCTTCAGCCTAATTTTATTTTAGAACATATTAATTACTATATATATTAAAAAGAGCTAATGTAAGGTACCGTAAATTCCACAATATCCGACATACCTATGCAAGTAAACTGTTTGAAGCAGGCGTGGACATAAAGACTGTTTCAACACTTCTAGGACATAGTAATATATCTATAACCGCCGATATATATACTCACGTTATTCCTCAGACAAAAGCTGATGCAGTCGCTAGAATCAATTATTTATTCCAAAATGCTCATTAAATTCTGATGCGGGAAAAATGCGGGAAAAAGAAAAAATATTATTAAATCAAAAAAAGAAAAAGCCTTGTAATTGTGATAATTACAAGGCTTTCAATAGCGAAGAAGGGATTCGAACCCTTGACCTTCCGGGTATGAACCGGACGCTCTAGCCAACTAAGCTACCTCGCCATAATGGGAACAACAGGGCTCGAACCTGTGACCCCCTGCTTGTAAGGCAGATGCTCTCCCAGCTGAGCTATGCTCCCGTTTAATATTCAGTTTTGCTGAACACAAGTGAAATTATATCAGAGTTTTTTTGTTTTGTCAACAAAAATTTTAATTATTTTTGTTAAAGTTTGTTAAAGAGTCAATGATTGGTCAGGTGTTTTAAATTTATATTAATAATTAATTTTCGTTTTTAATGAGAGATGTCATCTTTATTTATTCAACAAAAATAGTTAAAAAATAATGTTATTAGTTAAATTATTATGAATTTGTTAAATTTTTAACTTACTCTATTGACATTATTACATTAAATAATTATAATTATTATGCTAATACAATTAGGAGGAAGAAAAATGAGTATATTATTATCCTTAATTTGGCTTGTAGTCGGTTTTGTTTGCCTTATAAAGGGTGCTGATTTTTTTGTAGACGGCAGTTCATCTGTAGCTAAGCTTTTAAAAGTGCCGTCTATAATAATTGGTCTTACAGTTGTGGCTATGGGAACATCTGCTCCCGAAACAGCCGTCAGCATATCAGCAGCAATGGGCGGCGTAAATGGTATTGCAGTAGGTAATGTTATAGGTTCAAACTTTTTCAATCTTCTTATTGTAGTTGGTATTTGTGCATTACTTCAGCCTGTTAAAGTTACAAAGGATTTGTTAAGAAGAGATTTTCCTTTTTCGATTTTAGCCACAATAATTTTACTTGGTTTGTTATATGTAGGCGGCAACTTCAGCCTTGATATAGAAAACGATTATGGTCTTTCAAGATTTTCAGGAATTGCAATGCTTGTGCTTTTTGCGGTATATCTTGTAATACTTATTGCTTCAGCATTGAAAAACAGGGATACTGAAACAGAAGAAATTGCTTCTCATTCACCTTTAATGAGTATTTTTCTTATTGCAATAGGTCTTGTAGGTATAATAATAGGCGGTAATCTTGTTGTTGACAACGCTAAAATAATTGCATCTTTTTTAGGTATGAGTGATGCCCTTATAGGTCTTACGGTAGTTGCATTTGGAACTTCACTTCCTGAGCTGGTCACAAGTATAGTAGCAGCAAGAAAAGGCGAAAGTGATATGGCTCTGGGAAATGTAGTAGGTTCAAATATATTCAATGTGCTTCTTGTGCTCGGTGTATCGTCAGTGGTTTGCCCTATTGAGCTTGGAGCAGCCGGCATTGATTCAATTATTGATACAATGCTTCTTATATTTGTAAATATCGTAGTGCTTATTATGGTGCTTAAAAACGATACTTTAAGATTTAAGGGCGGAACTCTTATGATACTTATGTACATTGCATACACTGTATATATAATAGCAAGAAATTATCAATTGCTTCCTGCAATACTGACATTTTAATATATTAAAAAGCAATAACTCCCATTAAAGGGAGTTATTGTATTTAAGAAGACTTATTACATCAATTATATTATTCTCATTATCAATATTAGTATCTGCAATTATTTTCTGTCGTTCATTAGGAGTTAATATATTTGCGGCATATTTTAATATTTCAGCAATATCAGTATTTTCAACACTTCCGCTTTCATTTATATCTCCAAGAAGCACTTTATCCCCGATTAATATAATATCCTCATAAACATCACTTACTTCATTTATGATACTATCATTATAAATCCAGTTAATAACAACATTATTATTATACACAGGATTTACAGGCAGCACTGTTTTATCATCAGCCTTTCTGTAAATATATTCGCAATCACATTTAACTGAATAAACAGGAGTATTCTCACTATCTGCAAAAACAGGAATTTCACCGTTATTACTCCATATTCCTGAATTATTTTCAGTGTTATCTGTTGTATTAAGTCTATGAGAGAGCCTATAGTCTGCAAGGTCATCTGTTGTTATGACTTCCGCATTGGGTTCACCATTAAGGGTGGAATAACAGTTAATATAATCTGCAGCATTTTGTACGGTAGCTCTGCATATAAAATTATCATCATTGTCATAGCAGTTTTTAAATACACCGCCATATGTTTTGAATGCAATACCGCCGGTGTAGCCTGCAGATATATTTCCATTATTATAACAATCGGATATAACTGAATTGTAAGCAAAATATACAAGTCCGCCTGCATAGGCTGAATCTCCGCTGACTGTAACATTCCCCGAAAAACTGCATCTGTTAAGTGTGCTGTTTTCAAGATAACGAATAAAACCCGATGTATCAGTATCTGCTGTTATATTTCCCACAACATTTATACCGTTTATACCACCGTTTAAAACATAATAAAACAGAGTGCTGTTAATATTTTCTATTTTATGGTTATGTCCTTCTAATGAACCATAGAAATACATACTGTCACCTATAGTTTGAATATTATCGGGAAGAACTATATCAGAAATAAGCTCAGCTTCTGTAGTTCTGATTGTCTTATTGTCAAAGCTGTTTGCATATGCTGCAAACTCATCGGCGTTTGATATATATAACGGCTTTTGCAAAGCTGAATAATACCCCTTTAGCATAGCTATATAATTGTTTGTTATTTTATAATCATCGGGCTCAGACTCAATATATTCTTTTGCCTTTGCTATTCCTGACTGCAATCTGTCAAAAGAATACTCTGTATTATCTTCTTTTTCCAAGTTATTATAATTATCGATTAATAAACTAAGCTCTGATATTGATTCAGATAACATATTTTCTGTATTATTATATTTTGTAAAAGCCTTAATACAAACATTACCCTTTTCCACATTGTCTGAAATTTCAGTAGTATCAGTATATTCTCCATTATATAATATAAAGCTCTGCCCCTTTTTTACATTATATGTATACGTTTTTTCACCATCATTTAATATTTCACAAGGTATATACGCAATATTGCCACTATTGTTTATCTGAGTGACAACTATTGAAAATACAGTATCCTTATCAAGATTTATTTTATCATCCAGCTCAATACCATAATATCCTATATAGGGTATAGTTCCTGTCTGAGTATATATTTTTGTGCCATCTGCAGGAGAAGTGCTGACACCTGTATAAATATCTATGGTATAATCCTGATTATTATCAAGGGAATATATTCCCACAGAAGTAAGCCTTTCATTATTTTCTGTCTTAAAGATATTGGCATAAGAACATTTATTACTATTATCTGCACTGTAATAAATACCCTTAGAATACCCTGCACCATCATACATATAAGCATTATCATAACTATCAATATCATCACCTACAAAGGATACAACCTGTTCAAGATATTGATAATAGCTCATCATAAAATAACCGCTGTCACCCCAGTCACTTCCCCAGCTGTTTTTGCAAATCCAAGCACCATCACCTTCAGGCTGAGTTTTAAAATTCTCCTTGGAATAACTGTCATCCCAGCCGACAATTGCAACACCATGGTTCGCAACTTTTTGTGTAGGATAATAATATGAATAATTATCACTTACATAGTAGCTATTATTCATATAATAGCCTATATATAATGCTCCCGTATCCATAAGTCTTTCCTTTATTGTATTCATATCAGACGGTATCTGCTCCACTTGTCTTAAATGATAATAAGATGAATTTCTGAAATTACTGTCATCATAAATCATTTTTGCAAATTCATAGGGATAAAACTTAGCGTTTTCTTCAAGCTCGCAGCTGCCTCTTAATATTGAAGCTGCAGCTTCCTGCCAGTCATCACCCACGAGATAAGGCAAATCAGCATTCACCCCGTCACCGGCATTTACATCATTAACATCACCTGAATTATTTCTTAATGCATTCCATACAATATGGCTTTCTGAAATATCAGCTGATTCTTTTGTTTGAGGAATATTTTGTTTAAGCAAATTACTTTCAAGAGAAGCAACAGATGCAAAAGCCCAGCAATTGCTTGATGCTCCCTGATTACTTACACCGGTTGAAAATCCTTCATCAACAAGAGAATAATAAGCGGGGTATTCTTCTGAGGAAAACGGTGCAGCAATTTCAGAATATTCAATATCATTTCCATATTTATCCTTTGCATCAGTTATTTCAAGTCCCATTCCGTAGCTTAACTGAGGCATATCAGCATTTATCACATTATTAAAATCGTAAGCTGTTACATTGACAGATATATTTGCTGACATTATTGCAGCAATAAAAAACGATATAAATTTTTTCATTTTATTTTATTCTCCTATTTACTAAAATTTTTTTGCCAATATCTATACTTCCGATATTATCAAACTTTCCTATAACTCTTGCCGGATTTTCACAGGCATACATTACTGCATTTTCATAGCCTGCAAATTTTTCAACATTGCTTATGGCATTTTTCATAGTCAGCACACTGCCTGCAAGTCTGCCGTCAATATTTACAGCTCTGCCATTATTAACAGTTATTTTAGCACCGCAAAACTCAAAGCTTCCATCACCCATACCCATAGGTCTTAAAGCATCGGTTATAAGCACTGCCCTATTGCCAACGGCATTTAAAGCAATTTTTAAAACATCGGCGGAAATATGGATTGTATCGGCAATTATTTCACAATATTCATTTCCCCTTAAAGCACAGGACAATATATTCTCATTTCTGTGATGCAAAGGCGGCATTGCGTTAAAAATATGAGTATAACAATTTGCCCCACTGTCTATAAGCTTTTCACATTGTTTTTTATCTGCCCTGCTGTGTCCCAGAGATATAAAACCGCCATTTGATATTACATATCTGCAAAATTCCTCTGCACCATCACACTCAGGAGCTATAGTAAATCTTATAACCATATCACCAAGAATATTTTTTAAATCATCAAAAAGCTTTGTGTCACAGGCTCTTATATATTTTTCTTCCATAATACCCTTATAGGTCTTTGAAATAAAAGGTCCTTCAATATGTATTCCGGCTATACTGCTATGATTTTTACCTGCTTTTTTTATTGCCCTTGCAGTATTCAGTATAGAATCAAAATCCTTTGCAACAGTTGTAGGCAGCCACATTCCTACGTTATCCTTTAATAAACATTCCGAAAGATAGCCTATACCCTCATAATCGCAATCCATAACATCAATACCATAGCCGCCATGAATATGAATATCAGTAAAAGGAGGAATAAGTCCTCTTTCATCAGAAAACTCATATTCTTCAAGGTCTGTTATAATATTATTTTCTATGCTTATGCTTCCTCTTACAAATTTGTAATTTTTATTAATATTAACCACATCATTTAACTTCATAAGCATTTTCTCCTTTTAAGAAAATATGCTATAACTGCAAGAATAACAGTATATACCAAAATACCAATTAAATTATTTTTAATAAAATAAGTAACAGGGAGAATATAACCTAAATATCCATAATATAAATTAATATTTCCTATATCAAAAACCACAGGAGAAATCACAAAACTGATAATTGTAAGAACAGGCAGTATACCGCATACAATTTCTTCACTGTTTACAAAAGATATAATATAAGAAAAAAGAGATATGCAGGTCATATATAAAATATATAAAGGGATATTATTTATAACAAATTCACCGCAAATAATCATTGCAATTATTCCAAAAAGCATAAGAAGAAAAGCCGTTGACAGTATATAAATATAGTTATATATTCTTACACCTTTTTTTCTGTCCTTTATAACATTAATTGAGGCAATAACCGTACCAATCATTATAAACACAGCAAATATATTGCTTATTCTGTAGTTTTCTCTATCATCTGAAACATCATTGTTTACAGTTTCAAATTTAATATTAAAAACAGAATTGCTGTTTAAAAACTGCTCATAATATTTATCAGCAGATATTCTTCCGTCAAAAAATTTATTTGCAATATCCGGTGAAATTTCCTTTAAAATTTCTCTGAATATAAATTCATTTGTAACAGGCTGAAGCACTGAAGCTGATGAAACAATATAGTCAATTGATTTTTTAAAATCAAGGCTTTCAAATGCTTTATCAAACTTTTCTTCAAAAACATAGCCGCTGTCCAGTTCACCTAAATTTATATCAACAATCATATTTTCTTTATTATCATATATTATAAAATCAACTGTATCCGATGAAAGCTCATTAAAAATATAATAATGACTGCAATCAAAATATAATCCCACAGCAGGCTTTTTGCTAATATTGTTATCTATATAATTATAGCCAATGGCAATAACAGGCATAATAATAAGCAAAATAAAGAAGAAAAAATTTTTTAAGCTTCTTTTAAGACATATTAAAAATGGTGTCATTTTTTCACACCTCCTGCACAGGCAATAACAGCTGACACTGCAAATGTAATGCCGCTGTATAAAATATTAATATTACCCATAAGCTGATTTCCCATAACATTAAGAGGTGTATATTCCATAATGTTTTTAACTGTATCAGGCAAAAGTGCAGGAGGCAAAAAGCAACCGCCTATAAATCCCATAACAATAGTAAAAAACATTATACAAAGACTTGCATTTATTCTGTTTTCAGATATGGAATAAAACATAGTCGCAATTGCAGATATATTAATAACTGTAATAATATCAGGAAAAATTATTAAATCAAAAATATAACAAACTCCATATATACCGCCAAAAAGCACCAGCTCAACTGTCAGTATTTTAATAAACTGAATAAGCACAATAAGAGGATAGGCAAGCTTGGTGTAATTATAAAAAGCAATTTTTTCCGGAAATGCAATTTCAGATAATGCCATAGCAAAAAGCAATAAAAACACAGGAATAAGCATAGAAGCATAATATTCACTTAATTTTATTCCACTGTTATTTATTTTGTTAAAAGCATTTTCTCTTGAAAAAACAGTATTTATATATTCCATATTAAGTTTTTTATTTTCCTGATGACTTATTCTTTGACCTGTCTGTTCATAATAAGATTTTTCAGCAGAATATATTCCTGCCTGAACAACAGCAAGGATTGAACTGCCGCATTTTGCAAGCTCCATAAAAAGCTCATTGCCTTTTTCATTTACAATAATTCTTGGCTGAGTATTTTTGCCGTTTATTATATCCTCAACAAAATTTTCTTGAAAAATAAGGGCAGCTGAAGCCCGATTATCATAAACCATAGCTTCAGCCTCGTTTTCATTAACCCTAACTAATTTGCATATTTTTGATACACTGTCCATATTTTCAACTGCCGTAATTGCAATATTGGTAAATGTATCATTTGGAGCATATACAGCAATTATGTTTTTTCCTTTGTCTGATTTTTGAGAAGATATTAAAAGAACAAACATAGTCACTACAGCTATAATCACTACACCGCCAAAAATTATTCTTGGAAGTTTATGACACATAGCTTTAAATTCAGCTGCAAACAGCCGCATAAAAACCATATTATACCTCTCATTAACCTACAATTTTATTGATTATTTCATTCAGATTTTTTTGAACCTCTTCAGAAATTTTAGCTGTTTCCTCTTGGTCGGCATTAAGAAGGTCGACAGCTTCTCCGTCAATAGGAGTAATTTCATTTTCAAGAGGAACTATACTAAATTCGCCCTCTGCTGCTAAGCTCTCATTTCCTGCATTTGCATTTATACTATTTGCAATAATACTGTATGTATTTTTGTTAGAATCAATAGTACCTTCTGAATTAACAGAAAAAATGTCATTATCATCTTCGCTGCCTGATATGCCAAATGTATACCCGTTATTATCCTTATCATAAGTAGTATCAATATTAATTACAAAATTGCTGTAAGTATTGTCAATTGTAAAGCTCTTGCTTGTAGTAAGCTTAGTATCTTCAGCCTTGTTTATATCACTGAATATAATGTTATAGCCTGCACCTTGACTTAAAGCTGATAACTTAACAGTAAGTGCATCTATAGGATTGACTTCACCATTAAAATCAGTATTAAAATTAATATCAAGCTGTTCTCCCTGAGCAGTAAAGAATGTACCGATTTGAGAGCTTGCAACTATGCCGTCATTAATATATACAAATATTGTAACATCTCCGGGTTCAATTCCAACTTCATTATTGTCTGATATACCTGTTATCTGTTCATACATATTTTTGTAGTTTGAAATTAATGCATCAGCTAATGCCTGAGAATCAGCAATGCCATACATCATATACATATATGAATATTTATTAAATTCATTTTCCGCATAAACACTCATACCATTTTTAAAATCAGAATTGCTGAATAATTCTTCGCCAAAAACATTATAAAAAGTATTTACATCCTCGGCAGCAATTTTAATTTCATATCCCTTGTCATATTCTTTGAGTGCATCGCCCTTTATTGAAGAAAGCTCAGCATTGCCTGACACCTTTATCCAAGCTTTTCTGCCGGCAGACTGAATACCCTTTGAAATATTGCTGTAAACTGCATTATAAGTGTTATCCTGTGCCTTTGCATTAAAGAAAATATTCTGGGGCTCATTCTCATCATAATCAATGCCTGTAACATCATAAATTCTCTTAGATAATTCATTTATTTCAATCAGGAAATTTTTCCCATATAACACAGGAGCGGAAATAGTAACATTTTCATTGTCAGTATAGGCATTAATACCCAATGCGGCAGTGCCATTATAGTTTAAGTTAAACTTAGCCTGTGCAATATCCTTTGAAGCATTTCTGTCAAGTGCAAAATCAAAGCCTGCACCCTTTATTTCACCATCAGTTATATTAAAATTAGCCTTAACTGTTGCACTGTCTGTTTCAGCCATATCAAGTGCATCTGTATTAAGAAACGGTGAGTTTGCAGTTTCCTTTGACAAATATTCACATACAGTTCTGTCAATAGCTCTTTCAATAATTTTTGCAGGACTAAATAATTCATTTAAGCCAATAAGCAAAAGACATACTGCAATAATCCCCAATGCTACATAGTCGGCTTCAATTCTTCTGATTTTCATAATTTTTTAATACTCCTTTTTTCATTATATAAATTTTATTGCAAAGAGAAATTTCCTCTTTATCATGGGTACACATTACAACAGTGCCGCCCTTATTAACATACTCGGTTATGTAATTTCTGATTTCGGCTTTACCGTAAATATCAAGGGAGGCACTTGGCTCATCAAGTAACAGCACAGAGGGATTATAACAAAGAGCAACAGCAATGCTGACTCTTCTTTTCATACCTCCTGAAAGCTTTGAAACCTTTTTATTAATAAATTCATTTATGCCAAAATCATTAATTACATTTTTATTATATTTTCTGCCACACCACAGTTTAATATTATCTTTGACACTCAACTCATCAATTAAAGGATTTTCTTGTGGTACATAGCCTGTGTATTTACTGTATTTCTTGGTTTGAAACACATTTTCATTTTCATATAAAAGCTTGCCGTCATCAGCCTTAATTACACCGGCCATAATAGAAAGCAAAGTGGTTTTCCCTGAGCCGTTAGCACCTATAATTCCTATTATGTCGCCTTTTTCAGCTTCTATATTGACATTTTTAAGAGTATATCCCTTAAACCTTTTTGTAATGTTTTCTCCTTTTATTATCAAATTCTTCAGCAGCCTCCTCGCAAAGGTCATAAACAGTTTTCTGTTTTTTAAGATGTTTATAAACTATACTTGCTACAAATGCCGTAAAAGGTATTGTAAGCAATATTCCTATACTGCCTATAAGAGCCTGCATAACCTCAACAATAACCCTTTCCTTGTTAAAAAGCTCAAGCAAAGAGCCATTGAAAATAACAAGAAGAACAGTTGTGGACAATGAGCTTCCGATATATGCAAGCACAAGAGTATTTGCCATAGTACCCATAAGGTCACGCCCTATTGTCATACCACTTTTAAAAAGCTCTTTTCTGTGAATATCAGGGACTTTAAGCTTTATTTCGTGAAGGGATGAGCTTATATCAACTGCAACGTCCATAACAGCACCCATTGAACCAATTGTAATAGCCGCAAAAATAATTGCAAGTAAATCTATAGGGTGCTCCGGATTAACTGTTGTAAGGCTGAAAGTGGACTCGTCAAGTATACCGCTTAAACCTAAAACAGAATTCATAATTACAGACAGCATACCGGCTATAAATACACCACCGCTGCAGCCTATACAGGCTGTAAGAGATTTTCTGTCGGGTCCGTTTACAACGATAAGGGTCATTATAATTGTATAGACACATATTATAACTGTCCAAGCATAAATATTCTGACCGCTTATTACTGCAGGAACAAACACCGCAAAAACCGCAAGGCAGGTAAACATAAGAGAAACAAGTGTATTAAATCCCTTGCTTCTGCCAAAGAAAAGCAGCAACAGTACAAAAACTGCACCTAAAAGTATCAGATAACCGGAACGTATGTATTCGGAAAATTCATAATTTCCCTCATCTTCACTTGAAACTCCAAGGAGGATATTATCTCCTTTTTCAACCAGCTTATAAGGCACTGCATCATAGTCATCAACAGTCTGCTTTGCGGTTATTTCATCTCCGTCTTTAAGCTTTGCCTTAAAGTACACCTCAGTACCTTTCATTCCATTTCCGTAATCATAGGGAATAGTCTGAAGAATATCGGTAACTTCTGCCGGATAAGTTTTATCAACACCCTGTCCTTGAAGATAGGTGTAATCCGATGTAGCTATATTATTGCCATAATATATAAACAATACACTGAATATAATGACTGCAATATAGGATATTATACGAACTAAATTACTATTCATATAAATAACTTCCTTCCGTTTATTTAATTTTTAAGTACAGTATATCACATTTTTATTAAAATTCCTACAATATTATTAAAATTAATACATTTTTAATTATTGCTTAGTTTACTTCTTATAATATTTTCAACTTTTTCAGGCAGTTCATTTATTTCTTCTTTAGAAAGCTCTGCTGTAAATATTGGCTTATGAATATAAATATTTACATTTGCAGGTTTAATAATATTTTTGTTTCCCTCCATAATTTTATATGTACCGTCAATAGTAATTGGTACAATAGGAGCTTTTGCCTTAGTAGCAAGCTTAAAGCTGCCTGACTTAAACTCACCCATAACACCATTTTTACCTCTGGTACCTTCCGGAAATATAACCATATTTATTCCTGCTTTAAGCTGCTTTATACCCTCAATAATTACAGAAGCAGACTGTTTTATATTATTTCTATCCATAAAAAGACAGTGTATTCTCTTCATCCAGTCACTTAGCATAGGCACCTTTCCAAGTTCGGTTTTAGCCACAAAGCCTTTGGGAACACCAAGATAAGCAAGAAGTGAAAGAATATCAAAATTGCTTTGATGATTGGAAATAAACAGTATTCCTTTCTGATTTGGAATATTTTCCAGTCCAATCATATTTATTGAGGCACCTGAAGCCTTTATTCTTTTTATTGCCCACTCAGTAACATAATTATATGTTGTTTGCTCATATTCTTCAATTTTACCATCAGCCAAAAGCCTGTCAACTTTTTTTAAATCCTTTTTTCTGACAAACAGAGAAAAAATAAAATTTGCATACCAATATATTGAACGGAACATAAATTTTATCCTCCTTTTATTTTTTTATTTTAATATAAGTATTTCAAAAAACACTTTAAATATTTACAAATATGTGTTATATTTATAATATCATAAATATGCAGATTTTAAAAGAGGTTTTATTATGTCCGAAAGAGAAATTGCAATAAATATTTTGGAAAATATAATATCAGAGGGAGCATACAATAATATAATTCTGAGAAAAACACTTAATCAGGCTTCTGATTTAACCTCTGTTCAGAAAGCTCTTATAACACAGCTTGTAAACGGCACGTTAAGAAATATGCTCCATATAGATTATATAATTAATAAATTTTCAAAAACTCCTGTAAAAAAAATGAAATCTCTTATATTAAACAGTCTGCGTATCGGTATATATCAAATAATGTATATGGATAAAATTCCTGTAAGTGCAGCCTGCAACGAAGCAGTAAAAATTGTTAAAAAAAGAGGTTTTTACAATCTTTCAGGCTTTGTAAACGGCATTTTAAGAAATGTTGCAAGAAATAAGGACAATATTGAATATCCTGATGAAAACACTATTGAATATCTTTCAATTAAATATTCTTATCCAAAATGGATACTTGAATACTGGTTAAAGGAGCTTGATTTTGAAAGTATAAAGGCTGTTTGTAAGGCAAATAACAACGCTCCTAAGATAACAATATGTGTAAATACAAATAAAATTTCAAAAAAGGAACTTATCAAAAAACTTAAATCAGAGGGCATTGAAGCAAAGGGTAATACAAACCTTGATAACAGTATTTATATTTCTAAAATAAATAATATTTCAGAAACTAAGTGTTATAAAGAAGGTTTGTTTCATATAATGGATGAAAGCTCAATACTATCTGTAAAGGCACTTTCTCCAAAGGAAGGCTCTCTTGTTGTTGATGTGTGTGCAGCACCGGGAGGAAAAAGCTTTGCTTGCGCCTACTCTATGAAAAACAAAGGAAAAATTATATCAAGGGATATATATGAGCATAAGTTAAAATTAATTGATGAGGGCAGCAAAAGACTTGGAGCTGATATAATAAAAACTGAGGTAAAAGATGCTCTTGAAGCTGATAATACAAAGGCTGATTATGTAATAATAGATGCACCATGTTCAGGACTTGGACTTGTGAGAAAAAAGCCTGATATAAAATACAACAAAACTATTGAGGATATTAATTCTCTTGCTGAAATTCAGAGAAATATGCTTTCCATATGTCAGAATATGGTTAAAGAAAATGGAGTTCTTTTATACTCTACCTGCACAATATCTCATAAAGAAAATATTGACAATATAAAATGGTTCTGTGAAAACTACGATTTTGAACCGGAGGATTTAACTCCGTATATTTCTGAAAATATAAAATTTGAAACAACAAAACTCGGCTATATACAAATCACTCCCGATAAAATGGATAGCGACGGATTTTTTATAGCCAGATTAAGGAGAAAACAATGATTGATATAAGGTCCTTAACAATGGAGGAGCTTAAAAATGAGCTTATTTCTCTTGGCGAAAAGCCTTTCAGAGCTAAACAGATTTTCAACTGGCTTCATAAAGAGTATGTATCCTCCTTTGATGAAATGACTAATATTTCAAAAGCTTTAAGGCAAAGACTTTCTGAAAGCTATGTTATATCAAAATTAAACATAGTGCAAAAGCTGGTATCGGAAAATGACGGAACTTCAAAATATCTTTTTGACTTAGGCGACAGCATATATATAGAAAGTGTTCTTATGAGATATGAATACGGAAATTCAGTTTGTATTTCGTCACAGGCGGGATGCAGAATGGGCTGTAAATTCTGTGCTTCAACTGTAGATGGTCTTGACAGAAATCTTCTTGCGGGAGAAATGGCAGGTCAGGTTTATGAGATACAGAAAGATATTGGCGAAAGAATTTCAAATATAGTTATTATGGGAAGCGGTGAACCCCTTGATAACTATTATAACCTTTTAAAATTTTTAAATATTATAAATGATAAAGATGGAGCTGAAATTGGTTTAAGGCACATAACTGTATCCACCTGCGGACTTGTTGAGAAAATATATGAGCTTGCAGATAAAAGGCTGCAAATTACTCTTGCAATTTCCCTTCATGCACCAAACGATGAAATTAGGCAGCAGACAATGCCTGTTGCAAAGGTTTATTCTATTGACAAGCTCATAAAAGCAGCATCATATTATGCCAACACAACAAAAAGGCGTATTACCTATGAATATGCTCTTATATCAGGTTTAAATGACAGCAAAGAAAATGCTGTTGAGCTTGCAAAAAGATTAAGGGGTACAATGTGCCATATAAATTTAATTCCTGTAAATGATGTTAAGGAAAACAATTTCACAAGAAGTTCTGAAAAAAATATTAAGAATTTTGCTGAATTGTTGCAATCTTTAGGAATAGAAACTACAATTAGAAGAAGATTGGGCAGTGATATAAATGCTGCCTGCGGACAGCTTAGAAAAAGCTATAAGCAAAATAACTTTGAAAACAGAGGTGTTAATTAATGATAGGTTTAGGCAAAAGTGATATTGGACGCCACAGATTAAAAAACGAAGACAGTATGATGGTATCCAATGCGCCTATTGGCAAGCTTTCAAATGTTTATGCAATTGCTGACGGTATGGGCGGCCATAAAGCGGGAAATGTTGCCAGCACAGTTGCAATTGAATGTTTTGAAGAATATGTAGAGGCTGCCACAAGCAAAGACGATGAAATACTCGACATATTAATCGGAGGCATTAATCACGCCAACAACATAGTATATAATATGACTCTCGAAAATGAAGACTATTCAAATATGGGTACAACATTTTTGGCATGCTCATTAAAGGGCAGAAATGCTTATATAGCTCATGTTGGTGACTGCCGTCTGTATAAAATCAGCAAGGGCGGTATCACCCAGATTACAAATGACCACTCTTTTGTGGCAGAACTTGTAAGAGCAGGTATGATAACAGAAGCAGAAGCTGAAACCCATCCTGAACGTCATTCTATAACAAGAGCTGTAGGTGCAGAGCCAACAGTTATAGCTGATGGAATTATATGCTCTGTTGAAAAGGGTGACAGAATAGTTATGTGCAGTGACGGACTTACAAATATGGTTAAAAATCAAAGTATTCTTGAAATAGCCGATGATAGTTCACTAACCCTCGAACAGAGAATAGATAAGCTTATAAATATGGCAAATGAAAACGGCGGCTATGATAACATTACAGTTATTATAATAGATATAAAGGAGGTGGCATAATTGGTACTTAAACCCGGTCAGCTTATAAACCAAAGATACAGAATTATTGAGCAAATCGGCGTAGGCGGTATGGCAATTGTATACAAAGCCAATGACGAAATGCTCGAAAGAGATGTCACCTTTAAGGTATTAAAAGAAGCATATATAAATGATGAAGATTTTATAATAAGATTTTCAACAGAAGCAAGAGCTGCAGCCCGTCTTTCAAACACAAACATAGTTAATGTATACGATGTAGGAAACGAAGGTAATATTAACTATATAGTTATGGAATATATAGATGGCTTTACATTAAAGGATTTAATATGCTCAAAAGCCCCTTTTACTGATGAAGAAGCAGCAGGAATAGCAATACAAATAGCAGTGGCTCTTGGTCATGCACATAGCCATGATATTATCCACAGAGATATTAAGCCTGAAAATATACTTATAACAAATGTAGGCGGTAACGGCACAGTAAAGGTTACAGACTTTGGTATAGCACAGGCTGCAACCTCTCCTACGGCTCCTACTGATTATATGGGCAGTGTTCATTATTTTTCTCCTGAACAGGCAAAGGGTGAAAAAGCTGACGCAAGAAGCGACATATATTCTCTTGGTATAGTTATGTATGAAATGGTGACAGGAAAACAGCCTTTTATTGGAAATACACCAATTTCTCTGGCTATGCAGCATATTAAAGAGCCTCTGCCTGACATCAGAAAAATAAATCCTGATATATCAGATGCTCTTTTGTCAATAATTAAAAAATGTACTGCTAAAGAACCTAAAAACAGGTATCAAAACGCAGATGCACTTATAAGAGATTTAAGAGCAGCTATAGGTTTTACACAGTCTGTTGTTTCTACAAACACAGATAATATAACTCCTGCAAATGATGATGAGCTTAGCAAAACAAGAAAATATAACGGAAAAAACAGTAAAGAGATTATTTCAGATTTCTACAATAACGGCAATAATAACGATGAAGATGATGAAAAGGAAGAAATTAAACGTGAAAAACATATTATTACAGCAGCTGTAATAGCAGGTGTTATACTTGTTTTTCTTATGGGAATAGGCGGTTTTATGATTATGAATTCCATAAACACTGTTCCTGATTTTGTGGGAATGACTTATGATGAAGCTGCTGCTAAGGCTGAAAAAAAAGGAATAACAGTTGAATTTGAGCAGGTTTACAAAGAAGATGCCAACACAGGCGAGGTAGTTGAGCAAAGTGTTGAAGCAGGCTCTAAAATAAAAGAAGATAAGGATTTTGTTGTAGTGCTTTCAATTAATGTTGGAGAAAATGCAATATTGGTTCCTGACATTATTGATATGACAAAATCAAAAGCTGAAGATAAATTAAGAGAAAACAGCCTTACTCTTGGAGATGTAAAATATGTACACAGCGACAAGCCTGTAGGAACTGTTTTATCACAAGACCCTGAAGCGGGAAATCTTGTTGCGGTTAATTCTTCAATAAATATTGAAGTAAGTCAGGGTGAAATAGAAGAAGAAGTAACTATGCCTGATCTTATAAACAATACAAAAGAAGATGCTCAGGCAGCTCTTGAAGAATTAGGTCTTATTCCAAAGTTTATAGATGGCTATAGTGATACTGTTGAAGAAGGGAGAATTATTGACCAAGGTGTAAAGCCTGATACAAACATTGGTGTTGGAAGTTCAATAACGCTTACAGTAAGTAAAGGAAAATCAGATGAATCTGCATCAACTACAGAAGTTTTAACAGCTAAGCCTCCTGTTATAGATATAATAGAAGAAACATCTCAAACTGTTCCAACATCAAGTATAGACGGACCTATAAAGAGGAATGTCAGTATTGCGGTCAATCCTGATTTCAACAACAACAACTATGGCACTACTGACGGAAGTGATGTATATAATGTAAAAGTTATTGCAAAGGATTTATCAGAAGAAAGAGTGCTTGTAGACCAGAAATATTCAGTAGCAGATTTTCCATTCTCAGTTACTGATGTAATTACAGATTCTACTGAATATGAGGTTTATATTAATGATACTCTTTTAAGCAAAGAAAGTAAGTAAAGGATAACTTATGAATAAAGGAAAAATAATAAAAGGCATAGGCGGCTTATACTATATAGCCGCCTATGGCTCTATATATGAATGCAGTGCAAGAGGACGGTTTAGAAAAGCAAAAATAACACCAACAGTCGGTGATTATGTAGAATTTACGATACTTGATGAACAAAACAAAAAGGGAGCTGTTGATAAAATTCTTCCAAGAATAAATTCTCTTATAAGGCCACGAGTTGCAAATATTGATACTGCAATTATAACATTTGCAGCAGTATATCCAAATATTAATTTAGATCTTTTAGACAGATTTTTGCTTCTTGCAGAATATCAGAATATTCCAAAAATAATAATCTGTATAAATAAGTGTGATTTAGTTGAAGAAGCAGAAAAAGAATATATTAAAAAAATATATAAAAATATATATAAAATATTTTTTACATCTGCGATTAATAATATTGGTATCAATGAACTTAAAGAAGAAATTAAAGGAGGAATTGCAGTGTTTGCAGGTCCTTCCGGTGTAGGCAAATCAAGCCTTATAAATGCTCTTATTCCTGACATCAACAGGCAAACAGGTGAAATAAGCAAAAAAATTGAAAGAGGAAAACACACTACAAGACAGGTTGAGCTTCTTGAAGCCTATGATGATACCTATATAGCAGATTCCCCCGGCTTTACATCACTTAGCCTTGATTTTATGAAAATTGAAGAACTTCCTCATTATTTTATAGAATTTAAGCCGTTTTTAGGAAAATGCTATTACAATGACTGCAATCATATTAACGAACCTGACTGTGCAATTAAAGAAGAAGTTGGAAAATCTATTGCAAAATGTCGATATGAAAGGTATACTATACTTTATAATGAATTTAAACAAAGGAGATAACAGAAATGAATAAACTGTCACCATCATTGCTTTCAGCCGATTTCACAAGATTATATAAGGATATTGAAGTCTGCGAAAAAAACAATGTGCCATATCTTCATATTGATGTTATGGACGGTGTGTTTGTACCTAATATTTCAATAGGTATTCCCGTTATAAAAAGTATTAGAAAAATTACAGACCTTGTGCTTGATGTTCATCTTATGATAACGAAACCTGAAAGATATATTAAACAGTTTGCTGAAGCAGGTTCTGATATTATAAATATTCACTATGAAGCCACTGAAAAGAATAATATTATACCTGCACTAAAAAAAATAAAAGAGCTTGGTAAATCCCCTGCTCTTACAATAAAGCCTAAAACAAGCTGGAAGGAAGTTATAGAATTTGCAAAATATGTAGATATGTTTTTAGTTATGAGTGTAGAACCCGGTTTTGGAGGTCAGAGCTTTATTGAAAGCACCCTTGAAAATGTAAGGGGTCTTTATAAATATAAAACTGCAAATAATTTTAGCTATGATATTGAAATTGATGGCGGAATAGATATTGGCAATCTAAAAAAAGTTTTAGATTCAGGTGCTAATGTAATTGTAGCAGGCTCTGCCATATTTGGTAAGGAAAATGCTGCTGATGAAATCAACAAATTCCATAACATTATGAAGTAATATGAGGTGTAATTATGAAAACAATTGTTATTGGCAACGGTGTTATTAATGATTATGATACAGTAAGGGAATATTTTGATGATGCTTATATTGTCGCCTGTGACGGCGGGCTTGGTCATTGCAGAAAAATGATGATTGTGCCTGATGTTATGGTGGGAGATTTTGACTCTGCAGCTTCAAATGATGCAGCATTTTTTGAAGAAAGAGGAGTTGAAAAAATAGCCTATCCGCAAAAAAAGGATATGACCGATATGGAAATAGGCATAAATATAGCACTTGAAAAGGGTGCTGATGAAATATATATTTTAGGCGGTCTTGGGTGCAGATTTGACCATAGTCTTGCTAATGTGCATATACTTGTGCATCCTGTTTCAAGGGGTGTCAAGACCTGTCTTGTTGATGAGCATAATATAATCACACTGGTTATGGATAGCCTTGATATTAATGGTTCAGAGGGACAAACAGTGTCACTTATTCCTCTTACAACGGAGGTTACCGGTGTTACAACCAAAAATCTTGAATATGCTTTGCTTAACAGAACAATGAGCATAGGCAGCTCAATTGGTGTAAGCAATGTTATGACAGATGAATATGCAAATATTTCAGTTGACAGCGGAATTTTAATTGTTATTATGTCAAGAGATTAACAGCGTTTTCACGCCTCTTATGGCTGTCAACAAACACTTTTTAAAATTAAGACAGGGTTAATCACTTAAAGAAGCTGATGTCTATAGTGCATATTATTAAGTGTTACCTATCATTATACCTCATCATTTTAAAATTCAATAATATATTTTATAGTCATTTAGTATTTTTAATTTAGATTTTTTCTAAAAATAATAAAAAAGCATTGAATTTTTTTTATAAAAGTTATATACTTATTCTATAATTTATTTACTTTAATGAAAAGAGGGATAATATGCTTGATATTAAGTATGATTTATCAAAAAATCCAAAGGTTAAGCCTGATCAGACAAAGCTTGGTTTTGGTATCTATTACACAGACAATATGTTTGTAATGGACTATACTGAGGGTAAAGGTTGGCATGACCCAAGAATTGTGGAATATGCTCCTATTTCTCTTGACCCTGCTGCTATGGTATTTCATTATGCTCAGGAATCATTTGAAGGCCTAAAGGCTTACAGAACTCCAAGTGGTAACATTCAGCTTTTCAGACCTGAAAAAAACGCTCAGAGAATGATTAACACTAACAAGAGAATGTGTATTCCTACTATTCCCGAAGAAGATTTTGTACAGGCTTGCAAGGCACTTGTTAAGGCTGAGGCTGATTGGGTTCCATCTGAAGAAGGCACTTCTTTATATTTAAGACCTTTTGTTATTGCTACTGAACCGCATCTGGGTGTAAGACCTGCCGCAAACTACTTATTTATGATTATTGCATCACCTGTTGGTGCTTACTATTCTACAGGAATTAATCCAGTTAAGATTTATGTTGAAGATGAATATGTAAGAGCAGCTCCCGGTTTAACCGGTTTCACTAAATGCGGCGGCAATTATGCTGCATCTTTAGCTGCACAGGTTAAAGGTCATGACCTGGGCTATGAGCAGGTATTATGGCTTGATGGTGTAGAAAGAAAATATGTTGAAGAAGTTGGTTCAATGAACTGTTTCTTCAAGATTGACGGCACTATCTACACTGCTCCTACAGTTGGCACAGTTCTTCCGGGTGTTACAAGAATGAGCTGTATTGAACTTTTAAAGAAGTGGGGATATAAGGTATCAGAAGACAGACTCCCTATTGCCGATATTATTAAGGCATCAAGAGATGGAAAGCTTGAAGAAGTATTCGGCACAGGTACTGCTGCAGTTATTTCTCCTGTTGGCGAGCTTAGATATGAAGATGATGTTTGTTATATCAACAATGGTAAGATTGGTGAAGTAACTCAAAAGCTTTATGATACAATCACCGGTATTCAATGGGGTAAAATTCCTGATGATATGGGTTGGATTACTCCTCTTGATTAATTTTTATATTACAAAACCTCCGAGAAAAAATCGGAGGTTTTATTTTAATATAATTTCAATATATGATCTTTTAAATCATCATTATTATAAACAAGTTTAAGAGAAAACATAGGTGTATCCCTATCTAATAAATCAAGAAATATCTTATCCCCTTCCCAAAGGCTCAGATTTTTTATTTCAGATTTATCAATCCATTTTAAGACACCCTCATCACACTGAATAATATCTCCGGAAAATTTATCACAAGTATATAAAAACATATATTCTGCTTCATTATCATTATACACAAATGTAATTATTCCTCTTAATCTGCAGCTCTTAATAACTAATCCGGTTTCTTCTTTGACTTCTCTCAAAAGGCAGTCCTCAGGGCTTTCTCCTGTTTTGAAATGCCCTCCTACACCTATCCATTTTCCCTTGTTTATATCGTTTTTCTTTTTGTTTCTATAAAGCATTAAATATTTATTATTTTGTTCAATATAACATAATGTTGTTAATTTCATTTTATCTCCTCATAAATAAAAAAAGCTTCTTATGAAGCTTAAAATCCTGTGCATTCCTAATCGACAGTATTTTCCAAGTGTTTACCACAGAATCGGCTCAGGTCAAGCACCCCTGCGGCACATGAAAGTGTTTGCTTAGTGCTGCTGCCTTCCGACCCTGACACAGTTCACAAATTCCCATTGCGCAGGACTAAACCGTCAACACCAATAGCTGGGGGACTAACCTCACAAAATAAAGCCTCAAAAAGAACATCACCTCTGCTAGAGCGGATTGCAGATACAGGACACCGCTACCTTCCCGGCTAGCACAGGACTTTAATATTATATATCATAAATTCTTAAATGTCAAGATAAAACTATCGGCAGCGGCTACTATTCTTGACCATTGTTTTTCATTGTGATTATCATATACCGCAACAGTTTCCATACCGGCTGACTTTGCAGATTTAATACCTTTAAGTACATCTTCATATACTCTGCATTCATTCGGTTTAGAATTCATTCTATCTGCACAAAGGATATAAATATCAGGAAAATCCTTGTTTTTAACATTATCAGAACCATCAGCAAAAGCCTTAAAATATTTTGCAATACCCTCTCTTTCAAGAACAGGCATATAAAATTCAGGGTTAGAGGCAGTCGCAAGTCCTATTTTTGCATTCTGATTATAGAGCTTTTTTATGTATTCTTTAACATAAGGTTTAAGCCTTACATTATTCTCATATTCTGAAAGAGCATGGGAATTCCACTCCTCCATTATTGATTCAACACTTTCACTAAGATTGTATTTATCCTTTGTGTACACAGCACCGCTGTAAAAACTCATTGTACTTATGGCATCAACATAGTCCTTAGGAACATTCATTCCTCTATTTGCAAAAAAATCGGTATCAACTTTTTTCCATACATAAGTACTGTCGGCAATAGTACCATCAAAATCAAATATTACTGCTTTCATTTTCTAAACCTCTTAAAAAAACTTTTCATTAGCTGACTGCATTCTTCAGCCATTACACCCTCTGTCACTTCGGCTCTGTGATTAAATCTGGGCTCGTCCAAAAGATTATAAATTGAACCTGCACAGCCTGCCTTTGGATTTTTTGTGCCATAAACAACTCTCGGAATTCTTGCCTGAAGTATTGCACCACTGCACATTGGGCAAGGCTCAACAGTTACATAAAGGGTACATTCTTCAAGCCTCCAGTCATTCATATACCTACAGGCTTCATTTATTGCTATTATTTCTGCATGAGCAAGAACATTACCAACAGTGACTCTTTCATTTGCGCCCTTTCCAATAATTTCATCATTATAAACTATTACACAGCCTATGGGCACCTCATTGTTATTATATGCTATTTTAGCCTGCTTAATAGCCTCTGACATATATTTATCATCGTTTACATTCATATAATTTTACACCTCAATACCGTTAAAAAATTTGTAAAGAGGATAAACTTTCAAAATATTCTCATAAACAATATCACAAAGTTTTTCTGAATAAAAATCTGTATTATCATATTCCTCATATCTTACAAATGAAATCCATTTTCTTTGAGCAAGAAAATTAATTTTTTCAGAAACATCTTTATTGAATACCTTTTTATACATATCACCCTCAATTAAAAAGTGATTTTGTTTTTGAGCAAAATCTGCCATTCTTTCTGCTTCAAATGTATTTGCATATATCATTTTTCTATATTTTTCCATATCTGATGGTGATGAATGAAAATAAAATCCATAGCTCCAGCATTCAGTTGCTGCTTCAAAAAATATTGTTGGTTTCTGATACCATATTTTTGAAGAAGTGTTTGTTCTGAGAAAAAACCATTTTGAAATTTTGTAAGGCATTTTATTACTTGAAAATCTTATATCCCTGTTAGCTCTTGACACTCTGGGCAAAAGCACTTGAGATTTATCCATTTCATTAAATTTATCACAAAGATTATTTGCCAAGGCTGACATTGGTTCGTGTACATAATTTTTATACATATCCTTGTTTTTATGAAACCATTCTTTATTGTTATTAAATTTTATACCAATTAAAAAATCATTTGTTTCTTCAGTAAAAATATTCATTTTTTTCACCATTTCCTTGTTTATGTATATATAATACAACAAATCAATATAAAATGTCAACATAAGACATACTTATAAATTCTGTAAAAAAAAGACAATCCTAAGATTGCCTTTTTGTTAATTATAAAGTTTTAATAGTATCCATAATGTAATCTGCAAGCTCTGCACTTGTACATCCGTCATCATGACCGGTAATTTTAATTTTCTTTTCAGTTTGAGTACAAATATCAAGTGCCTTATCGAGCTTTTCAGCCTTATCACCATAACCAATATGAGCTAAAAGCATACTTGCAGCTCTGATGATTGAACAAGGATCTGCATACTTATCTCTGCCTTCATCAACCATTCTTGGAGCTGAACCATGAATAGCCTCAAACATAGCATATTTTTTACCCATATTAATAGAGCCGGCAGTACCAACACCGCCTTGAAATTCAGCAGCTTCATCGGTAATAATATCACCATAAAGATTTGGAAGCACTACAACCTTAAAGCTCTGTCTTCTCTTAGGGTCAATAAGCTTAGCAGTCATAATGTCAATATACCAGTCATCAGTTTCAATATCAGGATATTCCTTAGCAATTTCCTTAAACGTATTTAAAAACTTACCGTCAGTTGTCTTAATAATGTTAGCCTTAGTTACACAAGTAACCTTGCCCTTATTGTTCTTCTTGGCATAGTCAAATGCAGCTCTTATAATTCTTTCAGTACCGTCAGTAGTTGCAACAGTAAAATCGAATGCTAAATCATCATCAACATTAAATCCCTTAGAACCTAAAGTATAGCTGCCCTCTGTGTTTTCTCTGTAGAAAGTCCAATCAATACCTTCCTCAGGAATTCTTACCGGTCTTACGTTAGCAAAAAGATCAAGTTCCTTTCTCATAGCAACATTGGCAGATTCAATATTAACCTTGTCACCTGCCCTTGGAGTAGTTGTAGGACCCTTTAAAATAACAGGACATTCCTTTAATTCAGCTAATACATCATCAGGTATAGCCTTGCCTGCTGCAATTCTGTTTTCAATTGTTAAACCATTTATTACCTTAAATTCAACCTTGCCTGATTTAACCTCATCATCAAGTAAAAATTCTAAAATTCTCTGAGCCTGTGCAGTAATTGCAGGGCCTATACCATCACCGCCGCATATACCGATTTTAATAACAGGCAACTTTTCAAAATCAATAAATTCCTTGTCGGCTTTCATTCTTTCAACTCTAGCCAACTGTTCTTCAATTAATTTTCCAAATTTTTCTTTTGCTGCTTCAATTTTATTCATTTATTTTTCCTCCGGATTTATAATTTCAAAAATTCCCTCGCCATTATTAGCAAGATATTTTTCCATTTCAATGGCAGTAAGCTTAGAAAGCTCTTTGTCACTTATTTGAGTAACTCTGCCCTCATCATACTGCTTGTCTATCCATTCTTTTATTTTTACAACAACAGGGTGCTGTTTTCCAAGTTGATCGCTTCCTTTAAGCTTAAGATAAGAATTTATCCAATGAGCAACACCTGCAAGTCCTGAAGTTTTGCTGACAGCAACCTTAACAGGTCTGTTAAGAAGCAATTCTGTATTAAATATATTATAAATTTCTTCATTTTTAAGAATACCGTCTGCATGAATACCTGCTCTGGTAAGATTAAAATTAGCACCTACAAATGGTGTCATAGGCGGAATTTCATAGCCTATTTCCTTTTCAAAGTATTCTGCAAGCTCTGTAATAACAGCAGTATCCATACCATCAAGTGTACCTCTTAACTGAGCATATTCAAACACCATAGCTTCAAGAGGTGTGTTGCCTGTTCTCTCACCAATACCAAAAAGTGATGTATTAATGCCGCAACAGCCATAAAGCCATGCAGTGGAAGCATTTGAAACTGCTCTGTAAAAATCATTGTGACCATGCCATTCAAGAAGTTCATTAGGCACACCTGCGTGGTGATGAAGACCATATATAATACCCTGAACACTTCTTGGCAAAACTGTACCCGGAATTGTAACACCAAAACCCATAGTATCGCAGGCTCTGATTTTAATAGGCATACCGGTTTCTTCCGAAAGCTTCATAAGCTCAGATGCAAAGGGCACAACAAAGCCATAAAAATCAGCTCTGGTAATATCCTCAAAATGACATCTTGGTCTGATACCAATGTTTATACAATCACTTATTACTGAAAGATAGTGCTTAATAATTTCACTACGCTTCATACCCATTTTATAAAAAATATGATAATCAGAGCAGCTTACGAGAATTCCAGTTTCTTTAACGCCTATAGACTTTACAAGCTCAAAATCCTTTTTATTAGCTCTTATCCATGTAGTAACCTCAGGAAAATTAAAGTCCTGTTCAAGACATTTGTAAACAGCTTCCTGATCTTTTTTTGAATAAACAAAAAATTCACTCTGTCTTATAATACCATTAGGTCCGCCAAGTCTATGTAATTGCTTATAAATATGCACAATCTGCTCAACAGTATATGGTTCTCTTGACTGCTGGCCATCACGAAAAGTAGTATCTGTAATCCATATTTTGTCAGGTACCTCCATAGGAACAATTCTATGGTTAAATGCAATTTTTGGCACTTCATCATAGCTGTAAAGATTGTCATACAAATTTGGCTTTTCTACATCCTGTAAAGGATAGTTAAATTCACGACGTTCTATAACATTTGTCTTAGGATTAAATATAAACATATCTTCACCTCCATTAATATAATAATACTATTAATAAAGACAAATGTCAACAATTATGAATAATTTTTATAAAAATATTTCATTTTTAATGTAAAACAGCCTTAAAAAATAAATAAATTAACAATTAAACTCTTTAATTTTGAATAAATTCAATTTTTAAATTTCATTTAAAGTCCAAACATTTTTAGCATCATAATAAAATTTCTTCTTTGTGAATCATTCATTGATGAGGTAAAAACAGCAAGCATTGCATTTTTCTGTTCATATGTAAGCTTAATATTTTTGGGCATTGCTTTTAAAAAAGATAATATATAAGGAATTGCCTGTTCATTTGTTTTTCCCTGAAGATTTATATACAGTGTTTTAAGTGAATTTTTAATTTCATTATCCAGACAGTCAAAAGCCTTATTATTAAATATTTCGTCTGCATTATTCATTATTCATATCCTCCATTATATCCTTAATTTCTACTACTCTTATAAATATTTCCATAAGCTTTTGTTTTTTTAAATCCAGTTGAGGTTTTACTGCCTGAAGCATTTTTATTTTTCTCTCTTTATTATTATCTCCGCCAATACTCATTGCTTGAAAATTATTGAGTAATCTGTCAATTTCAATAATTTTAACCATAATTCCTAAATTTTTCTGATATTTTGTATCTAAATATGGAATTGCTGCTTTTATTGAATTTATTGCAGGTGTTGTATTCTTATGTTCAAAATCCTCTTTTGTTTCCTCTTTATTTTCATTCTCCCTATTTTCAGTTTCAACAGGAGAAGTTACTGCCTGAATTGTTTTTACAACATTCATTATTTTTTCAATGTCAAAATTATCCTCCATTAAATCACCTCATATTATGTATATGAAGTACATATTTCAAATATTAAAGGGACTTTGAAAACAAAAAACATCTTTCAAGAATATGATTATAAACACCATATAGTATATTTTTGATTTGCCCCACATATAATTAAGTTATATAATTTTGAGGTGATTAATATTAGCGAACACTACCCGTTCAAATTAGTACCCCTTCCATACAGTTATGATGCTCTTAAGCCATATATTGACAGTGAAACAATGCACTATCATCACGACAAACACCTGCAAACCTATGTAGACAATCTTAACAAAGCTCTTTCAAATTATCCACAATATCATAATACTCCACTATACACTTTGATTGAATATTCAGATTATCTTCCTGATGAAATTAAAACTGCTGTCATAAATAATGGCGGAGGTGTATTTAATCATAATCTGTATTTTTATACTATGAGAGCACCAATCAAAAACAATATTCCTGATAATAAAATTGGAAAAGCAATAAACAGAGATTTCGGGAGTTTTGAAAAATTTAAGGAAATATTTACAAACAAAGCACTTGGAGTATTTGGCTCAGGCTATGCATGGCTTGTTAAATGCAAAAATGGCAAACTTAAAATTATACCAACACCAAATCAGAACACACCTGTTATGCCAGACCGGACGCCCATATTACCTCTTGATGTGTGGGAACACGCTTATTATCTAAAGTATAAAAATTTACGAAAAGACTATATTGAAGGATGGTTTAATTTAATAAACTGGGATATTGTGAATAAATTATATATGCAGTAAAAAAGGGGCTGTAAAAAATCCCTTACCTTTAAATGTTTAATTTTCAAAAGAAAGCCAGACTCATCCAGCCACCTTACACTTAGTCCTCAGACATCAGCCGCAATTTAATTATAAATTAAATTCGCAGGCAACCCATTGGAATCATCTCATTTACAATATATTTTGTCTTGCAAAACAATTAATTTATAGACCTCAGATCCGAAAAAAACACCGAAGTAGAAAGCCCCAAGCCTGAAGGTCATTGGAGTTCGTTCCTAATCTTTAGCTTCTTCTGTTATATCGCTTATTCAACTCACACACCCCTCGCGGGGTGCGACTATTGCTCAAATAGTTACGTTGTTGTTTAGTACCTATTTCAATCCACACTCCCACGCAGGGAGTGACAATGATAGGTACATCAGTAGTACTAGATGATGTATTTCAATCCACACTCCCACGCAGGGAGTGACCATTGGCACCAGTTCATTACTCCACTTGTTCCAATTTCAATCCACACTCCCACGCAGGGAGTGACGAATTTCCGAACGTGTTGTAATTGCAGTAATTTCCATTTCAATCCACACTCCCACGCAGGGAGTGACTTCTGGCAATTTATCGTCGTTTTCACAGGTTAGCATTTCAACTCACGCACCCCTCGCGGGGTGCGACAGTAGCGGTCTGCCTGTTGTATCTCTTAGACTGTCATTTCAACTCACACACCCCTCGCGGGGTGCGACAGAAAACGTGAATTTTAGCGATGTTATTAATGCTATTTCAACTCACACACCCCTCGCGGGGTGCGACAGAGAACGGCTTTCAAGCGTTCCGTATTTATCGCATTTCAACTCACACACCCCTCGCGGGGTGCGACGTTTAACATCTGCAGTCACAGTACCTATAAAGTATATTTCAACTCACACACCCCTCGCGGGGTGCGACCAAGTCTTTTCTGTGCAAGGGTATAATTTTTAATATTTCAACTCACACACCCCTCGCGGGGTGCGACAGCACACCATCAAAATATGTGCTTACTGTGTATATTTCAACTCACACACCCCTCGCGGGGTGCGACATTTCATTTTTCCACAATATCATTATAACACATTTAATTTCAACTCACACACCCCTCGCGGGGTGCGACATTGTTCCCTGAACTTGCGGGTCTGACCCCTGAAATTTCAACTCACACACCCCTCGCGGGGTGCGACAGTATTTGACTAGATTTATTATTAAGATTTAATTATTTCAACTCACACACCCCTCGCGGGGTGCGACTTCACCTGGATTTACTATTACAACAATAGGTGGATTTCAACTCACACACCCCTCGCGGGGTGCGACATATAATTGATACTTATTGTAAAAATAATGATATATTTCAACTCACACACCCCTCGCGGGGTGCGACCAATGCACGCCCGCACAAAATCATTATTTTTAACATTTCAACTCACACACCCCTCGCGGGGTGCGACTTTAATGTTATTTTCTCGCTGCTATGATTTAATATTTCAACTCACACACCCCTCGCGGGGTGCGACCGGTGTATCGGCTTCTTCTATTCAGCGATATGAATTTCAACTCACACACCCCTCGCGGGGTGCGACTATGTCTGTTGTCTACAGTCATAATTGCCTGAGCATTTCAACTCACACACCCCTCGCGGGGTGCGACGACAGCATATGATACTGTTAAAAAAATTAGAAAATTTCAACTCACACACCCCTCGCGGGGTGCGACTTATTATGACTACACATATTATCACAACCTTATATTTTCAACTCACACACCCCTCGCGGGGTGCGACAGTGTTTATACGACAGCAGTCAACTGTAAATAATGTTTTCAACTCACACACCCCTCGCGGGGTGCGACACAGAAGCCGAGGAGAGAGCTTTCCTCAGTTACATAATTTCAACTCACACACCCCTCGCGGGGTGCGACAATAAAGGAGCTGAAATAAATGGCAAAAAATATATTTCAACTCACACACCCCTCGCGGGGTGCGACTTTATACCACTCCTTTCTATAATTGATTATAGAATTTCAACTCACACACCCCTCGCGGGGTGCGACATGCAGATTACATAACTAAGCTGACCGGCAAGAAAATTTCAACTCACACACCCCTCGCGGGGTGCGACAAAAGTCGTACATACTATTCAATCGTTGAAACCCATTTCAACTCACACACCCCTCGCGGGGTGCGACTATGAGAAAATTTCTCAAATCCGAAATTGATTCATTTCAACTCACACACCCCTCGCGGGGTGCGACGTGCATTTCTTATGCCTAAATCTTCATTTTCTAATTTCAACTCACACACCCCTCGCGGGGTGCGACGTCCGATAAAATCAAAATAAATGTGATATAATTTATTTCAACTCACACACCCCTCGCGGGGTGCGACCAATTTGTATTTGCGTTGCCTTGCTTATTTATTATTTCAACTCACACACCCCTCGCGGGGTGCGACTGCTGTGGTTGCTATGTACCAAAGAACATCACCATTTCAACTCACACACCCCTCGCGGGGTGCGACGTGTTTGGCGTTGCTCAACATAAGAACGGCTGTATTTCAACTCACACACCCCTCGCGGGGTGCGACAGCCAACTACTTATATCAGGCTTATCATCAGTACCATTTCAACTCACACACCCCTCGCGGGGTGCGACCTATGCTGTCCAGTTTATCGCTTATCCTATCGACATTTCAACTCACACACCCCTCGCGGGGTGCGACAATACTTCAAGTAGTGCAGGCAATTATAACAACATTTCAACTCACACACCCCTCGCGGGGTGCGACACAGCATTATCATTATTGCTGTATAGCTTAGCAATTTCAACTCACACACCCCTCGCGGGGTGCGACTTGAAGAGGCAGTATGCTATATGGGAATTAAAAATTTCAACTCACACACCCCTCGCGGGGTGCGACCCTATATGAAATTATCATGTTTTTTTATTAATTATTTCAACTCACACACCCCTCGCGGGGTGCGACGTTCGGGGTTATCATAGATGTTGCCGACTATTTCATTTCAACTCACACACCCCTCGCGGGGTGCGACTCAAATCCTATCCCCGCAACTCTAACTATGCTAAATTTCAACTCACACACCCCTCGCGGGGTGCGACAGGAGCTTTTATTGTTGGTACAACAGGAACTATAAATTTCAACTCACACACCCCTCGCGGGGTGCGACGGTTTCAACGGGGATTATACAAATTAATGAGGCATTTCAACTCACACACCCCTCGCGGGGTGCGACTGGTTTTCTGCAAAGCTGCCTGATGCAACAGAAATTTCAACTCACACACCCCTCGCGGGGTGCGACATTTTAATATGCTTGATTTTGGGCAGGGTTACAGATTTCAACTCACACACCCCTCGCGGGGTGCGACGAATTTATTTCTAAAATACCGAGTTTATAATCAATTTCAACTCACACACCCCTCGCGGGGTGCGACAAGGTAAATGAAATTAACGGTTTTAATGATGATGATTTCAACTCACACACCCCTCGCGGGGTGCGACGATATATTACAGCCTAATGAAAAAGGATTGACAATTTCAACTCACACACCCCTCGCGGGGTGCGACGGTATCGGGACACGCAAACGGCACAACCAACGCAATTTCAACTCACACACCCCTCGCGGGGTGCGACAAGCTGGCACAGAGCATGGAGGGTATGCTCAAAATTTCAACTCACACACCCCTCGCGGGGTGCGACCTGTAACGCTGCGGACGGCCACGAGAGAGCCTATATTTCAACTCACACACCCCTCGCGGGGTGCGACTATGTAAACATTTTTATAACAAAGGATTTATAACAATTTCAACTCACACACCCCTCGCGGGGTGCGACCTTACAGCATCAGATTTAAACGGATTATACGCAGATTTCAACTCACACACCCCTCGCGGGGTGCGACGTTTTTATTGATGGTGACGAAGAAGGCTATATAGAATTTCAACTCACACACCCCTCGCGGGGTGCGACAAGGTTGGTACAGAAACCGTAGAACTTATAGGGCATTTCAACTCACACACCCCTCGCGGGGTGCGACATAACAATTGAAGCAGGTTATAAGGATGATACAGATTTCAACTCACACACCCCTCGCGGGGTGCGACCAGCCTTACGATGCAGGTGAGGCAAAGCCTGTGTTTATTTCAACTCACACACCCCTCGCGGGGTGCGACGGCAATAAATCTGGAAGCAACAATGGAAAAAACTATTTCAACTCACACACCCCTCGCGGGGTGCGACCTTATTTTTTCTGCATCGCTTGCCTCCAGTCCATATTTCAACTCACACACCCCTCGCGGGGTGCGACGGTGTTTTAAATGTGACAGGTCTAACGCTAAATGGATTTCAACTCACACACCCCTCGCGGGGTGCGACGGGCAAGAGTGGCTGCTGCCATAGAAGCTAAAAATTTCAACTCACACACCCCTCACGGGGTGCGACTGTATATTATTTCCAGCAGTGCATCGTATACCACATTTCAACTCACACACCCCTCGCGGGGTGCGACTGTTATGTCAGTCCACTGCTTGACATACGCATCATTTCAACTCACACACCCCTCGCGGGGTGCGACAATGCCGCAACATTTACGGCAGGCTTAAATATATATTTCAACTCACACACCCCTCGCGGGGTGCGACCATTGTATGCTGACCTGTTTCGTAGTCAAACACAATTTCAACTCACACACCCCTCGCGGGGTGCGACGTGCCGAGAATGAAAGTGTCGGAGTTGTTAAAAAGAATTTCAACTCACACACCCCTCGCGGGGTGCGACTGTGTCAATATCATCGACTTCCGTCACACTTGATAATTTCAACTCACACACCCCTCGCGGGGTGCGACTTTTGAGCCTGTCTTATTGTATCATCATCAACATACATTTCAACTCACACACCCCTCGCGGGGTGCGACAGGTACTGACGATGAAACTGACTATGAGCTTAGAATTTCAACTCACACACCCCTCGCGGGGTGCGACTATTAAGCTGAGGGGTCTTGAAAATGCAGGTATGATTTCAACTCACACACCCCTCGCGGGGTGCGACATACGGTGTGTGGACTTGTAACTACAAACTATAAAATTTCAACTCACACACCCCTCGCGGGGTGCGACTGGACTGACATAACAAGAAAAGCGGCACAAAAAGCATTTCAACTCACACACCCCTCGCGGGGTGCGACCGGCTGTGACGGTGTAAACGATATAACCAATTTTAATTTCAACTCACACACCCCTCGCGGGGTGCGACAACTGCAGCAACTAACTATTTTGATGTCATAGTTATTTCAACTCACACACCCCTCGCGGGGTGCGACTTAGCATCCCTTCTTTTATTGAAATTATCTAAAGATTTCAACTCACACACCCCTCGCGGGGTGCGACGGACGTTATCCTGTTTGTTCGGTTAAAGGGTCGATTTCAACTCACACACCCCTCGCGGGGTGCGACGCTATATTTAGTATAAAAAATCACACCTACAACTAGGGATGGACAAACTTTAAAAGTATAATATTAATACCTACAAAACTATATATAATTTCCGGTGCGAACCACATACATATTTAATTACAATTTAGGTTCGCAGCAGCACTGCACCAAAATATTAACATATCATATTTAGTTTGAGCAATAGCTTATTATAAATATCAAACTTAATTTGTGCTATATAATCATCACTCCTTCAGAATCATAAGTTTCCTTTGTACCAAAATGTTCAATTCTCCTTTTCCAATTATTTCCTAAATAATATATTCTCAGGCTATCCTTATCATCATCAATTTCTTTTAACAGCTGATCCTTAACCTTAAGAAAAGTAGAGTAATCAACATTTATTTCAAATACCGAATTTTGCACTCTCTGTCCATAATTTTGACAGATTTTAGCTACTTTTCTCAATCTCTTTTTTCCTAAATCATCTATTGTTGATACATCATAGCTTACCAAAATCATCAATTTAATCACCTATTTCATTAAAAAGCACGGATATTCATTTATTTCGCCACGTATAAATTTTGACATCAAATTACACTGGACATAAGGCAATAATCCCAACTGTATTTTTTGTTTCAAATATGGATGGGTTATAGTAGAACGTTTGCGTTCCTGCCACTTTGTTAAGACCTTTTTTCTTCCATTATCATTTAAAAGAGTGGCTCCGCTTGGTTGTACTTCAAAATCCGTTTTAGTTAAAATTTGCAGATTTATCATAGTCAGGACTAATCTTTCTACAATACATCTTGTTTCCTCAACCATATCACAGGCAAGAGAATTTCTGCCGGAACGAAGGGTATGATAAAATCCTACATAACTATCAAGGCCGGCAGTTTCGGCTGCAGCAGCATAATCACAAGTATATATTGTATACAAAAAAGATAAAACGGCATTTACACAATCAAGAGGCGGTCTTTTTGTTCTTCCATTAAGCTTAAAATCATCTTTATTCTTCAAAATCATTCTATCAAAAATGTAGAAATACTTTTTAGCGGCAGAGCCTTCAACACCTCTTATTTCATTCATATCAGCAAGTTCATAAACATAATTAACAGAATTTTTTAGCAAAGATATACTCTCACTTACCTGATTATCAAAATCAATTTCAGGGTAATCCCTCAAACTTCTTTTCAAAACATATTGTGTATTACAAAGTTTTGCAGCAACAGTATTTTGTGCCATTTGTATTTTACAGGAATCAAATATTTCAAACTGTTTTTTTCTCACCAGAACATTGCCCTTGGTTTCACCTACAACCCTTGCAAGAAATTTTCCATAAGGTGATATAAAACTCACAGGTATGCCATATTCAACACACTTTCCCATTAATGATGGTGAGCAGCCCTTAAAATTAAAACAGTAAATAGATTCAATATTTGAAAATGGTACTCTGAATTTAACTACATTATCAATTTTGCACACTATGTTTTCACCATCTAAAGATAAATATGCATCTTCACTTGTAACATATAACGTATTCAATAATTTTCTCACGGCTCCGCCTCCATAAGCTTTAATATTTCTTCGCGCAGGGAGCTTTTGTGATATTTTAAAGGCATACATATATCAGACAGTGAACAGCCTGAGCATTTCTGCCCTTTTGGCTTTTCAGGTATTGTTTCTGTAGAATACAAATCATTAATACCCTTTAATATTTCAGTTAATTTTTCATAGTAGTAATCATATTTTTCATCAAAGGGAAGTTTTGTGCGTTTTTTTACATCGGAATAGTATATAAATCCTGTACTGTTACAACCCCATATTTTATCGGCACAAAGCTTTTGGGCAAAAACCTGAATAGCATCCGTTTCACTGATTTCTCCGTTTTTGGGTCTTGTAGGCTTATATTCTATTACGGATACAGTATAATTTCCGTTTAAGCTGTCAATAAAAACTCCTTTTGAATTTTTATTAAACTCAATACAATCTGCTATACCAAATATATCAAGTTCATCATTGTATAGTTGTATATTACTTAAAGATATAAGCTTAGAGGATTTTATAATATGTTCTCCGTCATGTACCTTCGAGTGCATAATATTAGCCCTAACAACAAAAGCATTTTCTGCCCAGTCACGATTAATTTCAAGTAAAGCAAATCTTCTTTTGCAATACATATAATGCTGTATATTTCTTATGGCAACTGTCATACTCTTTCTATATACTCCACACCATTAGGCATATTGGTATCAAAAGAGATTTCATAATCATTAAAACTTCTTGGCGCCACAACACCGGCTTTCTTTTCAACCTTAATCTTATCCATAAGCTTATATGAAGGATAATCTCCGAGAGGTGAATTGTGCTTAAATATATATAATTTTCTTAAACACATTTTTCCTCTTGCAGCACTTCTGTCATGCTCAAACATATTCTCTATAGCTTTCCATAATATTTCAAGGTCAGCATCACTAAAGCCTGTCACCTTGTCTGCAAGCATTGCTGAAATATATCCTTCTGCAGAATAAAGAGCATAAGGAACAATAAACTTTTTACCAATTTCGGTATCACCCGTTTTTTTTCTGCCCTCAGTTGTTCTTGCCTGACGGGTAATGCTGATTTCACTTTGCATTATAGGGTCATAGCTTTTAGCAAAAGTAATCTGAACAGGTCCTCTTACAGTACCGCATAAATTATCACCTGTACTCATAACGGCACCAAAGGCTCTTACATCAAAATAATTTCTGCACATATAATTTCTTGCAGTAATAACATCGGCAATATTCTTACCTTCCTTTCCTGTTTCAAGTTCACACTCCTTATATGCTTCTTCAAACTTTGTATTAAGTGCCTTATCGGGCTTGATAAGAATATTGTAGCCTTCCTGTCCTTCCATGGAAATATTTACATAATTTCTGATTTTACTCTTAATACAAACATCTGTAACAATACCATAAGATGTTTCAGGGTCAATTCTTGGCATATTGCCTGCATCAGGGTCTCCGTTTGGGTTTCCGTTTTCTACATCAAATAACATTAAAAAATCATACTTATTCTTAATTGCACTCATATTATTTTTCCTCCTCTTTCTTTGGTGAATAAAAATCCTGTTTTTGCTGATAATAACCTATAATAAATGTTCCCTGTTCAGTTAAATTAAGCGTACCCGGGAACTCCTGCCCCAGCTTGTCAAGAATTTCTCCCTTTATTTTTTCAAACCATACAGGGTTTTCAATCTTTGAGATATGATGTTCTGACAGCTTCATAACAGTTGGAAACACTCTTGATGGGTTTGAGCAGGCTGATGCATAATACGCATCTTTAATAGTTCTGTTAAGCTTTGCGGGATATGCTGCTCTACGCTGAATTTCCTCAAGCAAAGCAAATAATCTGCCACAAAGATATGCAGGATTATCATTTGTTTTATCAAGTGCCATTTTTATATCATCCTTTCCTTTTTGCCTGTTAATACAAGCTTTTAATATTCCTACTCTTACATAATTTTCAAACTTGTCTGTTTTAACTCTGCGTACTACAGTATTTAAAAGAAAATTAGGGAATTTCTGTCCCCACAATATTGCCTTAAAAATATCTGTTAATAAATTAGGCGGAATCTTTTCATTTTTACTTTTAGGCGATACCAGCTCCTTTTTTAACATCCATAAAAGTATCTGTTTTTCTGTATTTTCAAGCATTATATCCTCATAATATCTGCATATACCCTCAAGAATATTTCCAAAGGAATTTCTATATACAAATCTTATGGATATTCTTGAACTATTTGGAGTCATACCTACAACATAAAATATTGAATTAAGGTTTTCAAAATAATCTTTTATATCGGGCTTTTTACCTTCTTTAAGATATTCAAATACTTTCTTTAAATTCAAATTTACAGTTTCTGCATCTTCCTTGTCATTAAAGAATTGTGCAAAAATATCTGAGCACTCATCACTGTTATTATCCTCTGCCCAAAAAACAACTGTCATATCATCAACTAAAGCCTTATGTTGGTTATCCGACAACAAATAATTAAGTGCTTTTGTATACTTTGATGCACATTCTTCAGATATTCCGCTATTAAATGCCTTTATCTTTCCATAAGATTCCTCTGCAGTATTATTTGTTCCTATCAGAACACAGCCTGTTGGCTGTCCGCCCAAAATACCTTTAATTTTGTTTTTGTGTGTTCTGGCTATTGGCTGATTAGCCTTTCCCGTAACTGAACATACACCTGTAACAGTATTTTCCGATACATTACGATTATTCTGCATTTCACTCCATTTTGCCATAACAGCCTTGTCCCTATGCAATGTGTTTTTAGGATTTCCTGAAAGGGCTATGGAAAAATTGCTTTTATCCAGATTTTTACCAAGTTCTTTTAATTTTGTATTATCCTTTTCATTTTCCGGAGACCAATTTTCAAGAAATGCTTTATATGCAAGAGCAACCTCCGAATTCACTCCTTCAATAAAATCAAGATTTGTTTCTTTGCAGTAATCAAAAAGCAGCTTTTCACTTTTCTTTTCTTTTTCCACAACAAGAGTATCATTTTTTGAATTATAAGAAAGTCCAAATAAATATTTAGGTCTATGTTCTAATATTTCAGCTGCAATCCCCGGTTTCTGATTTCTCGCAGGAAATATTTCATTAACAGGCTCGTAAATAATTTTTTCTTTTCCCTTTTTATCTTTTATTATGTTTTTTTCCTGACAATTAAGAATATCCTCTATTGTTCCATCAGAATTAAGCATTACCTTATAATGAATATTCTGAGCACTAAAACCTTCATAAGGCACTTTACCCTCTTGTGCAAGAATATCATAATAATCAGTCAGTGCCTTTATCAGCATACGCAACCCTCCCTGTATTTTTTAACATCAATAACTCCATTTAACATTCGTGGACGATAATACTGTGCATCTGCAAGGTCAGAAAATACAGGATTATCCCAATCATTATTAATTGGCACACCCTTATCATTAAAATTCATTTTGTAAAGCATATATCCTAAATCAATATCTCCATTAAGTTCAGGTGAAATTTCCTCTAAATTAAAATCTTCCACAAGCTTAACAGATTTTACGGCAAATTCTTTCATACCAAAGCATGGTTGTCTGAAACACTGACCATTTTTTAATCTTCTTAGCATAATATTATAATGCTTTTCTTCACACTCATCACTATGTTCACTTTTAAGATTTGTAAGTTCAAAATGAAACTCAATTCCGTATTTTACATCTTTTAAAACCATAGCCGTTCTCTGATTAATTGTAAAGTCACCGCTATATGCCTTATGATTTTTTATCTGATTTTTAATACCGGATAAAAGCACCTTTTCTTTTTTTTCATTTCTCCTGATATTTGTAAATTTAATGGGATTAAACACTACAATCCTGTCAATTACAATTCTTATAGCCGGTTTCCAGTAAATACACTTTATAAGTCCCTCTAGTGCACCCGGTGTGGGAACATCATAGCTCACTCTTTCTACTTTCATTTCCGGCCGGCTAAAGCAGGCATAATCTCCCTCAACAATAATTTTAAAACCATAACTCATATTTACACCTCTTTCTATATAAAATAATCCTGTCCTTCAAATATTAATCCTATATTTTTATCATAATAATCAGGATTTGTAAGTACATAAGCTCCTGTTCCATAGTCATCTACAACACCGGCTTCCAAAAGCTTTTCAAACTCATATACATAAACTGTTGCACTGTATTTTCTCAAAGCTCTTGCCGCAGCCTTTGAACCATATTTAAGCTCATTAATTTTATCAGCACTGTATTTATCACTTTCAACTATAACAGACACCGTATTTGAATTTATAAATTTAAAACTTTCCGCATAAGTTCTGAAAGGAATATATTTTGGATGTTTTATATTTCCAAGTGCTGCTATTGACTGCTTTTGCAATTCATTTACTTCATCATAATATCTTGAATAGTATTCTGCAATACAATCAGGTGATGAAATATCCTCATATTTATCAAACAGTGATTTTGTAATATTTGCTTTTATTTTTATTTCATTGTTCATTTTTTCATCATTAAAACAGAATACACTTACAATACTGTCTTCTCTTAAACCCTCTCTGTTACATCTGCCTCCTGTCTGTAGTATACTGTCAAGACCTGATATTTCCCTATATGCCATCTGACAGTCAATATCTACACCGGCCTCTATTAATGATGTAGATATAATTACAACCTTTTCATCTGATACAAGCTTTTGCCTTATTTCATTAATAATATTGCTTCTATCATAGCCTGTCATATATGTAGAGAGATGATATATGCTTGTATCCGGATAAGCCTCCTTAAACTTAGCATATAAATCTCTTGCTTTCTGACGCTTATTTACGACTATAAGAGTGCTTTTATAATTTTCTGTTTCCATAATAAGAGCTTCATCACTAAGCTCTCCTCTATATTTATAATTACATTTTTTAAACACATCATTATATCTGTCATCCAAAAGCTCAATAATATTACAAAAAGGTATGTATTCCTTGAATATCTTTTTAAAATCAGGCATTGTTGCAGTCATAAAAACAGCTTCACTGTTTAAATACTTTGTTATATATCCAATTCCTCTGATACAGGGTTCAAGATAATTCTTTGGCATAGTATGAATTTCATCAAAAATTATAATGCTGTCTGCCATATTGTGAATTTTTCTCATAGGACTTGATTTATAATTATATAAAGATTCAAAAAACTGAACATCTGTTGTAATTATAAATTCCGCATCCCAGTTTTCAGAAGAAAGTTTTAATCTTTTTGCCATTTCGTCTGCATAATTTTCAGTATCATTAGGTTTAGATTTTAATTCGTAATAATAATTGGAATGATGCTGCAAAATATTTTCATCTTTAAAAATATTTTCAAATATATCCGTAGTTTGTTCTACTATAGTTGTATAAGGTATAACATAAATAATTCTTTTTTTCTGCTTATTGGTATTTTTAAGCAGCTTAATTCTCTCAAGAGCAACTCTTATACTGCATAATGTTTTTCCACTTCCTGTAGGCATATTCATTAAATATATTTCTGCATTGTTTTTAATATTTTTAACAGCTTCATTAAGCAACTTGTTTCTTGCAATTCTTATTGGTGTATCCTGACTGAAATTTGACATATACTCTATAAGTAAATTATAGCATTTTTCAAAGTTATTTTTTAATCCCTCTCTTATGTTGCCTTTAAAAAATCTTTCCGTATCTATAAAATCCGCATCTACCAGACAAGAATAAATATATCGGGTAACAAAGGCATAAAATTCAATAATGTCCTCCAATGTTTTACATGAGAGCTTTGCAAGTTCCATAAATTCTTTATTTGACATCATATCTTTAAAACTTAATTCTTTTTTATATACGGAATAATTTGTTTTATTTTTCAATCGTCCAAGAAGTGTAATATCCTCATTAGAATCAATATCTGTACCACCATCGGAAATTCCTGTATGATGACCTGCTATACAAAATGCTGCTATCCATATAGCTACATTTTCTTTTCCCATCTCCTCTAATAACGCATTAGCTCCGCCTATAGAATGCTGTACTCTTATATTTGCACCGTTAATTCTCTTTTGAAAATCCTCACTATACTTGCCTATATCGTGACATAAGCCGCAAATATAAGCAATATCTTTAAAACTTTCCACTGAAAAATCACAGCAAAGTTCTGCCGTATTTTTAAGGTGATGCTTCAATAGTTGTTTTCTTGTTTTGTCCTCAGTCTGATGTGCAAGATATTCCATAATAATTGCCTGTCCCCTCTGTCTGTAAATAACAACAAATATTATAATTAATCAATTGTTGCTATATTTTATATAAATTATAATATCATATTTATTATCCAAAAAAAAGGTCTATTGAATATTTTTTTTGAAAATGTTAAGTTATAAAATAAAATGACCAAGATAACCTTTGTAGTAAATTTTGAATTTCATCAATTATAATTACAGAATTTAAAAGTTTATTAAATCGCCTAACACTTGTGGTGTCTGATGAAAACATGGTTTCAAGTAATCTAACCATACTTGTAAGTATAATAGGACTATTCCATAAATTGCTTACAACAATATCCTTTTTCCTTAATGCCTGTCTGCTTTTACCTAAATCATGTAATAATCCCTCAAGAAAACATAAATTTGATATTCCGACTTTTTCTCCCAAGTCTTTACATATTTTAGCTGTATTCAAAGAATGTTCACTATCACTTTGTATTTCTTTTTTATCATTGATATGTACAATCATTTTAATACCTCTCGGATTTAATTCGATTTAATTATATCATATTAATTGTCCAACAAAAAGTACTTTTAGTATTTTTTTACAAATAGATTTGTTTCTATGCTTAATATACCAAATTGGTTATAAACATTTTTATTACGCATTGTCAATATTTTAATAATTCTTATTGAATTACGCTAATATAAATCTAAAAAGTCAAATAATATATCACGTCAATCTAATTTTGAAATATTAAAAATAATATTTCTAAGCTCATCAGCACTATCTGCAATAGCATCTGCACCCTCAAGAGCTTTTCTTTCTCTAAATCCCCAGCTTACACCAACACAATAAATCTCGGCATTTTTAGCTGTAGCAATATCTACCTCTGAATCACCTGCATAAATTGCATTTTTTCTTTTTGAATTAAGAAGTTCAAGACAATAATCGACACCATCTGAATAGGGTTTATTTTTTCTTTTGCTTAAATCCGCACCCACAACAGCATTTATATTTCCATTAAAAAGCTTTTTGCCTATAAGTTTGGCAGCATACTGAGGTTTATTTGTAACAATGCCTGTTTTATACCCTTTTTCATTCAACTCACAAATAAGCTCATATATACCATCATAGGGTTTTGTTTTATTGCATAGATTATTGTTATAGTGATTTTTATAAATAGTCATAGCCTTTTCAAAATCATTTTGACAATCATCAGGCAAAGACCTTTTTATAAGCATTTCTGCACCATTCCCAACAAAACTTCTCACTTCCTCAATTGTCCTTTTTGAATATCCAAGCTTCTCCATAGTATAATTTACACTGTCTGCAAGGTCAGCTAAGCTATTTACTAAAGTTCCGTCAAGGTCAAATAATACCGTATCTTTCATTTTTAAACCACCTTTTTTATCACTTAATTAATAGTATAACATATAATAAAATATATTCAAGGGAGGTTTCACAGAATGAAATATATAATTAAGGGAGGAAATGAGCTAAACGGCGAAATAAACATAAGCGGAGCTAAAAATTCTGTACTTCCTATACTGGCATCATCGATACTTATGCCTGAGTGCCATATTGAAAATATACCAAATTTAACTGATGTTGAATGTACCTATGACATATTAAAGCATATTAAAAATTCAAACTCAATACCTTTTGAGCTTTCAAATAAAATGCGTTCTTCTGTACTTTTTATGGGTGCTATGTTAGGAGCAAGAGGCGAGGCTGAAATTTATTACCCGGGAGGCTGTCAGATTGGAAAAAGGCCTGTGGATTTGCATATATCAGCTTTGAAAAAAATGGGTGCAGAAATAAAAATAAAAGAAAATAAAATTACTGCTAAGGCGAAAAAACTGTATGGCTGCAATATAAAGCTGCCTTATGTAAGTGTAGGGGCAACAGAAAATATTATTCTTGCAGGTGTTAAAGCAGATGGCATAACTATAATTGAAAATGCAGCAACAGAGCCTGAAATAATTGATTTAACTGATTTTTTGAATAAGTGCGGTGCCCATATAAAAATTAAGGGAAGAAAAATATATGTAAAGGGTGTCAGTAAATTATATTCAGCTAATCACAGAATAATCCCTGACAGAATAGAAGGGATAACCTATATTTGTGCCGGTGCGATAACAGGCGGAGAGCTGTTTTTAAACAATATAAGCTCACAATATATTAAAATACCTCTTAATATTTTAAGGGCAACAGGTATAATAATAAAAGAAAGTGAAAAAGGATTATACATTGATTCCCCTAAAAAATTAAAGTCAATAAGCCATTTTGAAACTAATGTTTATCCCGGAGTGCCAACCGATATACAGCCTCAGCTGTGTTCACTTTTATCTGTAGCAAAAGGCAGTACGGCTATAAAAGAAAATATATTTACTAACAGAATATCTCATACTGATGAGCTTATAAAAATGGGAGCTGATATAAATAAAATAAATAACAATAAATATATAATACATGGTGTGGATAATCTTAATGGCAGTATGCTGTATGCCCATGATTTAAGAGGAGGAGCTGCTCTTGTGATTGCAGCATTAAAAGCAGAGGGCTTATCGGTAGTAGATAATATCAGCCATATTAAAAGAGGGTATGAAAATATGCACGAAAAGCTTTCAAAAGTTGGTGCAGAAATAGAGGAGGCATATTAGCCTCCTCGTGAAATATAATTATGAAGCCTTATTTTGAAGTGACAGTTCAAGCTCATCAAGTTCATCAGAATAATCAAAACCTGAATCAGACATAATTGAAGTAGTATTTGTATTTAAAAATATTTCAACATTAGTACCAAGACCATCTTCAATTTCTGTTAAAAGAGCTATATCATCATCAGTAACAACATCATTATTATCATAAATAAGCTTTCGGCAATTATTTAATCTCGAATAAGAATTTATGAGTTTAAGAGCAGTATCGGTGTATATCTTTTCTTCATTGGTATTTATCATGGCTTTCCAGTTTGCACCAATTTTAACACTATCTGCATTAGCAGTGGAATTACAAGTATTTCTGACTGCTGAGCTTACATCAACAAAAATAGAATTGCTGACATTGTCAACAGGTGACGGCTTATCTATTTCATCCGGCTGAACCTGTGGACTTTCTGTATTTTTATCATTATTTAAGTCTGCAATCGTAGTATCAACAGATGAAATTTCTTCTATTGTTTCATTTTCTTCATCTGAATATTCATCTGAATATTCATCATAATTTTCTTCTGCCGACAAGTTTTCTGTTGTGGATGTTGATTCTACATCATCAATATTATTTCCACAGCCTGCAAGCATAAAAGCCATAATAGCCAATATCATAAACTTTTTCATTTTATCTGCCCCTTTTTCTTCTGCATTTTATTATATAAACAGGGTTTTCACCAATCATCATAGTAATATCAGCAAGCTTTTTACCCCTTGATATTAATACTTGTTTTATATTATACTCTAAATTGTATAATTTTGCAAGCTCAATCATTTTAACTGCATTTTCAATCGCAATAGCAGTCATAACAATAGTATCGGTATCCTTATTAACAAGTATTTTTATTATATCCTCAAGCTGTCCCTTTGAGCCTCCTATAAAGGCAGCGTCAGCCTTTGGAAGTGACGGAAGAATATCAACGGCATAGCTATGTATAATTTCCATATTTTCTATACCAAATTTTTCTCTGTTTCTTGCAATAAGCTCAACTGCATTTTCATTACTTTCTATTGAGTAAATTTTTCCGTTTTCTGCAAGTCTTGAACACTCAACACTTACAGAGCCTGTCCCTGCACCAATATCATATATAACAGAATTTTCTTTTATGCCAAGGGCTGTTACAACAAGGGTTCGCACCTCAGATTTTGTCATTGGAACAGAACCTCTTATAAATTCATCATCATCAATTCCTATTTCAAAAGACTTCCCATAGTCCGGATTTTCAATATACATAATTGTAACAGTATCAAATTCCATATTTATAAAATCAGACGGATAGCCTGCAAATATTTTTTCATCAGAATAAGAAAGCCTTTCTCCTACACATATATGCACATATTCAAGAGCACCTTTAATAAGCCTTTGGCATATTTCAGCTACATTGCCTGATGTCAGAACAAAAACAGATTTGTTGTTTCTTATCTGTGCCGCTATATCTGTTTCTTTTCCATGAAAACTTACAACCTTTGAATTTGCCCAACTTATACCAAGTTTTGACGCAAGATATGTAACAGATGATATTCCCTGAATAACGTTTACATTATAGTTTTCAAGAAGTTTTGAAAGTCCTATTGCCCCGCTGTGTATACAAACATCGCCTGAAAAAAGCACTGCAATTTTGTTATAAACACTTTTATCTATAATTTCCTTTATTTTTTCTGCTTTATATTCGCAATAGATTTCTTTTTCATTTGTATCAACTGCTGCAAGCATTCTTTCAGCACCGATAATGACCTCTGCTCTTTGTATATGTCTGCAGGCTTCAACAGTCATAGTATCGGGATTTCCAAGACCTATTCCTATAATATCAATATGTTTTTCCCCCATAGCCTTTTCAATTATATTATATACTTCAGATGCCTTGTAGCCATCCTCAGCAGGTCTTTTTATAACAATCATTGCTGCGTTACAGCTCTGACAGGCATAGTATTTTTCATTAAGTCCTCCGGCAGTTCCTGATTCCTTTGAAATAAGATATTTTATACCGTATTTATTTATATGCTTAATATTATCCTTGGTTGAAAAAGGTCCCTGTTCAGCAATTATATTATTCTCTGAAAATCCAAGCTCAACAGCTTTTTTTATATTTTCCTTTTCGGGCAGCATTCTTATAATACATCTGTTTTTGTAGTCCTTTATTGCTGTATACTTTTCAAGGTCTTTAGAACCTGTTGTAATAAGCACATTGCCTCTGCTTCTGTTTACTGTTGCAACAGCTCTGTCGATATTCTCAACATATATTGCCTTAACCTTTGGAAGTTCTTCTCTTAAAAGACGAACATATTTATCTCCGGAGGCTTTTTTTAAATTTTTGCTTATTTCTGTGGCATAAGGATGGGTTGCATCCACAACAAGAAAAGGTTCAAGCCTTTTTATTTCTGCTGCTATCTCCTCAGTATCAAGTTTGCCGCTGTGTATATTAATATTTCTGCTTTCAGGCAAAAGCTCTCCGCCATAATCTGTAGCAGTGTACACATCAATTATAATATTTTTTTCTGCATATTTTTCGCAAAGCTCTCTACCCTCTGTAGTGCCTGCAAAAAGCATAATATTTATCATAAATCATAACCCCTTGGTGTTACCATTTTCCCTTTTATATTAAGGGTTTTGCTATTGCCAATAAAAACTGTTGTAAACATATCTGTTTCTGTATTTCTTAATTTTTCAAGAGTTGTAACAAAAAAATGTTCTCCCTCTCTGCCTATATTCCGAACATAACCGCATACTGTATTTTCTGACTTATATTTAAGCATTATGTCACAGGCATTTTTTAAATAATCCTTTCTTTTTCTGCTTGACGGATTATAAATAACAATTACCATATCAGCCATTGAACAGGCTTCTATTCTTTTAATAATAAGCTCATAGTCAGTTAATAAATCACTTAAACTGATTACGGCAAAATCATGGTTAATAGGGGCACCAATCAACGCTCCTCCGCTTATTGCAGCAGTTATTCCCGGAACAACCTCAATTTCAATATTATTGTTTTCACAAAGCTGAAAAAGAAGTCCTGCCATACCATATATACCGCTGTCACCACTGCATATTACCGCAACCTCAAATCCCTGTTCAGCCTTTTTAACGGCATATGCACATCTGTCAACTTCTTTTTTCATAGCTGTAGAATAATACTCACAATGAGTAAAATCATTTTTAATAAGGTCTACATAAACACTATATCCAACAACTAAATCGCATTTTTCAATAACTTCTATTGCCCGGGGTGTCATTGTAGCCTTTCCCCCTGCACCAAGTCCTACTGCATATAACATAAAATTCCTCTTTTACAATTTAGCAACTGCTAAAGTTACTCCGTCAAAAATCTGTTTTTTAACAATCAGCTTACCGCCATTTGAAAGAGCTGCTCTTTCACAAACACAATCAAGTCCTGTTTTTTCTTTTACAAATTCAGAATAAGAAAATTCACCCTGTATCTGTTCAAGATAATCGGCTGAATATGCAGCAAAATTAACTCTAAGCTCATCAGCAAGCTTTATAATTCCAAATTCATTTGCCTTTATACTAATGCTTGCAATCATTTTTATGGAATCCATATTAATATTTTCTCTTTTAAAAAGCTCCGTAACTGCATTATGTATTTTTTCATAAGGTGTATTATGCTTGCAGCCTATACCAAGCACAAGACATTTTTCAGCAAGTGTAAGTGTCTTTTTAAAAGGCTTTTCAAGAGTGCAGCCAACATACACTCCAATATCTGCATTAGTATTGCTGCTAAGTCCGTCAGGGCATTCAAGACTGCCTTTGTAGCCGACTTCATCGCCATTTACAACAGCAGCAGATATTAATTTTGCCATTTTCATATCCTTTAAAACAAGCCTGTGTTCCTTTGCCCAAACATCAACAGAAAATCTGTTAAGAACATCTGTTGCAGCGGTAATAACAGGAATGCCGTCAGTGAGCTTAGCAATATTTTTTGCAATTTCATTTGCCCCGCCAATATGACCTGATAAAAGGGAAATTGCAAATTTTCCAAGTTCATCGCATACAATAATTGCAGGGTCTTTTGCTTTATTTGATACAAAAGGTGCAATTGACCTTACGGCTATTCCACATGCCGAAATAAAAACAATAGCATCATAATTTATCCAACATTCTTCAATTATTTCACCTATATTTTTAAATGAAGTATGCCTGTTATTTGCATATTTATAATACGCAAATATATCACCAATATTTAATTTTTCAGCCAGCTTTACACCATTATTTGTAAAAGCTATTACACAGGATTTTGTATTTTTCATATACTCACCCTATTTTCTATACTCGGTTTTGAAATTTTTATCATATAATTTTGAAAGTTCATAATCACAGTCAAGTACATTTCCTACAACGATAAGTGCAGTTTTTGTGATATTATTTTTACACGCTGTTTCATTAAGCTTATTAAGGCTGCATCTGAATACCTTTTCATCATTCCATGTGGCTTTATAAACTATGGCGCAGGGAGTGTTTTCTGAATATCCTCCCTCAATAAGCTCATTTTGTAATTTATCAGTACAAGAGGCACTTAAAAATATAACCATAGTTGCATTATGGGCCGCAAATGAACCTATGCTTTCTTTTTCGGGCATTTTTGTTCTGCCTTCTGCTCTTGTTATAATAACACTCTGTGATACACCGGGAAGTGTGTATTCAGTTTTTAAAGCTGATGCTGCACCGCAAAAGCTGCTTACTCCGGGGCAGTATTCATATTTTATTTCAAGCTTATCCAGAATATCCATCTGCTCCTTTATTGCTCCATATATACATGGGTCACCTGTGTGAAGTCTTATAATTTCAAGCTCTCTATTATCTCTGTAAATTTGTGCAACCTCTTCTAAATTCATATATGCACTGTTATAAATTTTACAATCAGCCTTACAGTAATCTAAAAGCTCTTTATTTACAAGAGAGCCTGCATATATTACAATATCTGCTTTTTTAAGAAGTCTTACACCTCTGACTGTAATTAAATCTGCTGCACCGCTGCCTGCACCTACAAAATAAACCATACTATTTATATTTCTCCATATCTGTATTACTCATACAGAGTATTCCGTATTTATTTGAAAACACTACCGTTCCGATTTCCATAATATCAGCTCTCAGCTTCGTATAATAATCAATTCTTTTTATAAGCTGATCTGTTATATCTTTTATTATACCATTTTTTAATAATAAATCAACTGCTTCATCAGTTGTAATACAATTTAAAATCTGACACAAAATTTCATAATTTACCTTTGCCCTCATACCGCAGGCAGCCAAAATTTCCATACGGCAATCAGCTGTTTTTGAATGAGTATTCATAATGCCTCCTCCAAGCTTAACCATTTTGCCTAAATGCCCTACAATAAGCAAACCCTTTATTCCCTTTGATTTTGCAATATCAATAGTTTCTCCTATATAATTACTCATCATAACTATTCTATCCTTATTTATACCAAGCTTTTCTGCTGCAAAATCAGCTCCGTAATTTCCCGGAACCCCTACAATATAATCATATTTTTTAGACACAACATTAATTTGTGCAGCAATAGTATCAATAAGTGCCTTTTCACTCATAGGCTCTACTATACCTGAAGTGCCTAAAACAGATATACCGTCAACTATGCCAAGTCTTGGATTAAAAGTTTTTTTTGCAATAACTTCTCCCCCCGGAGCAAAAATTTTAACATTTATTCCTCCATTGTAATCATAAAAATTACATACTTCTTTTATATTGTCGGCTATTGATTTTCTTGGCACTGAATTTATAGCATATTCACCGACAGGCCGGTCAAGTCCATCTCTTGTTACCTTTCCTATACCCTTTCCTCCTGTTATATTTATACCTTTATCACAAAGAGATACCTTTGAATAAATATAAATTCCATTTGTAATATCAGGATCATCGCCGCTGTCTTTTTTTACCGAACAAATTATATAATCCCTATTTATTTCAATATTTTCTATTTTAAGATTAAGTGTTTCACCCTTTGGAAGAAATACATTAATATTATCAATTTTTATACCGCTGATAAGCATCATTGCTGCCGCCTTTGATGCAGCTGCAGCACAGGTTCCTGTTGTATATCCTTTTCTCAATTCAGACATATTTTTACCCTTTCATCAAGCTCTAAGCTATCTTCTGTTACAACACAATCATAGGCTAAAATATTAACACCGTTTTTATAAGCCAATCTAAGTTTATCAGCAAATTCCTTGTGGTTTTTATCATTAGGCACAAAATGCTTAATACCTTTCATTTGTACAACAAATATCACATAAGCATTATATCCCATTTTAACAGCCTCCATAAGCTCTGACAAATGTTTAACAGCTCTTTCGCTTGGAGCATCGGGAAAGCTGACAACTCCGTTATTTTCAAGAGTTACACCCTTAACCTCTATAAATGATTTTTCATCTCCCTGCTCCATATAAAAGTCAAAACGGGAGCTTAAAAATTTATACTCCCGCTTTAAATAAGTAACATTATCAAAAATTTTATTTATACTCTCCTCAACAACTTTATTGGGAGCCTGAGAGTCCATATTGACAAGCATATTTCCTTTTTCAACTGTTATAAGAGAAAATTTTGTTTTTCTTAAAGGATTATTATTTTTTTCAATATAAACCTTAGCATTTGGCACAAGAAGCTCTTTGCATCTGCCTGTATTTTTAACATGGCATATTTCTTCTTTTCCATAAATATTTACTTTTGCTATAAACCGATTTTCTCTTACAACAAATTCACCCTTAACTATGTTACTGTATTTCATATAAACCTCATTAATTTCTTATGTGACCGTTTCCATAAATAATATATTTACTTGTAGTAAGCTCTTTAAGTCCCATAGGTCCTCTTGCGTGAAGCTTTTGTGTGCTGATGCCTATTTCAGCACCAAACCCAAATTCATTACCATCTGTAAATCTTGTAGAAGCATTTACATAAACTGCTGCTGAGTCCACTTCATTTAAGAATTTCTGTGTATTAGTATAATTTTCACTTACGATTGATTCAGAATGACCTGTTGAATATTTTGCAATATGACAAATAGCTTCATCAATATTTTCAACAACCTTCACAGCAAGAATATAATCTAAATATTCTGTTGCCCAATCCTCCTCTGTTGCTTCGATAACATCAGGAACAATTTTCTTTACGGCTTTATCTCCTCTTATTTCAACATTTTTTTCTCTAAGAGCCTTTACTGCCATTGGTATAAATTTTTCTGCAATATTTTTATGTACAAGCAGAGTTTCGGCAGCATTACATACACCCGGTCTTTGAGCCTTTGCGTTTACGATAATATTAACTGCATTATCAAGCTTTGCACTTTCGTCAACAAAAACGTGGCAGTTTCCTACCCCTGTTTCAATTACAGGCACAGTTGAGTTCTGCACAACCGACTGTATAAGTCCTGCACCGCCTCTTGGAATAAGCACATCAATATATCCGTTCATTTTCATCATCTTTGTTGCTGTTTCTCTTGAAGTGTCCTCAATAAGCTGAACTATATTCTCATCAATATTCATTTTTGAAACAGCCTTTTTAAAAACATTTATAATTTCCTTATTTGAATTAATTGCTTCTTTTCCGCCTCTTAAAATAACGGCACTTCCTGCTTTTAAACAAAGTCCGAAAGCATCAGAGGTTACATTTGGCCTTGCTTCATATATTATACCGATAACACCCATTGGAACTCTTTTTTGACCTACAATAAGTCCGTTTGGGAGAGTTCTCATATTTATCATTTCTCCAATAGGGTCCGGCAGTTTTGCAATTTGTTCAAGTCCGTCAGCCATACTGTCTATTCTGCCATAATCAAGCTTTAGTCTGTCAATAATAGAAGGCTTTACACCATTTGCTTTTGCATTTTCAACATCAATAAAATTAGCCTTTACTATATCTTCAAAATTATCTCTGAGAGCCTTTGCCCCTAAATTTAAAAGCTGATTTTTTTCAATTGTTGTAAGCTTTGCAGCATTTCTTTTTGCAACAAGAGCAAGCTCGCCTATTTCTTTTAATGTTTTCATTTAATTATCCTCCTATCTGTTATTAAAATATCAATTTTAATGTCATTTCTTTCTGCAGGAATATAATCTGTTATCTGAAAATCAAAGCATAAGCCAATAGAAGCCATATATTTATTTTCAGATAAATATTTGTCATAATAGCCTCCTCCATAGCCAAGTCTGTTTCCTTTATAATCAAATGCAAGTCCCGGTGTGACTATAATAGTATCTATATCTGATTTTACTATGTTTTCTATATTATACACAGGCTCAAATATACCTGTTTTATTTTTTACAAGCTCTGAAAGTGATGTTATTTTTATAAAAACCATTTCATGAGGCTTCTCTGTCATATAAGGCAGAGCAACAGTTTTATTATCATTTAATGCCTTTTTTATAATATATTCTGTTTTAATTTCAGAACCAAAATTTAGAAATATAAAAAGACTTTTACAGTTTTTGTATTCTTCTGATTTTATAAAATTTTCTGCGGCAGCCTTTGATGAGGTTTCACTTTTACAAAAACTGTTTCTTAAAGCCTTATACCTTTTTCTTATTTCATTTTTCATTTCATTTATTACCTACAAAAAGTGTACCTATATTTATGCCATTTACAATATCATATAATATATTAGGTTCATCGCCTGATGCAATTACCATATCAATACCTTTTTTGCTAAGTCTGTCAGCAGCCTTAACCTTTGTTATCATTCCGCCTGTACCGAATTTTGATGCTGAATCACTGGCAATCTCATATATGCTGTCATTAATCTCAGGCACAACATCAATTCTTGTTGCATATTTATCTTTATTTGGGTCAGCAGTATAAAGTCCATCAATATCAGATAATATAATAAGCAAATCACTCTTTATTGCAGATGCAACATAAGCAGAAAGAGTATCATTATCTGAAAATTCATTAAACTCCTCTGTTGCAACAGAGTCATTTTCATTTACAATAGGAATAACCCCAAGCTTTAAAAGTGAGTTAATTGTGTTCTGAACATTTTTTACTTTATGCTGAGCATCAAATACTGACATAGTAACAAGTATTTGTGCTATTTTCTGATTATATTCACCGAAAAATTTTTCATACATCTGCATAAGAATTGCCTGTCCTACTGCTGATGCTACCTGTTTTCCTATGGTATCTCTCGGTCTTTGAGCAAATCCAAGCTTATCAGTGCCAACTGCAATTGCTCCCGATGATACAAGCACAACATCAATTCCTCTGTTGTTAAGGTCTGTTAAAACCACTGCAAGTCTTTCAAGTTTTTTAAGGTCAATCTTGCCATTTTTATGGGTAAGTGAAGTAGTTCCGACTTTTACAACTACTCTTTTTATATCCTTTAATCTTTCTCTGTAATTCATTTTATTTATTCCTCTTTCTTATATTAAGCAATACAGATGCCCCTATTATCATAACAATTCCTATAATTTTAAACATTGTGGGGACTTCTCCGAAATAAAACAATCCTGCCATAACTCCCACAACAGGCTCTAATGTTGCAAGTATAGCTGCTGTACCTGTTTCAACTTTACTAAGTCCGAATGTGTAAAGTAAAAAAGAAGAAACGGTAGAAAGCAATACCAAAAAAACCGAAGCAACTATAGCTTTTGTGTCTGAAAACAATAAATTAAACTGTGAAAAATCCACAATAAAAAGTGATGCTACAGATGCAAATAAAAATGTATAAAGTGTTACTGTAACAGAACTGTATTTATTAAGTGCATATCTTCCGAATATACTGTAAAGTCCATAAAAGAGTCCTGAACCTATACCGCATATTATTCCAAAAAGACTTCCGTTAAGCTCTCCCTCAACAGCTCCTGTAACAAATGCAGAGCCAATTACTGTAATTATAAGTGCAAATATTTTTATTTTTTTAAGTTTTTCTTTAAACAGTATTGCAGAAAATAATATAACAAAAACAGGCGATGTATATAAAAGCACAACCGCAACCGCAGGTGTGGTTGTTTCAAGAGCTATGAAATAGCACCAGTTAAAAAGCACAAAGCTTATTATTCCTGTACCTATAAACATCCATATATCTTTAATTTCAATTTTAAACAGACTTCTGTCCTTTACTCCAAATATTATCCACAAAAGTGCAGCTGCACCGATACTCCTTATTGCAACAATAGTCTGCGGAGTTATTCCAATATATCTTAAAGGTGCTGTAAATATACTTATTATTCCCCAAAATATTGCAGCAAGCACAATAGATAGAGGATATATGTTTTTATTCATAAATTTTACCCCATTATTGGTAAACTAAAATAACTTAACAACAATATTAGCATAATTATGCAAAAAATTCAATATAACTATTGACTATTTTTGATAAAAATTTTATTATAATATTATAAGGGCACCTCTAAAAATTACAGCAAATTGGGCAAAAGGATAATTTTTAGAGGTGCCTTATAGTAAAAGGATATTCAAAAAAGTAATTTAATTGCTATTTTGAAGAGGAGGTTATTTAATGTTTAAACCAAAAATTTGGGATATTATTAAAAATCATCCCGAAGATTTAAAGGGTAAAACTCTTGTAAACAGTATTGTATCAGGTGTTATTGTTGCAATTGTTGCACTGCCCCTTTCAATAGCTCTTGCTATTTCTTCAGGAGTTAAGCCTGAAGTTGGTCTTGTTACTGCAATTGTAGCAGGATTTTGTATTTCGCTTTTTGGCGGTTCAAGAGTGCAGATAGGCGGTCCTACAGCTGCCTTTGTAGTAATTATATGCGGTATTATTGAACAATATGGTCTTGAAGGACTTATGATTGCCACAATAATGGCAGGTATATTCCTTATTTTATTTGGTATATTTAAACTTGGTGATATAATAAAATTTATACCTTTTCCTATTACTGTCGGCTTCACAACAGGCATAGCAGTAACACTGTTTTCAACTGAGTTAAACGATTTTTTTGGTATGCATATTGAGGGCATAAGCTCAGAGTTTATACCAAAATGGATTACATATTTTCATAATTTAGACAAAATCAACTGGACATCAGCATTTATCGGTGTTATATCAATACTTATAATCGTATTATGGGGAAAGATAAACAAAAAAATTCCTGGCTCTCTTGTAGCTCTTATTGTAACTACAGTTCCAGTATATATTCTTCAGCAAAATGGTATGCTTACTGATGTGCAGACTATAGGCTCACGTTTTGGCGAACTTTCAAGCACATTTCCAACTCCTCATTTGCCAAATTTTGCTGGTGTAGATGTAGCTGCTTTAATTCAGCCTGCACTTACTATTGCAATACTTGCCGGTATTGAATCTTTGCTTTCAGCAGTAGTTGCTGACGGTATGACAGGTGATAAGCATAATTCTAATCAGGAGCTTATAGGTCAGGGAATAGCTAATATAGCAAGTGCATTATTCGGAGGTCTGCCTGCTACCGGTGCAATTGCCAGAACCGCTGCCAATATTAAAAACGGCGGACGTACTCCAGTTTCAGGTATGGTTCATTCAATTGTGCTTCTTATAGTAATGCTTGTTGCAATGCCTCTTGCACAGGCAATTCCAATGTGTACCCTTGCAGCAATACTTATTGTTGTAAGTTGGAATATGTGCGAATTTAAAGCATTTAGACAGCTTTATTACACTACAAAAAACGACTTTGCAATTTTGCTGCTGACTTTTTGTCTTACCGTAGTATTTGACTTAGTTATAGCAATCGAAGTGGGTATGGTGCTTTCAATGTTCCTCTTTATGAGAAATATGTCAGAAACATTCAATATAAACACTGTTTCAAAGCTTGAAGAAACTGATACTCATAAATATATCAATAATGAAGTTATGGTATATGAATTTGCAGGTCCTATGTTTTTTGGTGCTTCCACAAGATTTATGGATAGAATGAAAAAGATGAATGTAGACAGTGATGTGCTTATTCTAAGAATGAAAAATGTACCTATAATTGACGGCACACTTCTTGACTCTCTTAAATTCGTGGTTGACTATGCAAAACGTCATCACATAGTTGTGCTGTATGCTGAGCTTCAGGAACAGCCTTATGAGGTTCTAAAAAAATTCGGATGTGAAGAAAGAATGGGTAAGCATAAATTTTTTGATACAATGGATGAGGCTGCAACCTATGCAGAACAAATTGTAAATGCAAAGAAAGATGTTTATAAATCATTAAAAGGCAAAAATTAGTTTTATTTTAAAAAGTGGTTGCTGAAGAAAATTTGCAGCAACCGCTTTTTAATAACGCACTTATCTGCTGTATTTAATTATTATCATTTCAACGCCAAGCACATCTGTTATAAGCCCCTTTTTAAATCTGACATCAAGCTCTGCACAATCCCTTGTTGCCTCCATAAGCTTTGCAACAGAAAAGTTTTTGCTTTGATCCATATATTTTTTCACCATAAAATCTCTAAGGGAAAGTTCTAAAGCAATCTGGCTTTTTGTATAGTTTTTTTTCATAAGATACTTACATTCAAGTATAATCTTAAACTGTCTTGCAATCATAGTAAGTACAGCAACAGGGGACTGTTTCATAACAAGCATATTGTTATAAATATTAAGTGCCTTATCTGACTGCTTATTTCCTATTGCGTCCATCATATCAAACATATTTGCTTCTAAGGATTTTGTGCATATACTATCTATGGTTTCATTAGTTATGGTCTGTGAGCCGCTATATACAATAAGCTTGTCAAGTTCTCCATTTAAAGCCTCCATTGAATTTCCCACACACTGAACAAAGTATGCGGCAACAGAGCCTTTTACTCTGCCGTCAGACTGTTTTTCAACCCACTTTATAAGCTCCTTGTACTTTAAATTATTTATCTCACATACATAGCCATATTTTTTTACAGCCTTATAGAGAGAGTTTCTTTTATCAACATCTTCTTCTGAAAAAATAACAACTGTGGTTTCAGGAATATTTTTAACAATTTCAGTCATTTTATCTGTTAATTCTTTTTTGCCTGTTTTAAAAAGTCCTGAGTTTTCTATGACCACAAGTCTGTAATCACTGAAAAACGGCAATGTTTCAACAGCTGCCAAAACAGGCTCAGTGTCATTTATTCCATCAAAATAAGCAGTATTCATAAGCTCTGCTGATTTAGGCACAACTCCTTGTTTAAGCTTGTTTTCATATTCCATTGTGAGATATTTTTCTTCGCCAAATATAAGATATGATCTTTTAAAATTTTTTTCTTTTATATCTTTATCAATATTTTTCATAATATCACCGTTTCAATTTTATCATATGCAGATTTAATTTTCAATGGGGTATGTATCTGTAAAAACAATATCCGTATCTTTTTTCTTTGCAGTATCAATAAGTCTGTAATACATTGAATTTTTATCGCAGTTGTTGAGAATATATATTTTATCAATATTTATATAATCCCATATTTCAAGTATACCGCCCATATGGTAATAATCTGTTTTGGTTACATATATACTGTCTATATTTTTAACATTTCTGTATTTCAGATAATTATAAATTCTGTATTTTCCATAGTTGGCACGTGGTACACTTCCGCAGTCTATTATTTCACATCTGTTATTCTTTATAATAATTTCAGCTTTGCATTTTTCTGTATCAATATAATTAATTTCTCCCTCCGGCTCACTTAATAATATACCTGCAAATATCAGCAGGGATACAACAAAATATTTTAAATTTTTTATATCCATAAAAACATTATAAATTACAATATAGCTTACATAAATTCCACTAAGAAAAATAAGAGAAATCCCTCCCGTATCAATTCTGTAATGAGGTAACTCCATAACTGTTTTGCACACAAATTCATAAAAATTAATCAGCACATAAGGATAGCCAATAAAGAATTTTCCTATTTCATAAGAAATATAGCTTAACAATCCCCCAATTGTGCCTATGCCGACAAGGGCAGACATCAACGGCACAATAATAATATTGCTGATTATATCCCATGTATTTATATAATAAAAAGAATATAATGTTATTGGTTTTGAAAATATATTTGCGGTAATGCTTATTAAAACAGGCACAATAATAAAGCTGAATTTAAGAGAATTAATTTTGTATTTTTCAATTATGTTAATCATCATACCAATTCCAAAAATACAGGCAAAGGAATAACAAAAGCCTATATTGTATATATTAAAGCTGTTAAAAACAAGCATAATTATGCAGGTAAAAGCAGCAGAGGATATTATATCATAATTTCTGCCCCAATAGCTTCCCAATATAAGCACTGCCGCCATAAATGATGCTCTCACAGCAGATGGTGAAAGTCCCGTAATAATACTATAAAATATAATAAAAATAATTACAATAGCATAAGACAAATTTTTATGATATTTTTCTATGAGTCTTCTTAATGCTTCTGAAAGAATAGTAATATGAAGTCCTGAAATAGCTACAATATGTGATACTCCGCCATCTTTAAATGTATTGTATAAATCTTCGTCAAGCTCTGCTCTGTCGCCAAGAATAACCGATTTCATAAATGAAGCTTCTCTTTGAGGGAGAATTTTGTCATAGTTATCGGCAAATGAATTTCTAATAGATTTTATAATAGAATTAAAGTTATTTTTATGTTCAGTAATCTTAATTTCTTCAGCATATATCTTGTACTCTATATTATATGATTTGTAATAAGAATATGAATTAAAGTCTGTTTTATTTTTATTTTGAGGAATTATGTCGATTTTGCTTTTAAAAAAAATTATATCCCCTGCTCTTAAATCCTTTTTGTTATAGAGTATTGATTTGCTGCTGCATTTAATATCGGTATTTTCATTGTTTACACTTTGTATCTTAACAATATATTTATTACTGAAATCATATTTTTTTGACAAATCAAGTACTTCGCATTTAACATATGCAGTGTCACCCTTTTGAGCAAAGTCATATAACAAATTATCTGACGGATATATACTGACATTTCCGATAACAAAGCCAAAAATCGCAACAGCAGCAAGCAAAACAGAGGATTTTAATTTCTTAATAAATACTATTATCGCCACCGACAAAATTAATATAATTGCAAAAAGGGCAACATATTTATATTCATAAAAATGCTGCCCAAACAAAATACCGACTATTAAATAAACCAGAACATAAATTAAAGGACGTTTCATAATTCTACTGTATTGCTTTCATAATTTGGGTGTTTCGTTTAAATGGTTTGCTGAAGTCTATATCGTTTACTGCATTAATTTTTTCGCCCTCAATTAAAAACTGAACTTTGTTTACCGAATCAAGCTCAGTAAGAGAATTTACAATTGAGTAAATGGTAACAAGCTTTGAATTAATACCTTCTACATTATCGTTTATAAAATCCTTAGAAAGATTTACATAACATATGCCTTCCTCTGTTTTAATATCCCTTATTTCTGTATCTTTAGGAACTGTTGCCTTAAGCATTTTCTTATCAGGTCCTATAATCAGCTGTTCAACTATCTGATATTCAATGGTTAAGCTCTGTCTTACCTCAATGCTCCTCTGTTCCGACACAAGGGTACTGCCCGACCTGTCACAGAAATAGAGTGTAATATTCTGCCAATCCGTTTTTTCAGGGTCAATAATAGGGTTGTTTCTTACATTTTGCCTGTTAAGAAGCATAGGATTGCCTTCATCATCTTTTATAAAGGCCTTTCCGTCAACTGTAACAACAACACCGTCAATAAAACTCAGATCAGAAATAGTATAGACCAAGGCACCAACACTTAAAATCCGGTCTGTGTTTTTCATCATATTAAAATTTTTTTCAAGGTCGATATAAGCTGTTTTGTCACTGAATCTTTTGCTTTTTATTTTAAATTCAGCCGGCAAAATAAGCTTTTGGTTTGTGCTTGACGGACCGCTTGCAAACTCATTTACTACTGTATTAAACATAGTTTTATCATCATCAACGTAGTTTACAACTCTTTCTTCAATATCAAGCTTTTTGTTGCTTTCGTCAACGTAATAAATATTGTAGGTAATAACTCCCTCTGCCATTTTTACATTTCTTATATAGTTATATATTTGGACTGCTGCAATTATAACAACAAGGGATATGCAGCCATAAATTATTATATTTTTAATATTTTCTTTATTCATTGTATCCCCTCTGAATTATAAATTTTAACTAACTCTGCTGGTATTTAAGCGGAAGCCTTACAATAAAAGTTGCGCCTTTTCCCTCACCGCTTATTATCTTTACTGAACCATTATGGAGCATAATGGTTGAATGAGTAATTGCAAGTCCAAGTCCTGTTCCGCCTGTTTCTCTGTCGCGGGAATTATCAACTCTGTAAAATCTTTCAAATATTTTACTTTGTTCTTCTTCACTGATGCCAATGCCTGTGTCCTGAATAGTAATATAACAATCCTGATTATCAGCTTCAACGGATATTTTTACACTTCCGTCTTCAGGAGTGTATTTAATACCGTTTTCAACAAGATTGCTTATAGCAAGATTAAGCTTAACCTCATCGGCTTCAATCTTAACATCATTTTTTGCTTCAAAATTAATAGTAATATTTTTTCGATTTGCCAAAGGTGTAAGCTGCTTTATAATATCAGTAAGAAAATCATTGGTGCTTATTTCTTTAATATTGAGCTTTGCAGCACCGCTGTCAAGACGCACAAGAGATAAAAGGTCATTAATGATGTTTGTCATTCTGTCAACCTCTGAATTAATATCCTGCATAAACTCTCTGTACATTTCATTAGGCACATTTTCCTGAAGCAAAAGTGAATCACTTAAAACTTTTATTGAACTTAAAGGAGTTTTAAGCTCATGAGATACATTTGATACAAATTCCTGCCTTGAAGTATCTACCTGCTCAAGTCTTGTTGTCATAGTGTTTATTGCATCTGAAAGCTGAGTGTATTCATTGTTTCCGGTTAATTCTATTCTTTGATGAAGCTGTCCGTCTGAAATTTTTTGTATTGTAACAAGAATTTTCTTTAAAGGCTCAAATATAATCCTTGACATAAAAACAACAAAAGCCAAAATTATAATACCTATAATAACAGTTATAAATGTCCATTTTTTATTAATTTCCAAAAGGAAACTGCTTACCTCTCCAAAGGGTGAAATAACTAAAACTGCACCAATTTTTTCTGATTTTTCATTTTCAATATATGCAGAAGCGTATATGACATCTTCTCTGGCTCTTAAAACTGATTGGTCAGTACCCTCAAGAGCAGTTAAAATTTCAGGCACAATATAGACCTTTCCTGTAGCAACATCAGTTGTGTCAGCAAGAATAAAGGCATTTTTATCAACAACAATTATTCTGCAATTTTCTTCTTCACCCCTGCTTTTTATATCCTGCTGAAAGGCTTCTTTTTTTGATGTATCATTAAGGTAGCCTGCTCTTTGAATTGAACCTGCAACTTTGTTTGCAATATAAAGAGCTTCTTTTTTGTTTTCACTTTCAAAATGACTGCTTAAAGTATTGCTGACATTAAAAATAAAAAATATCATAGGCACAATGCTTACAAGGAAAAAAGTTATCAGAAGCTTAAATCTTACAGTCTGATACCACTTAAATTTATTACTGGAAATAATAACCAACTCCCCACTTAGTATGGATATATTTAGGATCACTTGGAGTTGTTTCTATTTTTTCTCTCAATCGTCTTACATGAACATCAACAGAACGTACATCTCCCGGATAGCCATAACCCCATACTGTATTCAAAAGATTTTCTCTGCTGTAAACCTTTCCGGGATTTTTCATAAAAAGCTCCAAAAGGTCAAATTCCTTTGCGGTTAAATTCTTTTCCTTTCCATTTATAAAGCATCTTCTGCTTTCAAGGTCAATGCTGAGTTCTCTTGAAGTAAGTATATTATTCTTTTTAGCCTGTTTTGACACAGGCGCAACACTTCTTCTTAATATTGCCTTTATTCTCGCTTTAAGCTCAAGAATATTAAATGGCTTTGTAATATAATCATCGGCACCATATTCAAGTCCCAGTATTTTATCCATATCCTCACCTTTTGCTGTTACCATAATAATAGGCACATTTGAAAATTCTCTTATCATAGTACACACTTCAAGACCATCAATTTTAGGAAGCATAACATCAAGAAGTATAAGAGAATAGTCATTAGCCTTTGCAAGATTATATGCTTCTTCTCCGTCATAGGCAACATCAACCTCCATATCTTCCTGTTCAAGACTAAATTTTATGCCCTTTACAATTAATTTTTCATCATCTACTACTAAAATTCTTTTTGCCATTTATTATTCCACCTCTGCCTATATAGTTAAATATTTTTTAATGTTATCATAAGTTTTCTGACCTATTCCGTCTACTTTAAGAATTTCATCAACGGATTTAAAACCCTTATGCTCTTTTCTGTAATCAATAATTTTGTTTGCAGTCTTATTGCCTATATCAGGGAGTGATACCAGCTCGTCATAAGATGCAGTATTAATATTAATTGTAACATTAATATTTTCTTCCAAATTTTCCGATTTGTCAATACTATTTTTAACTAAATCTTCTGTATTTTCTGTTATATTGACATTTTCTGCATTTAATTTATCAAAGTTTATACAATACCATACACCAAACAATATAACAAAAATTACAGTGATTACTATAGAAAATTTACCAATCATATAAATACTCCTAAAAAAATCTTGAATAAACTCAAATTTTATTATATAATAGTAACGACTTTTTTGAAAGGGATTCCATTATGAAACATAAAAATTTACTAATTTATTTTAACATATTTATACTTACTTTAACAATAGCTTTTTCAAATATTTATTGTAATTTTGCAATGGGCGAAACAAACGTCGAAACAACAACCGAAACAACAACTGAAGCTCCCTCTGTAATACATAATTTTTGCGAAAGTGAAAAACAGCTTGATATAAAAGCAAGAGCCGCTATTCTTGTTGATGCTGACACAGGAGTTGTATTATACGAAAAAAATGCAGACGAAGTCTTATATCCCGCAAGTATAACTAAAATTATGTCTGCACTTTTAGGCTGTGAATATGGTGAAGAGGGAAAATTTAACGAAACTGTAACCCATTCTGAAAATGCAATTAATGGTATAGGCTATGGCTCAAGCACAATGGGCATGAAAATCGGTGAACAGATTTCACTTGAAGATTGTCTTTACGGAATTATGATGTGTTCTGCCAATGAAGCTTGTATGGCACTTGCAGAGCATATCGCAGGAAGTGTGGATAAATTTGTTGATATGATGAATGAAAGAGCAAAAGAAATTGGGTGTACAAACACTCATTTTACAAACCCTCATGGATTTCATGACCCTGACCATTACACAACAGCAAGGGATATGTCAATAATTACAAGAGAAGCAATTAAAAACGAAAAATTTTCTGAAATTTGGGGTACTATGCTCAGAACATTACCTCCCACAAATCTTGTAAATGAGCAAAGAGGTCTTGTAAACAGAGCAAAAATACTTGATGATGAATCACAATATTATTATCCATATATAAAGGGAGCTAAAACAGGTTTTCACGATGAAGCATTAAACACTCTCGTTACTTATTCGGAAAAAGACGATGCAAGGCTTATTTCTGTAATTATGAAAGATGCGGGAGCTCCTCTTGCCTATAGTGATACAAAACTGCTTTTTGACTATGGTTTTACTCAATATTCAAAAGCCGATTTATATAATGGTTCAGAATTTTCTGCTGAAATACCCGTTGTTCAGACCTACAATAACAGTGAATATCCTTTAGGCGAAATAAACGCTTCAATAAATGGAAATTTTGAAAAAACAGTACCAAAGCCAATAAACAAAGATAGTATTACTGTTGAACCAGTACTTGAAGAAAAGCTCGAAGCGCCTGTTGCCATAGGTGATGTTGTAGGTAAACTAAAAATCATTTATGAAGATACGGAAATAGGAGAAATGGATGTTACAGCTTCCGCCTCAATAGAAAAATTAAGCAACAGTGAAATGGCTAAAAAAGTGCTTGTTGCAAATATTAAATATTACGGTAAAAAAATTGTTAAATATGTTGGTATTGTTTTAGGTGCATTAATAATTTTTATTATATTAATAAAAATTATAAGAGTAATATTTAGACAAAAAAAGAAGAAAAAACGCCGCCGTAAAAAAAGTGCTAAATCAAAAAAGAAAGTATCAAACAGAAACGGAAGCAATAAAAGACAAGTAAACAGCAATAAAAATTTGTCAAAAAACAGACCGGTAAGAAAAAGACCTCAATCAGAAAGACCTGTAAGAAAATAGCCAACCTGTATAAAGGAGCAATATTACATTATCACAAGGGTTATCGGCTCAAACTAAATTGCATAACACCGATGGAATATCATTCCATTGCGTCAGCGTAAAAAATTCCGCCACTGCTGCACAGCAGTGGCGGAATTTTTGAAAGCTTGAATTTGTAAACTTTTTTGTTTTTAAACTGTCTGCTTGACAGAGGCACATCATAGTGATACAGACAGCCCCTTTATTTTATATAAAAGGAATATAACTGCCTCCCCTGACGTCTTAGTAACTTATCGGCTATATACCACAATTGGCTCACCTACTGTCATATACTGTGACATTTGGTCTGCTATGTGGCTTGGAAGATTAATACACCCATGAGAACCATATCCCGCCTGCCATCTGGCTAAGCCAAAGGAACTCTGCCAAGAGGCATCATGTAATCCGCAGCCCATATAAAAAGCTGACCAATGGTTGACCATTGTGTCCCAAGAAGAACCTCTTAGTCTTGTTCTTCCTAAAATATTTTTAATAGAAAATGTTCCTGTTGGTGTAGGTGTTGATTTCTTACCGGTTACACAATCAGTTGACAAAACACATTTGCCATTCTGAAACCAAAATATTTTTTGATTGCTTATATCGCACTCTATATAACTGTTACCTAAGCTGGGACTAAATTCTAAGGATAAGTCACTAAATGTAAGTAATGCAGGGAAAACCTGTGATACTATATCTCTGGTTGTAAAGGTTTCATTTACCCTATAATCTCCCTTAGGCAGTGATACAATAGAGCCATTCCAGCTCTTAAAAGTTGTTGAACTTCCATAGCAATCATAAATATATTTACACCAGCTATAGATTTGATTATAATTTATACCGCCTGTATTTCTATCTGTCATTTCCGCAATTTTGCTCTTTTCCAAAGTGATTACCCTTCCGCCAACATTTACACTAATATCACATTCTAAATTTTTATTGAGCCTTTTTAAATGGTTCTCCATTGATTGCGTTGCAAACATATCATCAGGTATTTTAAAACATTCATCAAAAATAATATCATCTACATAAGCTATTTTTGCAGATGTTTCTGATTTAATTTCACTATTATATACAGTTGTTTGCTCTGTTTCAGTCATATTCGTATCTGCCATTACAGCAGATGTAAACATTATAGATGTACACAAAGTAAATATAATATTATATAATTTCATATAATACATCCCCTTTAAGTATTTTAAACTTGTTTTTAATATATACCCTCACTATTTTTATATATATTATTACAGCTGAACAAATTACTAAATTCTTTCCATAAATTATAACATATATCAGGCTATTTTGCAAAAAATATTTATATTTCCTTAAAAAGTTTCCTTAAAAAATTCGAGAGCATTTTTTGATACTGTTCCGGTATTTATTACCTCTGATGTCAATATGATATGTCATTAAGTCAAAAACATATTAAAACTATATTTAAAGACCTGTTGAGAAATGTCCAATGCCCTGCTCAGCCTTGCCGTTTAGGGCAAATTAAATTTAAAATTATATAAGCTTTTGTACTGAAATTAAAAAGAGGAACTGCCTAAAGGGTAATTCCTCTTTTTATTTATATTTTAACTATTTACCGGTAAAAATGAATTTACAAGTGTTATGGAAATTATGCCAAAGTCGGTGATTTACTGCATAGCTTTAGCAACTTCTTCAGCAAAATTTTCATTCTTTTTTTCAATGCCTTCACCTGTTTCAAATCTTACAAAGCTCTTAACTGCAAGACTTGTGCCAACTTCCTTAGCTACAGACTCAACATACTGTTTAACAGAAATTTTGTCACCCTGTACATATTCCTGTTCTAATAAACAAACTTCCTTTAATTCCTTATTTAATCTGCCTGTAAGCATCTTTTCAAGGATATTTTCAGGCTTATTAGCATTTTTAGGGTCATTTTTAGCCTGTTCCATAAGGACTTCTTTTTCATGAGCAATAAAGTCAGCGGGAACATCATCAGTGCCAACAAACTTAGGATTCATAGCAGCAATCTGCATTGCAACATTCTTACCTGCAACAGTAATTGCATTATCTTTAGAATCAGTAACAAATTCAACAATAACTGCAATCTTACCGCCTGCATGAATGTAAGAAACCAAGTTAGAATTACCTTTATTAACAACCTTTTCAAATCTTCTGATATTTAAGTTTTCACCAATAACAGAAATTTTTTCAGTTAATGCTTCTTTTACGGTCTGGTCAGAATTTTCGATATATTTTTCTTCGAATAATTCTTCGACAGTCTTAGCATTAGACTGAGCAATCTGCATAGCAATAGACTTAACAAAGTTCTGGAATAATTCATTCTTAGCAACAAAGTCTGTTTCGCTATTAACTTCAACAACAACAGCAACTGAATTATCTTCTGCAATATAAGCATAGCTTAATCCCTCAGCAGCAATTCTTCCTGCTTTCTTAGCGGCATTAGCAAGACCCTGCTTTCTTAAAAATTCAATAGCTTCTTCGATATTACCATCAGTTTCTACAAGAGCATTCTTACAAGCACTCATACCTACGCCTGTTAATTCTCTCAATTCTTTAATCATAGCAGCAGTAACAGCCATTTTTTTATCCTCCTGTTATTTATAATCTAAATATAGTTTAAAAATAAAGGCTTCAGCCTTAATAATGACCAAAGCCTCTTGTTACAAATTATTCTGCAGAAACTTCTTCGTTAGCTTCTGTTTCAGGAACTTCCATTTCGCCCTGCTTAGACTCTACAACAGCGTCAGCAATTCTGCCTGCAATAAGCTTTACGGCTCTGATAGCATCGTCATTGCCGGGAATAACATAATCAACCTCTTCAGGATCACAGTTTGTATCAACAATAGCTACAATAGGAATATTTAAACTATGAGCTTCCTGTACTGCAATTCTTTCCTTTCTAGGGTCAACGATAAACATACAATCAGGAATTCTCTTCATTTCCTTGATACCGCCGATATTTCTGTCAAGCTTTTCTTTTTCATGCATAAGCTTAGCAACTTCCTTTTTAGGAAGTAAATCCATAGTACCATCTTCAATCATAGCGTCAAGCTCTTTTAATCTCTTAATTCTGGTCTTTACAGTAGTGAAATTAGTAAGCATACCGCCTAACCATCTTTCGTTTACATAGTACATACCACATCTCTGAGCTTCTTCTTTAATAGAATCCTGAGCCTGCTTTTTAGTACCAACAAAAAGAATTTCACCGCCATCATTAACAATATCAGCAACAGCCTGATAAGCTTCTTCAACTTTCTTAACTGTCTTTTGTAAGTCAATGATATAAATACCGTTTCTTTCAGCAAAGATATACTCTGCCATCTTAGGGTTCCATCTTCTGGTCTGATGACCAAAGTGAACACCTGCTTCTAATAACTGTTTCATTGAAATAACGCCCATTATTTCGTCCTCCTTAAATTTGTTTTACCTCCACAGATTTATGACAAGAACTGTTTTACAAACAGCACAGCTTACCAAAACCATCTGTGTGTGTTATTTACAACATTTAGATTATAACACATATATTTACATATTGCAAGAAAAAAATTCAATAATATGTAAAATAAAAAACGAGCTGATTAAGCTCGCAAAATGCGCGACCGGGGGTTCGAACCCCGGACCTTGTGATTAAGAGTCACCTGCTCTGCCAGCTGAGCTAGTCGCGCATAGATTTAATTTTATATTAAAGTCTGTTTTAAAAACTGAGTGTGTTAAAGTCTGTTTTAAAAACTGAGTGCGCGACCGGGGGTTCGAACCCCGGACCTTGTGATTAAGAGTCACCTGCTCTGCCAGCTGAGCTAGTCGCGCATATCTTTTGCCATGCTTATTTGCATTCAACAAAAGATATGTTACCACAGTTTTTACACTTTGTCAACACTTTTTTCAAAAAATCAGGAATTTTGGGGATTTATTACTCCTCTAATTCTGTTATTTCCTCATAATCATCAGTGCTTTCTGATTCAGTTACCTCAGGATAAGAATTGACATCATCAATTTCATCAACTTTTGTATTTCCTATATCGGTAAATTCAACCTTAGACTTATATACATAAGGATTAACTTCATCACCAATTTTATGATCATAATTTAATGTAAATGTATAACCTTTCATTATATTATTTTCATCTATTTCGAACATAAGATTAACATAATTTACTGTTATACTTTCATCGGCATCCAAAGGATTTCCGTCTTCTTCAAAATCTGTTATAAGTCCATTTTCATATTCTATAGGGTCATACTGTAAAAAATATATTTTGCTGCTGCCCTGTTCAATACAGCCAAATTTAGAAACAAGACCTGTGTCAATATTAAAAGAATATCCGTCATTTTCCATAAGAAAAGTCGTGAAGCTCTTATTAACTTTCTGCTTATCTCCATCTACATCAGAATAATAGTAATTATCGGCATAATACCCCTTTACATTAACTTCATCACCATTTTCATTTGAAATAATTTTAAGGCTTGCCTTGTTGCTGTCAGCATAGTCAAGTTTAAGTGAAATATCATTTATAAGCTTTTCTTCACCATAACTAGACGTAAAATTCATATTAATTGTTATATTTTCATTTTTAATTGCAGCTGTCAAGGCTTCTGTAAATATATCGGAGCTTCTTCCATTGCTTATAGTTGCGTCATCTCCTATCTGATTTTCAGCAAAAATATCAGCACAGGCAATGTTATATTCCTTATTTTCGTTAAAACCGCAGCCAACACAAGCAGCAGCAACAATCGCAGAAACCAAAAACAATTTTAATTTTTTCTTCATAGCTTTTTCTCCTTTTGTTTATTCGCCATTTCTTTCATTTCTTTTGCCGCAAGAATTGTTGCATCTGTAATAGAAGTGCCGCCTATAAGTCTTGCAAGCTCATTATATACACTATCACCATATAAAGATATAATAGTTGTAGATGTTGAAATTTCATTAATTGATTTTTCAATAAGATAGTTATTATCAGCCATAGCAGCAATTTGAGGCAAATGGGTGATACAAAGTATCTGATGATTTTCAGCAATAAGATTAAGCTTTTCAGCTACCTTTTGAGCTGTTCTTCCGCTAATTCCGATATCAATTTCGTCAAAAATGAATGTATCTATATTATCTGTATCAGCCAATACTGTTTTAAGAGCAAGCATTACTCTGCTCATTTCTCCTCCGGATGCAACATGGCTGAGAGGTTTTAAAGGCTCACCTTTATTAGCCGATATTAAAAACTCAACTTCATCAAAACCTTTTGCAGTAAAACTATCTGTATTTCTTACTTCAATTTTAAATTTAGCCGACTCCATACTTAAATCATAAAGTGTATTTTGAATTTTCTGACCTATGTTTTTTGCCGTTTTGGTTCTTATAGCCGAAATTTCAGCACATATTTCATTAATTTTATTTTTTAAAATATTCAATTCAGCCTTATAGCTCTCAAGGATTTCCTCACTGTTTAATATTTTATTTAATTTTTCAGTCACACCGTCATAATATTTTAAAATTTCTTCAATTGAATTTCCATATTTTTTCTTTAAATTATATATAAGAGTTATTCTATTTTCAATTTCATCCAGTTCAGCAGAATCACAGTCAATATTCTCTGCATAATCTCTCACAGAAGAAACAACATCTTCTATTATATTGTAAGCATTATTAAGCTCATCAGAAATTTCTGACACACTGCTGTCTATATTCTCAATAACGGATAAATTGTCAATAGCTTCTGAAATACTGTCAACGGCAGCATTATTTTCACTTCTGTAAAGTAAATCAAGAATTTCATTTGCACAATTTTGAAGCTTTACACTATTGGTTAAAATTGACCTTCTGCTGTTAAGTTCTTCTTCCTCGCCGATTTTTAACCTTGCCTCACTTATTTCTTCAATTTGATATTTGTATAAATCAATTCTATACTGAATATCCTTATCATCAGTATTAATATCTTTTATAGCTTTTTGCAAAGCTTTATATTTGCTATATTCATCAGCTAATTTATTTAATTTTAAATTAAATTGTTCGGGACATAATTTATCTAATATTAAAATATGATTTTTACTGTTAAGAAGCTTATGGTTATCATGCTGTGAATGAATATCAAAAAGTAATGCAGCAACCTGTTTTACCATACTAACGGTCACAGTTTTTCCATTAATTCTGCAATTTGATTTGCCTGATATATTAAATTTTCTTTTTAATACTATTAAATTATCATCGTCCACCTCAATATCAAGCTCATATAATTTTTCTAAAACAAATTTATCTCTTACATAAAGAACCATAGAAACTTCTGCTGCATCAGCACCTGTTTTAATAATCTCTCTGCCTGCCTTGCCTCCAAGCACAAAATTTATTGAGCCAATAACAATTGACTTACCTGCACCTGTTTCACCGCTTATTACATTAAGACCCTCACCAAAGGTGACCTCAAGTTCATCAATTATAGCAAAATTTTTAATATACAGCGTATCAAGCATATATATATCCTCCTAGTCAGGCTTTGTATCAGACCTTAATCTTTCAATAATTTTTATTGCAGTTTTCTCACTTTTGGTTGCACAAAAAATAGTATCATCACCGGCTATAGTTCCTAAAATTTCAAGTTTGTTCATAGAATCAATTGTGGCTGCAACCGCCATAGCCATACCTGTGAGAGTTTTTATAACAATAATATTTTGTGCATAATCCATAGACAGCACAGCCTCATTAAACACTCTGATAAACTTCTGATTTAATCCAACATTTTCAGGAGCAGGTGCAACATATTTCTGTTTTCCCTTTTCGCCAAGAGCTTTGGTTATTTTCAGTTCTCTAATATCTCTTGATATTGTCGCCTGAGTAATATTAAATCCCTCATTATTAAGCATATCAACAAGGGCATCCTGAGTATCTATTTCATAATTTTTAATTATTTCAAGTATTTTAGATTGTCTTTTGACTTTCATTACTTTTTAACCTCTACCATTTTTCTTCTTAAAATATCATAAAAACTTAAATTTGTAGTCTTTATTATATTTGTACAATAATCTGATTTTTTAATAACAACAACATCTCCATCTATTAAAGGCTGTCCGTTCTGACCGTCACATGTAAACTGAATATTGTTAAAATTGCCTTTTACCTTTATATTAACCTCATCATCACCTGAAACAACAATTGGTCTTGTGTAAAGTGTATGAGGACAAATATGCGTTATTGTCATAAGCTCTGTTTCAGGACTTAATATAGGTCCTCCTGCCGAAAGATTGTAGGCAGTAGAACCTGTTGGTGTAGAAACAATAATTCCGTCTGCTCTTACTGTATCAACATATTTACCATTAATCTGAATATCAAGAGTTATCATTCTTGAAAATGACAGATTTGTTATACAAACTTCATTAAGGGCTAAATATATATCATGAGAAACACAGCCTCTTTCCATAAATACTTCAAGCATCATTCGCTTTTCAACAGTATAATTGTTTTCAAGCACCTTTGTAATTGCTTCAATAGCATCGTTTCTTTCAACATCGGCAAGATAGCCCAGAGTTCCTAAATTAATACCAAGTATAGGTGTAGAATAAACAGCTGCTTTTCTTGCAACTCTTAAAATGGTGCCGTCACCGCCAAGCACAACAACAAAATCAGATTTTGCATATATTTCATCTGTTGTGGTAACAGATATTCCCATATTTATTTTTTTGTGTATTATATCCATTACAAATACATTATTGCCCTTTTTCTCAGTCCAAGATACAAGCTCGGATGTATGGCTTAAATTGGGGTCTTTGTCAATATTTGTAATAAACCCTATGTTTTTCATAACTGTTTTAATCCTTCATAAGCTGATTTAATTACATTTTCTATATTAAAATTATTTTTATTATCATAACGTGATACTAAAATAATATACTCTATATTACCATCTCCGCCTTTTATGGGAGAATAGCTAAGTCCGTTTACATATAATCCTGCTGATTTTACTATATCCGCAATATCTTTTAAAACTTTTCTGTGAACTTTGGGATTTTTAACAATTCCATTTTTATTAATAAATTCTCTGCCCGCTTCAAACTGCGGCTTTATTAAAAATACTGCCTGTCCGTATTTTGAGAGAAGCTCACAAGCCTTATTAATAATATGCTTTACTGAAATAAAGGAAACATCACAGCTTATAAAATCCGCCTTTTCATCAATATCGGCATTTCTTATATCAGTTTCTTCATAAGCAGTTACTCTTATATCATTTCTTATTTTATCTGCAAGCTGATTTTTTCCTACATCATAGGCATATACCTTTTTAGCTCCATATTGAAGCATACAATCTGTAAATCCGCCTGTAGAAGATCCAATATCAATACAAATTTTATCTTTTAAATTTATATTAAAAGCTTCAATTGCCTTTTCAAGCTTATAGCCTCCCCGGCTTACATATTTAAGTACATTATCTGTGTTTATAATGTCAACTGTATCTTCGTCTTTAACTGAATAAGCAGGCTTATTTACTGCACAGCCGTTTACTGTAACGCTTGAAAAATGTATAAGCTCAACAGCCTTTTGTCTTGAAATATTAAGCTTTTCCTTTATATATATATCGAGTCTTGTTCCGGCCATATTTTTAATCCTTAATAATTTCAATTATATCATCATAAATATTTTCAAAATCAAGTTTATATTTTTTAAAAAGCAAATCTCTGCTTCCATGTTCAATATAAGTATTAGGAAAGGCAAAATTTTTAATAATATACTTCTTACTTTTGGTTTCGCTTAGTTTTTGATTTAATAAGCAGCCAAAACCGCCTGAATAAATATTATCTTCAAGGGTGAATATATATTTATAATTTTCAGCTAAATCCTTTACCATATCCATATCAATAGGAGAAGAAAATCTTGCATTTATAATAGTTGGAGAATACCCTGAATTTAAAAGCTTTGCATATACTTCAGTAGCAATATCCATCATAGCACCATAACTTACAATTGCAATATCTTTTCCTTTATAAATATATTCAGCTTTTCCATATTCAATATCCTTATTTTTTGCAAGCATAATTTGTGATGCTGCACCTCTTGGGTATCTTATGGCAACAGGTCCATTGTGCTTAACTGCAAATCGAAGCATTTTTCTAAGCTCAATTTCATTTTTGGGTGCCATAACAGTAAGATTAGGTATATGTGAAAGATAAGAAATATCATATATTCCCTGATGGGTTTCTCCGTCATCACCTACTATACCGGCTCTGTCAATTGCAAATACAACATGAAGATTTTGAATACAGACATCGTGAATAATCTGGTCATAGCCTCTTTGAAGAAAAGTTGAATATACTGCAAACACCGGTATATATCCGCCTTTTGCAAGACCTGCAGAAAAAGTAACTGCATATTCCTCAGCAATTCCTACATCAAAAAATCTCTTAGGGTAGCAGTTTCCAAATTGCGTAAGACCTGTGCCAATAGGCATAGCAGCAGTAACAGCACAAATTTTTTTGTTTTCAGCAGCAAGCTTTACAAGCTCGTCACCTAAAACATCAGAATAAGTAATTTTTTTATTAACATTTGAATTAATACCAATATCGGGATTAAATTTCCCTACTCCATGATAAACGCTTGGCTCATCTTCTGCCGGCTTATAACCCTTTCCTTTTTTTGTTATAACGTGCAAAAGTATAGGTCTGTTAATTTTTTTAACTCTGTTTAAAACATGTATAAGCTTAGGCAAATCATGTCCGTCTATAGGTCCTACATATTTTATTCCAAGCTGTTCAAACATGCTTGTCGGCATAAGAAAATTTTTAAGACTGTTTTTTGTCTTGTCAAGAACATCATACAGCATATTTCCGCCTGTTGACTTTGTAAGTCTGTTTTGAATATTTGACTTTGTCTGCATATATTTCTGTGCTGTAATAAGCTCATTAAGATAATTGCTCATAGCACCTACATTTTTTGAAATTGACATCTGATTGTCATTAAGAATTATGCAAAGCTTTGTTTTATTTCTGCCTGCATTATTTAAGGCTTCATAAGCCATACCGCCTGTCAATGCTCCGTCACCAAGCACAGCAATCACATTATAATTTAAGTTGCTTAAATCTCTGGCTTTTGCAAGTCCCATAGCAGCAGCTATTGAAGTTGAGCTATGTCCTGAATTAAAAGAATCATAGTCGCTTTCACTTGGATTGGGAAAGCCGCTAAGACCATTAAGTTTTCTTAAACTGTTAAACAAGTTTTTTCTTTTTGTAAGAATTTTATGCGTATATGACTGATGCCCAACATCCCATACAATCTTATCCCTTGGTACGGTAAAACAATAATGAAGTGCCACTGTAAGCTCAACCACACCAAGATTTGACGCAAGATGACCGCCTGTTTCAGACACAGATTTTATTAAAAAATTTCTGATTTCACCGGCTAAAACCTCAAGCTTTTTTAAATCAAGCTTTTTAAGGTCCTCCGGAGAATTAATTTTTTCTAAATACACAATTTATCCCTCGTATCTAAAATATTATTTTTCTCTGTTTATAAGATGTTTCGAATATTCTATAAGAAAACTTGCTCTTTCACCAAAATCTTCAATAAGCTTTACTGCTCCCTTTGACAATGTAATATAGTCCTCATTTGCAGTTTTAAGTCCATGTAATGAAACATAAGTAAGCTTATTATTTTTTTCATCACTGAATATAGGTTTTCCAAGTATCTCCTGTGTACTTGTAACATCAAGAATATCATCTTTAATCTGAAATGCTATACCCATATTATAGCCTATTTTTTCAAATTTTGATATTTCATCTTCTTTAGCACCACCAATTATGGCACCTGCCATCAAAGCTCCCTTAATAAGTCCCCCTGTTTTGTTATCGTGAATATACATAAGAGTTTTATTGTCAATTTTTTTACCTTCAGATTCAATATCCACAACCTGACCGACAAGCATACCCTGAGTACCGCTATACTGAGCTAAAATATTTGCTGCCTTTGCATATTTTTTTTCGAACTTTTTTAAAACTGCATCAGTCATAATTTCAAAAGCATAGTTTAAAAGGCAGTCACCGGCTAAAACAGCAATAGCTTCATCAAATTTTTTATGACAAGTGGGTTTACCTCTTCTGAAATCATCATTATCCATAGCAGGCAAATCATCATGAATTAAAGAATAGGTATGTATCATTTCAATAGCACAAGCAAAAGGAAGGGCATCTTCGATATTTCCTCCAACAGCTTCACAGGCAGAAAGAAGAAGCACCGGTCTTAATCTTTTTCCTCCGGCAGATACACTATAGCTCATGGCCTCATAAATAATTTCAGGATATTTAGGAGCTAAATATTTATTCAACTCATTATTTATCAGCTCTATTCTATCATTTAATTTTTCTTTAAATCCCATAAAATCATTCCTCACTTAAATTAAATTGTTTTTGTTCAAATACCCCATCATATTTTTCTCTTAAAGTTGTTACTTTTTGTTCTGCTGATTTAAGCTGCTTTGAACAGTATGCGGAAAGCTCTACCCCCTCTGTGTATAATTTAACGGATTTATCTAAATCAGTTTCAGTATTTTCAATTTCATTTACAATTTCTTCAAGTCTTGAAAGTGCATCTTCAAAACGTCTTTTAACAGCCATATAACCACCTACTTTATAACCTTAGCATCAAAATCTCCGTCACTTAATTTTATGGATATATTATCACCGTCATTAACATCATTTACGGATTTAATAATATTTCCATTATTATATACAAGTACATAACCTTTTTTCAGAATATTCATAGGAGATTTATTTTCAAGGTTATTTACTGTATTTTTAAGCTTTAAATTGTTTCTGTCAACAATATTTTTTATTGCTTTATTTAATCTGTTGTATAAATTCTCTGTATAAATCTGATTGTCATTAATTTTATCACTAAAAAATCTAAAAGAATAATTGTTATTCAAAACATTATATTTATAGTTATAATCATATATTATTTTGTTTACCCTGTTATTTAGTCTTTTGTTATATTCTTCGACCTTATTATTTAAAGACCTGTGTTCAGGCACAGCAAGCTCTGCTGCTGCCGATGGTGTAGGTGCTCTTAAATCTGAAATAAAATCTGCAATTGTATAATCTGTTTCGTGACCTACGGCAGATATGACAGGAATTTTAGAGTTAAAAATTGCTCTTGCAACAATTTCTTCATTAAAAGCCCATAAATCCTCTATAGAGCCTCCGCCTCTGCCTGTTATAATAGTATCTGCCTTTCCCCATCTGTTTACCATATCAATAGCATTTGCTATATCCTCAGCAGCATTCTCACCTTGTACAAGCACAGGCACAACAACAATTTCAACATTGGGATTTCTTCTGCCTGTTACATTTATAATATCTCTTACGGCAGCACCTGTAGGAGATGTTATAACAGCAACACACTTAGGAAATTCAGGAATAGGCTTTTTATATTTGTTATCAAACACTCCTGATTTTTCAAGCCTTGCTTTTAACTGCTCATAAGCTAAATATAAAGCACCCTTTCCTGCCGGTTCAAGAGAAGTTATATATAGCTGATATTGTCCTGTTTTTTCATAAATTGATATATAACCCCCTGCTAAAACTTTCATACCGTTTTCAGGCATAAATTTTAAAGATTGGCTATATATTCTAAACATAACTGCACTTATTGCAGCACCACTGTCTTTAAGAGTGAGATAGAAATGCCCTGAACTATGTGCCTTAAAATTAGAAATTTCAGCTTCAATATACAAATTTCTTAAAAAAATATCATTTTCAAGTAAATTTTTTAAATAGCTGTTTATCTGTGATACAGAATATACTTTCATTAAAGATTACCCTTATTTCTAACAACATTACCCAGTACACCATTTATAAATGACGGTGACTTGTCCTCTCCAAATTCCTTTGCAAGCTCAACAGCCTCATTTACTGCCACCTTATCAGGAACATCTGAATATTCAATTTCATAAACTACAAGTCTTAATATTGCCAAATCTACCTTTGAAAGTCTTGGTACACTCCAGCCCTTTGCCGACCTGTTGATTATTTCATCAATATCCTCAATATTATGTACAATGCCCTCATATTCCCCACGAATAAAATCAACATCGTCCTTTTCATAATCCTCATATTCAGCAGAATATGTTTCCATCATTTCAGAAGCTTCAAGCTCTTTATTAAATTCTGATTGAAAAATTAAATTAAAAATATGTCTTCTAGCTGTTCTTCTGCTCATAATATTCACCTTTAAATTATTATTAGTTGTATATTATTATACCACAATTAATAAATTTTGCAACAATATCATTCATTATCAAACAAAGCCTTTGCAAATTCAGCTGAATTAAAAGGCTGTAAATCATCAAGTCCCTCACCTACACCAATATATCTTACAGGTATATTCATTTCATTTTTAATAGCCAGAACTATACCGCCTTTTGCAGTGCCATCAAGCTTAGTAAGAACTATGCCTGTAATGTCAGCTGCTTCTTTAAAAAGCTTTGCCTGCACAACTGCATTCTGACCGGTTGTTGCATCAAGAACAAGAAACACCTCTGTATTTGCCTCATCATATTCCTTTGCAATAATTCTTGATATTTTTTTAAGCTCCTCCATAAGATTTTTCTTGTTATGAAGTCTGCCTGCAGTATCACATATAAGTATGTCTGCTTTTCTTGCCTTAGCTGCCTGAACTGCATCAAATACAACTGCACCGGGGTCAGAATTTTCCTGATGCTTTATTATTCCCACATTATTTCTGTCTGCCCATACTTCAAGCTGGTCAATTGCAGCTGCCCTGAAAGTGTCGGCAGCAGCAATAAGAACACTCTTTCCCTGTTCTTTAAAAATATGAGTAAGTTTACCTATTGTTGTAGTCTTTCCAACTCCGTTTACCCCTATAACAAGAATTACAGTTGGTGATGAAATTTCAAGAGGACTTTCGTCTTTTATAAGAATTTCATTTATTACATCAACAAGTTCAGCTTTTACATCAGCAGCGTCGGTAATTCTGTTATCCTTAACCTTTTCTCTTAACTTTTCAATAATATAAACCGATGTTTCAACACCAATATCTGCCATAATAAGAGCTTCTTCAAGTTCTTCAAACAAGTCCTCATCAACCTTAACAAAGGCTTTGAGAACGTTGTCAACACTATTTACGATATTATCTCTTGTTTTTGTAAGACCTGATTTTATTTTGGCAAATAATCCTTTTTTATTGTCAGATTTCTGCTCCATAATATCTGTGTTATCAATATTTTCAACTTTTGTTTCTTCTTCATCAGGTTCTTCAATCTCAGGTTCTTCATCAGGTTCTTTAATCTCAGGTTCTTCCTTTACAGGTTCTTCAATAGGTACATTATTTAATTCAGGTTCTTCTGCAGCTGTTTCAAATTCAGGTTCTTCTGTAGCTGTTTCAAATTCCTGTTCTTTTATAACTGTTTCAGATTTTTGTTCTTCTGTATCGGTTTCTTCTGTTGTATTTTCTTTAACGGCTTCAGCTAAGGCTTCCTCCTGAATTTCATCATTATTTTTATTCTTTTTAATCCAATCAAATATTCCCATTATAGGCTCTCCTTTTCTTCATCAAATTTAACGGAAACAAGTTTTGATACTCCCTGCTCCTGCATAGTTACACCATATAATATGTCGGCAGCCTCCATTGTTCCCTTTCTGTGAGAAATAACTATAAACTGAGTATCATCAATAAAGTTAGAAAGATATTCAGCATACCTGTTTACATTTGCGTCGTCGAGGGCAGCTTCTATTTCATCAAGTATACAAAACGGAGAAGGCTTCATCTTAAGAATGGCAAAAAGAAGTGATATAGCAGTAAGTGCCTTTTCACCGCCTGATAAGAGCATCATATTCTGCAAAGCCTTTCCCGGAGGCTGAACAATAATTTCTATACCGCAATTTAGTATATCCTCATTATCACATAGCTTTAATTCAGCCTTTCCCCCGCCAAACATTTCTGCAAAGGTTTCAGAAAAGTTTTTACCAATAAGCTTAAATTGTTCAGCAAACTGATTTTCCATAAGAGTTTCAAGCTGATCTATAATTTTAACAAGCTTTTTTTCTGTTTCAAGAATATCATCTCTGTTTTTAGTTAAGAAATCAAACCTTTCTTTAACATTTTTATATTCCTCAACAGCATTCATATTAACATTTCCTAAAGCTTTTATTTCTCCTCTAAGCTTTCTTTCTTCTTTTTGTAAATCATTGTCAGATAATTCCAGTTTTTCATAATCCTTTGCCATAACAAAGGTCATTTCATATTCTTCCCACATTGAGTCATATAAAACTCTGCACTTATTGTCAGTATTTTCTTTTCTAAGCTCAAGTCTGTTTAATTCCTTTTCAAGAGAAGCTTTTGTTTCAAGCTGCTTTATAATATCAGAATTAAGATTTTCTATATCTGTATTTATATGAGCTTTTTTGTTGTTAAGTTCATCTGATAAAATTTTAAGATTTTCATATTCTTCCGATATTTTATTAATATCTGCTGTTATATTATTTTTATCAGTATTTTTAGAATTAATTTTATATTCAATTTCAGAAATTAATTTATCGGAATTTTCAATCTGAATATTAATAGAATTAATTTCTTCTTTAATTCTTGATATATCGGAGTTAAAAGAATAAATATCATTTTCAAGCTGATTTAATTCAACTCTTATTGCAGATATTTCTTTATTGCTTTCTTCCCGTATATCTCTGTCAGACTGAATTTGTGTCTGAAATTCATCAAGCTTATTATTAATATCTTTTATTTTTGAATTAATCTCATCAAGTTCTTTTTGCTGATAATTAATATTTTCCTGTTCTTTGATGATTGTTTCGGATATTTGATTAAGTTCTTCCTCACAGCTATTTATTCTATTATCAATATCCTTAATATATTCCTCTGCCTGCTGTTTTTTATTGACAGCTTCTGTTTTTCTGATTGCAATTGTCTGCATTTCTTCTTTTGCTTCATCTATTCTGTATTCAAGATTTTCACAAATCTGCTCCATCTTTTCAACATCATTATTTATTTTAGCCTGTTTTTCAAGAAGCATTTTAAGTTCATCTCTCAAAGTGAGAATTTCTCTGCCACGTGAGAATATACCGGCAGTCTTTTTGCTTATTGAACCGCCGGTCATTGAACCACCGGCATTTAAAAGCTCACCGTCAAGAGTGACAATTTTATAAGCATATTTTGTCTTTCCGGCAAGAGCTACGGCATTATCCAAATTATCAGCAACTATAACTCTTTCAAGAAGTGACGACATTATATTTTCATACTGAGGCTCATAGCTTATAAGCTCCTTTGCAATACCAACAACACCCTTTTCATTAATAAGCTTATATTTGTCAGCACCAAGAGTCTTTGGCTTAATTGCAGTCATTGGCAAAAATGTGGCTCTGCCCTTATTGTTTTTCTTTAAATAATTTATAGCCTGTTTAACATCACCTTCTGTTGATACAATAATATTTTGTACCGAAGAACCAAGAGCAATTTCAATAGCAGTTTCATACTCTTTGTCCATATTAATAAGCTCACCGACAGCACCGCTGATACCTCTGAAATCAGGATTTTTATTATCTCTCTGACTAAGAACAGCCTTTACTCCGCCATAATATCCCTCGTAGCTTTTTTCAAGTTCGGATAAAATTTTAAGTCTTGAATTTTTATCCTGTATAGATTTATTTATGCCGGACTGATTATTTTTGGCACTGTTCATTTTATCTCTAAGCTCAGAAAGCTGTCCGCTCATTTTCTCTATATTTTTTGTTGAAAGCTTATTTTCTTTATCAGCTCTTTCAAGCTCTTTAAGAGCGGTTTCAAGAACATTTTTTCTCTCATTAATCTGACCTGTAAGTTCAGATTTATCACTAATAATCTGTTCTTTTCTTGATATAAGCTGCTCAATCATAGCTTGTTTTCTGCTTATATCGCCTTTGATGTCAGTAGACCTGTTCATTTTTGTTATAATATCTGAATTATATTTATTTAACAATTCTTCACTGTCAGCAACCCTTGTGCTGATTTTAGAAAAATCCTCTATTTTTTCATTGTAAAGCTTTTGATTAACATCAAGCTCCTGTTTTTTTTCTGCAACTGATAAATTAATAACATCAATATTTGCATTTTTTTCAGATATAATTTTTACACTGTTTTCTTTTTCGGATTTTATTCTTTCAATATCTGAATTAAAATGTTCAATTTCCTGTTCAATGAGCTTTATATCATTTTCTCTCTGCTCTCTTAAGGAACGGGTTTCAGATATAATTTCATTATTCTCATTTATTTTTAATTCTATATCTGCAAGCTTTTCTTTAAATAATGCTATATTATCGTTATTTTCAGCTTCCTTTTTATTTTCATTATCTATATCATATTGAAGCTGATTAATATCTGAGCTGAGTTTTTTTATCTCTGTTTCATATTTTTCTGCATCTCTTACAAATATATTCACCTTAACAAGCTTCATTCTATCAGCTAAAACTATAGCCTTTTTTGCTTTTTCAGCTTGAATTTCAAGAGGTCCTACCTGCACTTCAAGCTCAGATATTATATCATTTACTCTTACAAGATTTTCTCTTTCTTTATTTAATTTATTTGATGCTTCAGTGCTTCTGGCTCTGTATTTAACAATACCTGCGGCTTCCTCAAAAAGAAGCCTTCTGTCCTCTGACTTTACAGAAAGTATTTCATCAATTCTTCCCTGACCGATTATGGAATAGCCCTCTTTGCCTACACCTGTATCCATAAAAAGTTCAAGAATATCCTTTGCTCTGCATTTTGTTCCATTTATAAGATAATCACTTTCGCCTGAACGATACACTCGTCTTGTTACAGTAACCTCTGAATAATCAATATTAAGTTTTCTGTCGGCATTGTCCATTATCATTGAAACTTCAGCAAAACCCAATGGCTTTCTGTTTGCAGTACCGTTAAATATAACGTCCTCCATTTTGTTTCCACGAAGGCTTTTGGCACTTTTTTCACCTAAAACCCAGCGAACAGCATCTGCAATATTGCTCTTTCCGCTTCCGTTTGGACCTACTACACAGGTTATACCTTTATTAAATTCCAGTTTTATTTTTTCAGGAAAGGACTTGAACCCCTGAAGCTCTAATCTTTTAAGATACATAATATTTCTCCATCTATGCAAAATTTTACAAATATCATTATATCAGATTTATTCGCAAATTTCCATATATTATTAATAAAAATTATAAAAGACTCAAACCTTTTTCGGAATGAGTCTTTGTATTTTATAATAAATATTAATGTCTGAAATGGCGCATACCTGTAAATACCATGGCGATACCATATTTATTGCAAGCATCTATGCTATCCTGATCTCTTACAGAACCCCCGGGCTGAATAATAGCAGTAATTCCAGCCTTAGCTGCTGCCTCTACACAATCATCAAAAGGGAAGAAGGCATCACTTGCAAGAACTGCACCCTTTACAGTATCAGCACCAAGCTGCTTAGTGCCATGGTCAATAGCCTGTTCAGTTGCCCAAATTCGGTTTACCTGACCGGGTCCGATACCAACAGACTGCTTATCCTTACCAATAGCAATACCATTTGACTTTGTATACTTAACAATCTTCCAAGTAAATAATAAATCCTCCATTTCTTTTTCAGACGGAGCTCTGTCTGTAACTACCTTTAATTCACCCTCAAGAAGCTTGTTGTCAATATCCTGAACAAGAATACCTCCTGATACTTTTTTTACATCAAAAGCAGTTTCAGGCTGCTTCTTATTAATATTATCAAGCTTTAATAATCTAATATTCTTTTTCTTTGTAAGCACTTCCAAAGCATCTTCATCAAAATCGGGAGCAAGCACAATTTCAAGGAAAATCTTGCTGATTTCTTCAGCAGTAGCCTTATTAATTTTTCTGTTAGCGCAAACAATACCTCCAAAAATTGAAACAGGGTCAGTATTATAAGCTCTTACATAAGCTTCGTGAATATCCTTTCCGCTTGCTACACCACAAGGATTAGAATGCTTGCAGGCTACGATTGTAGGTTCATCATATTCCTTTAAAAGCTCTAAAGCTCCATGAGTATCATTGATATTGTTAAATGAAAGCTCTTTTCCATGTAACTGAGTAATTCCTGTGAGCATACCCTCATTTGCTCCGACTTCCTTATAGAAAGCAGCTTTCTGATGAGGATTTTCACCATATCTCATATCCTGAACCTTTTCAAAAGTCATAGATAATGTATCCGGATATTTTGGCAAACCGGCTTTATCTCTTAAATAATTTGCAATCATTGAATCATAATAGGCTGTATGATTAAATACCTTAGCTGCTAAATAAAAATTGGTCTTAACAGATACCTTTTTGTTTTCTCTCAATTCTGTTAAAACCTGTTCATAATCAGCAGGGTCAATAATAACTGATACATCCTGATAATTCTTTGCAGCAGCTCTTAACATAGTAGGTCCGCCAATATCAATATTTTCAATAGCATCTTCTAATGTTACACCGGGCTTCATAATAGTCTGCTTAAAAGGATAAAGATTGACGATAACAAGGTCAATTAAATCTACATTAAGCTCCTTTACCTGTGCCATATGTTCAGGCTTTGCTCTCATTGCAAGAATACCCGCATGAATATTTGGATGAAGGGTCTTAACTCTTCCGTCTAAACACTCAGGAAAACCTGTTACCTCTGATATACCGATTACCGGCAGTCCTGCCTCTTTTAACCTGTTATAAGTACCCCCTGTAGATACAATTTCAATTCCAAGCTTATTAAGTTCATTTGCAAATTCAACGATGCCTGTTTTGTCAGATACACTAATTAATGCTCTCATCTTAATCCTCCTAAAATTATTATAAATTAAAAAATGCCGCACCTTTCCAAGCTTTATGCCCAGACGGTCGGCTACATTGCTTTATACTCCCCTGTGGTACTCCACAAATCCGTCAGTAGTACAAAGCCTATATATAATATACCAAAAACTAAAAAAATTGTCAATATTTTTATAAACCATAACCACCAATAAAATGATGGTTATGATTTATAATATTTTAAGTAAGCAATAGTATTATGGGCACCCTTAGTTATTCTATTGCAGCCGGAGTAATTACCATTTCCTGTATAACATTTCCGCTTATAATATTACCGCTTTCATCAATAATAGTATTATTGGCAGCATTGTTATTAACTGCAGGAGTATTATTAGCAGTATTATTAACAGTAGTGTTAGTCTGTTTTTTAGTACCTGCTGTGTTATTTGTTGAGCTTGCTGTATCTTTTTTCTTTAAAGCTTCAGTCACAACCTCACTTGCAGTACCATTAGAGTTGCCGGTGCTTCCTGAAACAGCCATGGTTGTTACACCATTTGGCATACCGGTTGAATTTGTTGGCTGGAAGTTAGAAAGTCTTTCATGGTAATAACAAACTACAGGCATTTTTACGATTACCGCATCATATATATCTCCGGCTTTTTTAAGAGGAAGGTTTACACAGCCATGAGAGCCTCTGGTTCTGTAAAGCTCACCGCCAAAACTCGGCTGCCAAGTTGCATCGTGGAGGCCAATACCTCCATTAAATGGCATCCAGTATGAAACAGGTGTTCTATAGTTATCTCCAACAAGAGTCACATTTTTCATTTTATTTTTAAGCATATAAGTACCCTGTGGAGTAGCTCTTGATGTTCCTGCAAGACCTGTTACAACTGCTGTTTCAACAACAAGTTTACCGTTTACATATACAAAAGCATACTGATTTGTAAGGTCAACCTCAACATAAGTATTGCCTATTCCGTCTACCTTAGGATCTAAAACATTCTGAGTATATGTTAATGTTAAATCAGCCTTTTCACCATTTAATAAAGCTTTTACAGCATTATCAGCAAGATTTTTAGTTTCAAGCTTACAGCCGTAATCACCGCCAACTACATCAACTATAGTTCCATGACTTGTTTTAAATTTACGGGTAATACCGGCAGTATTGTACTTTGCGGCAACCTTAGACACAGCATTGGTTATTGTTTCTTTATTAAGAGTAACATTATAGTTATCATCAATAATAACTGATGCTTCTGCAATTTCCTTTGCCAAGTCAGAATCTATACCATCGCATTTTATTGAAAAACTGCCATAATTTAACATACTATTGGCTTTTTCGCAAGCTTCATCAAATTTATCAACATTTTCAATTTTTGTCGGCTTAGTATAGCAATCTGAATCATTGAGTTCCATTTCTTTATTTAATAAAAGAAGATTTTCCTTAACCTTAGCCTTATAAGCATCTTTATCAATTTCATCACCATAAATAGGGTCACCGACTTTAAACCTTCCGTCAACAAATTCTACTGACTGATTTTTATTTTCAACAGTAGTAGGCAAATTATAGCCTGCGCTTTCTTTAATAAAGCTTTCATAAGCTTCATCATCGACTGTTACATAGCTTTCAAGCTTAATTTCATCAGGCTGTTTAATATATCCTAAACCCCATAAAAGCTTATTCTGACCATTGATTATAGAAGTAATTCTATTATTAATATCATCCGAAAGATTAATGTTTACATCTTCAGATTTAATTGAATCTACAATCTGACCATCTTTTTTAATATCAAGAGAATATTCTTCAACCCTTGAGCTTAACTCATTAACAAATGTTTCTGAATCCATACTTTCACAGCTTATACCCTCAACAGTTGTTTTAGGCAAAAACTTATGATTATACATAATATAGCCAAACACACAATATGTAATAGCAGCAAGAACTATTAATGCAAAAACAGTTATAAGCGTAATTTTTAATGCCTTACCCTTTTTCTTTTTATGTTTATGTTCTGAACTTCTGCTTTTTGAATTCTGCTTTGGTTTTTCATTATGTGATTTGGTATGATTTCCTTTTGACTTATTAACCTCTTTGTTTCTTTCTGATTTTTCCTTTAAATTTTGTTCTTTCATTTCTATCTCCTACCTGATTAAATATACTAATATATTTTAATACAATTCGACATATTTTTCAAGTCAAAATTATATTTTATATATATATATTTAATCCGGAAATAATTATAACAAAAAAATCAGTACAAGTAATCAAAAAACATTTTATCCAATAAACATTTGAGCCCAATATGTAGTATCACCTTTGGTATAGCCAAGACCCATCTGAGTAAACGCAGAATTTAATATATTTTTTCTATGACCTTCCGAATTCATCCAGCCATTTACAACATCTTCTGCTGTTTTTTGACCTTTAGCTATATTTTCTCCTGCTGTATTATATGTAATTCCAAAGCTTTTCATCATATCAAAGGGTGAACCGTAAGTTGGTGATGTATGTGAAAAATAATTGTTATTTTCCATATCCTCAGCCTTTAACTGGGCAACCTCATTAAGCTTAGTATTTAAAGTTAAAGGAGCTAAACCGTTATTTGTTCTCTGTATATTTACAAGATTTAATACCTGCTGTGCATAGCTTGAAACAGTTACAGCTTCTGTTGTTGCTTCTGTTGTAGCTGTTGTTGGTTTAGTAGTTACAACAGTTGTTGCTTCTGTTGTTGCTTCTGTTGTAGCTGTTGTCGGTTTAGTAGCTGCAACAGTTGTTGCTTCTGTTGTTGCTGTTGTCGGTTTAGTAGTTGCAACAGTTGTTGCTTCTGTTGTTGCTGTTGTCGGTTTAGTAACTGCAACAGTTGTTGTTTCTGTTGGCTTTGTTGTTAATTCTGTTGTCTGTTCAAA
>CAZZLN010000001.1:141881-189149 GCA_964654945.1 uncultured Lachnospiraceae bacterium
CTGCAACAGTTGTTGTTTCTGTTGGCTTTGTTGTTAATTCTGTTGTCTGTTCAAACTTTGACTCTGTAGTTGTCTGTGTTTCTGCTCCGGTTGTTGTTTCTGTAGTTTCTTCAATTACAGGCTTTGACTGAGTAGTAACTTCTTTTGATGTAACTTCAGTTGTAAATTCTATTGTAGTACTCTCAATAGCCTGGGTAGTAATTTCAAAATTAAATTGATTATTTAACTGTTCTATAATTTTATTGATAATATCATCTTTATTTACATTATCAATATTTATATTAAAAGAATTAATAATATCTTTTATGCAATCAGAACAGTCAGTGTCCCAAGCTGAAACATTAAGTTTATCACATATTTCATGACAAATTTTATCACAGCTTTCTGTTGCCATTACAGGTGATGCCATTATCATAAGAGCTGCTGCTCCTGCTATTAATAATTTTTTCATATCTCAATCCTCCATATTATTTTAATTAATATTTAGGACGTCCCGTAATGTAATTATACTATACATAAATATTAAATTAAATGCAAAATATATGCCATATCTGTAAAAAAATACTTGCAATACCATCATATATACATTAAAATAGAAAAGATGGAAATAAATATTGAAAGGAAATGTATTATGTCAGCTCCTGATTTAAAACTTATCAATAAAAGAAGAATATTTGGTATAATATCACATCCTGACGCAGGTAAAACCACACTTACAGAAAAATTACTGCTCCATGGCGGTGCAATTCACGAAGCAGGTGCAGTTAAAGCAAGACGAGGACGTTCTGCAAAATCTGACTGGATGGAAATAGAAAAGCAAAGAGGCATATCTGTTACTTCATCAGTAATGCAGTTTGAATATAATGACAAAATTGTATCAATAATGGATACTCCCGGTCATAATGACTTTGGTGAGGATACCTACAGAATTCTTACATCGGTTGACTCAGCTGTAATGGTTATTGATGCTGCAAAAGGTGTCGAAGCACAGACAGAAAAGCTGTTTAAAGTATGCAGTATGAGAGGTATTCCGATTTTTACATTTATGAATAAGCTTGACAGAGATGCTATGGAGCCTTTAGCACTTCTTGAAGAACTTGAAAATGCCCTTGGTCTGCCATCTGTTGCAGTGACATGGCCTATAGGAAACGGTGCATATTTTGAAGGTATATACGACAGACTTAAAAACAGGATACATCTTTACAAAGAAAATAAAACTATTGACCTTGATGAAAATGGTATATTTGATTCCAGGCTTGATGATTTAATTTGGAGTGAAAATCTTGAAAATTTAAGAAATGAAATTGAGCTTTTAGACGGTGCAGGCAATGAATTTGATATGAAATTAATATCAATGGGCAAATTATCTCCTGTGTTTTTTGGTACTGCCCTTGCAGATTTTGGTGTGACTAATTTTCTTGAACATTTTTTGGAAATGAGTCCTGCTCCCGGAGCAAGAAAAACAACAACGGGAGAAGTAACCCCAAGTGATGATTTCTTCTCCGGTTTTATATTTAAAATCCAAGCTAATATGAATCCTGCTCATCGTGACAGACTTGCATTTTTCAGAATATGTTCAGGAACATTTGAAAGAGGAATGTCTGTTACACTTTCAAGAACAGGAAAAACTATGAAGCTTAATCAATGTACTCACCTTATGGCAAATGAAAGAGAAAATGTTGAAACAGCTATGGCAGGTGATATTATTGGTATCTATGATACAGGCAGCTATCAGATTGGGGATACCCTCACTAATTCAAAAGACAAGCTTTTCTTTGAGCCTTTGCCGACATTTCCTCCTGAGCTTTTTATGAGAGTAAGACCTGTTGATACCATGAAAGCCAAACAGTTTCAAAAAGGTGTAGACCAGCTTTCACAAGAGGGTGCAATTCAGATTTATAAAAATGAATATAATGATGTTGTTTTAGGTGCTGTTGGTCAGCTTCAGTTTGAGGTTTTTGAATACAGACTTAAAAATGAATATAATTCTGAAATAAGAATGGAGACAATGAACTTTAGTGTGGCAAGATGGGTTAAGGGAAAAACTGCCGAAGAACTTAAAGATTATGAAAATTCAAGGATTGTTCTTGTATTTGACCATTTTGAAAGGCCTATACTTCTTTTTGCAAATCAATATACCCTTAATACCTTTATGGAAAGGAACAAAGATATTGAGCTTGTTGAAGCTCTTTCAGTTGATGATAATTTTTAACATATAAAAACAGTATCGAAAAAATCGATACTGTTTTTATATGTGTTTACTTATTTTAACTGACTGTTCACTATCTTAATAAGTTAAAATTCCGAAATTATATTATTAAACATAATTATATCTTAAAGCACCTCTAATATCACCGATTTAGCAATAGCATTAATTATGATATTCTATTATAAACTATATTTAATAACTGTGCCATCTGAGCTCTTGTTATATTAGCCTTTGGTGCAAGCTCTGTTTCTGACATACCTGCAACAACATTTTCATTTATAAGAGCTGCAATAGCCTCCTTATTTTCAGCAGCTATGCCGTCTGAATCTTTAAACTTTGAAAGTCCTGATGTATCCTTATTTAATACATCACCCTGCACATCAACAAGGCTCTTATAAATCATAACCATCATTTCTTCTCTTGTTATATAATCATTTGGTCTGAATTTTCCGTCTGTAACACCTGCTTCAATATTGCTTGCTTTTGCAGCACCAACATAGTTATAGAAATAATCGGTTGTGTTTACATCAGAATAATTATCACTTACTGTTGTTTTGTCAATTCCTATAATTTGAGTAAGTACAATTGTAAAATCACATCTCTTACAGCTATCCTCCGGAGCAAACTTATTATTTCCGATACCTTTAATATATCCCTTACCTGTCATTGCCATAATAGGTGTATATGCCCAGTGATTAGAAGCAACATCAGTAAATCCTGTGCTTTCAGAAGCTGTTGCCTGAACATCTGTTATGGAATATTCAGTAGTATTTTCACTTGTAGTTTCCTCTGAAGAATAATAAGAAACACCTGATACAGTTACAATAATTTGAATTTTATTTCCGTCTTCATGTTCGCATAAAATTGTAGCAACACCATTTGCCTGACCGGTTACCTCACCGTCTGAATTGACAGTTGCAACATCTTTTCTGTCACTTGAAAAACTGTATTCATCAATATCCTCATCAAGATATTCTTCAACACTTACTTCGTCAGAGCCGCTGACTGACATTGTTTCAATTTTATAATCATTATCAACCTTTATTGTAAAAGTATAATCCTCGCTTCCTTCTGCATAAACCTTTGTACTGCCTTCTTCTTTAGCGGCAATTACACCGCTGCTCTCATTTACGGATGCAACTTCCTCATCAGAAACTTCCCAATCATAACTCTTTGCACTATCTTCAAGCATATCACTAACATCAACTCTGTCACTTGTGCTCATATAAAAAGTCCATTCAGTTTTTTCATACACTTTAGTAGAATATGATGAACTGCTGCTTGATGATGAACTGTAAATAGTGCTGTCATCATCATCATAATCATATTTTACTGTTATACTGAATTTATATGTAAGGGTTTTATCATCAGTATCAATAGTTGCAGTAACAGTTGTTTCACCTGATTTTTTAGCTGTTACAACACCTGAAGAGCTGACTGAAGCATATTTTGTATATTCAGATTCCCATGTATAATCTCTTGCTAAATAATCATCGTCAACATAGTCATACAAATCCTTTTTATCTCCAACATACATTGTAAATGATTTATTTACTTTTGAAGATGATGTTGAACTGCTTACTGTTACATCAAAGGAATATGTATATCTTACACTGCCGTCGGTTGCAGTCGCAGTAACAGTGCAGCTTCCTTTCTTTTTAGCTGTAAGCACACCCTTTGAGCTTACTGAAACTATAGAGCTGTCAGTTGATACCCAGTCAAAAACATCTGCATCAAGGTTTGTGTCACTTATATAACTTTTGAGAGATTTACTATCACCATTGTCCATGGAAATATTATATTCTTTTGTTTCATCAGTGTAACTGCTTGATTGACTTTTTGTAGTAGTTGTGGTTGTGCTTGTAGTAGCCTCTGTTGCCTTTGCAGTAGTAGACTCTGTTGTTTTTTCCTCCTCTGTAGTGGTTTCAGGCTCTGTTGTTGTTTCAGCTTCTGTTGCAGCCTCTGTAGTTGGCTCTGTTGTTGTGTCAGTTGCACTCTCCTCAGCATAAACTATACTAATACTTGAAAATAACATAGCTGCTGCCAGAAATAATGACATAAATTTTTTCTTCATTACGGTTCCTCCCTTTTATTAAATATAAAATAAGTATATCACATATTTTCAATAATTAAATATTTTTTTTGAAAAATTCATTATTTATTTAAAGTTTCTCTTTCCTAACTCTACATATATTTGATATAATGATTCTTAATATTAGCAAGGAGTATGAATTTATGACAGAATTTCTTTCAAAAATATTTATAAAAAACAGTGAAGATTTATTAAATCCTAAAGTCAGAAAAAGCTACGGAACTATGACAGGAGCCATAGGAATAATATGCAATATTGTTTTATTTATAATTAAGTTTATAGCCGGCATTATTACTGCATCAATATCGGTTACTGCTGATGCCTTTAATAATTTATCCGATGCCGGCTCATCAATAATTACTCTTATAGGTTTCAGAATGGCTGAAAAACCTGCTGATAATGACCACCCTTATGGTCATGGAAGAATTGAGTATATTTCAGGTCTTATTATAGCAATAATTATAATAGTTATGGGTTTTGAACTGCTTAAAACATCTGTAAATAAGATTTTAAGTCCCGAACCTGTTGAATTCTCATATTTATCACTTGCTATACTTATTTTATCTGTTTTAATTAAATTGTGGATGGCATTATTTAACAAAAAGCTTGGCAAAAAGCTTAATGCATCGGCTATGACTGCAACTGCTCAGGACAGCTTTAATGATTGTATAGCAACTTTTTCAGTGCTTATTTGTCTTTTAATAAGCAATTTTACCACAGTCAATATAGATGGTTATGCAGGTGCTGTTGTTGCCCTTTTTGTATTGTTTTCGGGTTATTCAACTGCTAAGGAAACATTGCAGCCCCTTTTAGGCCGGGCACCTGACCCTGAATTTGTAAATACTCTTGAAAAAAAGCTTCTTTCTCATGAAGGTATTAACGGTATTCATGATTTGATAGTTCACGATTATGGTCCGGGGAGAATTATAGTATCTTTACATGCGGAAATACCTTGTGATATGAATGTTGTAGAGGCTCATGACATTATTGATGACGCTGAAATGGATATAAAGAAAAATCTAAACTGTGAAATAAGTATTCATATGGACCCTATTGCAACTGATGATAAAAGAACAAATGAGCTTAAAGCTATTGCCCTTGAAGCTGTGCATAAAATCGATGAAAGTATGGATATACACGATTTCAGAATTACTGACGGTCCCCTTAGAACAAATCTTATTTTTGATGTAGCTGCACCTTTTGATTTAAAATACAGTGATAATGAAATTAAAAATTTGATTTCTGAAAAAATTAAGGATATTAACCAAAAATATTATGTAGTTATAGAAGATGTGGACAGAAGAAGCATATAATAATATGTATGATAAAAGACCGCTTTTTGGCGGTCTTTATTATATTCTGTGAATATGTATGTTTATATCTTCATATCCGTTTTCTATACTTGTTTTGATAATTTCCGTATTTTCTACATTAACATTTTTATCAAATATTTTTTTACTGTCAACAAGGTCTGCCTGACGCATTGGTCCGTTTACACAGCCTCCCTCACAAGCCATACCCTCAATAATATCCTCAGGAAGCCTTCCAAGCTTTAGCATTTGTAATGCAATTTTACATTCAGCAGCACCATTGCATATTCTGACCTTTGGTTTAATGTCAAGACCCTTTTCCTCTACAGCTTTCATAACTGCCGCAGAAACACCTCCGCTTCTTGCAAATCCCTTTCCATATCTTGTGGCAAGCTGACCGTCAGCCTCATAAGTTTCAGGGTTAATTTTCTTAACTGCAAACATAGCTGACAGCTCATCAAATGTAAGTGCAGCACTTATTTCGCTCATATATCTTGATACAACTTCATTTTTCTTTGCAATGCAAGGTCCTATAAATACAACTTCTGCTTCAGGGTCCATTGCTTTTATAGCCTTTGCGGAAGCAATCATAGGAGAGCCTGTAGTTGATACATTATTCTTAACCTGCGGAAAATGTTTCATAACCATATTATAAAATGCAGGACAGCATGAAGTAGTCATTTTATTCCCTGCTGCAATATTTTCAATAAGCTCCTCTGCTTCTCTCCAAGCCACAGCATCTCCTCCAAGAGCAATCTCATAGCAATCCTTAAAGCCTAAATCAATAACAGCTTTTTTAAGCTGAGGAATTAATGCTGTACCAAACTGACCCTCAATAGCCGGAGCAATCATAGCATAAGTGTGTTCAGGGTTGTGCTTAATTGAGTTTATAACATTAGTCATCATTGAAACTGCACCAATAGCGCCAAAAGGACAGTTAGCAACACACTGACCGCAATTTATACACTTATTTTCATCAATCTTTGCCAAATCGTTTTCATCCATATCTACTGCATTAACAGGACAGGCTTTTTTGCAAGGTCTTTCAATATCCACAATAGCATTATAAGGGCAGGCTTTTGCACATGCACCGCAGTTTTTACACTTGCTTTTGTCAATATAGGCTCCATGAGGAGTATGTATAATAGCATCAAATCTACAGGCTTTCATACATTTTTTAGCAAGACAGTTCTGACAGTTATTTGTAACTGTAATTCTGTCAATAGGACAACCCTCACAGGCTGCCTTCATAACGTGTACAATCTGTGTATTATCAAATTTTTTATAGTGCAGGTCAGATGGAAGTCTGCCCATTGCAAGACGAACTCTCTGTCTTAAAATTTCTCTTTCTCTGTAAACACAACAACGGAAAGACGGCTTAATAGTATCTGTAAGCTCATAAGGAATAGTTTCCATTTTATCCTCAAGAGTTTCCTCATAAGCGTATTCAGCGACCTTAAAAAGTACTGCATTTTTTATCTGATTAATATCAGTAATCTGTTCCATTTTGTTCTCCTTTTATGTTAGTAATAATGTCTTTTAACGACCTTGCCTGCTTTCACCATTATTGAATAAAGCTCATCCATAATAATCATTTTGATACTTAAATCAACAGGCAAATCGGGATTTTGATGTGCAGGATTTATTTTCTGCCCTATAAACATATTAAAATGTGTACATTCTTCTATGAGAGTCTTTGCTATAAGAGAGGCGCCATTTTTCTTATCCATTTCCATAAGCACAGCCTTGTCAGTAGGATTGTTATAATAATCCTTCATAATATCAACTGTCTTTTTAAGGGTTATAACGCCCTCAGTAACAAGGTCTATACCGGCAATTTCAGCAACAGGCGGAACATCAGGGTCAGTATATTCTATACTTGGTATTAACGGTTCCTTTAAAACTCTGCTTACAATAGTTGCAGATGAGCCGCCGCACACAATCTTCTTGCCTTCCGGTATCATAAAATCAGTAACAAGTCTTTCATCACTTTCTGAATTAACAGGAGGTCCGCTGTAAAGACTGACCTCTTTTTTAGGCACAATCTTTACTGTAGCAACTGTAGTGTCATCACCGGGTTTGTTAAGATAAAGCTGATTGCAGGTTTCGCTTAGCATATTTGTAATTCTTGCAGCTGAAATTTCAGGTTTAACTCTGCTTACAACAAATTCACTTACATTTTCCCATGTCCAGCCTAAATTCATAAGCTCTCCTATTCCTGCATATACAACACCATCACTTAAAAGAGTGAGCACATCATCAGGCTGAACTCTGAAATTAGCTTCATGAATTTGTTTTCCTGCAATTATTCTTTCTTTATAATCTATATTTACAAGCTTTCCGTTTCTTACAAATATACATTTTGGCGAATCAAATTCAACAAGATAAGCATTCCCATCATAATCCACCTGTAAAATTATAAATGTGGAATAGGCAACCTTTCTGACACTGCACACAGGCAGGGTATGTACGATAGTTTCAACCGTATCTTCAATGGTTGCACCCTCATACATCATAGTTGAAATAATTTTTGACGTAAGAGTTGAAAGTATATTGGCTTTTACACCGCTTCCCAATCCGTCAGAAAGCACAACTATATATCTGTCATCATTTTTGACAATTTCAACTCTGTCACCGCAAAGCTCCTCATTATATTTTATTAAGCTTTTGTATGCTGCATCAATATAAATCTGATTGTTCATAAAAATCAGCTCCAATAATATTAAATTTCAGTATCGATTAAATTTTTAAGCCTGTTAAGCGTTACCTTTGTTTCAGCTGTCGTTTCACCTAAAAGGCTTGCTATTTGCTGAGCAACAACCATTTGTTTGTCTATAACCTTCTGAGCCATTTCAACTGATTCAACTTTTCTGTTGTAAAGAGCTGCTTTTTCTTTTTCTTCTTCTGTTACATCTTTTATTATGGCAATTGCCATATTTCTTTCACTGGAATATATAATTGTCTGCTCTGTTACAATTCCAAGCTCCTCGTATCTTACTTTTTTATCATATATACTGCTTTTGTTCGCAATAACCTGTTCAAAATCAGCAGTGTCAATAAAGCTTGAAAGATTTTGATTTAAAGCTGCAATTCTTGTTATATTAAAAAGCTTCTGAGCTGCTACATTAAATTCTTTTATTTTCATATTGGCATCAACTGCAATAATATAATTTGGTGTAAGGGATAATGTAACATTACTCATTGCCTGATTAATATCTGTCATATAAGGCATACAAATATAAAGCTCCGACTTTTTCTGATATACCGCAATAGCTTTTTCACGACAGGTAGAATATCCGCAGCTTCCGCAGTTAAGCTCCTGAGCCTTTGAATTTTTGCCTATTTGAGAAAGAATTGCTCTTATTTCTTCTTCTGTAGGCATATCCTGAATTACGGGATTTTCTTTATATTCGGCTGCAATTGAATCTATTTCACATAGTGGCACATATTTTGCCGAATCAGCATAGTTTTTAACATCAATTCTTGCTTTATAGCCTGTTGCTGAACCCTTAGCCATAAAAGGACCATGAATACAGCCTCCATAGCAGCTTAAAGCCTCAACAAACACATTTTTAACATTTCCGTCTGACATTTCATCAAATATATGTTTTATATTATTAAGTCCGCTTGCAGAAACAAGGTCGTAATTTCCGATTTTTTCTGTCACTCCATTTAAACCATGCTGATGCTGCAAATCATAGGTTATGCCATCTACTATAGGATAAATTCTGGAATAATCCGATTTTTCATCAAAGGGAATAACCTCGCCCTCATTAGGTGTAATTTTTTTATCCATAAACCACTGTATAAGCTGCTCAAAGCTGACATCACCATCAACCCACCGGCTTTCTCTGATTTCCTTTATCCTTGAAAGACAAGGTCCTATATGTATGACCTTTACGTCTTTCCCCATTTTATTTTTTATAAGCTTTCCGTGAACAAGAGCAGGCGACATTACAGGAGCAAGAAATTTAACAAGCTGAGGATAATATTTTTCAATATATAAATTAACTGTAGGACAGGCAGTAGCAATAATATTTTCCATATTTCCTTCATCAATAAGCCTTAAATATTCTTTTGTAACATATTTTGCACCTATTGCAGTTTCCTCAACATAATCAAATCCAAGCTCCTTTAATGCCCATACCATATATTTTGCATTTTCTCCAAAGGCAGCTACAAAGCTGGGGTCAAGGCTTACTACAGTGGTAATATCAGTGTTTTCAACATATTCGACAATTTCTGTTAAATCATTGTCAATCTTCTTGGCTTTCTGAGGACAGGTGGTCATACACACACCACATAAAATACACATATCCTCTAATATTTCTACCTTTTCATTTTCATATTTAATTGACTTTACAATACAGTTTTTAAGACATTTGTAACAGTTTTTACAATTAGCCTTTCTGACCTTAATATATCCCATCTGAAAGCCTCCTTAATAATTAATAATGCTATTTAAGAGGTAGAATTTTATTTTTAAAAAATAATTCAACATCATCTTTTTCAATAGAATAAATCTCATCATTAAATTTAACAGATACTCCTTTTTCACTGCACTTTCCCATACAAAAAGAGCCTTTAAGTATGACCCTATTATTCATTCCCTCATCAGAAATAAGCTTGTTAAGCCTGTCAATAATATCTTTTGAACCCTTTAAATGACAAGAGCTTCCTACACATACAAATATATCCATATTGTATTTCCTTCCTTTCGACATTTTAAAATTATAATATATAGTTAAAAATTTGTCAATCTATACATCGTATTTTTTACATAGGTTTTATTTTCTTTCTTTAAGCATATTTCCAAGCTCCTTCATAAAGCTGTCAATATCCTGAAATTGTCTGTAAACCGATGCAAATCTTACATAAGCAACCTGGTCAATATCTCTTAATTTTTCCATTACCATTTCACCGATTTCTTTAGTTGAAATTTCTTTTTTCATAGAATTAACTGCTACATTTTCTATTTCAGTCACAATGTTTTCCATATCTTCAACTGAAACAGGGCGTTTGTTGCAGCTTAGCATAACACCCTTTAACACCTTGTTTCTGTCAAAAGGCTCTCTTGTGCTGTCGCTTTTAATAACCTGAAGCTGAACAGTATCAACTCTTTCATAGGTTGTAAATCTTGCACCGCAGTCCTCACACAATCTTCTTCTTCTGATTGCTGAATTATCATCCATATTTCTTGTATCAATAACCTTTGTATCATCTTTTCCGCAGAAAGGACACTTCATTATAATATACCTCCATTTATTGTTTATGGTTTAATTATAACTTTAAATTTAGGAATATACAAGTAAAATAAATTTATAAATTGACAAAATATTATTTTTATATTAAAATAAATTAAATATATTTATTATAAAGAGGTTTTAAATTATGAATATAATGTTTAAAAGTACCAGAGGTGACAGGAATTATGTGACTGCAAGTCAGGCAATTGTTAAAGGCATTGCTGATGACGGAGGTTTATATGTTCCTGAAATCATACCTAAAATTGACTTTAAGCTTGAAGCTATTATAGATTACAGCTATCAGGAGCTTGCTTATCAGGTTTTAAAGCTTGTGCTTACTGATTATACAGAAGAAGAATTAAGATACTGTATTAATTCTGCCTATGATGAAAAATTTGATACTCCTGTAATTGCTCCCCTTGTATCTGCCGATGATAATTCAAATTTTCTTGAATTATTCCATGGCAAAACTATAGCTTTTAAGGATATGGCTCTTTCTATTCTCCCATATCTTTTAAAGACTGCTGCAAAGAAAAACGGCGTTAATGAAGAAATAGTTATATTAACCGCTACTTCAGGTGACACCGGCAAGGCTGCTCTTGAGGGATTTGCCGATGTTGAGGGTACACAAATTATAGTATTCTTCCCTGAGGAGGGTGTGTCTGATGTTCAGAAAATGCAGATGGTTACTCAAAAAGGCGCAAACACTTGTGTTGCTGCCATAAAAGGTAATTTTGATGATGCTCAGACAGCAGTTAAGAAAATATTTACCGATAACGAATTAAAGGCTGAATTAAAGAAAAACGGCTATGTATTCTCATCAGCCAATTCAATTAATATTGGTCGCCTTGCTCCTCAAATTGTATATTATTTTTATGCTTATGCTCAGATGGTCAAAGCAGGCAAAATCAATATGGGTGATAAAATTAACTTTACTGTTCCGACAGGTAACTTTGGCAATATTCTCGCCGGCTACTACGCTAAAAATATGGGACTTCCTGTAAACAAGCTTATTTGTGCATCTAACGACAACAAGGTGCTTTATGATTTCTTCACTACAGGAAGCTATGATATTAACAGAGAGTTTATTTTAACTGTTTCTCCGTCTATGGATATTCTTATTTCTTCTAATCTTGAAAGACTTCTCTATCATTTAAGCGGCTCAACAGAAAAGGTTGCTTCTATGATGAGTGATTTATCAAACAAGGGTAAATATGAATTTAAGACTAATGATGAATTTATCGGTGAATATGCTTCTATGGCTGAAACATTTAAGTCTATTAAAAAGCTTTATGACAATGACAGGTATGTTATGGATACTCACACTGCTGTAGCAAAGGCTGCTTATGACAAATATCTCAATCAGACAGATGATACTACTCCAAATGTAATAGTATCAACAGCCAGTCCTTATAAATTTGCTAAGGATGTATTAAAGGCTATTGATAATAAATATGACGGTATCAATCCTTTCAAGGCTCTTGAAGAACTCCAAAATATCAGCGGAACTCCTATTCCTGCTCCAATTAACGGAATTGATAAAAGAGAGGTTATTCATAAAACTGTCATTGACAGAAGCGAATTAAAAAATTTTGTTAAAAATAAATTAAAATAATAAAAGGAAATGATTGTCTTCCCTGATTTTTAAATCTAAACCGCTTATTGAGCTGATGACTTCTGTTTTACAGGAGCAGTCAGCTCTTTTTTATAATTTACAAAGGAGTGATTATATGCTTACAAGCATTTCATTAATTTTTATTTCAGGCTTAATTTTAGGCGCTGTTGCTGATAAAATAAAACTTCCAAAGCTTATTGGTATGATAATTGCAGGTATTATATTCGGACCTCATATTCTAAATTATATATCGCCTGAAATTATGAATATTTCTGCGGAGCTAAGGCGTTTTGCCCTTGTTATTATTCTCACAAGAGCAGGTTTATCTCTTGACATAAATGATTTAAAAAGGGTTGGCAGACCTGCAATACTTATGTGCTTTGTTCCGGCAGCCTTTGAGGTTGTGGCAACTACTTTTATTGCACCTATGCTTTTTAATATAAGCTATAGAGATGGAGCGCTTTTGGGAGCAGTTTTAGGTGCAGTTTCACCTGCTGTTGTTGTGCCAAGAATGATTAAAATTATGGAGGAAAAATATGGCACAGATAAAAGCATACCTCAGCTTATTTTAACAGGTGCTTCCGCTGATGATGTGTTTGTAATAGTTATATTTACAGCTCTTATGACAATTAACACAGGCAAAAATGTGTCGGCAATGACATTTGTGCAGATACCTCTTTCAATTATACTTGGTATAATTGTTGGAATTATAACAGGCATACTTATAAATCTGTTTTATAAATATACAAAGCTTAATACAACAATAAAGCTTATTATAATGCTAAGTGTTTCATTTATTCTTTTGGAGATAGAAACAAGACTTGAAAATATAGTTTCAATTTCAGGTCTTATAGCAATTATGACTATGGGCATAACACTATTCAGACTTGATAAAAATACAGCAAAAGAGCTTTCTGCACAATATAATTCTCTGTGGACTGCAGGTGAAATAATACTGTTTGTTCTTGTGGGGGCTGAAATCGAAATAGGCTATGTTCTTAATGCCGGAGCTATGGCAGTATTGCTTATAATATCCGCTCTTATATTCAGAATGATTGGTGTTTTGGCTTGTCTTGTTAAAACAAAACTTAACTGTAAGGAAAGATTATTCTGTATGCTTGCATATACTCCAAAAGCTACTGTTCAGGCTGCTATTGGCGCAATTCCTCTTGGTGCGGGACTTAGCTGCGGAAAGCTTATACTTACGGCTGCAGTACTTGCAATACTTATAACTGCACCTTTAGGGGCAGTATGTATTGATAATTTTTATAAAAAACTGTTAAATAAAGGGTGACCCAATGAGCCACCCTTTATTTTATAATTCTTCTTTTTTGAACGCCACATAATAAATCATTGGCACAAAAACAAGATTAATAATCATTGATATTAGCAAGCCAACAAGCATAAGCACTGCCATTGGCACAAACAAATCATCACCAAAAAGTGCAAGAGGCAAAAGACCAAGCACAGTTGTCATTGTGCTCATCATAATAGGTCTTAATCTTTGACTTCCGGCTTTCTTGCAGGCATCTTCAACTCCAAGTCTGTCTGCTCTCTGATTGTTAATACAATCAATAAGCACAATAGCATTTGCAAGTACACAGCCAAGGAGGCTTACTGAACCGATAAGAGCAAAAAGGCTCAATGGCTGACCTGTTAAAAACAGAGCAAAAACACCTGCTGATAATCCAAAAGGCACTGATATAAATATAATACCAACCTTTTTGAAAGAGCCAAACTGAATAAGCAAAATAATAAGTATTACAATTGCAGCTACAACAGCAGCCTTTGCAATATTAACAAGAACTTCTTCATTAAACTGCTTTTTCTTGCCTGACTTTTCAATAGTTACACTTTCCGGAAATTCACTTATATGTTCATCAATCTGTTTTTCAAGTGCTGTCTGTATATCAACATCACTTACACTTGCACTTGTATAACAGCCGACTGTTCTTCCCCGTCTGCCGTCAATTCTTGTAATATTTGAAATTTCAGGCTTAAGTGAAACATCTGCAAATTGCGACACGCTGTATTTTTCATTCATAACAGAAGATTTAACTTTAAATTCCTTAATCTGTTCTCTTGAATCAATATTTGCATCAAGCACAACATTATATTCCTTATTTCCGCTTCTGTATGCAGAAACATCTCTGCCCATCATAGCTATGCTAAATTCATTCTGTGCCTCTGCTTCCATAAGTCCGAGAGTGTTAAGCTTCAGCTTATCCATATTAATAAAATAGTTATATGTTCCAACTTCGTTTTTACTCTGAATAAACTTTGTGCCCTCATACTGACTTATCATATCATTTATCATTTCAGCAGCAGTATTTAAGTCATCAGCATTTTCGGAATAAATCTTCATTTCTACAGGTTTTGTATTAAGAGCAAATATACCAAGCTCATCGACCTTAATTGCTGCTCCTCCAACCCTGTTGTCTATTTCATTCTGCAAAAAATCCACCATTTCAGCAGCAGTATCAAATCTGTCGCCTTTTGAAAAATCAGCTCTTACAAATATATCACCTATATCATTCATAGATGCTTTAGGGAGAATTGAATAATCATATCTTGGAATACTTATGCCAACACCGCTTAAATAAAATTCAGTTTCAGGCTGTTCATTAAGTATGTTTTCAATATTATCAACAATTTCCCTTGTCTTTTCAATGCTGTCCTCCTCATTGCTTGTTATATCAATTGTAATTATATTTTTTCCTGCATTAGGCACAATCTGCATACTAATTGCAAACACAGATGATGCAAGCAAAAGCATAACTGCAACAGCTGATAGCAATGACAGCTTTTTATGATTAAAAGCAAAGTTAAACACCATATTGTATATTCTTACTGAAAAAGGCTCTTTTCCCTTTTTGTTTTCCTTTGTTTTTTGCAGGAAAAAATAACTCATAAGAGGAGTTACTGTTACAGATACTATATATGAAGCTACAAGACAGCATATAATTACAACCGAAAATGGAAATGCAAGCTGTCTGTATGCCCCCGGAAGCACAAGCAAAGAGCTAAAAGCTATTGAAGTTGTAAGCATTGAAATGAAAACAGGAAGTGCCACTGAAGTTGTACCCTTTACAACAGCATCTTTTTTACCCATTCCGTTATCAATATTTTTCTGTATGGAATCACTTACTACAACAGCATTATCCACCAGCATACCCAAAACAACTATAAGTGATGCCAGAGATACAAAATGTATCTGAAGCCCCATAAATCTTATACATATAAAGTTTGCAAATATAGCAAGGGGTATTGCAAAGGAAACAACTATTGCATTTCTTAAATTCATACCTATCATAATAACAATTATTACAAGTACAATCGATTCTATGAGATTTATAACAAAATCATCAATAGAATCCTGAACTTCATCAGGCTGCATAAATATTTTATTTACATAGACACCATCAGGCAAGGTTTCATTATAATCATCAATAGCCTTGTTTATATCATCACCTAGGCTTACCGCATTTAATCCTTCTTCAAAATAAACTGCAATAACAGTTGATTTCTGGTCATTATAAATATAGTAACCCTCATCATCAGGCTTTTCAAATCTAACATCAGCAATATCGGATAATCTTGTAATAATATAATCATCATTTGATGATACAACTATATTTTTAATATCCTCAATACTTTCAAATTTCCCTGATGTTTTAACTTTAATATCTTTTCCGTCAACATTTACTGTTCCTGTAGGCAATGTTGAATTATGATAAGATATAACCTGTGCAAGCTCTGCAAGAGATACATTAGTATCATTAAACTTATCAATATCAACGGTTATTTTAACCTCAGATGGTATATCTCCATAAATATCAACTTTTTTTACACCGTCAATAAGTCTTAACTTATTGCTTATTTCCTTGCTTCTTTGTGAAAGCTCATCATTAGAAATACTGTCACCGGTAACGGCAAGTAAAACACCTGCAGTATCCATAATATCATCATCTACTGTAATTGAGCTTACACCTGAAGGCAAATCAGCCTTTAATGTATCAAGCTTATTCTTTAATTCGTCAAATCTGTCGTCAACTTCATCCTGTGATAAATCCATACTAAGAGTAACGCTTACAACAGCATAGTTATCCCCGCAGGTTGTTTCACATTTGTCAAAACCATCAAGTTCCATACAGACATGCTCTACCTTTTCTGCTACCAAATCCTCCATATCCTCAGCAGATGCTCCCGGATATACCACTGTTACAGCAGCAACAGGCAGTACAACAGTTGGAAAATGCTGTTTTGGCATTTGATGATAGCTTGCTGCTCCTGCAATAAAAACCATAATCATAAGCATTATAACAAGAAGCTTTCTTTCAAGAAGACCTGATACAAAATTTCTATCTTTCATAATATCAGCCCTCCACCTGAACAATATCGTTTTCTCTTAAATTTTTAACTCCCTCTGTAACAACAACAGCAGTTGGGTCATCAATCTGAATTTGAACCTTATCCCCAAGAATATCTCCTAAAGTCACTTGTTTTCTATGAATTCTGTTTTCGGAATTAACTGCATATACATAGTCTACACCATCAATATTTACTATTGAGTTAATTGGAACATAGCAGCCTGCAGTATCACCTGTAACTATTTTAACATTTACTGTTTCTCCGATTGTATAATTGGCATCAGGTATTGCTATATCAACTGCATAAGTTCTTGTGCCCTCATCAGGATATTGTGCAATAGTGGTTACAGTACCTCCAACGCTGCCATTTATAACGGCTTTCTGTCCAAGCTTAATATTTGAATATTCTTTATCAGATGCACCAATCGTTACAATAAGCTCCTTGCTCTTTGCAACAACAACAGGATAGCCTGCTGATGTAACCTCACCAACCTTAAAAGGAAGTTCCATAACATATCCGTCAGCATCGGCAGTTATTACAGCATCATTTATACTCTTGTTTGTAATATTTCCGGACTGCTTAGCACTGTTTACAACTGCCTGTGCTGCTGCAACATCTTTATTCTTGCTTACCTTTAAATTTTCAAGAGTTTTTTCAGCATTTGTCTTCTGAGTTTTTAAAGATTCAAGCTCTGCTCTGCTCTTTTCAAGCTCTGCCTTGCTGCCCTCAAATTGAGCCTTAGAGGCTTCATATTCAGCAGCTTTTGCGTTATACTCTTTTTCAAGAGCTTCAAGGTCTAAATCTGCCATACCGCCTACTGCATTTACCGCTCTTGCAGCCTCCAGCTGACTGTATGCAGTATCAAGAGAATCCTTTGCAGCGTCAAGATTAGTCTGTGTTGCCTCAAGAGCTGTTTCAAGAGCTGATATTCCCTTTTCTCCTGCATTAATACTTGTTTGAAGTGTATTTATATTGTTTTGTGCATTTATAATATTAGTATCATAAGTATTTATTGTCTTATCAAGGGTTGCCTGTGCCTGTGCAGTTGAATTACTGTTTATATTTGATGAATACTGCAATGTTGTGGCATCAAGTTTAGCAAGAACATCTCCCTTTTTAAAGGCCTGACCTTTTTCAACACATATTTCTGATATTTTCCCTGCCATTAAAAATGAGTAATTTTTAGTATCCTTAGCTTTTATTACTCCTATGTAATCATATCCTGTAGTTACACTCTCTTTAGCTACAGATTGTGTTTTTACTATTTTAGCAGTCTGTGTCTGTTCTGAATCGCTTTTTGAACAACCGGCTGCAAAGGCAAGTAAAACCAATGCAAATATATACATCTTTTTCATACATAAACCTCCTTATACACATACTTATAATTCTAATTAAATTTTAATATTTTAATTAATATTTTTCAAGGGTCAATAGTAAATAAATAGTGGATTATTACTCATTTTATGTATATTATGTTACTTATTCAATATTTTGTTGAAAACTGATGTATAGTGTGATATAATATGTATATATAGGAGAGATTTTTATGAACCAAAAAGACCTTAGGGTTATTAAAAGTAAAAACAGTATTAAAAATGCATTTCTTGAGCTAATGGCGGAAAAAGGCTATCAGAATATCACTGTTACGGATATAGCAAAAAAAGCTGTGATAAACAGAAAGACTTTTTATTTTCATTATGAAACAAAAAAAGCTTTATATGACGAAATTGCAGATGAGGTCACAAATATTATAAAGCCGGAAGAAATACTGTTTAATATTCAGACATCTTCCAAAGAGGGTCAGCTAAAAATAATATATCTGTTTCTTATGGAGTTAAAGGCTCATAAAAAAGAATGTATTGTTTTTCTTGATGACAAATCTAATCCCGGCTTCAGCAACAAATTAAAGCAAAAGCTTTCTGATGCTTTACTTTCAAAAACAGAAATAACAAAAAGAACAAAGGGTACAAAATATACCTTTGAATTTTTGCTTGATGCCTATTTTGCTGTATTTCAGGTTGTTTTAAGAACATGGCTCAACAGCGAAAACGATGATCCTGAATTTGCAATATCTTATTTGTTTGAGTTTTTTTCTCAGGAAGCTTTGGAGCTCTTAGGAATAAAGTATAATTAAATTGGTACAATTAATTGACAAAAACACTGTACAAATCGTTAAAAAAATAGTATAATAATTATTATTTTAAACTATGGAGGAAATTAAAATGTCAGAAAACAACATAGGCGAAGCACAGCCTAATCTTATGCAATACATACCTGATTTACAAGTAGTTGATGCAACATTAAGAGATGGAGGGCTTGTAAATAATTTTTATTTTTCAGATGAATTTGTAAAAGATTTATATTTAGCAAATATTAAAGCCGGTGTAGACTATATGGAATTTGGCTACAAGGCTTCAAAAGAAATTTTTGATGAAAAGGAATTTGGAAAATGGAAATTCTGTGCTGACAAAGATATAAAAGAAATTGTCGGTGACAATAACACAAATTTAAAGCTTGCGGTTATGCTTGATGTAGGCAGAACAGATAAAAACGATGTTCTTCCCAAAGAAGAAAGTCCATTTGACCTGGTAAGAGTTGCTACATACATTCATCAAATTCCTGCTGCTATTGACTTAATCGAAGATGCTCATGCAAAGGGATATGAAGTTTCAGTTAATATTATGGCAGTTTCAAAGGTAAATGATGAGCAGCTTAACAGCGGTCTTAATATGCTTGCAAACAGTAACTGTGATATTATATATCTTGTAGACAGTTTTGGTGCATACTATCCTGAACAGATTGAAGTACTCACTAAAAAATATGTTGCTCTTGGAAAAAAATATAACAAAAGAATAGGTTTCCACGGTCACAACAATCAGCAGCTTGCTTTTGCTAACACTATAACCGCTATGAAAAACGGTGCTACACTTGTTGATGCAACAATGAGCGGTCTTGGCAGAGGTGCAGGCAACTGTTTTATGGAGCTTTTGCTTGGTCTTTTAAGAAATCCTAAATATAATGTAGTTCCAACTATGGATTTTGTTGAAAAGCATATTCTTAAATTAAAAGCAGACGGAGTTGTGTGGGGCTATGACTTCCCATATCTTATGACAGGTATTCTTAACTGTCACCCTCGTTCTGCTATTAAGTTTACACAGGAAAAGAGAACAGACTATAAAAAATTCTATCACGAAGTATTTGATATGGATTAATTATCATTAAGGCCCTTAAATCGGGTCTTTTTTTATGAACTTATATGGCAAATTTTATCATTATGTACTTGATAATGTAAAATCTTTGTGTTAAAATGATTTACAGAGCGTAAAACAAAGACACAAATACATAGGAGGAAAATTTTTTATGGATTGGGCAACTATTCTTATAGGTTTTTGTGGAGGTCTTGGTCTGTTTATATATGGTATGAACATAATGGCTGCTGGTTTGCAAAAGGCAGCAGGAAATAAGATGAAAAACATTCTTAGTGTTCTGACCAAAAACAAATTTCTTGGCATTTGTCTTGGTGCTGTTGTTACAGCAGTAATTCAAAGCTCTTCAGCTACCACTGTTATGGTTGTGGGCTTTGTAAATGCTTCACTTATGAACCTTAATCAGGCAGTAGGCATAATTATGGGTGCAAACATTGGTACTACAGTTACAGGCTGGCTGGTTTCTTCTTCAGAATGGGCTGCTGTTTTAAAACCTGAAACATTAGCACCTGTTGCAGTATTTATAGGTGCTGCTCTTGTTCTTTTTTCAAAAAAGAATACAATGTCACAAATTGGTGAAATATTAGTTGGTTTTGGTATGCTCTTTATAGGTATATCTATGATGAGCTCCGGTGTTGAACCTCTTAAAGACTCACCTGCTTTTGTATCAGCATTTAGAGAATTCGGCAAAAATCCCGTACTTGGTGTAATCGTAGGTGCTGCTGTTACTGCTATTATTCAAAGCTCTTCCGCATCAGTTGGTATTCTTCAGTCACTTGCTGTTACGGGAATGGTAAGTTGGGATTCAGCAGTATACATTATTATGGGTCAGAATATAGGTACTTGTGTTACTGCTCTTTTATCAGGTCTTGGAGCAAATAAAAACGCAAGAGGTGCCTCATATATTCATTTAATGTTTAATGTATTCGGCAGTATATTTTTCAGCATAGTTGCAGTAATATTCTTTAAAATTAATCCTGATTTCGGCAATCAGCCAATAGATATGGTTGGCATAAGCGGTGTCCATACTGTATTTAATTTTGCAAACACAATAATAATGATTCCATTTTCAGGTCTGCTCGTTAAGGCAGCAGAATTTCTTTGTCAAGGAGCTAAGGGTCAGGATGATGAAAGCACACTTATTCATCTTGATGACAGAATTTTAAGTACTCCTAGTATTGCGATAAATAACTGTATTAAAGAAATAGTAAGACTTGGCAATGCTTCTCTCATAAATTTTGAATTAGCCTGTAAAGTTATTTTAAACAAAGGCACTCAGGAAGAAATTGATAATATTTTCACAAGAGAAGATAAAATCGACGAGCTTACAAAGGGAATTACACAATATATGGTTAAAATATGTAATCTCAATATTACATCAAAAGAAAATGCATATGTAACAAGTCTTTTTCATGCTGTGCATGACCTTGAAAGAATTGGTGACCACTGCGAAAATATGGCTGAATTTGCTCAAAATATGATTGATGATGGTTTGGAGTTTTCAAATATTGCAAAGGAAGGTCTTATAAATATATTTAAAGAAACTCAAAAATGTATTAGAAATTCAATTATTGCACTTGAAGATAATGACATTGATTTTGCAGAAAAGGTTATAAAGGAAGAAGAAAGAGTAGATAACCTTGAAAAAACTCTTAGACATAAGCATATTGACAGACTTGCAAATAATCTTTGCAACCCTCTTGTTGGCATAATATTTCTTGATATTCTTACTACTGTAGAAAGAGTATCCGATCATGCTCTTAATCTTGCACAGATTGTTATAGAAGATAAGGTAAATTAAAAAAGGCAGGTTTCCTGTCTTTTTTTATATATTGACAAAAGTTATAGAATTGTGTATTATAATACTACTAAACATATATGAATAATAAATAATGGAGGATATATTATGAATAAAATTATTACAAGAGATGAAGCATGGCAGCTTCTTAATGAATACAACAAAGAACATTTTCATATTAAACACGCACTTACTGTTGAGGGTGTTATGAAGTATTTTGCCCAAAAGCTTGGCTATGGTGATGATGCTGAATTTTGGGGTATAGTGGGTCTTTTACATGATCTGGATTTTGAAATGTATCCTGATCAGCACTGTATTAAAGAGCAGGAAATAATGAGAGAACACAACATTGACGAAAAAATTATACACGCAACTGCAAGTCATGGATATAAACTCACTGTTGATATTGAACCTGAACATATTATGGAAAAGGTTCTTTATGCTGTTGACGAGCTTACAGGCTTAATTGGTGCTGTTGCTCTTATGCGGCCATCTAAAAGTGTATCTGATTTAGAGGTAAAATCTGTTAAAAAGAAATACAAAAACGCAAACTTTGCGGCAGGCTGCTCAAGAGAGGTCATTGAAAGAGGAGCTGAAATGCTTGGTTGGGAATTAAGCGAGCTTATAGGAGAAACTATTCTTGCTATGAGAAGCTGCGAAGAAATATACAACAATTTCTAAGGAGTATATATGATTGAATTAATTAATAAGCTTTTTCAAAATCAGAATTTATCTGATGCTGAACTTAAAACAATATTAGAATGTGATACCTTTGATACGGAGCTTTATATTAAAGCTGACATAGTTCGAAAAGAAAACTATGGAACTGATGTATATATTCGCGGTCTTATTGAATTTACAAATTACTGCAAAAACAATTGTTATTACTGCGGTATAAGACGAGATAATAAAAGCTCTGTAAGATACAGACTTTCAAAAGAAGATATACTTGAATGCTGTAAAGATGGATATTTGCTTGGCTTTAGAACTTTTGTACTTCAAGGAGGAGAAGACCCATATTTTACTGATGATATAATATGTGATATTGTATCTGAAATAAAGAATAAATACCAAGACTGTGCAATTACTCTTTCTATTGGAGAGAAGTCAAAAGAAAGCTATAAAAAATATTATGACGCCGGAGCAAACCGTTATCTTTTAAGGCATGAAACGGCTGACGAAAATCATTACAGACTTCTCCACCCAAATTCCATGAGCCTTGAAAACAGAAAAAAATGCCTTTTTAATCTTAAAGAAATCGGCTATCAGGTAGGCTCCGGCTTTATGGTTGGCTCTCCTTATCAGACAACAGAAAATTTGATTAGCGATTTAAGATTTTTACAGCAGCTTAAACCCTCAATGATTGGAATAGGTCCTTATATTACTCATAATGAAACTCCTTTTAACAATTTTAAAAGCGGAGATTTATATTTAACTTTAAGGCTTATATCAATACTAAGGCTTATGTTTCCATATGCTCTTATTCCTGCAACAACCGCTCTTGGAACAATTAATCCTAAAGGCAGAGAAATGGGATTAAAAGCAGGTGCAAATGTTGTTATGCCAAATTTATCTCCTGTAAGGGTAAGAAAGCTATATGAATTATATGAAAATAAAATCTGCACAGGAGAAGAATCTGCTCAATGCAGAGGCTGTCTTGAAAACAGAGTTAAATCTGCAGGATATAATATAGTTACATCAAGAGGTGATGTTAAAAATTGGGAGGATAATATATGCTGAATAAATTTTCAAGGACTGAGCTGCTTTTAGGCAAAGATGCTATGGAAAAATTAAAAAATTCAAGAATAGCGGTTTTCGGTATTGGCGGTGTTGGCGGTCATACTGTTGAAGCTCTTGTAAGAAGCGGAGTTGGTGCTGTTGATATTATAGATAATGACACTGTAAGCATTACAAATATAAACCGTCAGATTTTTGCTACAACAAAAACAGTGGGTATGTTTAAAGTTGATGTTGCCGAGGAAAGAATACATGATATTAATCCTGACTGCATAGTCAGAAAACATAAAACATTTTTTCTTCCTGAAAACTCCTATGAATTTGATTTTAATGAATATGACTATATAGCAGATGCTATTGACACAATTTCAGGCAAAATTGAAATTATTATGAAAGCAAATGAGTTTGGAACTCCGGTTATAAGCTCAATGGGTGCCGGAAATAAGCTTGACCCGACTGCCTTTGAGATTAGTGATATTTACAAAACCTCCGTATGTCCTCTTGCTAAGGTTATGAGGCATGAACTTAAAAAAAGAAATATTAAAAAATTAAAGGTTGTTTATTCAAAGGAAATCCCCCTGACTCCTATAAAAGATATTGAAGCCGAATGTAAAGAAGCTGAAAAATCTCAACGCAGACAGCTTCCGGGAAGCAACGCCTTTGTTCCATCTGTTGCAGGACTTATTATGGCAGGAGAAATAATAAAGGATTTGATTAAGTAAAAAAAGCGGCTGCTGCAAGTCATTAAATTTGCAGCAGCCGCTATATTTAATTAGTTAGTAAATAATGGAGTTGATAAATATCTGTCGCCTGAATCCGGCAATAATACAACTATTGTCTTGCCTTTATTTTCCGGTCTTGATGCAAGTATGGAAGCTGCCTTTAAGGCTGCACCTGAAGAAATACCAACTAATATACCCTCACTTACAGCAAATTTCTTTCCCTCTGTAAATGAATCTTCATTACCAATTGGAATAACCTCATCATAAATCTTAGTATCTAAAACATCCGGCACAAATCCTGCACCAATACCCTGAATTTTGTGAGCACCTGCACATCCCTTAGACAATACGGGACTTGTTTCCGGCTCAACTGCAACAACCTTAATTTCAGGCTTTTTAGACTTTAAATATTCACCAACACCTGTAATTGTACCCCCTGTACCAACACCTGCAACAAAAATATCCACATTTCCGCCTGTCTGTTCCCATATTTCAGGGCCGGTAGTTTTCTTGTGTATTTCAGGATTAGCAGGATTTACAAACTGACCAAGTATAATTGAGCCCGGAATACTTTTATTTAATTCATCAGCCTTTTCAATGGCACCCTTCATACCCTTTGCTCCGTCAGTTAAAACAAGCTCAGCACCATAAGCCTTTAAAAGATTTCTTCTTTCAACACTCATTGTTTCAGGAAGTGTAAGCAAAGCCTTATATCCCTTTGAAGCCGCAACTGCTGCCAGTCCAATGCCTGTATTTCCTGATGTTGGTTCAATAATAGTTGCTCCCGGTTTTAATAATCCTTTATTTTCAGCATCTTCAATCATTGCAAGAGCAATTCTGTCCTTAACTGAACCTGCAGGATTTAAGTATTCAAGCTTACCAAGTATTGTCACATCTTTAATATTTGCTTTTTCAGCATATCTGCTAAGCTTTAAAATAGGTGTACCGCCAATTAATTCCAATGCACTTTCTTTAATATCACTCATAATTCATTTCCTCCAAATTTTAATAATTATATTTCCTATCGGATTAGTATGTATTGATTATATTACTATTCTCTTATTTTGTCAAGAGTTTTTTTTGAAATTTTATATTAATATTATTTTTAAAAAATAAAGCCTCTTAAAAAGGCTTTATTAATCATAATCATTATAATAAAAATATTCAAAATCGGCATAATTTCTTACACCGCTTCCCCCATTATTGGCAAACATACCAACAAGAGTGCCTGTGTGACGTTTTCTATCCCCCGGAACACCTTCATCACATAAATAAATACATTTTTCAAGGGTATGAAAATATATCCATTTTACACCATCATAGCTGTAATAAAAACTCCTGCTGAGCTTATCAACTTTAACTCTTAAATATATTATATCAGCTTGAATGTTTTCAGTTTTAATAAGTTCTTCGCCCTTATTTCTGTTTATTACCAACTCCAGTCCAAATAAACATCTGTTAAAGCGAATATATGTAGCAGTAGAATAGTAACAGGTCAAACCTGCCTGCTCACTTCCGTTTAAAGGCTTATAGCTTAATTTTAATTCAGCAGTATAGCTTAACTCCTGTTCTCTGTGAACAAGAGTATTAACTGCCTTAATCTCATTTAAAGTGCCGTTGCCTGTATATAGTCTTAGTTTATTATTTTTAAATTCATATAATCTTTTATCGGGATTTCTTACCCATAAAAAATCTAAATCAATTTTATTCTCGTTAAAATAATATTTATTCTTTTTTACTATATTATATTTTTTTAAATCAGGATATTCCGATACAAGACTTGGACCTTTTCCGTCATTTATCTTAAACCAGCCATCATCTGTCCACTCTACCTTATCAAGAGCAGTTTCTCTGCCAACAGTTGTATAATTCCCCTGATTAGGTCTGCCGCAAAGATATGCACACCACCATTCTCCATTTTGTGTTTCAACAAGCTTTCCGTGACCGCAACGCTGAATAGGTGCATCGGATTTTGTCTGACGCATAACAGGATTATAAGGGCAAGGCTCATATTCTCCATACAGATTTTTGCTCCTTGCTGCATTTATTCCATGACCATAGCCTGTGCCACCCTCTGCAACAATAGCATAATACCAACCGTTGTGCTTTAGAATATGAGGTCCCTCAGGGCATCTTTCTCCCGTTCCTGCCCATACCTGAATAATATCTCCGATTATTTCAGTACAATCATCGTTTAACGGTACAACAGTAATGCCCGGAGCAATTATCATATAATGTCTGCCGTCATCATCTACAAAATGAGATGGGTCAATATTATCAACAGGTATAACAGTAGGCTTTGAATAAGGTCCTTCCGGTTTATCCGAAGTCATAACAAGCTGACTTCTCATAGGCTTTTCATAATCATTATGCCTTAGTGTAGCAAAAATATAAAATTTTCCATTATAATAAGATATGTCCGGTGCCCATATTCCTCTTGAATCCCCTATATTTGATAAATCTAAATATTCTGAATTTGTAATTCCATGACCTATAATTTCCCAGTTTACCAAATCCTTTGAGTGGGATATAGCAATAGCAGGAAAATATTGAAAAGTTGAATTAACCTTATAATAATCATCTCCGACTCTTACTACAGAGGGGTCAGGAAAAAAACCACGATGAACAGGATTGTTGTATTTATTCATATATAAACCTCTGATATAATAAAGGGATGACATAAGTCACCCCTAAAAAATTTTATTTATTTTAATCTTGCTTCGAGTTCAGCTTTCTGTTCTTCATAACCTGGCTTGCCTAAAAGAGCAAACATATTCTTCTTATATGCCTCAACACCGGGCTGGTCAAATGGATTAACACCAAGTAAGTAACCACTGATTGCAAGAGCCTTTTCAAAGAAATATACAAGCTGTCCAAAGTGATATTCGTCAGTCTTGTCAATTTCTAAAATCATAGTAGGCACACCGCCGTCAACATGAGCAAGGAATGTACCGCCGTAAGCCTTAGAATTTACATACTGAATGGTCTTGCCGGCAACAAAGTTAAGACCATCAAGATTTTCTTCATCAAAATCAATTGTAATATCTTTCTTAGCATTATTTACCCATAACACGGTTTCAAAGAGATTTCTTGTACCGTCCTGAATAAACTGTCCAATAGAATGTAAATCAGTTGAGAAATTGGCACTTACAGGGAAAATGCCCTTTTGGTCTTTGCCTTCAGATTCAGCATAAAGCTGCTTATACCATTCACCAAACATAGTAAGAGATGGCTCATAGTTAGCGAGAATTTCAACTGCCTTACCCTTTCTGCCTAAAATATTTCTCATAGCGGCATATTTAAGACAATCATTATTTTCAAGGTCAACATTCTTATACTTAGTTGCAGCATCAGCAGCACCTTTCATAACTTCATCAACATCAATGCCTGCTGCTGCCATAAGGAGAATACCAACAGGAGTAAGTACAGAAAATCTTCCGCCAATATCATCGGTAATAACGAAAGTTTCATAGCCCTCTTTATCAGCAAGTGATTTTAAAGCACCTCTTGACTTATCTGTAGTTGCAAAAATTCTATCCTTTGCACCTTCTTTGCCATATTTATCTTCAATCATTTTTTTGAAAATTCTAAAAGCAATAGCAGGTTCAGTAGTTGTGCCTGATTTTGAAATAACATTAATAGAAAAATCTCTGTCACCTATCATTTCAATAATATCTGATAAATAATCAGAGCTGATAGAATTGCCAACAAAATAAATATCGGGATAACCCGGATGCTTTTTGCTGTTATACTGATTACCCTTTATAAAATCAAGTGCAGCACGACCGCCAAGATAAGAGCCGCCAATACCGATTACAACAAGAACTTCGCTGTTAGACTGAATTTTCTTTGCAGCAGCTTTCATTCTTTCAAATTCTTCCTTGTCGTAGTTAAAAGGTAAATCAACCCAGCCGATAAAGTCATTGCCTGCTCCTGTACCGGAATAAAGCAAATCACTTGCCATTTTTGCAGCCGGTTCAATTTTCTTTAACTCATCTTCTCTTACAAAATTTTCAACACCACTAAGTTTTAATGTAATGCCCATTTTAATAACCTCCATTTTTATATATTAAAATAAAAAATTTATTTTCATTCCAAATCATATAGTGTTCCAAATGTGTATCCCTCGGCTTTTAAGTCATCAATCACCTGTGACAATGCTTCAGTATTTGAGCTTGATACTGCGTGAAGAAGATAAATTGCTCCATTATGTACACTATTCATAATTTTAGTATAAGCAGCCTGTTTACCGGGCTGACTGTTTGTCAGCCAATCTTTATAAGCAAAGCTCCAAAATATTGTTTTATAACCCATATTATGAATAACGGCTAAACTTTTTTCAGTATATGCACCTTCCGGCGGTCTGAAAAACTTTGGCATTTGTTCACCGGTTATTTCCTTAAATCTATATTCACAATCGTTAATTTCGCTTTTGATTTTATCCTCGCCTATGGTGGTCTGATTCAAATGATTATAGCTATGATTTCCAACTATGTGACCCTCTGAAACCATTCTCTTTATTAAATCAGGATTATCTCTTAAATAGCTGCCTGTACAAAAAAAAGCTGCCTTTACATCTTTTTCTTTTAAAATATCAAGAATTTTAGAGGAATATCCATTTTCATATCCCTCATCAAAGGTTAAATATATTTTCTTTTCTGATGTATTGCCAACATAGTATGCACCATATTTTTTATAATCAATACCTCCCTGAACATCAGGTGTGGTATGATTGTTTTTAGCCATAAAATACCAGTTTCTTACACTTGTTGGCAAGGCGGATGTATTTATTATTTCAAAGGTTGTAGTTTCAGTTGCTGCTTCAGTTGTAGTTTGAGGAGTAACTGATTGAACATATTCTGCTTCTCTTTGTCCTATATCGGTTATTGTGTTATTAAGAGAAGTTATTGCTGCAGCTCCTAAAACAAGAGCAACGGCTGATGTTGCAAGCATCTTCATATTCCTTCTCACCTACTTTTTATTTCTTATAACGATTATAACATATTAACTATATAATTTCCACAATTATTTTAAAATTTTTTCCAAATATTTATAAGTTTTTAATATTAAAAACCGCCACTGTTAATGACGGTTTAAGTAAATTATAACTGAATATTGATTTTTTATTAAACAGTACAAAAGTTTAAATTTGATAAATCAAAATATTAAACAGTACATTAGTTTAAATTTTGATAAATCAAAATATTAAACAGGATAAACATTTTGTTCAGCGTCAGCTAATCTTGGGTCTATGCCAAATTTTTGTGCCTGTCTGAATTTAAAGAAATCTGTAGCCTGCTGAGGGAAAAGTGCATAGCTTAATACATCTTCCTCCTGTTCAATATAATCCTTAACTTCTTCTCTGAACTTATCCATTTCGGGCTTTATATTATCAGCCGGTCTGCAAGTAATAGGTTTTTCATCTCCTATAATCTTCTTTCTTATTTCATCACTAATTGGCACAGGAGTTCTGCCATACATACCTCTTACAATATCCTTTGTTTCCTTTGGTACCATTTTATATCTTTCACCCATAAGCACATTTAAAACTGCCTGAGTGCCAACAATCTGACTTGATGGGGTTACAAGAGGCGGAAAACCAAGGTCAGCTCTAACTCTTGGAATTTCCTTTAAAACTTCTTCATACTTATCTTCCGCATTGGCACTTTTAAGCTGACTTACAAGATTAGAGAGCATACCGCCGGGAACCTGATATAAAAGTGTGGCAATATCAACTGCAAGCATTTTAGTGCTTAATAAGCCGCTTTCAATGGCTCTTTCTCTTATCGGCTTAAAGTAATCACTGATTTCTTTGAGAATGTTATCATCAAGACCGGTATCAAACTTTGTGCCCTTTAAAGCACCAACCATAACCTCTGTTGCAGGCTGTGCAGTACCCATACTAAGAGGGGACATATCTGTATCTATAATATCCGCACCTGCCTCAATAGCTTTTAAATATGTCATAGCTGCTACACCGCTTGTGTAATGTGAATGAATTTCTACAGGTAATTTAACCTCTGATTTAATAGCCTTTACAAGCTCAAAAGCAGGATAAGGCAAAAGTAAACCTGCCATATCCTTTATACAAATAGAATCAGCTCCTAAATCTCTGTACTTCTTTGCAAGCTCCACATAATATTCAAGAGTGTGAACATCACTTAATGTATAGCTTATTGCAAGCTGCGCATGAGCATTTTCAGCCTTTGTTGCTTTTACGGCAGTTATAAGGTTTCTTTCATCATTTAAAGCATCAAAAATTCTGATAATATCAATGCCATTTTCAATACTTTTTCTTACAAAGCCCTCAACTACATCATCAGCATAATGCTTATATCCTAAAAGATTTTGACCTCTTAAAAGCATCTGCAGCTTAGTGTTTTTACATACAGACTTAAACTTTCTGAGTCTTTCCCAAGGGTCTTCTTTTAAATATCTTAAACATGAATCAAAGGTTGCACCACCCCATACCTCTAAAGAATAAAAACCGGCATTATCCATTTTATCAAGTATAGGAAGCATATCTTCAATTCTCATTCTGGTAGCAATTAATGACTGCTGACCGTCACGAAGGGTACAATCGCAAATTTTAATCTTATTCATTTTTTATACCTCCACTATCTGAACATCTGTAAAAACACACCTGATGCTATTGCAGAGCCAATAACACCTGCTACATTAGGACCCATAGCGTGCATAAGAAGATAATTGTTGGGATTTTCTTCCTGACCAACCTTCTGAGCTACTCTTGCAGCCATAGGAACTGCTGATACACCGGCGGCACCAATAAGGGGATTAACCTTTCCGCCGGTAAGCTTACACATAATTTTGCCGAATATAACTCCTGCTGCTGTTGAAAAAGCAAAGGCACAAAGACCTAAAACAAGAATTTTAAGTGTATCGATTGTAAGGAAAGTGTCACCGCTTGTGGTAGCACCAACACTTATACCTATAAATATGCTTAAAATATACATAAGTGCTTCCGAAGCATGTGCAGCAAGCTTATTTGTAACCCCTGATTCTCTGAAAAGATTGCCAAGCATAAGCATACCAATAAGAGATGCTGTATCAGGTAATATTAATATTACAAGAATAGCAGTTATAATAGGGAATAAAATTTTCTCTGTTTTTGAAACAGTTCTTAACTGCTCCATTTTTATGGCTCTTTCCTTTTTAGTGGTGAGCAATCTCATAATCGGCGGCTGAATAATAGGAATTAAAGCCATATATGAATAAGCTGCTACTGTAACTGTAGGAAGAATTTTAGGTGCCAGCTGAGTAGTAGTAAATATTGCTGTAGGACCATCGGCACCGCCTATAATACCAATTGAAGCAGCTTCGGGAAGTGACATACCAAGAGCAATTGCTCCAAGAAATGCCGCAAATATACCAAACTGAGCTGCTGCACCTAAAAGCAAGCTTTTAGGATTTGCAATTAATGGTCCGAAGTCTGTTAAAGCACCTACTCCCATAAATATAAGAGGAGGAAAAATTCCAAGCTCGTCACCCTGGAATATGTACCAGAGCAAACCGCCATGAGAAGAATCAGCAGCTTCATCAAAAATGCCTGTTAAAGGAAGATTTGCAAGAAGCATACCAAAAGCTATAGGTACAAGCAAAATAGGTTCAAACTTCTTTGCAATAGCAAGGTAAAGGAAAAATAATGCAACACAAATCATAATTGCATATTTATATCCCCCATCTTGGAGAAAAAATGCTGCAAAGCCGGTATTATTCAAAAGTCCCGTAAGTGTATTCTGAATTTCAGAAAAAATATCAGATAAATTCATTTTTAACGCCTCCAAGCTTCAAGCTCACTATTCAGAAACAGTAATTAATACATCTCCTGAATTAACAGCCTGCCCCTTAGTTATATTAATTGATGCAACTGTGCCGCCGGCAGGAGTTACAATTTCATTTTCCATTTTCATAGCTTCAAGTACAACTACAACCTGATTAGCAGAAACCTTGTCGCCAACATTTACCTTTATATCAAGAATATTTCCGGGCATAGGAGCATTTACCTTTGTTCCGCCCTTTGAACCGACGGCTGTCTGAGCAGATGCAGAAGTTGGTGCATCTGATGCTGCGGGTGTGGAAGCTGTAACAGGTGCAGAAGTAATTGGCGCTGACACTACAGGTACAGAAACATTAGAGTTTAATTCCTCAACCTGAACATCATATATATTTCCATTTACTGTAATTCTGTAATTTTTCATAATATATTTATTCTCCTTTTGAAATAATTTTAAGTATTATAACGCATTATTATGCTGTTCATGTATAGCTTCTGTTTGCCAGCCTGATTTTCTTACTCGTCTTAATCTTTTAATCACAAGCTTATCAGGTCCGACATTTTGACCCATACTTGCAGCTATAGCAGCAGTAATAACTGCAACAAGCTCTCTGTCATCAATGAGATTTTTTTCATTAACAGATTCTTCTTTTTTAACAGGCGCAGTATTAATTGCAACACTATTTTTTTCAGGTACGGCTTTGTTTTTTTCAAAGGCTTTTAAAATAACACTGAATATAACAAGCATAAGCCATATTACAATAAGCACAAAAAACACTACACCAAATCCAAGAACTGTTGTAACAAGACCCTGCTGAAAATCAGCCATGTTAAATAATAAACAACTGTTCATATTATCACCTCTTAAAATTCAACACTTGAATGCTTTCTTGCAGGTTTAATTTCTCTCTTAGTTAAAAGTGCTTCAAGAGCAATTAAAACTCTTTTTCTTGTATTTGACGGAATAATAACTGTATCAACGTATCCCTTTCCGGCTGCTGCATAAGGAGTTGAAAAATTATCATATTCTTCATCAGTAACTCCTATTATATTTACTGAAGCTTTTTTTGAAAGAAGTGAAATATTAGCAGACGGCCATGCATATACCACATCGGCACCAATGTGCTTGGAATTCATAAGAAGATAAGCATTTCCGATACCATTTCTTAATATAACATTAATTTTTGGCACAGTCGCATTTGAAAAAGCATAAGCAAGCTTTGCACCATATTTTAATATACCGTTTTTTTCATCTGAAAGACTGTGTTCATAGCCTAAAACATCAGTAAACGTAACAACGGGAATATTAAAAGCATCACATATATTAATAAATTCTCCCGCCTTTTTAACACATTCAACATTAAGTACTCCATTGTTTGCGACAACACCTGTCGTAATACCGTCTAAACGTATAAAGCCAATTATCATTTTTTTAGCATAGGTTTCCTGAATTTCAAAAAAGTTATTGTTGTCTGCTATTGACTTTATTACATATTTTACATCTATTGGAGTTTCGTCATCTTCAGGTACAATAGTATTGAGAGCTTCATCAGCTCTGTTTAAATCATCAGTGACTTCATAAGGATAAAATTCAAGATTGTTTTCAGGAAGAAATCCTATAAGCTCTTTAGCTTTTGCAAAGCTTTCATCTTCATCTTTACAGACAATATGCACTGTACCCTCCTCGCCAAGAGCTTTTGCTCCGCCTAAGTCATCAAATGAAGTAGCTTTTCCGTCAAGTCCCTTAAATGTAGCAGGACTTGTCATAAACATTTTAGCACCTGTTTCAGGCATAATAACAAAATCTGAAAGCACAGGTCCAAAACCTGCAACACCAATACATGAGCCGGCAACAATTGAAACCTGAGGTATAATGCCGCTAGCCTGACTTTGAAGGCTGAACAACAGACCATAAGCATCAAAGGTATCAAGGCCTTCCTCAAGAATAATACCCTTAGAATCAAGAATACCCACAACAGGACAGCCCAGTTTAAGGGCAAGGGAATAAATGTTGTCAATTTTTTTTGCGTGTTCAACACCTACAGCGCCATCCTGTGAATAGGCATACACAAGTTTGCCATCAATAGTACCATAGCCTGTTACAACACCTGCACTCTTATTTAATGCACCAAGTTCAACAAAACTGTTTTCGTCAAAGAGTTTAATTAATCTCTCACAGGCAAGAGATGGCGCCTGCTCCATTTTTGAAATTAACTCATTTATTTTGTCAAGTCTGCTCATTTGACTTACCTCCATAAAAATTTTGAAATAATTTTACGAAAAAACTTGTAATTATCTATAATTTATTGTACTATAAATACAAAATTATTTCAATATCAAAAAATAGAATACTTTATATAATCTCAATACTATAAGGAGGACAAAACAATGGATTTGAAAGAATTTGAGTATGTGCTAACCATTAACGAGGAAAGAAGTTTTTCAAAGGCAGCAAAAAGATTATATATTTCTCAGCCATCTTTGAGCCAGTACATAAACAGGCTTGAGGGGCAGCTTGGAGTTACAATATTCGACAGAAACACAATCCCCCTTTCTCTCACCTATGAGGGAGAACTCTATATTAAAGCAATAAAAAACATAATAAATATAATAGAAAATCTTCAAAAAAACTTTGATGATATAACAGAGCTAAAAAAAGGAAGAATAAATATTGGACTTACGCCATCTAAGGCAAATAATCCGCTTCCCGTAATACTTCCTATATTTAAAAAGAAATATCCTGAAATAGATATTATAATAACAGAAGCAACCTCATCTGAGCTTGAAGATATGCTTTTAAAGGGTGCTGTTGATGTTTGTATGATGAATCTTCCTATTAAAGCAAAGGGAATTTCATTTGAACCAATTATGAAAGAGGATATTTATATTGCAGCTCCTCCGGATTTTGTTCCCAAAACAATATCTGATGCAGTTCCATATCCAAAAATAAAAATAAGTGAACTTGAAAAAGAACCATTTATTCTTCTCCACCCTGACCAGAGATTAAGACAGGTTGCAGATAAAGTATTTGATTTTGCCAATATTAAGCCAAAAATTATGCTTGAAACAAGAAGTATTGAAACCGCTCTCAGACTTTCCGCTTCAGGAATGGGCTTTAGCTTTGTACCTGAAAGCTTTATTAAGTTTTCAGATTTGACAAACCACCCAAAATATTATAGTATAGAGGAGAAAGATATAAACTGGACACTTGTTGTAGCATACAGAGAAAATGTATATCGCACTAAAGCAGTAGATGCCTTTGCAAAAATTGTAAAGGAAATTCTTTCATATAATAAAAATGATTTGTAGTCCTCAGGAGAAAAGCTATGATAACAATATTGGATTTAGAATTTAATCAGGCATTTGATTTTGGCAATAACAGTATCGCACCTAATCCTGCCTGCCGTTTTGAGATTATACAGATTGGTGCTGTTAAATTAAATGATGATTACGAAATAACTGATAAATTCAGTATAAATATCAAGCCGGAACTCTATAAAAGAATACATCCTTATGTAGAAAAAATTACAGGTCTTACCGATTCTGATTTTATTAATGCTCCTGCATTTAAAGACGCTTATTCAAAATTCCATAAATTTATGGGGCATGATAAAATTCTTGGCACATGGGGTTACAGTGATGTTAAGGCATTATTCAGAAACATAACCTTTAATAATATTGTGAAGCCTCCCATAATTATAAATTATGTGGATATACAAAAGTTAGCAACACAGTATTTAAAATATAGTAAGGGCGGCACTATAGGTCTTAAAAATGCAGTTGAAGCATTTAATATTGAGATTGATGAAACCAAGCATTTTCACAATGCCTTTTCTGATGCTTATTACACTGCTTTAGTCCTTAAAAAAATCAGACCAAAAAAATTACCTGTAAGAATATTTAATTCTAAACATATAAAATAAGCGACAAGCAATTTTGCCGGTCGCTTATTTTTTTTATTTAATTTTACATTCTTTTACATCAACATAAACGGATTTACCATCAATTCTGCCAACAATTGTAATCTGTGAGCCTTTTGATATTTCTGCAAGCTTATTTATTTCAGCTTCATCAGTAAAATAACACTGAACCATCTCAAAAGTCATAATGTCATCATCATCTAATAATAAATATGTAGAACCCAATACGACACTGACATCAGAAACAGTACCTGTTATTTCAGCAAGCTTATCCTTGTAAAGCTGATCACCTTTAAGCTCATTATTAGAATATGCTGCTATTAAATCTTTTGCTGATACAGTTATTTCAGGCACATCAGGTGCTTCTGTTACTGTTTCTGCAGGTGCTTCTGCCTGCTGTTGTGCCCCGGAACTATCAGCCTGTTCTGTAGCACCTGAATCTGTACTTACAGTTTTTCCCCTTTCGACACCTGATGAGCCAATACCTATTACCAAAACTGCGATTATAACCCAAAACCACCATTTCTTGTAAAAAGGCTTTTTTTGTGTTTCGTTCATTTTTAACACTCCTTTTGAATAAATTTTTTAAAGTAAATATGAACTTATAATTTGTCCTATAGCAACAATACTTAAGTTTAAAAAGCATCTTGTTGCTAAAATCTATTATTTTTATCCTCCTTTCACTATATATTTTATTATACATAAATTTAAGAATTTGTCAATTGCTTTAGCTATTATTTTATTTGATTTCTATAATATTTATTAATTTCTTTAGATATTATAAATATTAATGTCAATAATATTTTGATATATTTTAAAAATATTAGTATCATTAAATTGGAGGTGTGATTATGAGCAATATTTCTCAACAACTTGGCAACAGAATAAGAGCTTTCAGAACAAACCTTAGCATAAGTCAGGAGGAGCTTGCCTTTAAATCGGGTATAAGCCCTGCTCATTTGGGACAAATTGAAAGAGGGTTAAAATCTCCTACTATTATTACAATAGACAAAATTGCCACTGCTCTTGATGTAACTTTGCCTGAACTTTTCAGCTTTGATGCTGCTGTCACACCTGAACCATCAGGAGAACTCAATAAAATCAAAAATTATCTTAATGGACTTCCCGAGGAAGAACTTAAAGATATAAATAAAATAATTAAATCAATTATTAATTATAAGAATAAATAATAACAATGATTTTAACAACCAAAAAGGACATCTCATATTTTTATTATAATATGAAATGTCCTTATTTTGTTAAGCTGTCAGCTTAATTTTAAATTATTTTGTCATAACATCTGATAATATAAAAAGGAGAATTATATAAATTATAATTGCAATAGCTCTCTTTGTATTATAGGTAAATCTATTGATTACAGGTATTATATCCCACTGTCTGCCATTGTTTCCGAACCACCACATAGGCAGTATAAAAAAGCAGGCATAACTTACGGTATAATATAAAAAATATCCCAAATTTTTTCTTTCAACAATATAAGCAAAAATCAAAAGAACATACAATCCGTATATTATTGATGCAATAATTTTATTGTTTCTTTTATTTGTTCTGAATCCCGGAATCTTTTTTATAAAGCTGTTTAGCTTATATTTTCTGATTTCTTTTGTTTCTAAATTATACAGAGAGTTGTTTAATTCAATTATAAATTCATTTATATCTTCATATCTTAGAGAAGAATCTATCTTTGTAGCTTTTTGTATTATTGTATAAAAAGGTTCTTTTTTATATACTTCTCTTTGCATTATTTTTCCGGTAAGCATATAGTTAAGCAAAACACCAAGAGAATATATATCACTTCTGGCATCAGTCTGTGCAAACCCAAATTGTTCAGGTGACGCAAAGCCTGCAGTACCAAGTATTGTTGTATCTGTGCTTTTATTTTTATTTCCCTCTCTTGCTATATCAAAATCAAGAAGAACTGCATTACCATTTTTATTAATAATAACATTGTCAGGAGATATATCCCTGTGTATTATATTTACTGAATGAACAGCCTCAAGAGCTTTGCACACATCAAATATGTATTTTGCAGCTTCTTTTTCAGAAAAACAGCCATTTTCATTTATTTTTTCTTCTATTGATTTTCCTGTTATATATTCCTCAAAAACAACATAACTTTTATCATACTCTAAAATTTCATATATTTCGGGCAGAAAATCACTTTTTATACTTTTAAGCTTATTATAAACTTCAAAGGCGTCTTTACCAATATATCTTTTAACACAGGTTCTGTCTGATATGGTATCATAGCAGAGAACAACTGTTTCATCAGAATTTAAAGCCTTTATATCTTTATAAGCAGAAAATTTATATTTTACAACATTATCCATAAAAACACCTTGAAATATACTTAAAATTACATTATCATTATATCAGAGGTGATACAATGAAAAAGACTACTGCTGAGTTACTTAAAGCTCTTGAAAAAAACAATAATATTAATCACTATTTTGCAGCTAACAGTGATGATTTTATAAATATCACACTTTCAGCATATCTTAACCAATTATTAGCGGAAAAGGACATAAACAAAGCCAAAGCAATTGAGAAATCCAATTTAAACAATATATATGCCTATGAAATTTTTTCAGGCAAAAAGAACCCCTCACGCAACAAGCTTCTGCAGCTTATATTTGGTATGGAGCTTGATTTAATAACCGCACAAAGGCTGCTGAGAACAGCAGGAGTAAGTGAGCTTTATCCAAGAAACAAAAGAGATAGTATAATTATTTTTGCAATTAATAACAAGCTAAATCTTCTTGAATGTGAAGAAATGCTTGAAGAAATGGGCGAGGATTTTATTCAGCAGAGCTGATGCTCTTTATATTTGCAACCTCAAGTCTGCCAAGATTTTCTTTGTTCAGTAAAATATCCCCTGTGGACTTTATACCATTATACATAATATTTACATTTTTAACTTCCTTGTCACTCAGAATATGTGATATAAAATCGGGAGTTATTTCTGCTGAATAATTTTTAAGTTCGTTTTTCCATATAGTAAATTTGCATCCCTGTTTCCAGTTTGTGCAGTAATATCCCTTTGAGTTTTCAAGAATGTGCCCTCCGCAATTTGGGCAGACTCCCAATATTTTTGAAGAATTAGCGCCTTTTCTGCCTCTTTTTTTATCGGCAGCAAATATAACCTTGCACTCTCCCTTTTGGCTTTCATTCACAATATATGAAACATAGCGTTTTATGCTGTTCATAAATTTTTCTCTTTCCATTTTGCCCTTTGCAATTGAGGAAAGACCTTTTTCCCACTTTCCGGTGGTTTCAGGTGATTTAAGCTCAGGAGGTACAATTTCTATAAGCTTTATACCCTTTTCGGTCGGCACAATATATTTTTTGTTTCTCTTAATATAGCCTACCTTTAAAAGCCTTTCTATTATACCGGCTCTTGTTGCAGGAGTACCAAGTCCCGAATCTTTAAGCTGTTCCTTTAATTCCTCATCTTCTACAAATCTTCCTGCATTTTCCATTGCAGAAAGTAAACCTGCCTCATTATATGGAAGCGGAGGCTTTGTTTTTTTCTGAACAGACTTAGCATTTTTAACAGATAACTCACTGTTTTTTTCAACATCAGGCAATACAATTTCTTCTTTTTTCTTTTTATTTTCTCCATTAACATTAAGCTCTGTCCAGCCTTTGTCAATAATTGTAGTGCCTGTTGATAAAAACCTTTCTTCTTCGCTTACAGTTACGATTTTAGTAGTACAATAAACATAATAGGGATAAAAAATCTGCATAAATCTTCTTGCTACAAGGTCATATACTTTAAACTCATCAGCACTTAATATATCTGTATTTATATTTATTTCAGTGGGTATAATTGCATGATGGTCACTTATTTTTGAATTATCAATTATTCTTTTTGTAATAGGCAGTTTTTCAAGCATCATAAGCCTTGAAGCATATGCATTATATATTTTGGTATTATTAAGCTTTGAAAGCACAACTTTAAGCTTAGGTATCATATCATCAGAAAGATGTCTGCTGTCTGTTCTCGGATATGTAATCATTTTTCTTTTTTCATATAAATCCTGAGCTATATCGAGAGTTTTTTGAGCTGAAAAACCAAATTTTTTATTGCAATCTCTTTGAAGTTCTGTTAAATCATATAAAAGAGGAGGAGGCATTTTCTTTTCTTCTTTTGTTACACTGTCAACTGCAGCTTTTTTGCCTTTGACCTTTTTTACAATATTGTCTGCATATTCCTTTGTTTTTATTTTGGTATCATCATTTTCTTTATTAAACCATATGCCCTTATATTCTCCAAAGTCTGCTTCAACTTCATAATATTGTGTAACTACAAAATTGTCAATTTCTTTTTGCTTTGCCGTAATAAGAGCAAGAGTTGGCGTCTGAACTCTGCCTATGCTTAAAAGTACATTATATTTTATTGTAAATGCTCTTGACGCATTAATGCCTACAAGCCAATCGGCTTCCGAACGGCACTTTGCAGATGTATAAAGATTGTCATATTCAGAGCCGTCTTTAAGATTTGCAAATCCATCTGATATAGCTTTATTCGTCATAGAAGAAATCCATAATCTTTCAAAAGGCTTTGTACAGCCTGCAAGCTCATAAATATATCTGAATATAAGCTCACCCTCTCTACCGCTGTCTGTAGCACAGATAATAGAATTTATCTTAGGTGAAAGCATAAGCTTTTTCAAAATATAAAATTGTGAAACAGTGTTTTTAATAGGTTTTGTCTTAATGTTTTCAGGTATAATAGGAAGTGTTTCCATCTGCCATTTTTTATACTTTTTGTCATACTCATCAGGCTCACATAATGTCACAAGATGCCCTACTGCCCAGCTAATTACATAATCATCATTATATAAAAAACCGTCACCCTTTTTGTCACATTTTAAAACCTTTGCTATATCTCTTGCCACTGACGGCTTTTCAGCTATTACCAGCTTTTTCATAAATATCATTCCCTGCTTATAAATTCATTATTATATTCCATATATCTTTAACGTTTTCAGCAATATGTACCGTTCCTGATTTTTCAAATTCCTCTCTGCTGCCATAACCATAAAGTACACCTATTGACTTTACACCATTTTTGGCGGCACCGATAATATCGTGCTCTCTGTCGCCAATCATTATTGCATTATCGGCAGATATATTAAGATTATCAAGAGCATATTTTATAACATCTGCCTTATTTGTTCTTCTGCCGTCAAGCTCACTGCCTGAAACAAAGTCAAAATATTTATGTAAATCAAAATGATTAAGAATTTCAACAGCATAAACATAAGGCTTTGATGTTGCAACTGCAAGTTTAAAGCCTTTATACTTTAATTTTTGTAAAAGCTGCGGAATATCTTTATACACCTTATTTTCATATAATCCCTTTGGAGCAAAATATTCTCTGTATTTTTTAACGGCAATATCAGCTTTGTCACTGTCAAAATTATAAAATGTCATATATGAATGCTTTAAAGGCGGTCCAATAAATTTACAGAGATTATCATTATCTTCAGTGTGTATTCCAAAATATTCAAGAGAATATGCCACAGAATTTGTAATGCCCTCTTTTGGGTCTGTAAGAGTACCGTCTAAATCAAAAAAAACATAATTAATCATAATTAACCTCTGCCTATAACATACGTGTTTTTCTAAGTATATCAATTTTCATATCATATAGCTTCTGTGACAAATCAACATAAACCTTATTAGGATTTACAAGTCTTCTTGTTTCTTCCCACAGAGTATTCATTTCTGAAATAGCATAATCTCTTATTTCCATTGTCTTTTTACCGGTATAAACACATTTGCCCTTTTTAAATACAGGCACAAGCATTTCTTTTACGGTATATTCTCCCTTAATAAGGGTTGTCTTTTTCCAAGGCTCTTTGGAGTCGAAAACCGTAACATCGCAATCTCCATTATATTCTTCATCGGCAAGACATATAAGGTCGGCTCTGATTTTACCTGTAGATTTATCATAAAATCTCACAATTTTTTTATTTCCGGGGTTAGTTATTTTATCTGTATTTTCAGAAAGCTTTATTTTAGGCTCAAATTCACCATTTTCATTTTCTATTGCTGCAAGCTTATAAACTCCTCCAAAGCTTGGACAATCTTTTGCGGTAATCATATTTGTGCCTACGCCCCATGAAGAAATTTTTGCATTCTGTAATTTTAAAGATGCAATTAAATTTTCATCAAGGTCATTTGATGCAGCAATAACAGCCGTTTTAAATCCTGCATCATCTAAGATTTTTCTTGCCTTTTTAGAAAGATATGCAAGGTCACCGCTGTCAAGTCTTATGCCATAATTATGAAGCTCTTTTCCCTCTGCTTTCATTTCATTAAATACCTTTATTGCATTAGGTATGCCTGATTTTAATGTGTCATAGGTGTCAACAAGAAGTATACAGCTTTTAGGATACATTTTAGCATAAGCTTTAAATGCGGAATATTCATCATCAAAGCTCATTATCCAGCTATGAGCATGAGTTCCCATAACAGGTATATCAAACATCTGCCCTGCAAGAACATTACTTGTGCCGATACAGCCGCCTATAACAGCAGCTCTTGCTCCATATATACCTGCGTCAGGTCCCTGAGCCCGCCTTAAACCAAACTCCATAACTCCATCGCCCTTTGCCGCATAGCATACTCTTGCAGCCTTTGTAGCAATAAGGCTCTGATGATTTAATAAATTTAAAACAGCTGTTTCAATAAGCTGAGCCTCCATAACAGGTGCAATAATTTTAATCATAGGCTCTCTGGGAAACATAACAGAGCCTTCCTCCAGAGCATAAATATCTCCTGTAAACTTAAAATTTTTAAGATATTCAAGAAAATCATCATCAAATAAATTAAGACTTCTTAAATATTTAATATCTTCTGTGCTAAAGCTTAAATTTTTTATATAATCCACAACCTGTTCAAGTCCGCAAAAAACAGCAAATCCGCTTCCAAAGGGATTAGTTCTGTAAAATCCGTCAAATACAACTGTTTTATTTTTTTCATGATTTTTATAATAGCCCTGCATCATTGTAAGTTCATACAGGTCTGTTAATAAAGTTAGATTTTCTGACATAATATTCCCTCTTTTATTCGTAATAATAAATAATTATACTACATTTTATTTCTTATTTCCACGTAAAAATTTTTTAATATTTAATGTAGACATACTAAAAAATATATGATAAAATAAATTTAAACTTAATTTTATTAAATAGCGGAGTGAAAACTATGGACAAAATAGATAAACAAATATTAGATATACTACAGGAAAATGCCAGAACACCACTAAAGGCAATTGCCGAAAAGGTATTTTTATCATCACCGGCAGTATCAATAAGAATTGAACATTTAGAACAACAGGGAATTATAAAAGGTTTTAAAACAACTATTGACCAACAGAAGCTGGGCTATCATATAACCGCATTTATAAACCTTGCAATGGATCCGACTTTAAAGCCTGAATTTTATCCTTTTATACAAAAAGAGCCTAATGTGCTTGAATGTAATTGTGTAACAGGTGAATACAGTATGCTTTTAAAGGTGGCATTTCCAAGCACAATGGACCTTGATGTATTTATAGGCAAGCTTCAGCAATTTGGAAAAACAAGCACTCAAATTGTATTCTCAACTCCTGTTGAACCAAGAAGTATTATAGTATCTGATATATAATCAATAATATGTTTTCAAATTAATGTCAATACTATTTTAAAAGCAGCCTTTAACAGCTTTTTCAATTTATATTATGCTGTTATCGTTAACATAAGATTTTTTGTATTTGAATATTCAAAGGGGTGTGAAAACTTATTTTTCACACCCCTTAATAATTTACTTTTCAGGCAGCTTTACTATTACACTGCTGCCTACATTATTATTTTTAAAATATAGCTCTCCACAATGCTCTCTCACTATATTTTTGCAGATTAGGATACCAAGACCTGTACCATTTTCTTTAGTAGTATAATAAGGTGTACCAATAGAATTAATATCTTCTATTCCTTTTCCGCTGTCAGTAATCTTAACTACAATTTTATCATTTTCTGAGTATACCTCCGTTAAAACTTCTCCCTTATTATCAATTGCCTCAACAGCATTTTTATATAAATTATAAAAAAGTATTGAAAGCTTATCATAGTTTCCATAAAGACACAAATCATTATCGCTGTTATAATTAAACTCTATATTAGGCTTGCTTATATTATAATCTTCAATAATATCAATAAGCATATCCTCAACATAAATCAGTTCATCATTTGAGGTTTTGATATTAATAAGTCTGTAGCTTTCTATAATTTTATCAAGTCTTGATATTGCATTGTTTATAACCTCAATATTTTTATCTGCACTTGCGGGAAGTATATCCTTAATGCTGTCAATATTAGCCTTTATTATTGCAACAGGATTTTTAACCTCGTGTGCAAGAACTGCTGCTATTTCATTGTCACCTTTATTTCCCATTACAATTCTCCTTATGGCAAAATAAGTGTTTTTCCAACAACAATTGTGCTGCCATCTATATTATTAAGCTCTTTTATTTTACTTACATTTTTTGTATCACCATATAATTTCTTGGATATTTTAATAAGGGTATCTCCTTCTTTTATTACATATTTTTTAGGCTCAGCCTGTGTCGTTGTCTGTGTAGTTGTTTGAGTTGTGGTTTGTGCAGCAGACTGAGTGGTCACTTCACTTAAATTTTGTGATGCGTATACTCCCTGGCTTTCCTTAAAGCTTTCTTCAAGAAAAGCAAGCTTGTCCTCAAGAGAACGTATTCTCTCATCATTTTGCACAAGACCTGCTCCCATTACAAAACACACCATAAGCATTATAAAGCTGACACCGCCAAGAAGATTTATCATTTTTTTGCTGTCTTTTGATATTTTTATATTGCTTCTGTAGTTAGTCCTTTTATTAGCGGCAACTGCTCTTGCCTGTGCTCCTGCATCTTTTTTAATTTCCGAATTTTCCTCTTTTTGTTCAACCTTTATTTTATTTTCAAGCATATATTCGTGCATACCCTCATTTTTTTCATAATATATCACATAACCCTTAATTTGATTAAACATCATATTTTCACTGTTCCATTTATAAAAACTGTTCACGTTTTCAGTAGGGTCAACTATGTATAATGTCTGCAAGCCTCTTGTCCAGTTATTTTTCTGAAAATTACATATATTTTCTCCTATATAATCCTCAAATCCGGGCTGAACATATACCCAGCCTACAATCTGCAAGCCTTCAAAGTAAAGTGACATCTGTTTTTTAACATACTGCCAGCTTTTTTCACTAAGCTCTGTCATACCATTTTTCTTAATGGTATATTTCCCCTGAATAACTCCGCTTATAAAAAGTGCCTCATCATTATCAACTTCTATTGTTTTTCCAATAAGTATTCCTATTTTCTCTTTTGATATATCAGATTTAGAATACTGTTCAACATATGTACATACATAGTCCTCAACATATATTCTGCTTGTCCTGTCATTTATAGTACCAATCTGTTTAACATTTGTCGGTAATGTATAGTTTTCTTCATTAGTCATATTCATTTTCCTTTCATAATTTAGTTTGTAAATGAATAATAGCAGACCGAAAATAATTTTATTGTCAAAGGGTGTAGACTGATAAATATTTTGATTAGCAAATTACGGCAAAAAATTATATGGTATATTTTGTTATTCATAATCAATATTAAATCTGCCTAAATTATACAAGAGGTGATATTGTGGCAGAGAAAAAATATATCTATGATTATAACATAAATGATTTTGTACACACATTAAATGAATATATAAATAAAAAGCCAAAATCAAAGCAGACAGTTATAATGTGTATCGGAACAGACAAGGCAACAGGAGATTTGCTCGGTCCCCTTGTAGGTTCAATACTTGAAAAGCAGAATATTCCCCATTTATATGGAACGATGAAAAAACCTGTTCATGCTCTTAATCTTGAAAAAACAGTTAAGCATATATATTCATATTATGCCAGCCCTTTTATACTGGCAGTCGATGCCTCACTTGGTATGTCAAGCCATATAGGTGCAATAAATATATGGGAAGGCGCTCTTGCACCGGGCAGCGGAATTTCAAAAGCTCTTGTTAATGTAGGTGACATATCCGTAACGGGAATTGTAAACAGCTATTACGGAAACGGATATTATCAGCTTCAAAGTTCAAAGCTCTCTGTTGTAATGGATATGGCATATCTTATTGGCAAAGGAATAAGTAAAGTTTTGGGATAATAAAATTATTAAGATTTTTGAAACAAACCATCTAATCTATTGACCTATTAAAAATTTTTTGATACCATAATATATATATTATAGAAAAGAGGATTATATATGAAAAGGTATTTAAGTTTATTAAGTTTTGCAGCACTTACACTTGCTCTTGCAATAACAGGCTGTAATAGTTCAAGTGAAAAAACAGAAGCAACAACAGAACAGACCGACACTTCATCAAGCGGGTCCGAACAAACAGAGTATAATGTTACAGAGCTTCCTCAGCTTGATGGTGTAAAATCAGGTGACACAATAGCTACCATAAAAACAAACCATGGGGATATAAAGGTATGGTTCTTCCCTGAATATGCTCCAAAGGCAGTTGAAAACTTTACAACTCACGCAAAAGAGGGTTATTATGATAACCTTATATTCCACAGAGTAATTAATGAATTTATGATTCAGGGCGGTGACCCTAAGGGTACAGGTACAGGCGGTGAAAGTATTTGGGGAGCTGATTTTGAAAACGAAACAACGCCTAATTTAAGAAGCTTCAGAGGTTCTTTATGTATGGCAAATGCAGGTCCTGATACAAACGGAAGCCAATTCTATATTGTACAATCCAATGATGCAAAGACATCTCTTAATATGATAAAAGAACAGTATGGTGATGAAACCTTCAATACTCTTTACCCTGAGGATGTTGTAAAGGCTTATGAAGAAAAGGGAGGTTTTCCATCTCTCGACTTTGGCTATACAATATTTGGTCAGGTTTACGAGGGTATGGACGTTGTAGACGAAATTGCAGCAGTTCAGACAGGGGATAATGACAAGCCTGTTGAAGATGTAGTAATTGAGGGTATGGAAGTAGGAACTTATTAATATAAATTTAGAATAATTAAAAAGAAAAAATAAATAATCAATATTTAAAAAGCTGATGCAAATTTTATGCACCAGCTTTTAATTCAATAATGCCTTGGCATTATTGTGCGGCGTGTGTGTCAGCTTTGCTGACA
>CAZZLN010000002.1:0-95035 GCA_964654945.1 uncultured Lachnospiraceae bacterium
AAAGTTTGCTTTACTCACCACCTATAGAGGTGGGAGTCTATCTCTCATTCGATTACATAACAACTATATACCATTATAACACAAAGGCTTCAATTGTCAAACATAAATTCGAAAATTGAAGCCTTAATTTTATTTTATATCATTAATATTAAAAGGTGTATCCTGATATACTATATTAAGCCAGTTTGTGTATAGCAGGCTGCTATGTGCTTTCCATAATGCAACAGGCTCTTTATTGGGGTCATCATCTTTAAAATAATGTTTTGGTATATCAATAGAAATCCCCTTATCCACATCTCTGAAATATTCATTTTTCAGTGCATTATTATCGTATTCGGAATGGCCCATTACAAAAATCTGCCTGTTATCTTTAGTTGCTGCAATATAAAGTCCTGATTCTTCTGATGTTGAAAGAATTTCAAGTGCATCAACCTTTTCTACATCTTCTGCTCTGACCTCCGTATGTCTTGAATGAGGCACATAAAATATATCATCAAAGCCTCTTAAAAGGTCATAATGCTTATAAACCTTAGTATGAGGAAACACTCCAAACATTTTTTTATCAAGCTGATACTTAGGTATTCCATAATGATAATAAAGCCCTGCCTGAGCACCCCAGCATATATGAAAAGTACTTGTTACATTGGTCTTGCTCCACTCCATAATCTCTGTTAATTCTTCCCAGTAATTAACTTCTTCATAAGGCATCTGCTCTACGGGTGCACCTGTTATAATCATACCATCAAATTTTTCATTTTTAACATCACTGAATACCTTATAAAATTCTGAAAGATAATCTTCAGAGGTATTTTTTGAAATATAGCTTTCCATATGCATAAGACTAATTTCAATCTGTAACGGAGAATTGCTCAAAAGTCTTAAAATCTGAACTTCTGTCTGTTGCTTATTAGGCATAAGATTTAGAATAAGTATTCTTAAAGGACGTATATCTTGGTGAAAAGCTCTATCCTCGCCCATTACAAATACACTTTCGTTGTTCAATATTTCCTTTGCAGGTAAATTGTCTGACACCTTAATAGGCATTTTTATCACTTCTTCCTCAAAATTTGTAATGTTTTTATATTGTATCACAAATTTTTAAAAAAAGCTAGACTAATCAAAAAAAATGTTATAAAATAAACATATCTGTATATAGGCAATCCTATAAAAATATATATACTTCGGAGGCAAAAAATGGAACGACCGGATTTTGACGTTTTATTACCCACGTTTAGAGATGTATGTTATCCAATAACTGATTTTGGAGCTGTTTGTGATACAAGAACAAATAATCAGGAGGCTTTTAAAAAAGCAATTGAAAAATGTAATGCTGATGGCGGCGGACAGGTGCTTGTGCCAAGAGGTGTTTGGTTTACCGGACCTATTGAGCTTATGAGCAATGTAGAGCTGCATCTGCAAAATGGTGCAATAATTTTCTTTTCAAATAACCCAAACGATTATCCTCTCATCAATACAAGCTTTGAAGGTTTATTTACATATCGCTGTATATCTCCAATATACGGAAAAGACCTTGAAAATGTAGCAATTACAGGCGATGGTGTTATAAATGGCAATGGCAGAGCCTGGCGTCCTGTTAAACAATGGAAGATGTCAGAAAGAGAATGGCTGTCAACTGTTGAATCAGGCGGTATAATTGAAGAAAACGAAACTGAAACGGTCTGGTGGCCATCTCAAAAAATTTTTGAAGCCAATAATTTGTTTATACCAAATCCTCAGCTTTATAAAGATAAGGATACCTGTGAAATTTACCATGACTTTTTACGTCCTGTACTTATTAACTTTACAAGATGCAACAAAGTGCTTTTAGACGGACCAACCTTCCAGAACTCACCTGCATGGGGTATTCATCCTTGGCTTTGTAAAAATGTTACAATAAGAAACTGCAGCTTGCGTAATCCCTGGTTTGCTCAAAATGCAGATGGTCTTGATATTGACAGCTGCAAGTATGTTCAGGTTAAAGATTGTATATTTGACGTTGGCGATGATGCTATATGTATTAAATCCGGCAAAAACGAAGACGGAAGAAAATTAGGAATTCCGTCTGAATGTATAGAAATAAACAACTGTGTTGTTTATCATGGTCATGGCGGATTTGTTGCAGGAAGTGAAATGAGCGGAGATTTAAGAAATATATATGTTCAGGATTGTACATTTATTGGAACTGACATTGGTCTTAGATTTAAAAGCTGTCTTGGCAGAGGCGGTATCGTTGAAAAAATATATATTGACAATGTAAATATGATAAGCATTAAGCATGATGCAATTACATTTAATATGGGCTATGATATGGATACTAAAGAAGGTATGGAGGTTACTATGGAAGAAGTACCTGAATTTAAGAATATTTATATTAATAATATTAACTGCACAAAAGCTTTAAGAGCATTTTCAATATCAGGTCTGCCTCAGATGCCTGTTCACGATATACATTTAAGCAATATGACCATTAAAGCAAAAAAAGAAAGCTATGTAAAATACGGAGAAAACATTTTCCAGACCAATATCAATACTATTAATATTTGATTATAATACCATATAAGCAAATTACGGAAATGCCGGACAGAAACAAACTTTATATTTTTCTGCTTTAAATATATTTGCAAGCTCAAATAAACAAAGTTTATTATCTAAAATAATGCCGTAATAATGCTTACAGATAAAGGCTGTTGCTTCTATGGATGATAAGTTTCATCTATTTTGCAGCAGCCTCTGTTTTTTAGTTAATATTAGTTTCGTCAGTTCTGTTTTCAGCCTTTCTCTTGGCTTCTTTTTCAACATTCATATTTTCTTTTTCACGTCTTTTTGTGATTTCTTCTGCAATATCATTCCAGTTTAAGCCGGTCTGTGCCATAAGCACCTCAATATGAAAAAGCAAATCACATATTTCATAAACAGTTTCCTTATTGTTATTATCCTTTGCTGCAATAATAACCTCTGTAGCTTCTTCTCCTACTTTTTTAAGAATTTTATCAAGTCCTTTACCAAAAAGGTAGCTTGTGTAAGAACCCTCTTGAGGATTATCCTTTCTATTCTTAATTACGTTAAATTCCTCTGTTAATGCTTCTAATAAATTCACTATTCCACTTCTCCCTTAAAATCTTCTATTTTTCTGTAAAAACATGAATAATTGCCGGTGTGACAAGCTGCTCCATCCTGCTTAATAATTAAAAGTATTGTATCACAGTCGCAATCGTAGCGTATTTCTTTAACGTGCTGAAAATGACCGCTTGTTTCACCCTTTACCCAAAGACTCTGTCTTGAACGGCTGAAATATGTAGCCTTGCCTGTTTTAAGAGTTAAATCAAATGCTTCTCTATTCATATAAGCGAGCATAAGCACCTCTTTTGTTTCATAGTCCTGTGCTATTGCAGGCACAAGTCCATCGCTGTTAAATTTAATTTCCATAATATTCACCTTTTATTTTAATCTGACCGGAATTTTCTTTTCAGCAAGATATTTTTTTAAATCCATAATTTCCATTTCTTTGTAATGGAACAGACTTGCTGCAAGAGCTGCCTCTGCACCGCCGTCAGTAAGTGCTTCTGCAAAATGCTCCATATTGCCGGCACCTCCTGATGCAATAACGGGAATTGAAACAGCAGAACTGATTGCCCTTGTAAGAGCTATATCATAACCTGCCTTAGTTCCGTCACAATCCATACTTGTCAAAAGTATTTCACCTGCACCTCTGTTTTCAGCTTCCACTGCCCACTCAACAGCATCCTTGCCTGTATTAACCCTTCCGCCGTTTAAATATACATCAAACCCTCCGTCATCTCTGCTTTTTGCATCAATGGCAACAACAACACACTGATTTCCAAATTTTTCAGCAGCCTCATTTATAAGCTCAGGTCTTTTAAGAGCTGCTGAATTTACTGAAATTTTATCTGCACCTGCGGAAAGAATTGCTCTGAAATCCTCAATCGTTCTTATGCCTCCTCCAACAGTGAGAGGAATAAAAACCTGTTCGGCAGTTCTTGAAACAACATCAAGGATAATATTTCTGGCATCTGAAGAAGCTGTAATATCAAGAAATACAATTTCATCAGCCATTGACTTATTATACATAGCAGCTATTTCAACAGGATCACCTGCATCTCTAAGATTTACAAAATTTACACCTTTTACTACTCTGCCATTGTTTACATCAAGGCATGGAATAATACGTTTTGTGTGCATAATATTTCTCCTATTCCTTTGGTTTGTCAGTTGCAATAGACTTAACCTCTATAACATTTTGTACCTTTTTCTTTTTAATATGATGTCCGACAATTTCAGATACATCAGATATTGTTACAAAAGCAGAATTGTCATCATCTTTAACTATTCTTTTAAGCTCACTTAATTCAATACGTGTTACAACACAGTATAACACAACCTTTTTACCGCTTATAAGTCCTTCACCTTCAAGAATAGTAACTGTTCTTCCAAGATATTTATATATATTATCAGCTATTTTATCACCGTTTTCAGTAATAATCATAACAGCCTTAGCCTGTTCAAAGCCTGTTTCAACTATATCAATAACCTTAGATGTAATAAAATATGTAAGAAGGCTGTATAATGCTCTGTCAGGTCCGAATATAAAGCCTGCAAAGCAGTATATAACAAGATTAAAGCTTAATATAATCTGACCGGTTGAAAACTGTGTTTTCTTGCTTAAAAGCAGCGAAACAGTATCTATACCGTCAACACAGCCTCCTGATTTCATAATTATACCAACACCAAGACCCAGAAATAATCCACCATAAACTGTAGCGAGGAGAGGGTCGTCAGTGACCTCCTCCATTTCTTCAAAAACTACAAGAAATATAGAAAATACAATCATTGCATAGGTTGCTTTAAATGCAAAGGTTTTTCCCAGCAATCTCCAGCCAAGAATAAGAAAAGGAATATTAAGTATAACTATAAAATAACTAAGCTTTAAACCTGTAAGCTGATTTAATATAATTGATATACCAACAATACCGCCGTCAAGAATTTGTTTTGCAACTAAAAATTCCTCAATTGCAAAAGCAGCAATAATTGCACCTGCAGTAATCATTATATACGATATTATATACTTTGCAATTGTTTTTCTGTTAAACAAAGAACTCTCCATCTATCTCACCGCCTACTGATATTTTTCAATTATTTCCTTTAAATCTAAAGCACCGTTGTAAAGGGCCTTGCCTATAATAACGCCTTTAGCATTTATATTTTTTACATTTTCAAGATCCTGCATACGAGAAACGCCTCCGCTTGCAATAATCTCCATGCCTGTTTTATCAATAAGCTCCTTAGTAGATTCAATATTTGGACCTGACATCATACCATCTTTTGAAATATCTGTATAGATAACGGTTTTAACTCCATATTCTTTCATTTTAAGACATAAATCAATTGCAGAAATATCACTTACTTCCTCCCAGCCTGATATTGCAGCCATACCGTTTTTGGCATCAACTCCTATTGCAATTTTATCACCGTATTTTTCTACAGCTGATTTTACAAGTTTGGGATTTTTAACTGCAGCTGTGCCAATAATAACTCTTGATGCACCGGCTTTTATTCTGTTTTCAACATCTTCAATAGTTCTGACACCGCCTCCTGTCTGCACAGGTATTTCATATTTAGCTTTTATATTTTTAATAATGTCAATTACAAATGTTTTGCCATATCTTGCACCGTCAAGGTCTACAAGATGAATATATGTAGCTCCCATTTTAACCCAGTTTGCAGCAGCATCAGCAGGGTCATCATTAAAAACTGTAACATCATCAAATTTACCCTGCAGCAATCTTACTGCCTTTCCGTCTATAATGTCTATTGCGGGATATATCTGCATATTACAATCCTCCAAAGTTCTTTAAAATTTCAAGTCCCACATCACCGCTTTTTTCAGGGTGAAACTGCACCGCAAACACATTATCCTTTTGCACCGCAACCTGTATTTCCCTGCCATAATATGTAGTAGCAGATACAACAGGAGCATCAGTTTCAAGATAATATGAATGCACAAAATACACATAAGGACTTTCGCTTAAATTTTTAAACAAAGGCTCTCTCATTTTTATATTGAGGTTATTCCAGCCAATATGAGGTTTTTTCACATTACCGGGAAGAAGCTTTATTTCACCCGGAATTAATCCAAGTCCCTCAAATTCACCATATTCATAGCTTTTATCAAATATAAGCTGCATACCCAGACAAATACCGAGAAAAGGCTTATCATTTTTTACGCCGTTATAAATAACCTTGTCAAATCCCTTTTTTCTTATAGTGCTTATAGCATCACCAAAAGCACCAACACCGGGAAGCACAAACTTATCAGCAACCTCCATAACCTTTACATCATCAGTTATAACTGCATTTTCTCCGACAAATTCAAGAGCTTTTTGAACACTTCTTAAATTGCCCATACCATAATCTATTATTGCTATCATTATTCTAACATTCCTTTTGTAGATAATACGCCATTTATTCTGTCATCATAAGCAACAGCCATATCAATTGCTCTGCCAAATGCCTTAAAAATTCCCTCTGCAATATGATGATTATTTTTACCGTCAAGCACCTTTATATGTAAGGTCATACCGCAGTTATCGGAAACTGCTCTGAAAAATTCCTCAACCATTTCCGTATCAAACATACCCAGTGCAGATACAGTAAATGCTGCATCAAAATTAAGATATGGTCTGCCTGAAAAATCAATAGCACAAAGCACAAGAGTTTCGTCCATAGGCACAATTGCCTGTCCAAATCTTTTAATGCCCTTTTTATCACCAAGTGCCTTTGCAATACACTTTCCAAACACTATTCCGGTATCTTCAACAGTATGATGACAATCAACATCTAAATCTCCGCTTGCTTTTATGTCAATATCCATAAAGCCATGCTTAGATATATGAGTAAGCATATGGTCAAAAAAGCCTATGCCTGTTTCAATATTATTTTCACCACTGCCGTCTAAATTAAGTGTCATATCAATTGTAGTTTCATAAGTATCTCTGCTTATTTCGGCAATTCTGTCCATATTGTTTCCTCCTACATTCTAACTTTTACAGAATTTGCATGAGCAGTAAGTCCCTCTGCTTCTGCAAATTTAATAACATCATTTCCAAGAGCTTTTAAAGCATCCTGACTAAATGAAATAATGCTTGATTTTTTAATATAATCATCAATTGAAAGAGGTGAGAAAAATCTGGCAGTGCCACCTGTGGGAAGCACATGATTAGGTCCTGCCATATAATCACCTAAAGGTTCAGGAGTATAATGTCCTAAGAAAATTGCACCTGCATTCTGAATTTTAGGAAGTAAGCTGAAAGGCTCTTTTGTGCATATTTCCATATGCTCAGGTGCAACCCTGTTGCTTAATTCGCAGGCTTCATCATAGCTTTCAACCACAATTATTGCACCGTAATTATTAAGTGATTTTTCAATTATTTCTTTTCTTTCAAGTAATGCTGTCTGTTTAGTAACCTGAGCTTGAACTTCCTTTGCAAGCTTTTCACTTGTGGTAATAAGTATTGCAGATGCAAGCTCATCATGTTCAGCCTGTGAAAGCAAATCGGCAGCAACATATTCAGCATTGGCAGACTCATCGGCAAGTATAAGAATTTCACTTGGACCTGCTACAGAATCAATGTTTACATAACCGTATACACTTCTTTTTGCAATAGCTACAAATATATTACCGGGACCTACTATTTTATCAGTCTTTGGTACTGACTCTGTTCCAAAAGCAAGAGCAGCTATTGCCTGTGCACCGCCCACCTTGTAAATTTTATCAACACCTGCAATATCAGCAGCAACAATAGTTGTGGGATTTATTTTTCCCTGCGGCGATGGAGGCGTTGTCATAATAATCTGTTCAACACCTGCTACCTTTGCAGGAATAATGTTCATTAAAACACTTGATGGGTATGCAGCCTTTCCACCGGGGACATATACGCCAACTTTTTCAAGAGGTCTTATAAGCTGACCAAGCATTTCACCATTTTTATTTGGTTCAAGCCAACTGTTAATTTTTTGCTTCTGATGAAAATTACCTATTCTGTTTGCAGCTTTTTTAATAACTTCTGCAAGCTCAGCATCTACAAGAGAATAAGCTTCCTTTATTTCTTCATCAGTAACCAGAATATTATCACTTTTTACCGGAAATTTATCAAATTTATATGTATAATCGAATAATGCTTTATCACCCTTTGACTTAATATCGGCAATAATATTATTTACAATTTCCTGTACATTGCCATATTCAAGCTGAGAACGGGATAAAAGATTTTCTATAAGCCTCTTACCCTCGTTATCATTGTTTTTTATAATAGAAACCATTGTATTCACCTTTCTTCCAAAAAGACGCTTATTTTAAATCGCTTTTCTAAGACCTTCTATAATTTTAATAATTCTTTCGTGTTCAAGCTTCATACTAACTCTGTTTACAACTACTCTGGCAGAAACCGGACAAATATCAGCAAGGACTTCAAGTCCATTAGCTCTTAATGTTGAACCTGTTTCAACTATATCCACAATAACATCACTAAGACCAACTATAGGAGCAAGCTCTACACTTCCATGAAGCTTTACAATTTCAATTGTCTGATGCTTTTTATTATAGAAATAATCTTTTGCAATATTGGGATATTTTGTAGCTACAACAAGGTTATTTGAATTATTTAATTTATATTCAATATTTTTATAGCCTGCAACTGCGAACTTGCATTTTCCCATTTTTAAATCCAATACCTCATAAATATTTCTGTTTTCCTCAAGCAAAGTATCCTTTCCCACTATACCTATATCGGCAGCACCGCTTTCAACATATGTAGGCACATCAGATGCCTTTGCCAAGAAAAATTTTAATTTTAAATCTTCATTTGTAAATATAAGTTTTCTTGAACTTTTATCCTTCATTTCATCACAGGTTATTCCCATTGTTGATAAAAGCTCCATACTCTTTTCGGCAAGTCTGCCCTTTGCCAAAGCCAGAGTTAAATACTCCATCGTCTTTTCCTCCAACATTTTACATTTCAATATCTTCCTCTAAAAGCCTGTTAAAATCCTCATCATCTGATATATAAAACAGTTGAGGTTTTCTGTCTTTAAAATAATACATCAAATTTATATTTCTGTTTTCAGCATATTCGAGATTAATTTCACAATCCTCTCCAAGCTCACTTAGCTCCGCATCAATGCCCTTATCGGTAACTTTCTGAGCAAACTTAAAAGCATCTGCAATATATTCAGGCTTATATGCTATAAATACATTAGCTCCGGATGAGTCACTGTCAGCTAAATCTATAATGTCATTAATTTTTATTGCAAAGCCTACAGCGGGAATATTTTTCCCAAAAGCAGAAGCCATTTTGTCATATCGTCCGCCATCCAGAACCGAAAAACCTGTTCCCTTAGCATAGCCTCTAAAAATAATGCCTGTATAATAATCCATAGCACCAATAACACTCAAATCAAAAGAAATATATTTTTCATATTTCAGAGCTTTAATAACTTCGTATACCTTTGAAAGATATGAAACAGCATTAAGAGATTTTTCATTTTTAACTCTGTTTTTGGCAGCTTCAAGAATATCATAGCCGCCAATTAACAAAGGCAAATCCTTAAAAACAGAAGCTATATTTTTATTTTCAATTTTTTCAGCTATATCGCTTACTGCAACATAATTTTTATTTAAAATATTATCTTTAATATTTTGAGCAGTTTCTTCACATATGTCAGCCTCCTCAATAACACCTGTCAAAAATTCGGCATGACCTATATCAATTTTAAAATTATCAATTCCAACTTCAAGTAAAGATTTAATAGCAAGAGCTATTGCTTCAACATCTGCACCAAGAGTATTTTTGCTGCCCATAATTTCAATACCGGCTTGAGTAAATTCTCTAAGCTTTCCCTGATAGCTTTCGTTTCTTCTGAAAGTATTGCCTATATAGTAAAGCTTTTTAGGTGTATCGTCATTTTCAGTAGCAGCAATTCTTGCAATAGATGGTGTCACATCAGGTCTTAAAGCAAGAAGTGTGCCATCTCTGTCAATAAATCTATACATTCTTTTGCTGTCTATTCCTCCCGCATAATCAAACACCTCTGCGTATTCAATAGTAGGTGTTGAAACCGGTCTGAAGCCATATCTTATAAATAAATCTGAAATTATATTCTCTATTTTATTTTTTATTTCACATTCATTTGGTAAATAGTCCTTTACACCCTCAGGTGTGTGGAGCTTAGTAATAAGCATAAGTATTCCTCCATACTTTATCGTGTTAAAGCATTAAAATCATTATATCACAAACTCTTATTTTGTCAACATAATTATCTGTCTTACCATTATACAATCTATCAATAGATATTTCAAGAATAATTATTGCAAATTTAAAAAAACATTGTAAAGATTTAACAGTCCGTAACCTGAAATATTATTTGGGTATACTTCACTTGATTTTTGTGTTGTGCCGCTTATTATAAGTGCTGTTGCAGTTATTGAATTTATTGTAAAAAGATTTCCTTTTATTACTGCCCACTCCATTAAAAGTGCTGCCGCTCCCCCTGCCACTCCGGCAGATATGCTTGTATTGTTATTTGTCGGAGAAACAAAAAAAGGTCTTAAATTTCCTAATTTTGTAGGACCTCTGCCTGATGATGAAACAATATTGTCGTCAGTTAGATTATACCCGCCTGTAACCATTACATTATTTGCTGTTGACGGCACAGTTACTGTTACACTTGTATCGGGAGTTACAAAAACAACATTCTGTCCCACAAACTGATTAATGGGAAGCCAAGCGTGTATTCTGCCATATTGGTTTGTTGAATAAACCCTGACTTTCCATATGCCTGATAACGGATTGGTAAATGTCAATGTTGTTCTTTGGTCTACCGTTTGATAAACAGGCAGTGAATAAGAAATCCTTACCTTTGAATTTGACTGAAAAAACATATATTCATTGCTGAAATTGTTAGCTGAGGTAATTCTGTTAATAATTTCACCGACAGGCGAAATAATTTCAACCTCTGATTTGTCAAGAATGTTATTCCATAGCCACATATTAAATCCCTTGACATTTTCAGCTACATTTATTTCTATATCATAGTATTCTCTGTCATTATTGATTGTAAAAGCAGTATGATGTCTTGCAATAGCCTCATTTCCTGATGGTACAACAACTATTGTAGCCGATTCGGCACCAATTCTTTCAATATATCTTTCAAAAAGGCTTGAACCATCATGTCCTCCCTCATTAGTACCTATTCCAAGAACTATTACAACAGGCATTTTGATTTTTTTAGCCTGTCTTATTATATAATCAATTCCCAATATAATATCAGCAGAGGAATACGCAGGTACAGAGCTGTCTATAAATTGATTTTCATACATAAAGGGCTTAGCCTGTTTAAGTTTTACAGCTATTATCGTGGTGTTAGGAGCAGCACCGTTGTTTCCGCAAGCCTGTACAGCCATAGCTGTACCATGACCTATAGTATCTCTTGTGGGAGCTGTTTTATTTTTAAGTTCCTCATTTGTATAAACTCTGCCAAAGCATACACCCTCACTGGTTTCATCTTCGACTGTCATATCCCATATACTGTGAATTTTGTTATCACCATTTTCATACAAAAATTCTTCATTGTCATAATTAATTCCTGTATCCACAAAACCAACAACAACACCGTTTCCGCTTAAATCAAGAGGGGGACGCTGAACTCTTGTTATACCTGCTGCAAGATTAAATTCCTCACTCATAAGTCCATACACAACAGCTTCATTTTCCCCTAAAAACATTGCTGCTGTGTCAAATGCTCTGACAAAAGCGTAATCATTTCTATTTGGGTAAGCAATTATTAAATTACCGCTTTCTACATTACAGTATGCCGTACCGGTTTCTTCAAGCTCTTTTATAACATTGGAGGTATTATTGAGTATAAGTTCGGTATTTTCATCATTAAAGGGAGGAGTCTGCTCACTTATCTGATTTATTTTAACGCTTATAAGCCTGCTGAATGTATCTGAAAGACACAATTTTCCATATCCAAACTCTCTGTTTGGATAATCTGCCATATCTCTTATAGCTCCAAGTCTTAAATAAGCCTTTAGTCTTTCACCATACATATTTCTGTCATTGCCCTTTACAATTCCCCATTCCATTAAAATAGCACAGCAGGCTGTTACAAATGGTGCTGCAACGCTGGTGCCGGTGTTTGAATTACCATTTACAAAAACATTTACACCGGGAGCAGCAATATCGGGCTTAATCATATTATCAGCAGTATATCCTCTTCCTGAAAATCCTGTGTTGGAATTTGAAGCAGAATTATAGGCAGCTACGGATATTACTCTTGATGCAGTAGAGGGAGCTGTAAGAGTTGTGTAAACATCAGGTGAGAGAAATCTTCCCTGAGTAGTCCATATATTATAAGTCCCCTCCACTATATTTACAGGTGTTATTATAAGCCTCCAAACTCCCTCAGCAACATTTGTTACACCCTCAATTCTTATATAAACCTGTTCCTGAATGTTATAAGGTGACGGTTCTGTAAAAATAAAATATATTTCATTATTTCCAAGTATAAAATTTGTCTGACCAACTGCAGAAGAAATATTACCGCTTCTGTCACCGTTTGGTGCTATAATTTCATAGCTCATTTTATCCAAAAAATTTTTCCAGACTTCAAGAACTATAAATGGCAGTCCGCCATCAATGTTAAATTCAATTGTATTTGTTTCGTTATTATTAATTTTGTTGCTGTAATGTCTGCCCTTATCACCCTCATTTCCTGTTGCGACAATTATAGAACATCTATAGTTCTGACAAACCTCATCAATATATTCCTCAAAAAGTGTGTTTCCGGTATGGGGTCCGCTGTTTGTTCCATAGGATATATTTATTACAAAAGGTCTGCCCTCTGCACTGTCTGATATGAATTTAATGCCTCTCATAATATCCGTATCAGATGCAAAAAAATCATTTCTTCCTATTGACACAAAGGCAATATCAGCATTGTAAGCTATATTGTTTATAATAGATGCAACCATTGTACCATGATTTACATTGGGATTTTCATTTAGCAGCTTTTTATATTTTATTTTATCAGCAAATGAAACATTTTCATCTATACCTGAATCTATTATTCCAACAATTACTCCCTCTCCGGTTCCTATGCTTTCTGAATAATCTATTATACAGGAATCAATTTTACTTTCTTCTATGAACAATCTTAATAATTTAGGAATTTCAACATATATAACCTCATTAAATTTTAATAAATTATTTATTTCATTAACTGATATTGTTAAAATAGCAAAGGAATTTGAAAGCACCTCGGCAGATGCCCCAACTTCATTTGCAATTCTGTCTATATTTCCATTGTATTTTACAATAAGTTCTGTAACACTGTTTCCGCCAAATTCAATTTCATACATTATATTTCCATCCATAATATCACCCCTCGGATATTATATGAATGTAAAGGCAAAAAAAGACTGCCACAAAAGTGACAGTCATTTAATATTATCTTGGATATTTAATTTGAGCCTGTGCAGCAGCAAGTCTTGCAATAGGAACTCTGTATGGAGAACAGCTTACATAAGTTAAGCCAACCTTATGACAAAATTCTACTGAAGATGGGTCACCGCCATGCTCGCCACAGATGCCTAACATAATATCAGGTCTGGTCTGCTTACCGAGTTTAGCAGCCATTTCAACAAGTTTACCTACACCTGCCTGATCAAGTCTTGCAAACGGATCAGACTCATAAATCTTATTGTCATAGTAAGAATCAAGGAATTTACCTGCATCATCTCTTGAGAAACCAAATGTCATTTGAGTTAAATCGTTAGTACCAAATGAGAAGAATTCGGCTTCCTTAGCAATTTCATCAGCAGTAAGAGCTGCTCTAGGAATTTCAATCATAGTGCCAACCTTATATTTAAGGTCAGAGCCGGCATCAGCAATAATCTTATCGGCAGTCTTAACAACTACATTCTTAACATAAGCAAGCTCTTTAACTTCGCCTACAAGAGGAATCATAATTTCAGGAACAATGTTCCACTCAGGATGAGCATTAGAAACATTAATAGCAGCCTTAATAACAGCTTTTGTCTGCATTTCTGCAATTTCAGGATATGTTACTGCAAGACGACATCCTCTGTGACCCATCATAGGGTTAAATTCATGAAGTGATGCAATAATAGCCTTAATATCTTCAACACTCTTGTTCTGAGTATCAGCTAAAAGCTTAATATCATCTTCTTCTGTAGGCACAAATTCATGAAGCGGTGGGTCGAGGAAACGAATATTAACGTGCTTACCCTCCATAGTTTCATAAAGTTTTTCAAAGTCACCCTGCTGCATTGGTTCAAGCTTAGCAAGAGCTGCTTTTCTCTGCTCAACTGTTTCAGAACAAATCATTTCTCTAATAGCTGCAATTCTGTCACCATCAAAGAACATATGCTCAGTTCTGCAAAGACCGATACCCTGTGCGCCAAATTCAACAGCCTTTGCTGCATCTCTAGGAGTATCAGCATTGGTTCTGACTTCTAAAGAACGATATTTATCTGCCCAGTTCATAATTCTTTCAAAATCACCACTAATAGAAGCCTCAACAGTTTCAATAGCTTCACCATATATATTACCGGTTGAACCGTCTAATGAAATCCAATCTCCCTCTGTATATGTTCTGCCTGCAAGCTCAAACTTCTTGTTTTCTTCGTCCATCTTAATTTCGCCACAGCCGGATACACAGCAAGTACCCATACCACGAGCAACAACGGCTGCATGAGATGTCATACCGCCTCTAACAGTGAGGATACCCTGAGCATAGTTCATACCCTCAATATCTTCCGGAGAAGTTTCAAGTCTTACAAGTACAACCTTTTCGCCGGTCTTAGCCCAGCTGACAGCATCTTCAGCAGTAAACACAATCTTGCCGCAAGCAGCACCGGGAGATGCAGCAAGTGCAGTTGCAACAGGCTTAGCATTCTTTAAAACATCAGCATTAAACTGTGGATGAAGTAAAGCGTCAAGCTGTTTAGGGTCAATCATTAACACTGCTTCCTGTTCAGAAATCATACCCTCATCAACAAGGTCACAAGCAATCTTTAATGCAGCGGCAGCAGTTCTCTTGCCATTTCTTGTCTGGAGCATATAAAGCTTCTTATCTTCAATAGTAAACTCCATATCCTGCATATCTCTGTAGTGAGCTTCAAGCTTATCACAAATGTCTACAAACTGATTATAAACTTCAGGCATAACATCCTTTAACTGGTCAATAGTCTGGGGAGTTCTTACGCCTGCAACAACGTCTTCGCCCTGTGCGTTCATAAGAAATTCGCCAAAAAGCTTCTTTTCACCGGTAGCAGGGTTTCTTGTAAATGCAACACCTGTACCTGATGTGTCACCCATATTGCCAAATACCATTGACTGTACATTTACAGCAGTGCCCCAAGAACCGGGAATATCATTCATTCTTCTGTAGTAGATAGCTCTTGGATTATCCCATGAACGGAATACTGCCTTAATAGCACCCATTAACTGTTCTTTAGGGTCAGATGGGAAATCCTTTCCGATTTTAGCTTTATATTCAGCCTTAAATTGATTGGCAAGCTCTTTTAAATCTTCAGCAGTAAGCTCAGTGTCAAGCTTAACGCCTCTCTTTTCTTTCATTTCATCAATAAGCTGCTCAAAATACTTTTTGCCAACTTCCATAACTACATCAGAATACATCTGAATAAATCTGCGATATGAATCATAAGCAAATCTGGGATTGTTAGTCTTCTTGGCAAATGCCTCAACAACTTCGTCATTTAAACCGAGGTTAAGAATAGTATCCATCATACCCGGCATGGATGCTCTTGCACCGGATCTGACTGAAACTAAAAGAGGATTTTCAATATCGCCAAATTTCTTGCCTGTAATTTCTTCCATCTTAGTGATATATTCCATAATTTCAGTCTGAATATCATCATTAATAACTTCACCATCAGCATAGTACTGTGTACAAGCCTCTGTTGTAATTGTGAAGCCCTGAGGTACAGGCATACCAAGATTTGTCATCTCAGCTAAGTTAGCACCCTTGCCTCCGAGCAATTCTCTCATTTTTCCGTTTCCCTCTGAGAATAAATAAACGAATTTATTACTCATCGTTATCGCCTCCTAATAATTTTTTGCATATTATTTGTACAAAATCAAATTTGCATTGAATATATGATACCATACTTTAACAAAAATAGCAACAATTTTTTAAATTTTGTAGACCAATTCTAAATTTACTATTAATTTACCGTCACCAATAATTATAAATTACAAATCATGGTAAGAATAGTAGCTTTATCTGCCACAAATTGGTAATTATTTTATTAATAGCTTTTGTTTCTTCATTTATTTTTTCAACATGATTCTGTTCGTTTGAATCTATATAAATAATTGATCCTGTATTAATTCTGTACGGATTAAATACTATATCATTCTTATATAGCTTCTGCGGTAAAACACTTTTCACAGATAAAATATCATCAACTGTTTTTTCTTCTACTTTTGTTATTGCACCGTCCAATGTTTTAATTACTGACACATATTTATATACTTTTTCTACATCCTCTTTTCTTTTGGTTTTTTTCAGCCCCTTTTAACCGCCAAGATAAGCTTTTCTTATATCATCATTACCCATAAGCTCCTTAGCATTACCCTCCATAACAATTCTGCCTGTTTCAAGAACGTAAGCTCTGTCACTTATAGACAACGCCATATTTGCATTCTGCTCTACCAAAAGAATAGTAACTCCGTCATTATTACATTCTTTTATAATTGAAAAAATATCATTAACAAGAATAGGAGCAAGTCCCATTGACGGCTCATCCATAAGAAGCATTTTTGGTTTACCCATTAAGGCTCTGCCCATGGCAAGCATCTGCTGTTCACCCCCTGAAAGGGTACCTGCAAGCTGTTTTCTTCTTTCTCCAAGTCTTGGAAAAAGCTCCATAACTCTGTTATATTCCTTTTTAATAAAGTTTTTATCTTTAACAGAAAAAGCTCCAAGCATAAGATTTTCATAAACAGAAAGCTCCTGAAAAACCCGTCTGCCCTCAGGAACATGACCTAAACCAAGATGCACAACCTTATCTGCTGACATCTTTGTTATATTATGCTCCATAAAAGAAACATCTCCGCTGTTACTTTTTAACAACCCTGATACACTATGAAGAGTTGTAGTTTTTCCTGCACCGTTTGCACCTATAAGAGAAACAATTTCTCCCTGATTTACTTCAAATGAAATGCCTTTTATAGCGTGGATAGCACCATAATATACATTCAAATTGTTTACCTTTAACATAATGCTACCCTCCTTTACTGACCCAAATATGCAGAAATAACCTTTGGATTGGTTTTGATTTCTTCAGGAAGTCCGTCAGCAATCACTCTGCCATATTCTAAAACTACAATTTTTTCACATATACCCATTACAAGTGACATATCGTGTTCAATTAATAATATCGAAATATTAAATTTATCTCTTATGAGATAAATAGTATCCATAAGCTCTGCTGTTTCATTAGGATTCATACCGGCAGCAGGCTCATCAAGCAGAAGCAACTTTGGATTAGTAGCCAATGCTCTTGCAATTTCAAGCTTTCTCTGTTTACCATAAGGAAGATTTGATGCAAGCACATCAGCTTCATTATTTAAGTCAAATACTTCAAGAAGCTCTAAAGCGTGTTTTGTAATTGCCTTTTCTTCTTTTAAAAATTTAGGGAGTCTTAAAATACTTGAAATCATACCCGCATTGTAGCTGTTGTGTAAACCAACCTTTACATTATCTATAACTGACATATTGCCAAAAAGCCTGATATTCTGAAATGTTCTTGCTATGCCCTCTTTATTTATTTCAATAGGCGATTTTCCCTCAAGATTTTTACCATCAAATATAAAAAGTCCGTCTGTTGGCTTATAAACACCTGTAAGCAAATTAAAAATTGTAGTTTTGCCTGCACCGTTTGGTCCAATAAGTCCATATAGCTGTCCTTTTTCTATAGTGAGATTGAATTTATCAACAGCTCTTAAACCACCAAAGGAAATTCCTAAATCCCTAACCTCTAATAAAGCCATAATTATTCAACCTCCTCATTCTTCTTGCCAAAAAGCTTTGCTCTGTATTCAGCAATAGTAGGATTAGAGCTGAATATCATCATAACAATAAGTGCTATTGAATAAAATAACATTCTGTAATCTGCAAAGCTTCTTAAAAGCTCAGGAAGTGCAGTAAGAATAACAGCTGCAATAATTGAGCCTAATATATTACCCATACCGCCTAAAACTACCATAACAAGAATTTCAATTGACATATTAAAATCAAAGGTTGCAGGTTTAAATATAGATACATTAAGTCCATAAAGAACACCTGCAACACCTGCAAAGAAAGCAGATATTACAAAAGCCGCAATCTTATAGTTTACTACATTAATACCAACTGACTCGGCAGCTATAACATTATCTCTTATTGATTTTATAGCTCTGCCATGACGGGAATTAATAAGATTAGAAATTACAAGAATAGTGATTACCACAAGAGCATAAGCAAGAGTAAAATTACTTACTGATTCTATACCCTTAGGACCGCCTGAGCCGCCTACAATATCAAGTGAATTTAAAATACTTCTTATAATTTCACCAAAACCAAGAGTAACAATTGCCAGATAGTCACCCTTTAATCTTAAAGCAGGAACACCGATTATAAAGCCAAATATTGCTGCCACAATACCGCCTAAAATAAATGCAACAGGCAGCTCAATAAATGCCGGCAAGCCTGAATATACCGTAAATATACAGCCTGCATACGCACCAACAGACATAAATCCTGCATGACCTAATGTAAGGTCACCAAGAAAGCCTACAATAAGATTAAGAGAAACCGCAAGCATTACATTTACACATATTGGTACAAGCTGACCTGAAATTTGTCTTGGAAGAATTTTAAATTCGGTTAAAGCAGATATTAATATGTAAATAGCCAATATAATGACTGCTATAATAATATTTTTCTTTTTCATAACAATACCACCTTATACCTTAGTTGTTCTTTTCTTACCAAGAAGTCCTGTAGGTCTTACAAGAAGAACTACAATAAGTACTGCAAAAACAATTGCATCAGCAAGCTCAGTAGAAATATATCCCTTTGCAAAGCTTTCAATAACGCCTAAAATTATTCCGCCAATCATAGCACCGGGAATAGAGCCGATACCTCCAAGTACAGCTGCTACAAAGGCTTTAATACCGGGCATAGCACCTGTATACGGATCAACATATCCATAGCTTGATATAAAAAGAATACTCGCAATAGCTGCAAGAAATGAGCCAATTGCAAATGTAATAGAAATCGTTTTATTTACATTAATACCCATAAGCTGTGCAGCTCCCTTATCCTCTGAAACTGCAAGCATAGCTTTTCCTGTTTTAGTAAAGTTTATAAAACTTACAAGTGCTATCATTATTACAATTGTAACACCGAGAGTCAGCATTGCTTCAGCAGACAATACCACTCCCCCTATTTCAATTGAATAATTTGGAATAAGCGAGGCAACCTTTGTTGGTCTTGAACCAAACATTAAAAGAGCCACACTCTGGAGAAAATAGCTCACACCAATAGCTGTAATAAGAACAGCAAGAGGAGACGCATCCCTTAAAGGCTTATAGGCTATTTTTTCAATCACAACACCAAGTAAAGTACAGGTTATCATACATACTACAACCGGAACTATTATACTTAAATGAGGTGGAAGCACTAAACTCATAGCTGAAACAGACAGGGTATATGCGCCAATCATAATAATATCACCATGAGCAAAGTTAAGCATTTTAGCAATGCCATATACCATTGTGTAGCCAAGTGCCATTAGTGCATATATACTGCCCAAACTTAAACCATTAATAAACTGCTGAATAAATATCATTAACTCACCTGCCAAATAAAATTTAAAATAAAAGGGGCTACGAAACATCACAGCCCCTAAAAAACATCATTGTTAAAATTATTTTGCAATATACTGACCGTTTTCAATAACAGCAACCTTAGTTGATTTATTAGGTTCACCATTTTCATCAAATGTCATATCACCTGTTAAACCATTAACTGTAATTTCAGTCATAGCACCAACAAGAGCTTCATTTGAAACATCGCCCTTAGTCTGTTCAACAGCAGCCTTAATAGCATAAACTGCATCATAAGCATCAGCAGCAAACTGGTCAGGAGCAGCACCATATTTTTCAGTATAAACCTTTACAAATGCCTGAATGTTTTCACTAGGATCGGTTGCAACAAATGGAGTTAAATATGTAGCACCCTCAATATTCTTAGTGTCACCATTTAACTGCTCAATAACACCATCCCAGCCATCACATCCATAATATGGAAGATTTATACCAAGTGAAGCAGCCTGATCTGAAACCTTAGCAACTTCTGCATAGTAAAATGGCAAGAAAATACTGTCAGCATCACTTGACTGGATTTTAGTAAGCTGAGTCTTAAAGTCTACATCACCTTTAGTGAATGATTCGTCACATACAATCTGACCGCCAAGTTCAGTAAACTTGCTGATAAAAGCATCATGAATACCTTTGCTGTATTCATCACCGTTATCATATATAACAGCAACCTTGCTGTTGCCGGCATCAATAATATACTGAGCCATTGTTTCTCCTTGAAGTGGATCAGTAAAACAAATTCTGAAAGCATTTGGCGCACTTGTACATTCAGCAGCAGAACCGCTTGGAGTAATCTGAAGAATACCATCCTTCTGGCTTTCACTTGACACAGCAATACTGCAGGCACTTGTAGTAGAACCTACAATTGCATTAACATTCTGATCCATAAGAACATTATAAGCATTTTTAGATTTCTGCTCATCACATTCATCATCTTCAAAGAAAAGCTCAAACTGCTTGCCTTCAACACCACCTGCAGCATTGATTTCTTCTACAGCTATCTCGGCACCTTGCTTGCAGGATATACCATAGCTTGCAGCAGAACCTGTAAGAGGTCCAATACCGCCGATTTTAATTGTATCTGCAGATGCTGAATCACCGCTTGAAGAAGCCTCACCGCATCCCGCTGCACCAAAAGCTAAAACACCTGTAAGGAGTATAGCTGTTAATTTATTTAATTTCATATTAAATTTACACCCTTTCAAATGTGTTAATATTTTACATAACTATTATTCTTCAACAGGAGCTTCTTCAGCAGAAACTTCTGCAACAGGAGCTTCTTCTTCTGTAGGAGCTTCTTCAGCAGGAGCTTCTTCTTTTACAGGAGCTTCTGCAGCCTTTTCTGTCTTAGAAGGCTTTTCAAGAGTTTCCTTAATGCTTAAACTGATTTTCTTGTTTTCAGTATCAAGCTCGGTAACCTTAGCAGAAATTTCCTGACCGATTGTAAGCTCATCTTCAGGTTTTTCAACATGCTTATAAGCAATCTGAGAAATATGAACAAGACCATCGACGCCTTCTTCAAGCTCAACAAAGGCACCAAATGGCACCATTCTGACAACCTTGCCTGTTACAATATTGCCAACGGCATACTTTTCAGCAGCATTCTTCCAAGGGTCAGCATTTAAGTCTTTAAGAGATAAAGAAATCTTGCCCTTTTCCTGATTAACATCAAGAACAGTAACCTTTACTGAATCTCCAACCTTTAATACATCGGAAACTTTCTTTACTCTGCCCCAGCTCATTTCAGAAATATGAATAAGGCCATCAACACCACCAAGGTCAACAAATGCACCAAAATCTACGATACGGCTAACAGTACCGTCTATTCTGTCTGTTGGCTTGATAGAAGCAAATACCTGTGCTCTCTTTTCGTCAATTTCTTTCTGAGCAAGTGCCTTTCTGCCTGCTACAATTCTTCTCTTGCTTCTGTCAAATTCAAGAATATTAAAATCTAAGGTCTGACCAACAAATGTAGATAAATCTTCTACATATCTGTTAGAAATCTGTGAAGATGGAACAAAAGCCCTTACACCGTTAATAATGGCAATTAAGCCGCCCTTAACCACTTCAACAACCTTTGCGCTAACAGTAGCATTATTATTATATGCTTCTTCAATAGCAAGAATGTTCTTGTCTGCATCAACTCTCTTTTTTGAAAGCTGAACATTCCCTTCACCGTCATTTACTCTGACAACAAATACTTCAATTTCGTCACCGGCTTTAACAACTTCAGCAGGGTTAATATTGTCATCACTGGAAAACTCATTTCTTGGGATAATACCATCTGACTTATAACCTAAATTTACAGAAACCTCGCCTGTTTCTGATACGCCGATTACAGTACCCTTAACAATGTCATTAGTATGTAATGACACTAAAGAACTGTCAATCATCTCCTCAAAAGATTTGTTTTCAATTTCACTCATAGCTCTCACAGCCTCCTTTATTATCACTGGTGGCGTAGATGCACCAGCAGTTAATCCTATTTTATCATTAATTGAAAAATTTTTCAACTGTAAATCGCAAATTGTTTCACATAAATATACATTTTTGCAAAATTTTTTGCTTATTTCGTATAATTTCTTGGTATTTGAACTGTTTTTATCACCCAGAACTATCATTTTATCCACACTTTTTGCAATTTCAACTGCTTCTTTTTGCCTTTCACTTGTTGCATTGCATATAGTATTAAACACTTCAATAGAATTATTCTCTCCTGTTAATAAAGAAATTATGTCATTAAATACATCAAGCTGAAATGTTGTCTGAACTACAAGAGCATATTTTTTAGTATTGTCAAGTTTAACATTTTTAGCTTCGTCTACAGAATTTATTATAATAGCTTGATTGTCACATCTGCCGTTTATTCCAATTATCTCAGGATGAACACTGTTTCCGATAATTATAATTATCTTGCCCTCTTTGTGGTTTTTTTCAACTATATTATGAATTTTTTTAACAAAGGGGCAGGTACAGTCAGTATATTTAATTCCTTTTTTATCAAGCTGTTCATATACCTTTGGAGGCACGCCATGAGAACGAATAATAAGCTCTCCGTTTTTAGCGGTATCAAGCTCCTCTGTGATTTTTATACCCTTTAATTCCAAATCACCTGTCACATTTTTATTATGAATTATTGGTCCGTAGGTGTATATATTTTTTTGCCCTTCTTTACTATAGGCATAGTCAACCGCTCTTTTTACGCCGAAGCAGAAGCCGGCTGATTTTGCAAGTTTAATCTCCATACTTATCCCCTTACAATTTCAAGAATTTTATTTTTTACATCTTCAATTGTCATTTTAGAAGTATCTATCACAATGGCATCCTCAGCTATTGCCAAAGGATTAACCTTTCTGTTTTTGTCAAAATTATCTCTTTCAATAATTTCTTCCACAATTTTATTATAATCAGCTTCTATCCCCTTTTCATAAAGCTCATTACATCTTCTTTTTGCTCTTTCGTCAACATTTGCATCAAGATATATCTTAACTCTTGCATTTGGTATAACATTTGTGCCTATATCTCTGCCGTCCATTACTACTTTATTACTTGCTGCAATATTTTTCTGCAAAGCTACAAGCTTTTGTCTTACCTCATAAATTGCAGCAACTTTAGATGCTGAATCAGCAACCTGCTGAGTTCTTATATCTGATGTTACATCTTCATCATCAAGATATATTCTTTGTAATCCTTTTTCAAATTTAAGCTCAATTTTTATTTTGTCAAGATTTGAAACTACAGCTTCACTGTTTTTATAATCAATATTATTTTTAATGCAGTATAATCCAACTGTTCTATACATAGCACCGGTATCAACATAAACATACTCAAGCTCAGCAGAAAGTAGCTTGGCAACAGTACTCTTTCCTGAACCTGCCGGTCCGTCAATTGCTATTGCTTCAAGGTTGTTTTTTTTTAGAATATCAGGTCTTAACTTCTGTGCATTTTTTAAATAAATATGATTCATATCTTTTTGAGCCTTATCAGTATTTATCATAACCATAGCTCTTATGCACATTGGCAGGCTTCCGACAACATATAATTCCTGAAAACACATAAGAGAAGCTTCATTAATACCGATTTCTCTTGCAGCAACTGCGGGATATGCACAGTCTATATCCCCTGTGCATGAAAATGTTATTGAAATAATATCTTTTATATTTATATTATTATGAACTATAATTTCATTAAGCATTTCTTTTGTTGCCGAATAGACTTCTTTTTTAATATTATGCTCAATTGTAATGGCTCCTCTTATTGTACAAATCATATTTTTCACTCCATCTGTAAATTTTACACTATAAATTCTAGCAGTTTATACCTGCAAGATATGCTGTTGAAAAGGCTATTTGAAGATTATACCCTCCGGTAAAAGCATCGCAATCTATAACCTCACCTGCAAAATAAAGACCTTTTACAATTTTTGATTCCATTGTTGACGGATCTATTTCATCAACATTTACTCCTCCGCAGGTTACAACCGCTTCATTATAGCCTGTTGTATCAATAACTGTAAGCTCAAGCTTTTTAATTATATCAAGAAGCTTGGCTCTTTCTTCTTTTGTAATACTGTTTACTTTTTTTAGCTCATCAATACCGGAAAGCTTTATAACAACAGGTATTATTTTTTGTGGAAGCAAATCTCCAAGAGCATTTTTAAAATCCTTGTTGCTGTATTTTTGAAAATCTCTCAGTATTCTGTTATCAAGTTCCCTATTGTCAAGAGCCGGCTTTAAATCTATATAAATTTTAGGCTTTTTATCTGTTTTATCATTTAAGTATCTGCTTGCTGAAAGCACTAAGGGTCCGCTTATTCCATAATGTGTAAAAAGCATTTCACCAAAGCCTGAATAAACCTCTTCACTGTCAACTACAGCCTTTAAAGTAACATTTTTAAGGCTAAGCCCCATAAGTTCGGATACCCACTTTTCCTTTACCTTTAAAGGAACTAAAGACGGATAGCATTTTTTAATGCTGTGTCCAAGTGCTTCAGCAAATTTATAACCATCACCTGTTGAGCCCGTCATAGGATATGAAAGACCTCCCGTTGCTATAACAACACTGTCACATTTATATTCTTTTCCATTTGCAATCACTGCATTTACTGCTCCATTTTTTTTAATAATTTTTGAAACAGCAGTATTAAAAAATATTTTAACACCATTCTTCTTTACAAAAGACGTCAAAGCTCTTACAATATCTCCGGATTTATCAGACTTTGGAAAAGCTCTGTTTCCTCTTTCTATTTTAATGGGCACATTAAGCTCTTTTTCGAAAAAATCAATTGTATTCTGACTTGTAAATGAATAAAAAGCAGAATAAAGAAAATAAGGATTACCTATGGTGTTTGCAATTAAATTTTCAGGCTCGGAAGCATTTGTTATATTGCATCTGCCCTTACCTGTTATAAACAGCTTTTTGCCAAATTTATCATTTTTTTCAAATATGGTAACCTTATTTCCGCTTTTAGCTGACAAGCCTGCCGCAAACATTCCGGCAGGGCCTCCGCCTATAACAACTACATTTTTCATAAGCAATTCCTTTATTTATCAGGTATATTTTTTTTGTATGGCTGATGAGTATACCTGATATTCATTCCAAAGCTTTTCAAGTATATCTAAATTTTCAACAATATGGTCTTTCCTGTTCATACTTACAGCCACAAGAATAGAATTAATAAGACTGAGAGGTGCAACAAGACTGTCTATGAAGCTAACCATATCACTTCTTGCAATAAGAGATACATCAGCATTTTCAACCAAAGGCGACTTTTTACTGTCAGTTATAGCTACGGTTTTTGCTCCTTTCTTATTTGCATATTCCAAGGATTTTACAGTTCTGGTTGAATATCTTGGAAAACTAAGACCAATAACAAGGTCATTTTCATTTATTCTGAATATTTCTTCAAAGGTTTCTGCAACAGAACCCATAGATACATCTCTCACATTTTTTCTCATTAAATTAAGATAAAATGAAAGAAAATAAGACAAAGCACCTGAGCTTCTTCCGCCGATTATATATACATTTTTAGAATTTAATATATAATTAACTACTGTATCAAAATCTTCAATATTAATATCTGAAAGAGTTGATTGAATTCTCTCAGCATCACCTGTAAGCACAGATTTTAAAATATGCTTATCATTTTTAATCATATGCTGATATGTTACTTTCATTCTTTCAGCTGCAGTAAGCTTTGTTTTTACAAGTTCTTCAAGAGCTTTTTGCAATTTAGGATACCCGTCATAACCAAGCTCTATTGCAAATCTTACAACTGTTGATTCACTTACACCTGCTATGGCACCAAGCTTTGCAGCAGTTAAATATACAGCTTCACCATAATGTTCTTTAATATAATTAGCTATTCTTTTTTGTCCTTTACTGAATTCTGACATTTTTTCGTCAATTAAAAACAGTATATCTTTATTCTCAGGCAACTGTATCACCTCTTTTATACTTTTAAATTTATATTATCATAATTTTTTATTTTCGTCAATTAATTATGCAATTATGGTTATAAATAATTGCAAAAAAATAAACCTCAAGAATAAATCTCAAGGTTAATTTTTTATGCTGCTACAATTAAATCCTCAAATTTTTTGCCGCTATTAAAAAGCTTGACGTACATATTTGTACAATTTTTGTAAAGAGCAAATTTTTTCAGTGCAGTTTCCTCATTGCAGTATACTTTCCAATAGCCGCATAATTTAAAATCATAGCCTCTGTTTTCAATAAATCCCTTAACATCTTCAGGGGGATAGCTTAAAAACAAGCCTATTTCATGAGGGAAGCATATACTGTCATTAATCCTTTGTTTAAGATGTTTCAAAAGACCCGAAGCGGAAAAATCCGTATATCCTCTATCTTTAAGAATACTGTTTGCAAGGGAATTTTTAACATCATATTCAAGGTTATGTTTTCTATAAACATATATTAATGAATAATTATCGGAGGACTTTATTATATCAATATAAACACCATATTTAAAAAGTGTATTTTCAATTTTTTTACATTCTCTGATTACATTTTGTGCCTCAGCTTTATAATTAAAAAGGTTTCCTGTTTTTAATCCTGCCAAAACAGGTGCACAATGATTTATAAGCAATGTTTCCATAATATTCCTCCAATAAATTATACATTATTACAGCTTTAAAAATCTACTGCCAAATTCTTTGCAGTCATTTAATCCTGCATCATCAGGTGCATCATTAATTATTAAGCCGTTTTCAAAAAGCTCAGCTCCTGCATTTGTAACTCTTTCCTCCCAGTTACGCATCCATTCGCCGTCACCCCAGCCATATGAGCCGAATAAGGCTACTTTTTTGCCTTTTAACATCCCTTCAATTTCTGAAAATGCCGGTTCAAAAATGCTTTCTTCAAGAACCTCTGCACCCATTGCAGGACAGCCAAAAATAAGCTTATCATAATTAGCTGTATCAGCTGCATTAAAATCAGAAATTTCTATTAACTGACCTTCAGCGCCATTGCATATTGCATTTGCCATTGCCTCTGTATTACCTGTACTGCTCCAATAAATTACCGGAATTTTGCACATATGTTTACCTCCTTTGATTAGCATTATCAAACTTAGTTAGTCTATGCTAATTTATGTGTCAAAAATATAGTTAGCTTTTGCTAACCATATCCAGTTTACTATATTATTTGAATTTTGTCAAGATATTATAATAAATATTTTAAAAATTTATGGTAAATATATTTAAAATGAAAAATGGCAGCTAAATTTAGCCGCCATTTTATTTAAAGGTTTAAACAACCTGACCTTTTTTAATTACAATTGGTTCTTCCTTAGTACCGATAAGCTGTTTGCCATCACTGATAACACATTCCTTATCGATAATTGCATTTTCAATAACACAATTCTTTCCAATGTAGGAACCTTTCATAATAATAGAATTTTTAACACTTGCTCCCTCGCTAACCTTAACTTTTCTGAAAAGCACAGAATTTAAAACGCTGCCATCAATAATAGTGCCGGTGCCGACAAGAGCATTTTTAACATCAGCAGTTGAATTATATTTTGCCGGTGGGTCATCACTAGGCTTAGTGTCAATATATGGAGCAGTATATAAAAGACTGTTTCTGACATCTCTGTTTAAGAAATCCATATTAGTATTAACATAAGCTTCGATACTGTTTAAAGTATTCCAATAGCCGTCAAATTCATAACCATAGATATTAAGGTCTTTTCTGTTTCTTAAAATTATATCCTTAACCAAATCATAATAGCCTCTAGGAATTGCATTTTCAAGAAGCTTAATAAGGAGAGTTCTTGAAATAACATAAATACCAAGAGAAATATTACTGCTCTTAGGTTCAATAGGCTTTTCTTCCAATGATGTCATCTTCATATCATCATCAAAAGTCATAACACCAAAGTTCTGAGGGTCTTTATCAGCCTGACCTGCAATATTTTGAGTAACAATGGTAATATCTGCATTTTTAGCTACATGATATTCAAGGAGCTTCTGATAGTCCATTTTGTATACAGCATCACCGGATGCCAAAACAACATAAGGCTCATGGCTTCTCTTTAAGAAGCTGATATTCTGATAAATAGAATCAGCTACACCTCTGAACCAGAAGTTGTTATTGTTGGAAAGGAAAGGAGTGAAAATATATAAGCCTCCTTCTTTTCTGTCTAAATCCCACCATTTAGCAGAAGATAAATGGTCATGTAAGCTGCGGGAGTTATACTGAGTAATAACTGCAACTTTCTTAATACTTGAATTAGCCATATTACTTAATGTAAAATCAATGGCTCTGTAAGAAGATGCAACAGGCATAGCTGCAATAGCTCTGACTGCACATAATTCCTTTAATCTTTCGCTGTTACCGCCTGCTAAAATAATACCTATCGCTTTCATGAAATCGCCCCCTCTAAAATTACAGATTCGCCACTTTCAAGCTTATTATCAACATAGTCTTCGGCAGTAGTTACACCATAGATAACACAGTTCTTGCCTATTTTGATGTTATCAGGGACTACAGTATCACTGCCAATAACTGAAATACCTGTATTGTAGATATTAGGCTTTTTCTGATTAGGTACATTTTCACCTGAGCCAACAGTTACATTATCTCCTATAACTGTTTTCTGGTCAACAATACATCTGTCCAGAACAGCATTCTTGCCAATCTTACAGCCTTCCATAATAATAGAATCTTTAATAACTGCACCTTCTTCGATTATAACATTCTTACTGATTACAGAATGTTCTACTTTACCATAAACCTGACAGCCCTCTGAAATAATACTTGTTTTAACCTCACCGGTAGAACCTGTATACTGTGGTGGCTGGAAGTCAGTGTTTGTATAAATCTTCCAGAAGTTTTCATATAAATTAAACTCAGGGAGAGTTCTGATAAGTTCCATATTAGCAGCCCAATATGATTCAATTGTTCCTACATCTTTCCAGTAATCTTTAAACCTGTAAGCATATAATGTCATACCCTGATTAAGCATTGCAGGAATAATATGTTTGCCAAAGTCACTGTCTGCGTGAATCTTGCTGTCTTCAATAAGAGCTTTTCTTAATTTATCCCATGTGAATATGTAAATACCCATACTTGCAAGATTGCTCTTTGGTTCAGCAGGCTTTTCTTCAAATTCGTATATTTTATCGTTTTCATCTGCATTCATAATACCAAAGCGGGAAGCTTCTTCCAATGTAACCTCTAAAACCGCAATTGTAACATCACAATTATTCTTCTTATGGAAATTAAGCATTGCAGCATAATCCATTTTATAAATATGGTCGCCTGAAAGAATAAGAACATATTCAGGATCATTTGCATCAATATAGTCAATATTCTGATAAATCGCATTAGCAGTACCTGAGAACCATTCTCCTCTTTCTCCTTCTCTCATACGAGGAGCTAAAATTGCTACACCGCCATTTTTGTTGTCAAGATCCCAAGGAGAACCAATACCAATATGCTGATTAAGAGTAAGCGGCTGATACTGAGTAAGCACACCAACAGTATTTACACCTGAATTAACACAGTTACTCATTGGGAAGTCGATAATCCTGTACTTACCGCCAAATGCAACAGCAGGCTTAGCCTTATCCATTGTAAGGATACCAAGTCTACTGCCCTGACCACCGGCAAGCAGCATGGCTAACATTTCTTTCTTCCTCATTAAAAATCCCTCCATTCTTGCTATAAAAATATTTTTCAAATTTGTTTCCTGTTAATATTTTTATAACAGACTTAAAATTTTGACTAAGAATTATCTTAATAATATAATATCACAACCTATTGTATAATTGCAATAAAAATTGTGAAAAAAATACAAATAATTTTACACAAAAATATATATAAAGATTAACTTTACAATTTAAGCAAATCAATTATAACAAAAATCTTTTACAATTTCAAGCTTAAAATAGGAAATTTTACCAATATATTAAATTAATTTGTATTTTATAATATTACTATAGCATTTTTGTTAAAAAAATATTATAATTAAATAAGTATATCCAAGGAGGATTAATTATGAAATTCGGTTTTATACGCTGTTGTTCAGTAACACCTGATATTAAGGTTGGGGATTGTATCTATAACAGCAAAAATATATCAGCAAAAATAAAGGAAGCATATAATAACAATGCTGAAATTACAGTATTTCCTGAACTGGTGATAACAGGTTATACCTGTGGAGATCTTTTTAATCAGAGAGTGTTGCTTGAAGACAGTCTTACTGCAATTAAATATATAATTGATGAAACAAAGGACTGCAATATAATTTCAGTTATTGGTCTTCCTTATGAACACAGAGGAAATCTTTATAACTGTGCCGCAGTAATTTTTAAAGGTCATACACTTGCACTTATTCCTAAAACTCATCTTCCAAACTATAATGAATTTTATGAAATGAGATGGTTTACACCGGCACTTAATGAAACTCAACAGATAGATTTTTTAGGAGATACAATACCTTTTGGCGCAAAAGTTATTATACGTTCAAAAAATCTTCCTCAACTGAAGCTTGCAGTTGAGATATGCGAAGATTTATGGTGTGTCAATCCGCCATCAGGCTATCACGCCCTAGCCGGAGCAACAATAATTGCTAATCCGTCAGCGGGAAATGAAATTACAGGCAAGGCTGAATACAGAGCCTCTCTTGTTAATTCACAGTCTGCAAGAACAATTTCCGCTTATATATATACTTGTGCCGGCTATGGAGAGAGTACAACCGATGTAGTATTTTCAGGTCACAATATAATATGTGAAAACGGTATAAGTCTTGCAGAAAGCAAGAGATTTGAAAATACGGCAATATATGCAGATGTAGATGTATTTAAAATCACAAGTGAAAGACAAAAAAACACAAGCTTCAAAGCTTATGACAATGGATATACCTATGTTGATGTGGACTTCAAAGAAAATAATGGTGATATAAACAGATTTATTGACCCTAATCCTTTTGTTCCCAATGATTTATCAAAAAGAGAAAAAAGATGTGAAGAAATTCTTAATATACAATCTTATGGCCTTAAAAAAAGAATTGACCATATTGGTGCTAAAAATGTTGTAATAGGAATAAGCGGCGGTCTTGACTCCACACAGGCTCTTATTGTTACGGCAAAAGCCTTTGATTTGCTAAAGCTTGACAGACGTGGTATAATAGCTGTAACAATGCCTTGTTTTGGCACAACTGACAGAACTTATAACAATGCAGTTGAGCTTGTTAAAGAGCTTGGTGCAACTTTAATTGAAGTTAATATTAAAAAGGCTGTAAGGCAGCACTTTACTGATATAGGTCATAATGAAGAAATCAAAGATTTAACATACGAAAATTCTCAGGCAAGAGAAAGAACTCAGATACTTATGGATCTTGCATCAAAATACAAGGGTTTTGTTATAGGCACAGGTGATTTAAGTGAGCTTGCTCTTGGCTGGGCAACCTACAACGGTGACCATATGAGTATGTATGGTGTAAACTGCTCTATTCCAAAAACTCTTATAAAATATCTTATAAAATATTATGCAGATACATCAGACAGTAAATTAAAAGCTATACTTGAAGATATACTCGATACACCTGTTTCACCTGAGCTGCTTCCTCCTGATGAAAAAGGTAATATTGCTCAGATAACAGAAGATGTAGTAGGTCCTTATGAGCTTCATGATTTCTTTTTATATAATATGATGCGACTTGGATTTGAACCTGAAAAAATATATTATCTTGCAAATATTGCATATAAAAATAAATATGATAAACTTACAATATATAAATGGCTTAGAAATTTCTATTGGAGATTTTTTTCTCAGCAGTTTAAAAGAAGCTGTATTCCTGACGGGCCAAAGGTTGGTTCAGTTAGTTTGAGTCCAAGAGGCGATTGGAGAATGCCAAGTGATGCAAGTGTTAATATATGGCTTAAAAGACTTGATGAAATCAAAAAAAGTTTATAGATATGCTCAAATTTTTAATTTAAGAATAAATTACACTATAGAGAAAGGAAACAATTAAAATGAGTAAAAAAGTTATAGCAGTTATTTTTGGCGGTCAATCCTCAGAACATGAGGTATCAAAAGTAAGTGCAGCAACAGTTATTGCAAATATTAATCAGGAAAAATATACCATTCTTCCTATATATATAACAAAAGACGGTCATTGGCTTTTATATGACGGTCCTCTTGAAAATATACAAAACGGCAACTGGGAAAAATTTGCAGCATCTGCAATTATCAGCCCTGATGCAACTCATAAAGGTTTAATAAGAATAGTTGGTGACAAAGCAAAATTTATTCCTATTGATTTAGCTTATATTGTGCTTCATGGAGCAAATGGTGAAGACGGCACTATTCAAGGACTTTTAGAGCTTGCAAAAATTCCTTATGTCGGCTGCGGTGTATTATCTTCAGCAGTCAGTATGAACAAAGCCTATACAAAAATTGTTGTTGAAAAGCTTGGTATTGCTCAGGCAAAATATACAACTGTATATAGAGATGAAGTTGAAAACAATATAGAATACTGTCTTGACAAAATCGAAGAAGCCTGCGGATACCCTTGCTTTGTAAAACCTGCCTGTGCAGGCTCTAGTGTTGGTATTACAAAAGCTCATAACAGAGATGAGCTTGTTGACGGTTTATGGATTGCATCAAAGGAGGACCGAACAATTGTTGTTGAAGAAAACATAACAGGTCTTGAGCTTGAATGTGGTGTGCTTGGAAATATAAATGCTAAACCATCTGCCATTGGACAGGTGCTCTCAGCTGAAGAATTTTATACTTATGACGCCAAATACAATAATAAAGAATCCAAAACCCTTATACCTGCTCCAATTGCTGATAAAAAGGCAAAGGAAATTCAGAATGCTGCCGTTAAAATATTTAAGGCACTTGATGGTATGGGACTTTCAAGAGTTGATTTCTTTATGGAAGAAAACGGAAGAATAGTATTTAATGAAATAAACACTCTTCCAGGCTTTACTCCAATAAGTATGTATCCAATGTTATTTAATGAAGTTGGTATATCTACAGAGGAGTTGGTTGACAATATAATTGAGCTGGGTTTAAGCAGATATGAAAACCAGTAAACCGGGTGCTGTATATGCAGCACTCTTTGTTTTTGAGTTTATTAAGTATTCCGTAAGATTGCCGTTTTTTTCTTGATATTCCCACTTTATTAGTGTATACTACCATAGTAACTTGAATTTGGAGGGAACATATGAAAAAAATTATTTCAGCAATTGGTATTATAATTATAATATATATGTTATGCCTTTTTATAAATGTTAATTACAACACAGGTATTCTTATAGGATTGCTTATAGGTATATTTATGTCTTTTTGGGCAGTATTGCCTATAAATTTTTTCTTTAAGTTTTTAAAGTGCTTGTTTATACTAGTATTGTGCTTTTTTATTTGTATGAGCAGTATTATAGCTTTTAATGGTATGTGCAACAAAGCTGATTTCACCGAAGATGCACTTATTGTTCTTGGCTGCGGACTCAATGGAAGTGAGCTGTCAAAAAATTTAAAGGACAGGCTTGATACTGCAATTGAATACTATAATAACAATAACGATGCAATCATAATTGTATCAGGCGGGCAAGGTCCTCAGGAGGATATTCCGGAGGCTGAAGCAATGTATAAATATCTTGTTGAAAATGGCGTTAATGCTGAAATTATTAAGGAAAGTAAATCTTCCTCAACAAATGAAAATTTTAAATTTTCAAAAGAAATTCTTGATAAAAAATTCGGAAGCGACTATAAGGTGGCTTACATAACAAATGACTTTCATATTTACAGAGCCGGTAAGCTTGCTGAACTAAATAATTTATATGCAGCAGGATATGCAGCTCCTACGGAGATATTTTCAATTATACCTAATTATTTAAGAGAAAGCCTTGCTGTAATTCAGTTATGGTTCTTTGGCAGATAGGAGGAAATATTATGTCCTGTTATAATAATTTTGCAAAAGTTTATGATACATTTATGGCTGATGTACCCTATGACAAATGGACAGAATATATATTAAATATTTTTGAAAAACATAGTCTTCCAAAAACCACAGGTATATTATGTGAGCTTGGCTGCGGCACAGGAAATATGACAACAAGACTTAGTGATAAAGGCTTTGATATGATTGGAATTGATATTTCAGAAGATATGCTTATTGAAGCAAGAAATAAATCTGACAGCAGTATATTATATCTTGAACAGGATATGACTGAATTTGAGCTTTATGGCACTGTTGACGGAATTGTAAGCTTTTGTGACAGTATAAACTATATTACAGAAGAAGATGAGCTTTTACAGCTATTTAAGCTTGTAAACAATTATTTGGATATAAAGGGACTGTTTGTATTTGACATTAACACAATTTATAAATTTCAAAATGTATTAAGTGATAACTGTTTTTGTCAGACTACTGATGACTCCGCCTATACATGGGAAAACTATTATGACGACAAAAGCAATATAAACGAATTTTATACGAACTTTTTTATTAAAGAAAATAATTCTGAAAAATATAACAGATATGAAGAGTATCACTATGAAAAAGGCTATAGTATTGAAAAAATAAAAGAGCTGATTGAAAAATCAGGTTTGGAATTTGTGGCATGCTATAATGAGCTTTCATTTAATCCGCCAAAAGCTGACAGTGAAAGAATATTTTTTGTAGCAAGAGAAAAGGGAAAGGAAATAAAATAATGAATGATTATATTTTAAGGGCAGCTGCAGGTGATGGTTCAATGCGTCTGTTTATTGCAAATACAAAAAACACTGTTGAACAGGCATTTTTATATCATAAAACTTCTCCTGTTATGTCTGCGGCACTTGGCAGAGCATTAACAGGTGCTGCAATTATGGGTTCTATGCTTAAAAATGATGATGATATGGTAACAATACAAATTAAGGGTGATGGCCCCGGAGGCGGTCTTACTGTTACTTCCGATGCTAAATCAAGAGTAAAAGGATATGTAAACAATCCTATTGTAGATATACCTTTAAAGTCAAATGGCAAGCTTGATGTTCAGGCAGCACTTGGCTATGGCACTCTTACGGTAATAAAGGATATGGGTATGAAAGAGCCTTATGTTGGTCAAATTCCTCTTATATCAGGCGAAATCGCTGAAGATTTAACATATTATTTTGCAAAATCAGAACAAACTCCATCAGCAGTTGCACTAGGGGTTTTGGTTGACAGAGATTATAATATTAAGGAATCAGGCGGTTTTGTTATTCAAATTATGCCTGATGCAGATGACGAGGTTATAACAAAGCTTGAAGAAAAGATTAAAAATATTGAACCTGTTACAGCTATGCTTGATAAAGGTATGACACCTGAAGATATTTTAAATGAGCTTGCAGGGGAATTTGAACCAAAAATTCTTGACAGAATTCCTGTTAAATACTATTGTAATTGCACCAGAGAAAAAGTTGAAAGAGCTTTAATTTCTATAGGCAAAAATGAATTGGCTAAAATTATTGAAGAAGATAAACAGGCCTCTCTTCACTGTCATTTTTGCAACAAAGACTATTTATTTAGTGAAAACGACCTGTTAAACATTTTAAAAGGACTTGACGAAAAATGAAAAAATTAGTATTGTTGACTGTAATTATAACTGCTATTTTTAGTATTTATGTTAAAGCTGAGGCAAAATATGACACAGTTACGGTTAATTATATGAATAATGGTGATAAAAGCTATAACGTAATTTATAATAACGGCAGAATTTATATGCCCCTTTTTGATATATGCAACGATTTTGGAATAGATTATAAGGCTGATAAAGACAAATATATTCTTACAAAGGATAATAAATTAACCACAATATCTGCCTCCACTAATGGAAGTAATAAAACAGATATGTATTTTGAAAAGAATACGCCTTATGTATATCTCTATAAGGTTGTTGAACCTTTTAACACAATACCTGTTGTAGACATTAAAAATAACAAAATTGACATTTTCAAAAGTATTGAGGGAACAACATTAAAGCATAAAACCGGCTCTGTTTCCCCTAAAAGTGCTTATATAAGATTAGAAGATATAACAGCAGACGGACTTGACAATTCCCTTATTCCAAACTATAATGCCAATATGCTTGAAGAACTGAGATATACTGCTCAATATCTTTATGAATGCGGGCAAAGCTACTATATATCTTGGATACCTGTTTATGCAAACCCAAAAGCAAAATATTGGAACGATGTATCTAAGGACTATAATCTGTATAATTCATATTTTGTATATACTCTTGATTATATGATGGAACACAACGGTCATCTGGGTTTACATGGCTTTACTCATCAGTATGGCAATGATATATCCGGTGTTGGCTATGAGTGGGGAAAAGACACTCCATATTCAGTAGGAGAACAGGAAAACAGAATGAAAAAGGCGATTGAATGTGCCGACAGATTAGGATATAAACCTGAGTTTTTTGAATTTCCTCATTATGGAGCAACTGCTGAACAAATTAAAATGGCTTCAAAATATTTTGATTTTATATATCAGGGCTATCCATCAAAGCAGTTTGAAAACACATTTACATATACTGCTGTTACGGGAAAAAAGGTTTACTTTATGCCTACGCCTGCTGACTATGTTCACACAAAATATGATGTAAACAATATGATTAACAGACTTTCAAGCTCTATTAACAATAACTACACATTAAGTCTTTTTTATCACCCTGTCATTGACAGTTCATTTATAAATGAAGACACAAAAGGATATAACAGAGTATGGAATTACGGCGAAGGGGTACTGCCAAAAATACAGCAATATGTCAGTGACAATGGGTATAGATTTACCCCTATATGTAAATAACAAAGGCTTCGGAATTTTCCGAAGCCTGATTTTGTTAAAGTCTTTTTTATTCAAGTGATTAAAAATCAACCTCTGTACCATAGTATGTACAGGTAAGAAGCTTAGCCATTTCTTCCGGAGTGATTGGTCTTGGATTAGAACCTGTACAAGCATCACCCACTGCATTAAGGGCAATTTCATTAACTTTCTGATTAAATTCTTCTTCATTTACGCCAAATTCCTTTAAAGTCTTAGGAATATTAAGCTTAGCATTATATTCATCAATCTTATCGCAAAGAGCCTTAACACATTCAGCATCTGTACCATCAATACCTACACTTCTGGCAATATCAGCATATCTCTTTTCTGCATTTTTAGCATTAAACTTAATAACATAAGGAAGATAAATAGCATTTGCACAACCATGAGGAATATGTCCTGTAGAAAATGCTGCACCTGTCTTATGAGCCATAGAGTGAACAATACCAAGTAAGGCGTTGCTAAATGCCTGTCCGGCAAGACACTGAGCATAGTGCATCTGCTCTCTTGCCGCCATATCTCCGTTATATGAACTTGGAAGATAATCAAATACCATATGGATAGCCTTTAATGCTAATGGATCAGTAAAAGGACTGTTTAACGTTGAAACATAAGCTTCAATTGCATGAGTTAAAGCATCCATACCTGTATGAGCAACAAGCTTTGGAGGCATAGTTTCTGCTAAAGCAGGATCTACAATAGCAACATCGGGAGTAATGTTAAAATCTGCAAGAGGATATTTAATTCCTTTGGCATAGTCAGTTATAACAGAAAATGCAGTAACCTCAGTTGCAGTGCCTGAAGTAGATGGAATAGCAATAAACTTAGCCTTTTGTCTTAATTCAGGGAAGCTAAAAGGTGTAATTAAATCTTCAAATGAAGTATCCGGATATTCATAGAATGCCCACATAGCCTTTGCAGCATCAATAGGTGAACCTCCGCCCATAGCAACAATTAAATCCGGCTCAAATTCTCTCATTGCAGCAGCACCTTTCATAACTGTTTCAACAGACGGGTCAGGCTCTACACCCTCAAAAAGCTGAACTTCTATGCCGGCTTCATTCAAATATGATACAGCCTTGTCAAGAAAGCCAAATCGCTTCATTGAGCCTCCTCCCACTACTACAATAGCCTTTTTGCCATTAACATTTTTTAACTGTTCAAGTGCACCCTTGCCATAGTATAAATCTCTGGGTAAAGTAAATCTCATCATAATAAGTTGCCTCCTTTAAATATATATCATTATTTTGTTAATTTTTTAACAATATCTATTATAGCACGTAATGACATATATTTCAATAGGATTTTGTTAAATTTTTAACAAAATTAAATAAAATTTTGTTAATTAATATTTTTGATTAATATAATTATCAATTACTGACCTTTTAACTCCCTCAGAAAATACCATTTCCTCTTTAAGCCTTTTTAAAATAAATTCATTAGACGAATGAAGCACCATATTATTATCTTCAAGTATTATTTCAAAAAGCTTATTTTTTAGATATTTACTTCTGACTTTAATATAATATGCCTGAACATTTCTATAATCGAGAAGTTCCAAAACTCTCAAGGTTGCCCTATCCTTTTTACTATAGTAATAATTGCTCTTTTCATACAGCATTCTTCCCATTTCTCTGTCGGTATAGCTATAGGTATTAATTTTTGCTTCCTTAGCCATTGCATTATAATACTGATAATTAAAAAGTGCCTTATCAACAGTATCAACGTTTTTAAACGGCTTTATATTAAGCGCCAATACAGCATCTAAATTTCTCTCCAAATATTCTCTCTTAGTCATATCGCCTTTAATATACTGGTCTATAAGTGCCTGACGATAATTAAAGTATTTCTGCAAAGCATTCATTGCTCCACCTCTGTTCCAAGATTTACTCTATTATTTTATATACAAAGTCAGTATGCTTAAGCTTTATTTATACAACATACCCTTTGCAACCTCCTCAGCTTTATTTCTGCCCACAAGAACTTCTGCAAGCTTTAAAGAAAATTCAAGAGCTGTAGCAGGTCCTTTTGATGTAATTATATTATTATCTTTTACAACATTTTCATTTATAATTTCTGCACCCTTTAGCTGTAATTCAAATCCCGGATAACATATTGCTTTTCTTCCCATCAGTATTCCATTTTCACCAAGTACACTTGGAGATGCACAAATAGATGTTACAAATTTACCCTCCTCGTTAAATTGCTTACATACATCAACAACGCCACTATGTGCCATTAAATTATTTCTTCCGCCAAGTCCTCCGGGAAGAACAACCATATTCACATCATCAAAATTAACATCTTCAAAAAGCAAATCAGCAGCTATACTTATATTGTGTCCTCCAACTACAGTCAAGCTATCGGAAATTGACACAGTGACAACATCAACACCGGCTCGTCTTAATACATCAACAGGTGTCAACGCTTCTACTTCTTCACAGCCATTTGCCAAAAAAATTACAACTTTATTCATAATATACCTCCACATTTAATTATTTTATGTTATAATTTAATTATACTTTATAACAAATAATTATTCAAGGGTGATTGAAATGAAAAAAGAAATTTTTGAAATTGAAAGAAAATTTTTGGTAAAGGAACTGCCTGAGGGTCTTGAAAACTGCAAAAAACTCTTAATTAAACAAGGATATATTTCCACAAATCCAACAATAAGATTAAGGCAGCAAAACGATGAATACATACTGACCGTAAAAGGCTCAGGTATAATGAAAAAGGTTGAATATGAGCTTCCTTTAGAAAAAGAACAATTTGAAAATTTATGGAAAAAAATTGAGGGAAATATTATAATAAAAACAAGATATAGAATACCTCTTGAAAACAATTATATTGCCGAACTTGATATTTATGATGACTTTTTAAAGGGATTTATGAATATTGAGGTGGAATTTTCATCAACAAAAGAAGCCATATTATTTGAACCTCCGACATGGTTTGGACAAGAAGTGACACAAAACAAAGAATATAGCAACGCATCTTTGGCAAAATTTGGTAAACCAAAAAATATTTAACAATTTCCTATTGATTTTTTATAAAAAATATACTATAATATCCATATCTGGTAATTATTTCCATAAATTACAATATTTTTATAAAACGGAGGGATTATTTTGGATAAAGAAATATTAACAGTATTAATTGCCGATGATAACAAGGATTTCTGCGACTGTTTATCTAATTATATAGAAAAGCAGGAGGATATGAAGGTTATTAGTGTTGTATATGACGGAGTAGAAGCATTTAACAAAATATTAAGCGAAAAGCCTGATATTGCTCTGCTCGATGGCATAATGCCAAAGCTTGATGGCATAGGTGTGCTTGAAAAGCTATATGCAAGCGGCAAGCATATAGACACAATGTGCATTATGCTTACTGCAATTACAGGTGAGCAGATTACCCAAAGGGCATTTAGCTTAGGCGCCAAGTATTATATCGCTAAACCTTTTGATATGGAGCTTTTAATATCCAGAATAAGGCAGCTTAAAGCTCCTGTCACAAAAAAAGGCTCACTGCAAACAGGTGTATGCTATTCAAGACAAAGTGATATTGACCTTGAAACAAGAGTTACAAACATACTTCATGAGGTTGGTGTTCCTGCACATATAAGAGGCTATCATTATATGAGAGAAGCCATAATTATGGCTATAAACGATATTGATGTACTTAATTACATTACTAAAGAGCTTTATCCTAAAATTGCAAAAAAATGCAACACAACTCCTAGCAGAGTTGAGCGAGCTATCCGCCATGCTATTGAAGTTGCATGGAGCAGAGGCAAGGTTGATGCTATTGATTCTCTCTTTGGATATACTGTTTCAAATAATAAAGGCAAGCCAACTAATTCAGAATTTATTGCACTTATAGCAGACAGATTAAGATTGGAGCTTAAAGCTTCATAAATTCAAGCAGTTTAGATATTTTTTGTTTAACCATAGCAATAAACAATATTAAAATAGACATAATTTTAAAGCCTATTAACATCATCTGTTTATTGCTATAACAAAGGCTTTCTATGATTTTATTTAAACATAGAAAGCCATTTTATTGAAAAACTATGGATTTTTAGTTAAATATATCTTCAAGAAGCTGCTCTGCTTCATTTTTTAGCTTTTGAGTTTCCTTAAAATTAATATAAAGTCCACCGTCTTTTTCGCAAAGACAATCTCCCTCCTTTGCATTTTCAGGATAATCATAAACATTAACCATATTGCCATCTAAATCTTCACATACTGCAATACCATTTTCAAATCTGTCTATAACATATTTCATACACTCACCTCTTATTTTGCAGTATCAATTGATGTGCCGATTAAAACACCTTTGTTAACCTCTAATCCATCTCCTGTACTTGTAAAAATTACTGTGCCGCCCTCATAAGTGCCATATACCTTTATACCTTTATCCTTAAACAATTTAAGAGTTTCTTTATGAGGATGCCCATAATCATTTTCTTTAGCACATGATATAACCGCATATTCAGGATTGATTGCATCTACAAATTTCTTTGAAGATGCTGTGCTGCTGCCATGATGACTTACCTTATATAAATCAGCACTTATATCGATTTTGTGACTAAGTATTTGACTTTCAACAGTTTTTTCAGCATCACCTGCAAGAATAACTTTATCATTGCCATGAACAAGCTTAATACCTACAGAATCATTGTTAACATTATCACTGTCATATTCAAAGGGAGCAATAATTGTAAATGAGCAATCACCAAAGCTGTAATTATCTCCAACCTTTGGCTCAATTGCTTTTAATCCTTTATTCTTTATTGCCTGTGCAAGAGTTTTAAATGCTTTTGTATTGGCAGACACCTTTGGCATAATAACATTGTCCACGTCTACACCGTTAATAACTTCACCCAATGCTCCTATATGGTCTGCATGAGGGTGAGTGGCTATTACATAATTAAGCTTAGTTATACCGAGATTATCAAAATAATTAAGTATTTCTTCTTCATTTCCGGCTGTTCCGGCATCAATAAGCATATATTCGCCATTACTCTCAATAAGAGTACAATCCCCCTGCCCCACATCAATAAAATGCAGTCGTGTTTCTGTTGCAGCAGAGTTTACATCGGTGGCAGTTGTGCTGCTTCCAACATCACCGTTAATGTAATTAATCAAAAATACTGCTGCAAATATTATTAATAATATTAATCCATTTTTTCTATAGTTCATATTATGCCTCCCTTACTGCACCTTTTTCTATAATATCATATAGCTTTTTTGTTTTGTAGTTTTTAAAAGAAACGACAACTGATGTTTCTTCCTGTGGAATACCATTAAAAATCTGATAAACCACAGCTATCATATAAATTTCACCTGCTACTTTTTTTATATTAATTTTACTGATATCATCACCAAAAACAATGAAATTTATATATGAATTATCATGCTGAATTTTTTTAATATTTTCATATTCACTAATAATATCCGAAAGCTGCTTATTCATATTATTCTTTACATTTTCTATAAATACTTCAAATCTGCTTTCTGACATTAATGCAGTTATAAAGCCCTCAACATTAAAGCTTATATCACCGGCTCCCCAGTTTTTAAGCTGATGTCTTATGCTGCTTTCTGTTTCATTAACTCCGAAAAACTCGGATGTTATAACAAGCTTAACCATATCATATCAACACTCCCTGTAAAAAAATTCCCTCTCCTATTAGTATACTCTAATAAGAGAGGGTTTTCAACATTAGAATTAAATTTTTACTGAATTAAATTTGGATTGTTGAATTGCTGAACAAGAATACTATGATTTCTAACAATTTTATCAAGTCCTGCCTCAGCCTTATGAATATTGTATTCAGCAGTTAAAAGATCAGTTTCAGTAGCCTTTCCGGCTTCATACTGTGCTTTAACAACATCATATTGAGTCTTTAAAACAGAAATTGAACTTGCAGTATCGGTATATGTTTGTTCAAGCTCAGTAATTGTATCATAAAGATTAGACATTGAAGTCTTTAAACTTGTTTTTGCATTATCTAAATCTCTTGTTGCCTGATAAACAGCATTTTTCTTTGTAATTGACTGACCAACCTGAGTTGAATTAGGAATATATGTTTTATAGTCAAATTCAGCAAGCTTCAATTCATCTTCTTTAGACTTAATTGATTCGGCTGTAGAAAGAGCTCTCTCAACAGATGAATTAAGATTAACATCTCCTAATGGCTCATACTCTATTTCATCAAATACAAGGTTATATTTTTTATTAAGGTCAGTACCCATAAGCTCATTTAAAGAACGGTATGCTTCATCTAAAGAATTTTCAAGACTTTCCTTTTCATCTTTGGTTGTATTATAAGCATTTACAGTAGATTCATACTCAAGCTGACTCATTAAGCCAAGATTTTTCTTAACCTCTGCAACCTTAATATCCTGTTCCTGAATAACCATATTTTCCTCATGAAGCTTAATATCATCTTCAGCAGCCTTTATGGAATTAAAAAGATTATCCACTGAAAGATAAATGCCGTCAATAGCTATCTGCTCATTTGCATTTAAGCTTCTCATAGCGTTATTTAACTGCTTAACACCATAAATAAGCTGTTGGTTTGTATCTGATGTAGCAGTATCAATATAATCATTAAATGTACGCAAAGTATTATCATAAGTGTTTTCACTTTCAAGTTTGCTTTCACTTAATTGTTTAAGAGTATGGCTATATGCTATAGCCTTCTGAGCTGCCTGTTCAGAAGACAGTGATTCATAAGTAACCTCGCCTGTAACAGAATTCACTGACACAGGATTATTCTGATTAAAATTTTTCTTTGAGCTTATAACCTGGTCAGCGAAAACAACATTTGCTGAAAGCATTGATAAAATAAGCGTAATTGATAAAAATCTTTTACTTTTCATCTGAAACAACTCCTTTCTTGAATGCTTTTTTAGCATCTCTTTTAGCTTTTTTAGCTTCATCCTTCTCAGAAACCTTTCTTCTGTGACGACTCTTTTTAAATATTCGGTTTCTTAAAGTGTTAAATCCTGAATAAAGCAAAGGAATGAAAATAAGTGTTACCAATGTACCTATTGTAAGACCAAAAACAATAACTATACCCATTGATTTATTTGTTTCCATACCTGAACCAAGTGCAAGAGCTACAGGAATCATACCTATTACAGTTGTAAGAGTTGTCATAAGTATTGGTCGCAGTCTTGAACGCCCTGCCATTGTAAGAGCTTCATTTACTCCCAATCCTTCATCTCTTTCAAGAATTTGATTTGTATAGTCAACCAATACGATACCGTTATTAACAACCATACCTACCAACATTATCAAACCCATATATGCAGTTGAAGTCAGGCTATTGCCTGTTACAAGAAGACCTAAAATACCACCTGTAATTGACATAGGCATTGAGAACATAATAATGAATGGATAAATAAAGGATTCAAACTGTGATGCCATAACCATATATACAAGTAAAATAGCAATCGCAATACAGGTAAACAATTTACCAAAGGTTTCCTCCATCATTTCCATCATACCGCCAAATTCGTAAGTATAACCGTCAGGGAATACATAATTGTCCAGCACTTGTGTAACCTGTGCCTGCTGTGTTGCAGTATCAAGGTTACCGATTTCGCCCGATAAAGTAATATATTTCTGCTGATTTTCTCTGGTAATTGTCAATGCACTTTCAGCCATTTCAATAGATGCAACCTCAGTAAGAGGAACTGCTACACCCTGCTGATTTGTAATAGTAAGATTATTCAAATCCTTCACATATTCAACGTCTTCTTCAGGATACATAATTCTTACGTCAATTTCAGTACCATTAGCTCTGTATTCAGTGGCAACTGAGCCTGAATTAGCCGAATATACTGCACTGGCAATACTCTGAGTTGTAAGTCCATATTGTGATGCCTTAGCTCTGTTAATTATAATATTAGCTTCTATAGAAGCATCATCAAGAGATGATTCAACATCCTTTGCGTCCGGAAGCTTTGAAAGTTCATCAACTAAATCATCGGCAATTTCTTTAAGAGTATCATTATCATCACCCTTAATATTAACACTAAAGCCGCTGCCGCCTAATGAACCCATTGACATTCCGCCGCCGCCTACTGTAATTTCACAGCCTGCAATATTCTGAAGCTTTGATTCAATTTCATCTTCTATTTCATCTGTGCTTCTGGTTCTGTCTTCCTTATCACCTACATCATATTCAAGATTAATACTGCCATCTCTGATACGTGCATTCATTTTTTCGGTTTCAGGAATATCTCCTATTCTTTCCAGCAAAGTATTCATAAGCTTTTCGGTTTCTTCATAAGTAGTTCCTGTTGGTAATGATGCAGAAACACTTACAGAACCTTCATCAGTTCTTGACATAAGATCTGAACCTACAAATTGAACGCTGAATAATGAAGCTACAAATATAGCAATAATTATCAAGACACTTCTTATTCTGTGACTAAGACAGAACGCAAGAAGCCTTGAGTAATAATTATCAAGCTTATCAAGAAAACTACCTACAACACGGTCCAGCTTATCTGTAATTTTTGTAAATAACCCTTTACCCTCATGCCTGTCTTCATGTGCCATTAAAACAGCTGAAGCCATTGGAACAAATGTAAGTGCTATAATAAGAGAAGCTGCCAAGGCAAAACAAACTGTATATGAAATTTCCTTAAGAAGCTCTCCCATAGTTCCGCCCATAAAAGCAAGGGGAAGGAATACCGCTACTGTTGTAAGAGTTGATGCCGTAATAGCCATAGCCACTTCAGAAGAACCCGAATAGGCGGCATCAGGTCCGCTCATACCTTCCGATTTTTTCTTAAATATATTTTCAAGCACAACTACCGAATTATCAACCAACATACCTATGGCAATAACTACACCGCCAAGTGACATCATATTAAGTGACATTCCCATAAGGTACATACATCCAAAGGTTGCAAAAATTGATGTTGGAATTGATACACCAATTATTAATGCCATCCTTATACTTCTCAACATTACAAGAAGTACAATAACTGCTATAATAGCTGCCTGAAAGGCAGTTGAAATCATATTATTAAGTGAAAGCTTAATATAATCAGCGGTATCTGTAAGCATTGTAAATTCAAAATCCGGATATGTCTGTTCAAGACTTTGAATTGTTGCAACAATATTATCACTTACTGTAACGATATTTGCATCACTTTGTTTAGATAAAGAAATAGAGCAGCCTTCCTGACCATTAATAAGTGATCTGGAATTTCTGTCTTCCTTAGCTTCCTTAACTTCGGCAACATCCTTAACCATAATCTTATTGCCTGAGCTTGTAGTAATAAATGTATTTTTAATATCTTCTATGGTATCAAACTGCCCTACTGTTCTGAGAGTAATATCTATTGTACCCTGTTGAAGTGTGCCTGAAGGCATATTAGTATTTTCAGCTGAAAGTGCAGAAGAAATTGTACTCATTGTAATACCGTAATTCTGCATTTTGTTCTGATCTACAATTACTCTGACTTCTGTATCACTACCGCCTGATAAAGTTACAGATGCAACACCTTCAATTTTTTCAAAATATTGAATAACATTATCATCAAGGAGATTATACAATGTATCCACATCATACTTTTTGCTTGTTACGCCAACCTCAAATGAAGTGGCATTCATATCCATTTTCATAATATTGGGATCACTTGCATCATCAGGAAGTCTTCCTTCTACTTGATCAAGTTTTTCTCTCATATCATTAGTCGCCTGATCAATATCAGTGCCATCAACAAATTGTACCATAACTCTTGTAGAGCCTGTAGATGTACTGGAGGTTATTGTATCCACACCGGTAAGGGTTGACAAAGTTTCTTCAATAGGTTTTGTTACAAGATCTTCCATTTCCTCAGGAGAAGTGCCTGAATAAGTACACATAACCATAGCAATAGGAAGATCAACATTAGGTGTCATAGCAAGATCCAGATTTTTATATGCTATACTGCCGCCTAAAAAAACAATCAGTGTAAGCATTATAACTGTAACTTTTCTTTTAATACAAGTTTTTATCATTTCTTCTTAGCCTCCTTGCCCTCAGCAGGAGCTGTTGTTTCTTCCGCAACAATTTCTTTTTCTACGCCATTATCTGAAACGACATTAATTAAATCACCATCAGCAAGGTAAGTCTGTCCTTTAATAACGACTTTGTCATTAAGGTCAATTCCGCTTGTCACCTCTATTGTATCACCTGTATCAATACCAACAGTTACACTAACCTTTTTAGCCTTATCACCATCTGCAACAAAAACATAGTATTGATTATCATCATCGTCCATAACTGCATCTCTGTCAAGAATTACAGCATTGTTGCTTGTTGACTTTGCAAAGTATACTTCAGCAAACATACCTGCCTTTAATTCACCTGATGTATTAGGTATACTGATTTTTATTGTATATGTACCGTCTGAATTTGCTCCCGGTGGAATTTCTGTAATTGAACCGGTAAATTGATTGCCGCTGGACATTGAAGGAATATTAATTGTAACAGGATCTCCAACATTTACAGATGTTGCAATCTGTTCTGAAGCATTTACAGTTACCTTAACAGATGACAGATCAACTATCTGATAACCCACACCACTTGCCATAGCTCCTGCTGTAACATTCTTTGATAATACAGTACCGCTTATAGGGCTTGTAACAGTACAGTAAGAAATCTGCTGTTTAGCATTATCAACGGCAACTTTAGCACTGTTTTGAGATGCTAAAGCGGAGTTTAATGAGTCACTTGCTTTTCTGGCATTTTCAGCAGTAGTTTCTTTTTCAAGAATATCATAGCTTGTTTTTGCCTGATCTAAAGCATTCTGAGCAGTAATTACAGCATTTTCAGCTCTTGAATAAGAATTGTTTGAATTATCAAGTGCATTTTTATATGTATTAAGTGTATCCTGAGATATTCCGCCTACTTCAAAAAGCTGACTGTTTATATCATAATCACTTTGAGCCTTATCCTTTGCAATTCTTGCATCGTCAAGAGATTTCTGAGCATTCTCAAGTGAAGTTTCAGCATTTGTAATTGCGTTTTTCGCACTTTCAAGCTGAGTTTTCATAGTTGCACCATTAGCTGTATCAACACCTGTTTGAGCTGAACGTACACCTGCACTGGCAGTATTTAAAGATGCTTGTGCTGTTTTAAGTGAATTTTGATAATCTTTATCATCTATTTTATATAATACGGCACCCTTAGTCACCTTGTCGCCAACTTCAAAATATGTAGCAGTAACAGTGCCCGAAACTTTAGCAGATACATCAACTGTATCAGCAGCCTCAATTGTGCCTGAATACATATACTCATCTTTAACTGTGTTCATCGTTGGATTAGCAATTTCAACACTTGTTGCTTTTTGTTCACCTTCAGGCATACCGCCCTTTTCGTCTTTTTCACCACAGCCGACAAAAACAGCAAGACACAATGCTAAAGCTGTAAATCTTAAATACTTTTTCATACATAACCTCCAAAACATAAATAATTTTATTTAGTATATAATAATATAATTAAATTAAAAAATCATTAGAATTCAAAAAAATTAAGTAATTTTTAATAAAATATCAATCAATTGCTGTTTTTCTTCATCAGTCAGTTCTTTAAACAAATCAATTTTATTTTCCTTAAAGCTGCTTCTCATTTCTTTAATAACATTTTTGCCCTTATCCGTCAGCTTGATATAATATTTTCTGCCGTCAGTTGCACAAGGTATTCTTTCGATAAGTCCTTTTTTGCTCGTGTTATTTACAAGGCTGGTAATTGACGAGCCTTTAACACCAAGTAAATTTTCAATATCTTTCTGACATAAGTCCCTGTCACCAAATTTATCAATCAAAAATAAAAGCACCGATTGAGTAAAAGTCATACCGAATTTTTTGAAATTATTATCACAATAAATAGCACATTTGTGTGCCACAAAATAAATCAAACTTACAATCTGACTCTCAACAGTCATTTCAAATAATCTCATAAACTCACTTCCAATTACTTAGAATTCTAACTATTCAAGATTATACTCCTTTAATTTTATAATGTCAACTGCAAATTTTTATTTTAATATTTTTTAAATAATTTAAAATTACACACAAATTACCGACAGAAATTCTGCCGGTAATTCAAATAATTTACTGCTCTGATGTTGTAGTTTCTAAACTGTTTTCACCAATCTTTATATTCATTCCTCTGCCGTTTCCTCTGTCCATATTCATCATACCCTTACCCATGCCTATTGTGCCGTTGCCATAGGCAGAAGTATTAGAGGTTGCCTCAATACTTACAGTTTCTGTGCCATTAATATAAATTGTATAGGTTTCTCCTATTTTTATATTTTCAGAAGAAAATATAATATTCTGGAAATCTTTAGCAGCTGTTTTTTCTCCTATAACATTTCCGCTGTTGTCTTTAATCTGTATGGAAGCTCCTGCTTTCTGACTTTCATCAAAAGTTATATTTAATACATTCTGACTATCTGTTCCGTCAGGACATTCAACCATACCTGCTGAACCAACAGCAAATAATGTGCCTCCGTTTACTGTAGCCTTACCGCCAAAATCTATAGAACCGTCGCCTCCGCTTACAGGTCCGTCAACATAAATATTCCCTCCGTTGAAAACAATATTTCCGTTTGAATCAATGCCATCTCCCTTAGCATCAATATTAATATTGCCTCCATTAAAAATTATCTGATGTTCTTCTGCTTCAGCAGTATCTCTTGTCATCATCTGACCTGAACCGCCCCCTGCATTCAATCCGTCATTATCAGATGTAATATCAATATCTCCGCCATTAATTGTCATAATTGCTTTTGACTCCATAGCTTCATCCTTAGAAGTTATATTAATACTGCCTTCATTAACATTAAGATTACCTTCTGCCTTTATACCTTTTGACACATTTGAAGTAAGGTTTATTGTTCCATTTTCAATAGTAATCTCACCGCCGGCTTTAATACAATGGTCATTTGATTTAACAGTTATTGTTCCATTATTTATTGTAATATTTTCATCAGCCTTAATACCCTTGCTGCTTATACTTTCAGTTGTAGTTTCTGTTGAGCCTTCAGCCTCGGATATTACTTTTGTTGTAATTTCACTTGAATTTTCAACATTTTGTCTTTCTCCGCCTTTCATAAAACCACGGTTTCCGCCAAATTGATTTTGTTCGCCTTGAATAGCTCCTCTGTCAAATCTTTCACCGTCAGGCATTTCAGGAGGCTGTTCTCCATTAGCCATTTCAGGAGGCTGCTCACCGTTAAGCATTCCGGATGGCTGTTCTCTATTAGCCATTTCAGGATGCTGCTCACCGTTAAGCATTACGGATGGCTGTTCTCCATTAGCCATTTCAGGAGACTGTTCTCCATTTCCCATCTGAAATCTTCCTCCAAATCCCTCAAATTCATCTTTAGACTCTTCTATTTCGCCTGTTGCTTCTATATTAAACGTACCTCCGTTTACAATCACATTTTTTTCAGCCTGCACTGCATCTTCTTTAGATGTAATATTTAATGTAGCGTTTTCAAATGTAATATCGTTATTAGCATGAATACCATCAGCAGTTGAATTAATTGTTATAATTCCGCTTTCAACATCAATATCATCATCAGAAGCTATACCATGGTTATAATTACTGTTTACAATAAGAGTTCCCTCTCCCTGTAAATCCAAATCATCATTTGAAAATACACAAGCCTTTGCGTCTATAGAGTATTCGCTTCCGTCAGTTAGTGTGTTTGTAGTGTCCTTTACAGTTTCTATAATACCCTTTTCTGAATTTTCAAAGAATATTGCAGGACCGTTTGAATTTGTAATAGTCACACCATTTAATATAAGCTTAACTTTGCCTTCAGTATTTACATATACCATACCGTTATAATTACCTGAAAGAGTATAAACACCGGCTTCTGTAATTTCACATTTGTCTGATGCGGCACTTAAATCAACAGTAACCTTATTTTCTTTCCAGCTTTCATCCTCTGCATAAGCACTGCAGCCCAAAGCTCCTAATAAGAGTACAGTTGCAAGAGTTATAATAAATTTTTTCTTCATAATTTTTTCTCCTTTCATAGGACATTGCCTTTGATTGGAATTATAATATCATTCATTTTTTAGAAAATAATAATACATTTATTAAAATTTAATTAGAAACAGTTGAAAATATTTTTTGTTATGTTAAAATATATAATGAAATTAATAGGAGGAACCCATATGAAATTTATAAACGAACTAAAAGACGGAGAAAGCTTCAGAGAGTTTTATTTATGCAATAAAAGACAAAGTATGAAGTCAAAAACAGGAAAGAATTATCTTTCACTTACGCTCTCAGATAAAACAGGAACAATAAATGGAAAAGTTTGGGATATGAATAAAGATATTCAATCTTTTACTGATGGTGATTTTATTAAAATAGAAGCAAGTGTTCAGACATATAATAATGAGCTTCAGCTTAATATTAAAAAAATAAGACGAGCTTTAGAGGGAGAATATAACGAAGCTGATTATGTGCCGGCTACTGACAAGGATATTAATACTCTAAGCAATAAACTTATTGAATTTATAAATTCAATAGAAAATAAATACATAAAAGAAATGCTTACAAATATTTTTATAAAAAACAAAAATATTTCAGAAAGCTTTAAAAAACATACTGCTGCAAAAGCAATGCACCATAATTATCTTGGCGGACTTCTTGAACATACTGTTTCGGTTACAGAACTTTGCGACTTTATGGCAAAACACTATGAAAACGTAAACAGAGATATTCTTATTGCATCTGCTCTGCTCCACGATATATGCAAGATTATTGAATTATCAGATTTTCCAAATGTTGACTACACAGATGACGGTGAGCTTTTAGGGCATATTGTTATGGGTTCTGAATTTATAGGAAAAGAAGCAGATAAAATTGATGGATTTCCTCATCAGCTTAAATCCTTAATTCAGCATTGTATTCTTGCACACCATGGAGAATATGAATATGGTTCTCCTAAGCTTCCAAGAACTATTGAAGCATTTATACTCCACTGTGCCGATGATACAGATGCAAAAGTTAATATGTTCCAAAAATCCATCAAGGAAAGCACAAATACAGGTTTATGGATGGGATATAACAAAATGCTCGCAAGAAATATAAGAAAGACAGAATTTTAATATGATAAATAAAAATGAAATTTATAATATTACAATTACAGATTTAGGAACTCATGGTGAGGGAATAGGAAAAATTGACGGTTATACACTTTTTGTTAAAAACACACTTCCAATGGAAGAAGTAAAGGTTTTAGTTGTTAAAGCAAATAAAAACTATGGCTATGGAAAGGCTCTTGAAATTTTAAAACCATCACCCTACAGAATTGAACCCTTATGTCCTGCAGCAGGCAGATGCGGAGGCTGCAGTATACAGCATTTAGATTATTCTGCACAGCTTATTCAAAAGCAGAATAAGGTTAAACAAAATTTAATAAGAATTGGCGGGTTTAAGGATATTGAGGTTTTGCCTGTTATTGGAATGGAAAATCCTTATAACTACAGAAATAAAGCTCAGTATCCTGTAAATAGTGATAAAAACGGTTTAAATATCGGCTTTTATTCTATTGGAAGTCATAAAATAGTGAATTATGATGATTGTTTAATAGGAAGCAAGGTTAATAAAAGCATACTTCAGAATATAAGAAAATTTATGATTGAATACAATGTATCTGCCTATAATGAAGAAACCGGCAAAGGTATTGTAAGACATATTCTTATAAGAGCAGGATATTTTACAAAAGAAATAATGGTCTGTCTTGTTGTAAACTCAAAAAGCTTTAAATATAAAAAGGAATTTATAAATGCTTTAAACAATATTAAAAACATTAAATCAATTGTTATAAACTATAACACTGTTAAATCAAATGTTATTCTTGGAAATAAGCTGGAAACAATATGGGGGCAGGATTATATAACCGACAAAATAGGCGATTTGAAATTTAATATTTCTGCACTTTCATTTTTTCAGGTAAATCCTTTGCAGACATATAGGCTCTATTCAAAAGCTCTTGAATTTTCAGACCTTAAAGGTGATGAGATTGTAATAGATGCTTATTGCGGAATAGGCTCAATATCTCTTTTTTTAGCTCAAAAGGCTAAAAAAGTATATGGTATCGAAATTATATCATCTGCTGTCAAAGACGCAATTGAAAATGCTAAAATTAATAATATTAATAATGTTGAATTTTTTGTCGGCAAGTCAGAAGAAATTGTTCCTAAGCTTAATAAAGAAAATGAAATAAAACCTGATGTTATAGTTGTTGACCCGCCAAGAAAAGGCTGTGAAAAAAGTCTGCTGAAGCTTATGCTTGATATTCAGCCCGAAAAAATAGTGTATGTAAGCTGTGACAGTGCTACTCTTGCAAGGGATTTAAAAGTATTATGTGAAACAAATAAGTACGGTATAGAAAGGGTACAGCCTGTGGATATGTTTCCCCATACTTATCACGTTGAGACGGTGGTATTGATGTCAAGGGTTGAACAAAACACGCTCTAAAAGCCTTTATTTAAGGGATTTTCAGAAAATATGGTTTTTATAATCAAATACCTGTTTTCCTTTATAGGAACATATCTACCTCAAAAATTTGGCTTATGGTTTTGGCTGTGGATTAGATGTCATAGTTTTTGGCACTAAGATAGATTTTAATAGTTAGTGATTTAGATGTCAAAACTTAACAGCATTTTTGCACACTCACTGTTTAGGGTATGTTAGGCTGTGGATTAGATGTTAATAAGAAATTATTGTTACTTTGAAATTTTAAAAGATATCAAATTGCTATTTTCACATTTTTTGGAAAATGTATAAATAATATTTTGCCACGAACAGGAGAATAACTATGGGGAATAAATTAAAAAAAACTCTAAAAGATTTGCTTGATTACCAAATCGAAAAACAGGATGAATTTGAAAGGAAGTATCTGCCCAATCCACCAAATAAAGTGTGTAAAAATGCTTATGTTAAAGGGCTATTAATTGAAAACAGCTTTAATCCTCAAGTAGGAGAAATGAACGTACTATTTGAAACAGAGTATGAAAAGTTGTTTGTGTGGACACATGATAAAAATGAATACTCAGCAATTGTAATAGATGTAAATTCGACAGTTAAAGATATACCTTTTTGGAAGAATGTAGGTAGTGTTATATGGATGGCAATACAGTATGATAGCGCTTTTGAAACAATTTCATCGGATTGGTATGAATATAAATGGATGTATTACTTTGAGCCATACAAAAATTTATCTAAACAAGTGTTTAACAATCTTGATCAGTTTGATGGATTATACTTAAAAAGCGGAAGAATCATAAAAGCAACTGATATTGGGAATCTTGCACCCAAAATAGAATTAATGTTGCGTGATGATAAGGCATATACTGCACTGATGATGTTATGTAACTCATTTTTACAACACTATATTTGTTTGACTTGTGAGTTAAGTAGCCATCCTTATCATGACCATTTAGCTGAAGAACCAGAAATATGGGAACACGCATCAATAATTCCTAATATGGAGTTAGCAATAATTCAAGCGTGTAGAAGCATAGAAGGAATATTAGGCGAACCTCCAAATTCTAAGAAACAGTCATCTGTATTTAAACATAAAGAAACATGGATAGAATTAACAGGTATTAACCCAGATAGTATATTTGAAAAAGCAAATATGTCATACTGGGACTTCTATTACAAGCTGTTTTTTGATTTAAGAAATCCATCGGCACATAGTTACGGTAATATTCATTATAAATTAGAAAAAATAAAGACTGTTCAAGCACAATGCTTTGCTGCAATTATTGTACATAATTATTTTCATAAGCATATATTAGACTTAGAAGTTGCACAGAAAAAACTAAATTTTAATTTAAATTTAATTGCTAGAGTAAGCGAAAATATGAGTACAAAACTGACAAAATAAAATCGGTATTTTCTTAATTAAAAGAATAAGTTACATTGCAATGATAGATATATATAATTTTTATTAATTACAACAAAAGCACCTCATCACTGGATGCGTTTCAGTATTGAGGTGCTTTTATGCATATATAGGAATTAATCCACAATATTAATACTAAGTCCAGATTTAAGTTACACAATGAAGTGGTCGTCCCAACGGTTATCTGTTTAAACCAGCGTTTTACCAAAGTTTCATCAAAAACTGTTAGGTCGTAGTCTGCTCCTTAATAAAATCTTGCAGTTCATTTATTCGTTGTAACTGTGCATCTCTGGCAGCAGTGTCAACAGTATTTTTTTGCCTCAATTCACGGAGTTTAATTGCAAGTAGCTCTTTATTGCCTTTAGTGCAACTTCCTGTAAATCAAGCTCATTTACCATTCTTGCGTGACATTCAAAGCCTGTAGCCTCCAGTCTGCTAATACAACGCCAAACAATGGATTTTACACCTCTATTATTCCAATGTATTCTGCGAAATATTTCACCGCACTCACCACAAAACACAATCTGCGCAAAACAATGTTTGCAACTATAACTACGCTTTTTGCCATTTGCACTAACCTTAATCACTCTCCGTCGCACCAGTTCCTCTTGCACACACATATAAATATTTTTAGGAATAATGGCTTTGTGACTATTTTCAACATAGTATTGCGGTACTATGCCATTATTTTTAATTCGTTTCTTTGAAAGGAAGTCGACCGTGTATGTTTTCTGTAAAAGAGCATCTCACATATAATTCTTATTTCTCTGACAAAAACAAGTCTATTCTTCTAATTACTCATACAAAAAGTGCAAGCCGGTTCAAATCTTGCACTCTTTGTAAAGAAAAATTTACTATTATGGATTACGTTTTATATTATAACATATTGTGTATAATTTTGTCAATACTTAATGTCTGACTTTTTCATAATTTTTTATAATAAATTTTGAGGTGTCTTTATTTATTTTTCAAATCTAACCTCAACACCCAAATAATTATAAATATATTACGGTTTCCAAAATATAAACAGTATTTATTGCAAATACTCTTATTGATTTTGTAATAATATCTATTTTGCCAATTCAAAGGCAGCCAACATTTTTAATTAACTTCATTTTTCGGTTGAAATGCCTGTGATGGTTAAATCGGCATAAAATTTCTACCACAGAGTTTACATATAATGCTTATTTTGGATTTTCTGTTAATAAGCTGTTCCATATTCGCAACGGCAAGGAAATATACTGTAACATACAGCTTCGCTCTGCCAGGTGAATCAAAAAACGGAACTGTAGAATTAAAGTCCTTTTCATTGCTTGTTGCGGCAGATGATACAGATAATTCCTATACCTACAGCAGTTCACCCACAGCAGATACAATAAATATTACAAGACAATGTCTGTAACAAACACATTGGCAAATATTACTTCAAGCAAAAGTGCCGAAACCGAAAAATCATATCGCAAGTTATTATCACAGTTGATTTATTGGTGTTTTAACAGAAATTTTTTGACCGTAATTGCTATATGCAAAATTATCATTACTTCTAAATGGCCTACCCTATATCGATAATACTTGACAAACAGGAAAAAAAGGAGTATTATAATATTGAAATTATTAGTTTCTAGTATTACGAAAGGGGACTTACATATGAAAAGCGATTTATTCGTACAGTGTCAGGGCAAAAACGTTGATACCAAGCAGCTTCTTGATACAGCCAAAGAAATTTGGAAAGCTGATGGTAACAAGGTTAAGGACTTACAGACTGTAGAGCTTTATTATAAACCTGAAGAGCAAAAGTGCTATTATGTATTTAATGGCGAAGGTTCTGATGACAGCTTCTTTGAAGTTTAATTAAGAAAAAGCAGTGGTTTTGCCGCTGTTTTTTTGTTGCAAAAATTCATACATAGTGGGTTTGGAAACCCTTATACATAAGTTACCTATACCTATTTTTTATAAATCTACAAAGGTCAGATTTTTAAAAAATTTCAGAAAAGAGAAACACCGACAATTTTGCCGGTGTCACTCAAAAAAGGAAACAAAAAGGAAACAAAAAATAGAAATAATTTTATAAATTAAATGTGGATTAAGCTTCTGCTTTTCTGGCAGCAATAACTTTATCTGCCACATCCTTAGGAGCTTCTTCATATCTTGCAAATTCCATAGTAAACTCTCCTCTGCCCTGTGTCATACTTCTTAAATCAGTAGCATAAACAGTCATTTCAGCAGCAGGAACATCAGCAGTAATATGCTGTTTACCCCCTTTGGATTCCATACCGAGAATACGTCCTCTTCTCTTATTCAAATCGCCCATAATATCCCCTGTGTAGCTGTCAGGAACAACAACTTCAACAGTATTAATAGGCTCAAGAATTGCAGTCTTAGCCTTTTTAAATGCTTCCTTGAAAGCACCGATTGCAGCCATCTTAAATGAAACTTCATTTGAATCTACAGCATGGTAAGAACCATCCACAAGAGTAGCCTTAATTCCCACAACAGGATAACCTGCCAAAGGACCTGCTTTAACACAATCCTGCAAACCTTTTTCTACTGCAGGGAAGTACTGTTTTGGAACTGCACCGCCGAATATTTCTTCTTCAAAAATATAAGGAGCTGTCAAATCACCGCTTGGCTCAAATATAATTTCAACATCACCATATTGTCCGCCGCCGCCTGACTGCTTCTTATGCTTATATCTAACCTGTTCTTTGCTCTTAATCATTTCTCTGTAAGAAACAATAGGGTCGCTAAGCTCTACATCAATCTTATATTTATTCTTTAATTTATTTACAAATACGTCAATTTGAGTATCACCAATGCCTGAAATAACAGACTGCTTTGTTTCTTTATTGACAACAAAGGATAAGGTCTTATCTTCTTCAAGAAGCTTAGCAATAGCACCTGAAAGCTTATCTTCATCATTTTTATTTTTAGCCTTAATTCCTTTAGAATAAAGAGGCATAGGATATGCAATAGGCTCTATCTGAATTGGTCTGTCAGCACTTGCAAGGGTATCGTTAGTGCCGGTATTCTGAAGCTTTGCAACTGCACCAATATCACCGGCTTGCAGTTCAGGAACTTCAATCTGGTCTTTACCTCTTAAAATATATACCTTGCCGATTTTTTCAGCAATATTTTTATTAACATTTTTAACCATTGTATCTTTCTTGATTACACCGCTTGTAACCTTAAAAATAGAAAGTCTGCCTACATAAGGATCAGCAATGGTCTTAAATACAAAGGCTGAAAACGGGTCATTTTTATCAAGATTGATTTCAACAGGCTCATCAGTCTTAGGATTGACAGCCTCGATAACAGGCTTAACATCTGCTGTTGGAGGTAAAAACTTAATTATGGAATTTAACATAACTCTGATACCGAGAGTATTAATTGCAGCACCGCAGATAACAGGGGTAACTGTTCCGTCAACAATACCGATATTAAGACCTTTATGTATTTCGTCTTCTGTGAAGCTTTCATCTTCAAAGAATTTTTCCATTAATTCATCATCAGTTTCAGCAACAGCTTCTTCAATAAGCTTTCTCATTGCTTCAACCTCATCTTCCATACCCTTAGGCATATCACAAGGCTCTACAAGACCATTTTCAAATTTACGTGCTTTTCTTCTTATGGCATTTACAAAGCCAATGAATTTTCCATTATCGTAGAAAGGAATTTGTAATGGAGCTATAGACTTTCCAAACTGTTGTTTTAATGCTTCAATAACATTATCCAGATTAGCATTTTCATCATCCATACCATTAACAAAAATCATTTTTGGCACATTTAATTCTTCAGCCATTTCCCAAGCCTTTTCAGTGCCAACCTCTACACCGGATTTTGCATCAACAACTATTAAAGCTAAGTCGGCAACCTTTAAAGCCTGTTTAACTTCACCAACGAAATCGAAATAACCGGGAGTATCTATAAAATTAATTTTCTCCTCTAACCATTCAACAGGAATAAGTGATGAGCTGATAGATACCTTTCTTTTTATTTCTTCTGCGTCATAGTCACTAACGGTATTTCCTTCATCAACACGTCCAAAACGCTTTGAAGCACCGCTTACATAAAGACAAGCCTCTGCAATAGTAGTCTTTCCGCAGCCGCTGTGACCTAAAATCGCAACATTTCTGATTGACTTAGCTGAATAGCTTTTCATCATTGTTAATCACACCCCTTAAATATTAATTGTGCATTTCTTACAATCAATATAAATATTTTGGTTTTTTATATATGTATTTGCACAAGTATTTTTATCTTATATTTAATAATATTCTACAAATAATTCAAATTTCCTTTTAAATTTTGTTATTTTTTATGAATTTGTTAAATATGCACAAATATATTTATTTTTTAAATTTATAATTGCAATTATATTGATTTTATTTGTGCAAAATGATAAAATATTATAAGTTATGTTTTTTATGAAACCGAGGTGAAAATTATGAAATGTATCGGTATAATCGGTCTTGGTCTTATTGGCGGGTCAATAGCTAAGGCAATAAAAGAAAAAACAAATATTAAAATTGTGGCATCAAGCAGAACCGAAAAATCACTTGCTGATGCAAAAGCCGACGGTGTTATTGATGAATACACTCTTGATGATTTAAGTATATTCAGTGATTGCGACATAGTTTTTATATGCACACCCGTTGATAAAATTCCCGAATATGTAAAAAAGCTTATTCCATATATTAAATCTGACTGTATTATAACTGATGTGGGAAGCACAAAGGCTAATATATATGACAAAATGCTTGAATTTGAAAATATATGCTTTATAGGCGGACACCCTATGGCGGGAAGTGAAAAAACAGGGTATAAATCTTCAAAGGCACATCTTCTTGAAAATGCCTTTTATATTCTCACTCCGACTCCCAATATAACTGACGACCAGCTTAAAACAATGTTTGAGCTTGTCAGACTTACAGGCGCAATACCTATGGTGCTTAATGCTTATCTTCATGATTACACTGTAGCCGCAATAAGCCATGTTCCTCATCTTATAGCAGCTGTCCTTGTAAATACAGTTAAAAATCTTGATGATGAAAATCAGTATATGCACACTCTTGCAGCGGGAGGCTTTAAGGATATTACAAGAATAGCAAGCTCATCTCCCGAAATATGGGATAGTATATGTCAGGATAACAGTGACGAAATATCAAAAGTTTGGAATGTTTTTAAAAAGAGCGTTGATTATGTTGACACTGCTTTAAAAAATAAAGAAAGTCTTTATAATTTCTTTGATGATGCGAAAAATTACAGAAATACATTCACAGTTAAAAAGGCAACAGTATTAGGCTCAATTTATAAAATAACTGTTGATATGAAAGACAGACCCGGTGAAATCGGTACAATTACCACTATATTAAGCAGTCAGAATATTAATATTAAAAATATCAATATTTTAAACAGCAGAGAATACAGCGAGGGTGCTTTGGAAATTCTGTTTGACTCACAGGCAGATGAGGACAAGGCAATACATATTCTTGAATTTATGAATTATACAATTTTCAATAAATAAGGAGAAAATTATGAATAAAACTATATATCCAAAAACCGGTTTAAAGGGAACAATCAAAATACCCGGGGATAAGTCAATATCCCACAGAGCAGTAATGTTTGGCTCTATTGCAAAAGGAGATACCCACATTAGGGGCTTTCTTACCGGTGATGACTGTATGTCAACAATAAGGTGTTTCAGAAATCTTGGGATAGATATTGAAACAAGCGGTGAAAATGTAACTGTGCATGGCAAAGGCTTAAAAGGTCTTTCAGCACCAAAAAATCACCTTGATGTCGGAAACAGCGGAACTACAATAAGACTTATTTCAGGCATACTTTCAGCACAGAATTTTGACACAGTTTTAAACGGTGATTTATCTATTCAGAAAAGACCTATGAAAAGAGTTATCTATCCTCTTTCATTAATGGGTGCCCATATTGAAAGCACAAATGACGGCTATGCTCCCCTTACTGTTCATGGAAAAAATTTAAAGGCTATTGAGTACACAATGCCTGTTGCAAGTGCTCAGGTTAAGTCCTCAATTCTTCTTGCAAGTCTTTTTGCAGAGGGTACAACAGTAATTAATGAGCCTGTTGCTTCAAGAAATCATACTGAAATTATGTTAAATCATTTTGGAGCAAATATTAAAAACACAAATGGTGTTATAACAAGCACACCGGTAAATGAGCTTTACGCAAAGGATTTAAAAGTACCGGGAGATATTTCTTCAGCAGCATTTTTTATTGTTGCAGGCTTAATTGTTCCAAATTCACATATTATAATTGAAAATGTCGGAATTAACCCTACCAGAACAGGTATTATTGATGCCTTAAAGGCTATGGGCGGAAATATTACAATATTAAATGCAAGAAAATCAGCAGGAGAAGAAGTGGGAGATATTGAAGTCAAAGCTTCAAAATTAAAAGCAATTGAATTAAAAGGAGATATTATTCCAAGAATGATAGATGAAATTCCTGTATTTGCAGTTGCTGCTCTCTGTGCAGAGGGTACAACCCATGTTAAAGATGCACAGGAATTAAAAGTAAAAGAGTCTGACAGAATTGCAACAATGAGTGCCGAACTTGGAAAAATGGGAGTTAAAATCACTGAAACTGATGACGGTATGATTATTAAGGGTAATCAGAAGCTTAAAGGTGCAGAGGTTTATTCACACCTTGACCATAGAGTTGCAATGAGCTGTGCTGTTGCAGGTCTTGTTGCTGAGGGTGATACTGTCATTACAGAGGGTGATTGTGTTGGTATTTCATTTCCTAATTTCTATGAATTATTAAATACATTATAATATAAAAGGAGCTGATTTTTCGTCAGCTCCTTTCACATTGAAGGAATTTTTAATAATTTTAAGTTTATATGTCAAAACAAATCCATCTGACTTGGAAAGGCATTACTTTCAATATCTTCAGAATTTATAAAATGACCTGTTGACGGAGCTTTATTGCTTCTGTAATATTCTATATCATCAGATTTAAAGCTTTCTTTAGGCATAATTCTTGTAAGCTTACTGTTCTTTTTAAGGGAATAAATCTGCACTCCCCCACTTGATTTAGTCTGTTTAAGGGGTATATGACTGCTGTTTAAAAGCATAGCCTTATCATTATCTCTTATAAGCACAATATCGCAATCATTGGCAATATACATAATTCCCGCAAGAGGTGATTTTGCTGAATAAGAATTAATAAGCTTCTTTCTGTTTACCTTAGTCTGATAAGCTGTCATTTCAATTTTGGCAGCCTTTCCGTTTTCAAAGGCAAAAATCATATAACCCTTATAATCATTGGCAGGAGTTATATAAACAATTTTCTCATCACTGTCCAATCCAATAAGATTGTTTAAATATTCACCCATACTGCTTGTTTTACACTCAGGCAGGTCATAGCATTTAACCTTATAAACATTCTGTTTATCAGAAAACATTAAAAGCTCTGTTTTGTTTGATGTTTCAAGGCTCTGTATGATTTTATCATCTTCTTTAAGCTTATGTTCTGCCGATACTCTCATAGATGCCTGTAATGATACCTGTGTTATTTTCTTAAAATAATTTTCTTTTGTTAAGAAAAGGGTAACAGGATAATCTTCTATAAAATCATCATTTTGAACTGTCTTTATTTCATTTTCATATATAATTGAGGTTTTTCTGTCCTTACCATATTTTTTAGCAACATTTTTAAGGTCAGAAATTATTATTTTAAGAACCCTTGTTTCGTGATGAAGAATGTCATTAAGGTCACTAATTTCATTTTTTAAATCTTCGATAGCTTTAGTTTGCTTTAAAATATACTCCTTGTTAAGGTTTCTAAGCTTAATTTCAGCCACAAATTCTGCTTGAATTTCATCAATTTTAAAGCCTTTCATAAGATTTGGAATAACCATACTGTCTTCTTCGGTACCTCTTATAATTTTAATTGCCTTGTCAATATCAAGCATAATTTTTTCAAGACCCTCAAGAAGATGAAGTCTTTCCATTTTTTTATCAAGGTCATAGGCAACCTGACGCTTTATACAGCCCATTCTGAAATCTATCCACTCATTAAGAATTTCTTTAATGCCAATTGTTTTGGGAGCGCCTTTAATAAGCACATTAAAATTACAGCTGAAGCTGTCAGTAAGAGGTGTCATTGAATAAAGCTTTGTCATAAGCTTATCAGGGTCGGCACTTCTTTTAATATCAATTGCTATTTTAAGACCATTAAGGTCAGTTTCATTTCTGACATCATTTATTTCTCTGATTTTGTTAGTTTTAACAAGCTCAATAATTTTGTCAATTATAGCTTCAATATTAGTTGAATATGGAATTTCAGTAACTTCAATTATATTGTTCTTTTTGTCAAAGGTGTATTTAGCTCTGATTTTAAAGCTTCCTCTGCCGGTGTTGTAAATTTTGTCTATTTCTTCAGCATTATATATAATTTCTCCTCCTGTAGTAAAATCAGGAGCTTTTAAGTATTTCTTTAAATCAATGTCTGCATCTTTAATATATGCAATAGCAGCATCACAAACTTCTCTTAAATTAAAGCTTGCAATAGTTGACGCCATACCCACTGCAATACCCTTATTGGGAGTGACAAGAATGTTTGGAAATGTAGTGGGAAAAAGCACAGGCTCTTTTAATGTGCCGTCATAGTTGTCAATAAAATCAACTGTGTTTTTATCAATATCCCTAAAAATTTCATTACAAATACTGTCCAGCTTAACCTCAGTATATCTTGATGCAGCATAAGCCATATTTGTGGAAAACACCTTTCCAAAATTGCCTTTACTGTCTATAAAAGGGTGAAGCAATGCCTCGTTTCCCCTTGTGAGTCTTACCATTGTTTCATAAATAGTGGCATCACCGTGAGGATTAAGCTTCATTGTCTGCCCCACTACATTTGTTGACTTAGTTCTTGCTCCGTTTAAAAGCCCCATTTTATACATTGTATAAAGAAGCTTTCTGTGTGCAGGCTTAAATCCGTCTATTTCAGGTATAGCTCTTGATACAATAACACTCATTGCATAAGGCATATAATTAAGCTCAAGAGTGTCTGTGATATGCTGTTTTATATATTTGTTATTAGCCATTTCAAACCCCTCCTAGCTTAATTCTGTTAAATCAATATACTTATATCCGTCATTTTCAATATGTTCTTTTCTGCCTTTTATATTATCACCTAAAAGCAGATCAAATACTTCTGATGTTTTCTTGGCATCTTCGGGAAGCACAAGAATAAGCCTTCTTGTTTCAGGATTCATAGTAGTCTGCCACATCATTTCAGGTTCATTTTCACCAAGACCCTTTGACCTTTGAATATGATATTTTACTTTAAGCTTGGATACAATATCAGCCTTTTCCTTTTCAGTGTAGGCAAAATAAGTTTTTTCCTTTTTTCCGCTTCCTGTTGTAATTTCATATAAAGGAGATTCGGCAATAAAAACCTTATGCTCATCAATAAGTGTTGGCACAAGTCTGTAAATCATAGTAAGCACAAGGGTTCTAATCTGAAATCCGTCTACATCGGCATCAGTGCAAATTATAATTTTATTCCATCTTAAATTGTTAATATCAAAGCTGTTTAAATCATTGCTGTGCTTTGTTTTAATCTCAACACCGCAGCCTATAACCTTTAATAAATCAGTTATAATATCAGATTTAAAAATTCTTTCATAATTAGCCTTTAAGCAGTTTAATATTTTACCTCTTATAGGCATAATACCCTGAAATTCAGCATCTCTGCCAAGCATTACAGAGCCAAGAGCAGAATCACCCTCAACTATATAAAGCTCTCTTTTTGAAACATCTTTTGTCCGGCAGTTTACAAACTTTTCAACTCTGTTGTTCATATCAATATTTCCCGTAAGCTTTTTCTTAATATTAATACGGGTTTTTTCTGCTGTTTCTCTGCTTCTTTTGTTTACCAAAACCTGTGCGGCAATTTTGTCTGCATCGGCTTTGTTTTCTATAAAATATATTTCAAGCTGCTTTTTAAGATAATCAGTAAGGGCATCCTGTATAAATTTATTTGTAATTGATTTTTTAGTCTGATTTTCATAGCTTGTTACAGTTGAAAAGCTGTTTATAATTATAACAAGACTGTCCTCAACATCTGAAAATACAATTTTCTTTTCGTCTTTTTTATATAAATTATTATTTTTAATATAAAAATCAATAGCAGAAACAAAGGCTGACCTAACTGCCTTATCGGGAGAGCCGCCATGTTCGAGAAAGCTTGAATTATGATAGTATTCAAGAACATTAACTTCATTGTTAAAACAAAATGTCAGCTCAAATTTAAGCTTATATTCAGGCTTGTCCTCTCTGTCACGCCCTTTTGTTTCATAAGAATAATACTGAGGAAGTGTAAATGCCTTTTCCCCTGCAAGCTCATTTATATAATCCTTTATACCATTTTCATAGCAATAGGTATATTTTTCACCTGTGTTTTCATCTGTCAGCTCAAATGTAAGTCCTGCATTTACAACACATTGTTGTCTTAAAACACTTTGGAAATACTCAACAGGTATATTTATATCGGTAAAAACCTCTCTGTCAGGCTTCCAGTGTATGGTTGTGCCTGTTTTTTTAGTTTTGACAGGCTCTTTTGAAAGACCTCCTATATTTTCCCCCTTTTCAAATTTTAATTCATATTTACATCCATCTCTTAATATGGTTACTTCCATAAATTCAGAGCTGTATTGTGTGGCACAAAGACCCAGACCATTAAGTCCTAAGCTGAATTCATAGTTATCTCCATCATTATTAAGATATTTTCCCCCTGCATACAGCTCACAAAACAAAAGCTCCCAGTTAAATTTTTCTTCTTTTTGATTATAATCAACAGGTATACCTCTGCCGTGGTCGCAAACAGTTATATCATTATCCTTGCCAAGAACAATTTCAATTTTATTGCCAAAGCCTTCTCTTGCTTCGTCTATGGAATTAGACAATATCTCAAACACAGAATGGGCACAACCCTCAAGACCGTCTGAGCCGAATATAACAGCAGGTCTTAATCTTACTCTGTCAGCACCCTTTAAAGAAGTGATACTGTCATTATTATATTCCCTTGATTTATTATTAGCCAAAATAAACATCCTTTCAGTTTAACTACACATTATCTCAGTTTATAGATTAACCTATTTTTGCTCACTTTGTCAAGTATATATTTTTTTATAAAAATTATCTAAAAAAAATTAAAATATAAAAAGGATTTTTAACATATATGTAGAATATATAATATAAGAAAAAATAAGCACAGTTGTAATGAAAGCAACTTTAAATAAGGAGGAGATTACTATGGTTAAAATTCTTGCAGGTGAAAAAGGCGAAGGAAAAACCAAAAAATTAATTGATATGGCTAATGAAGCCGTAAAAACCGCAAATGGAGTTATTGTATACATAGATGATGACAGCAGACATATTTATGATTTAAACCATAAAGTAAGGTTTGTTGAAGTCAGGGAATTTCCATTAGTTAATTACAGAGAATTAGTTGGTTTTATATATGGTATCCTTTCTCAAAACAGTGACATTGAACAGATTTATATTGACGGTATTTATAAAGTAGTTGAAAAATTAGATAACGAAGATATTATTAAACTTATGACTAAGTTAAATACTATCAGCAAAAACTACTCTTTGGAATTTATAATTTCAGCTAATACTAACCCTGATGCTTTACCAAAAGAAATCAAAGATTTATTAATATAATAATTTAAGCCCCGAAAAACGGGGCTTTTGTTTTTTTTTGCGGACTTTCCTTTTTTATTTTATATGTAATTTTTTGCAAGGTCTGTCATTCTCTGCCTGACATTTTGAGGCGCAATAATTTTAATGCCCCCTCCAAGACCAAATATCCAGCCTAAAAACTGGTCGCTTACGGCAACCTTGACTTTGACGGTAAATGAATTATCATCTGATTTAATTATAGAGATATTTTTTCCAAAACGGTCTATAACAACATTGCTAAGCTCATTTTTAACATTAAGAGTAACATTTTCAATTTCTCCTCCAAACATTGAAAAATGAGTATCGCTGTAAACAGACATATCTACTTTGTCAAATATCTCCTTGCCCTCTCTTTTTTCTTTAAGAGTATTTGTGTTAAGCATTTTATCAATTCTGAAATGTTTTATTTTTTTATCTACATCATCATATGCTATAAGATAATAATTGGTATTATCCCAACAAAGATGCCATGGACTTACGATATAAAATTTGCCGTCTTTTTTTAATTCCTGTTCCTTATTAATATTCCATTTGAAATACTTAAATTTTATTTTTGTATCGGCAGCAATTGCACCATATATAAAATCAAGAGTATAGTATATGCTCTCATTCATATTCTTAATTTTGTTTAAAACAAATACCTGTCTTTGCAGGTCATTAGCCTGATATTTACTTGTAAAATTTTCAAGCTTTTTAATAAGGCTCATACTTTTTTTAGCCGTTATAAAACGTGAGCTTTGCACAGCATCAACAAGCATTTTAATTTCAACAAGCTCAAAATCCCTTGACATAACAGCATAACCTTTTTTTCTGTTGGTTTCAATATCAAGACCTAATTTTCTTAATGTTTCAATATCGCTGTAAATACTTTTTCTCTCAGCCTTAATATCATCTTTAGCAAGATTTTCTATAATTTCATTTATATTCATATAGTGATTTTCGTCTGTATTTTTAAGAAGCATATCTCTTATATAAATAAGTTTTAACTTCTGATTAAACGATTTAGCCATTTTCCTTCTCCTTTGTAAAAACTGTATTCATATTATTAAAATACTATTTTTCTCTAGGATAATGATACCATTTATTGTATTGTTTATCAATAGCTTTTTGTCAAATTTTGCTATTTTTTTGCCTGATTTAATGCAGAATCTATTGCAGAAAGTAAAATTTGACCTGTCATTGAATAATCTTTGGGAATTTCAATATCTGTAGACTGTGCTTCTAAAACAGAATTTGATATATCTTCAAAACAGCTGTTAAATGTAGGATAAAAAACTGACTGTGTTTCTGATAAATCACTAAGTGTGATATTTTTAATTGCATTATCATCTACAGTTACATTAAGCACAACAGCCTTGCCGTTAAGAACAATATCCGCCTGATATGTACCCTCATTATAGACAGTTTCCTTATCTTCCGTAAACATACCTATAAAAAAGACAATAACTACTATGCCTATTACAAGAAAAACCGCCTTTTTTATAATATCTTTCATTTTTAATACTACAATCTGATTTTTCATATTTCCTCCATAAATTTATTTGTAATATTTTATTATTTTTGTTTAAATTTTATTACTAATATGTTAGAATATTATAATAAAAGAGGTGGTAATATGAGTTTAAGATTTATACTTGGCGGTGCAGGCTGCGGCAAAACCCATATTTGTATTAAAGAAATAATTGAAAAAGACAACTATAATAACAAGCTTTTATATATTGTGCCCGAACAGTTTTCAATGGAATCCGAAAAGGCACTTTTAAGAGCTAAAAAATCCATTGTTGCCACAGGTGTATACAGCTTTAAGCATCTTGCATTTGTAATTATGCAAAATCTGGGTATAAAGGATAATAATATACTTGATGATGTTGGGCGTGCTATGCTTTTGCAAAAAACACTTATTGATGTTAAAGGAAATCTTAATCTTTATAATAAATCCATAAGCCATAGAGGCTTTACAGACAGTCTTGGCTCTACAATTTCTGAGCTTATGCAGTATAATGTTACGTCAGAAGATATTGCTTTAGCATATAACGACCTGTCTGATTGTGTTTTAAAATATAAGCTCATGGATATTGAAAAAATATACACAGACTATACAGATAAGCTTAAAACTAAATATATTTCAGCAGAAAACACCCTTGACATTCTCACATCTGTTATTTCAAAAAGTGATATGCTTTATGGCAGTGAAATATGGATAGACGGCTTTAAAAGCTTTACACCTCAGGAATACAGAGTTATAGGAGAGCTTTTAAAATATGCAGAAAGAGTTAATATTGCTCTTATTACTGATGGCAAAGATATAAATAATGATTTTATAAGCACTGATGATTTATTTTATGAAACAAAAAACACAATTAAAAAGCTGGCTGAAATAGCTCAAAACAGCAATATTACTATGGACAAACCTGAAATTCTGACTAAATGCTACAGATATAATAATAATACCGAACTATCTATTTTAAGCGCTGAATATATTAATTTAGCCAACACCTGTAACAAAAAATGTGACCGTATAAATATTTGCAGCGGAAAAAGCAAATATGAAGAAACAGAATATGTATGCTCTAAAATTATTGAGCTGACAAGAGATAAACACTACAGATATGACCAGATTGCTGTTATTGCAGGGAGCAAAGCATATGAAAAACCCTTGTGCAATACTCTTAATCGCTATGGAATACCAAGCTTTTTGGATTCAAGACGTGAAATTGCTTCTCACCCTCTGACACAAACAATAATTTCGGCAGTTGAAATTATTTCAACTGATTTTAGCATTAATTCGGTATTTGGTTTTTTAAAATCTCCTTTTGTGGATATATCTGATGAAGATGTTTTTTTACTTGAAAACTATGCCATTGCACAAAATATTAAGGGCAGAATGTGGTTAAATTCAGACTGGAAATACGGTTTTGATACAAAGCTTTATATAAAACCTTTAATTGAAGATATAAGAGATATATTTATAGGTTATATATCTGTAATTTCAGATAAAATTAAAAGAAACAAAAATTATACTATTAGAGAAATCACAATATTATTGTTTAAGCTTTTAGATGAGCTTGATATTGAAAAGGGTCTTAACTCTCTTATTGATGATGCAAACAAAATAAATGACAGAAATACTGTTGCCATACATAGTCAGATATGGAAACATATTTGTTCCGTATTTGAAAAAATGATAGAATTTTTAGGCGATGAAAAAGTAAATATAAACCAATATCTCAATATACTTAAAGCAGGCATTGAAACTGCTGAGATGGGTGTTATTCCGGCTTTTGGGGATTGTCTTATTGTGGGTGATATAGAAAGAACAAGGCTTCCGGAAATTAAAGCACTTTTTATACTTGGTGTAAATGAAGGTGTGCTTCCTCCTCAAAGAACAGAAGCAGGTATTTTTACCGATAATGAAAGGGCTGCATTAAAATATAATTACTTTAATCTTGCTCCTGAATTGAGATTAAGGCTTGCACAGGATAAGCTTAATATTTATATGGCAATTACAAAACCATCTGAATACCTTTATTTAACCTATTCAACAGGGAGTATTTCAGGTGAAGAAATGGTTAAATCCCCTGTTGTTGAAAGAATAGAAAACATATTTACAGAGCTTAAAGAATACACCTATGACAGTAAAAATATTAATATAACTGCACCATTGCCGACTCTTAATAAGCTTATTTATCATATTAGGGACAGCAAGGATATTTCAGATGAATATATTTCATTATATAAATATTTCAGCAGTAATGTTAAATACAAAAATGTTATTTCTAATATAAAATACATACTTGAAAATACTGCTGCTGAATATCTGCCTATTGATATAGCTGATGAAACTTATCCAAATTCAATTAATATAAGTGTTTCAAAGCTTGAAAATTTCTCAGAATGCCCATATTCATTTTTTATGAAATATACTCTTTATGCAAATGAGAGAAATGAATATCAGTTTAAAAATCTTGAATCAGGCAATATTTATCACGCAGCTCTTGAATATGTATTTAACACAATAAAAGATAATAATATTGATTTATCCTCTCTTGCTTCTGATAAAGAAGCTATTAAAAATATATCAGAAGCTGCTGTTAATTCCGCTATAATACAGACAAAAAGCGAACATTTATCACAGGTTCCAAGATATAAGGGTTTTATAAACAGAATTAAAAAAATTATGTCATCTACAATATGGAATTTTAGTCAGGGTGCTAAAAAGGATAAATTTAAGCCAAAGGAATTTGAATTTATATTTGACGATAAAAAGGGTATTCAGCCAATAAAATATGCTCTTGATAAGGGTAAAAGCCTTAACCTTACAGGTAAAATCGACAGGGTTGACCACCTTGAACACACTGATAAAATATATATAAGAATTGTTGATTATAAATCAAAGGAACATTCCTTTGATTTTAACAATATTTATAATGGCATCGATATACAGCTGCCCCTTTATATAAATGCTTACATTAATGCTGTCAGCCACAATTATAAAAAGGAGCTTGTGCCCGGAGAGATACTCTATTACAGTATTAAAAATCCACAGATTGAAAAAGAAGTTGAAAATATTGAAGCTGAGCTTATTTCAAAAATGAAATACAAGGGTATTGTATCAACCCAAAGTATTGTGACAGAAAGCAATGAGGATATTATAGACAAAGAATTTTCATTTACAGCAGAGGATTTTAAAAAGCTTGGGGAATTTATTGATAAAAAAATAGTTGAATGCGGTAATAAAATTGCCAAAGGAAATATTTCAATAAAGCCTTACAGATATATAAAGGGCAGTGTTGTAAAAAGCGGCTGTGATTATTGTCAGTATAAATCAATATGTAAAATTGATTTAAAGGAAAAAGGAAAATATAAAAACTATACTAACGACAAAAATATACTTAATAAAATTCTCGATAATTAAAGGCACCTCATTTTGAAGTGCCTTTAAAATTTAAAAATATTTTAATTAATATAAGCGTTACAATTGTGGCAGCTATTATTCCTGAAAAATCAACCCAAATATCAGTAACCTTACTTGACCTGCCGGGACTGAAAATCTGTATTGTTTCGTCAATACAGGCAGTTACAATACCTATAAATGGTGACAGATAAATATTTTTTAATAATGAATATGACCTGTTCCATAAATATATATCCATTGTAAGAAGAAAACCAAGTCCTGAAAATTCAAGAAAATGTGCCATTTTCCTAAGAGCATATTCACTTATATTATTGGGAATGCCCAAAAATTGAAATATGTTCTTTATTATAAGCATTGCTTCCTGACTTTCAAGGGAAGATTCATTGCCGTCAAGACTTGAGTGATACCATATAAAAGCTATACAGGCAATTGTAAATATAATAAATAAATATTTAAGTTTACAATATTTCATATTAATTAAAAGAATGCTTCAAATAATGATGCAAGCTGATTTAAATCACTCATACTGTAAACTGTAAGGGCAAGACTTCTGAACTCATCCTGCTGACTGTCAGATAAAGATTTATAAACCTCTTTAACTTCATCTATATCTCCTCTGAAATCATAGGTATTATCAGCGTAATAAGATTCAAGAGCAGTTAAAATCATTTGACCCATATTCTTAAAGGATGCTCTATAGCATCTTGGAATAAATTCTTCTTTTGTTGTCTTAATTACTCTGGCTAAAACGTCTTTATCACTATCAGTCAAAACTACATCTGACGGGTCATCAACAGTAGTGCTGCTATCGCCTGAACTGCTTCCGCCGCTTGAGCTTCCGCCGCTTGAGCTTCCGCCGCTTGAACTTCCGCCACCGCCACCGCCGGAAGATCCGGAAGATGATGACTTAGTAGTAGTTTCTGTTGTTCCCTCTGTTGTTGCAGCTTCAGTTGTTTCAGTATCAGTCACTGCCTCATCAGCGGATTTGTCCTTTACAAACTTAACAAGTGCTTCACAAACCTCTGCTCTTGTAATATTTTCTTTTGCTCTGAAGGTGCTGTTTTCTTCAAGTGTAAACACTTCATTAACAATATTTGCATTTACATATTCTCTTGCCCATTCTGAAACAGGGTCAGATATTTCAACATAAATTTCTTTATTCTCAAGCTTAGCGGCAGTATATATAACTGTGCAGGTCTGCTCTCTTGTGAAGTTTTCCTTAGGTCTGAAAGAGCCGTCTTCAAAGCCTTTAATATAGCCATTGCTCTGAGCAATTCTAACATCATTATAATACCATGCGGAAGAATCAAAGTTATCAGTAAAGTCCTGCATATTTTCTGCTGTTTCTTCATTTAAACCATAACCGAACACCTGATTAAATACTCTGGTCAGTTCGGCTCTTGTAATGGAATTTTCAGGTCTGAAAGAGCCATCTTCATAGCCTTTTAAATAACCCATTTCATACATTTTAATAATTGCCTTACCCTGTGCTGTTTCAGCATTTACATCTGAAAAAGGCAATAAAGCCTTGACTTCATCTGCACCAAAAGCAGCAGAAGTTAATACAAAACAACCGGCAAGCACAGAAGCAAATAATCTTTTTATTTTCATATATTTCCTCCAAAAATTTACATAGTCACAAAGAGATTGCCATCACAGACAATCTCTTTGATAAATTGTAAAATTATTTTTCTACATATCTTGTATAGAATTCTAAAGTGAAGCCCCATTCAGAACCGCCATTAGTTGCATCATCAGGGTCAACAACCTTCTTGCTTGTAGAAATAGTAATCTGGTCGCCGAAGGCATCTCTAATGTCCTGTAATGTAGCAGTCTTATAATCATATAACTTATTATTTATAATAGTTGTAACAAATGAGCTGTTGCTGCCAGGATTATCAGATACAATATGGTTATTTCCGGCACCGTTCTGAGTAGCAGTATCAATATTATATCTTCTGCCGTAAATCTGAATAAAACGGTCAGCAGTAATACTTACATCATCACCGGTAATTTCGTCAGCCGGGAATGCTCTTGTCCATACTTCATACATCTTAGAAAGAACCATAGAGTCAGTAACATCAATGTTAGTTTGATAATCATTACCGCTAACAATATAGCTCTTTAATTCATTGAAAGCATCAACTCTGTTTTGAAGATTAGCAGGTAAGTTATCATAGCCTTCAGTATAGTCATCTTTTCTGCTTTCACCGGCTAAGCTGGCTGTTTCAGGACTTAATGGAATAATCTGTCTCATAGCCCAGTTAAATACTGCCCAGCCTTTTTCAGTAGTGAGGCAAATTCTGTTGCCCTCTTCTTTTGAATCTTCATCACCCATAAAGTAGATACCGCCTAAATACTGAGAGAAAGCTTCAATGGCTTCAGAATCCCAACCGTTGCCATCGTTGCTTGCAATAGACTTAACAGCCTCATCGATAGTAATATTAGAAGCACTGTCAAAAGAAGCGGTTTCATCAGCAAATGTACCTTCCCAGTTAGACTTTTCGGAATTTAAATCAGAAGTATCAAAAAATCTAAAGGCACCTGCACCAATAGCAGTATCAGTGCCTGAATAAAATCTTAAAGCAATATGCTCAGTGTAGTTTTCAGGCTGTAAAACATAGCCGAGAATTCTTTCAGCATCTTTATGGTCTGCGTGGATTTTCTTTGTAGACCAGTCACCGTCAAAGTTGCCGTTTTCAATGTTGGTAAAAGTACCATTGTCAACGCTTTCTTCGGTAGGTGCAGATTTCTCCACCATAGAAGCATCGTTACTGTTAATAACGCTGTTGCCGTCAACATTACCGGTTCCCCTTGCAATAGGTGCTGCAAAAGCACTTGCAGTCATAGCCAAAGACATAACCACAGCAGTTGCAGAGATTAAAATTTTGTTTTTCATAGTTAATTCCTCCCATTTCAAATTTTACTTTTTACTTTGATATAAGCTTAAATAATAAGATTTTTTCAATACTTTTTCATTTTCATAAGCATTTTTCATAGTTTCAACGACAGATGTATCTGCATTCAGACTTTTAAGCTTGCCATCAAGCTCATCAAGCAAAGCATATACAGCAGTATCAGCCTCACTCTCAAGAGATGCTGCCCTGCCAAGATAGTCCCTTGCAATTTGCTTTACACTGCCCTTTGCTTTATAATCAGCCTTGGCAGAATCAACCAAATTACCTATCTGCCCAAGGTAATAAGCCTTTAAGCCGTATAGTTTAACTGCATATTCAGCTACAATATCCTGAGCACTATTGCTGTTTGCTTTAATATTAGTAACAGCATTTATACTTGATGAATTTTCATTGCTAAGATTAGTTGAATTATCATCCGATGCAGCAGTCAGCTTATCTGTAACACCGCTTTCCTCCATAATCTTTTTCAATGCTTCTTCATAAGTAATCTCACCTCGTCGAATTTGTTCTTCTTCTTCAAAAGTGAAATCACGCAGATTGTCAATATTATATTCCTTCAATGTATCTTTGACATCGTTTTTGGAATCATCAATTTGTTGTTGAATGTCCTCTTTGGAATATTTAACTGAGTTGAATACTGCATCAATATTATCTTTTTGATAAAAATACAGCACTATAACTCCAACAATCAATAAAAATAATACAACCAATAAAGCAGTTAAAACTTTATGTGATTTTTTTACATTATTGTTTCGCAATTAAATCTCCTTTCATAGACTTTTCTGAAAAAAGCTATTTAATATTTAAAATTTCTTTTCCCAGTTTGTTTATTTTATTAACAGTATCTATTCCAAGCTTATTTTCGATAATGGCATAAGCCTTATCAAGATTAGGTTTTCTGTCGTCTAAATTATGACAATCAGAACCAATAAGATGAACAATACCGTTATTTATAAAATTCAGAGCCTTTTTCTTAGTGAAAAAGCCATTTATGTATTCACCATTCATTTGAACAATAGGATTTAAGGATAACAATTGGTTAATATTATTAGTACCTTTTTGTAAATCTAAATATCGTTCAATGTGAGCAATAATTATTTTAAAACCTCTTTGATAGATAAGCTCCTCAACTTCATCAAGTATAGCTCTTGTCCATTTAACAAAGGGCATTTCAAGAAGTAGATATTCGCTGTTATTTATTGTCAGCAAATCAAGACCATCATAAGCACTCATTCTGTGAAAATAATAAACTTCTGCACCCAGATATATATTGGGCATATTATCATCAAGAGAAGCAGTTAATTTTTTAAAACAGTGAGTACGGGTTTTAATAAAATCATCAGCATCATTGTTATTTATATAAAAGTGAGGAGTAGCAACTATATCAGTAACACCCTGAGAAAAACTCATTTTAAGCATTTCTACTGACATCTCCACACTTTTGCTGCCATCATCAATTTTAGGAATTATATGTGAATGAAAATCAATCAATCAATCATCCCCTTCTATTTTTGATAATAACCATTACCATAGCCATATCTTTTGCCATATCTTCCGGAATATCTGTAATTTCCATATCCAAGCTTTGAGCTGACAACATCATTAAGTACAAAACCAATGATTTTAGCATTTACAAACTCAAGCTTTTTAACGGCATCAGTAAGCATACTTTTATCCACAACTCCCTGTCTTATCACAACAATCACACCATCGCAAACCTTTGATATAATAGCTGCATCTGTTACAACATTAACAGGAGGCGCATCAATAAATATATAATCATAATCCCTGCCAAGCTGTTCAATAACATCTGACATTCTTTCAGATGAAAGAAGTTCAACGGGATTAGGCGGAATATTTCCCGATGTAATGACATCAAGTCCGTCAATAACATTTTTTACTATAACATCATTTATCTCACAAGATGAAACAAGGAGGTCGCTGACACCTTTTTCATTTTTAATTTTTAAAATTTTATCAACATTAGGTTTTCTTAAATCGCAATCAATAAGGAGTATTTTCTTGCCGCCCTTTGCAAATGTAATTGCACTGTTGACAGAAGTAGTACTTTTCCCCTCAGAAGCTACAGCACTTGTGATACAAATAATCTTACAGCCTTTTTTAGGAATAGAAAAAGATATATTTGTTCTTAGTTCGTTATAGGCTTCTTTTATATCAAACCTGGATTCTTCTGATATAAGAGCATCAATTTCGTCCTCAGGTCTGTTTGCTAATATTTCATTTTTACCAAATAAATTAAACATTGAACCCGTCCTTTAATTATTACTTATTTTCTTCTGTGCTGTCAGAATTATCAATTTGAGTAAACTCAGGGATAGAACCTAAAACAGGTATATCAGCATAAATTGCATTAATATCGCTTTCTGACTTAATTGTTCTGTCTGAAAGCTCAATCAAAACAGCAAGAACCACACCCACAAAAAGCCCAAAGGCAATGCCAAGAACTGTATACTTTTTAATATTAGGTGAAGAAGGTTCTTCGGGAAGAACAGAGTTGTCAACAACCTTTATGGAAGTACCCTCCATAAAATCAACAATTCTTTCAGGAGCTATTTCGGCAATAGCATTGGCAATAATATTTGCGTGTTCAGGATTAGGATTAGATATACTGACAACAGCAATCTGGGTTTCGTCTACTGTGGAAACTGACATCATTGAAGCTATATCCTCTACTGTATATCCCAAATCCTGAGTTTTTGCTGCCACCTCGCCTAAAATATTGTAGCTTTGCATAAGCTCTATGTAGGTAGGAACAAGGGCAATGCCTGCATTAACATCATTAATATCAAGGCTGTCACTTGCCATTGACTTATTATTGCTTATACACATAGAAACAGATGCCACATATTTTGGAGTCATAACAAAATTACTGATTAGAAACGCTGAAGCTCCAAAAGCAATTGCAAAAGCAATAATCATTTTAAGTCTTTTTAAAACCGCATCAAAAATTTTGCTTATATCCAGTTCAAAATATGAGTCGACATTATTACTTGTAGAATTCATATATTTCTCCATCCTTATAAATATATCTTTTAGTATTATACACCTAATTTATAAAAAAATCAAGATATATATTAAAAATATCTAAATTTATTTATATAATTAGATAAATGACTAATTATAACACTAATATGAATAAAAGCAAATCTATGCAAAAGTATAATATCACAAATTAAACTCCTTCGTCAACTTATAATTAAATATTAAAAATAATTGTTAAAATGTAACCAATCATTGACACTTTAACAAACCTCAACAACATTTTTTTTGCTAAATCACTTGCATAATATTCAATAATTTGGTATAATTTAAAATATTTATGTTTTAGGAGGAAGAATATGAACGTTAATTATTCTATTATTCTTGCCTTTGCCGTTTATCTTATATTTATGATGGGTATTGGTGTGTATTTTTCCAAAAAGTCATCAAATGTAAGTGATTACTTCTTGGGCGGAAGGCAAATGGGAAGCTGGCTTACTGCTTTATCAGCTCAGGCATCAGATATGTCAAGCTGGCTTTTAATGGGTTTACCGGGTGCAGTTTATATTAGCGGTCTTGGAGAAGCTTGGATTGCTATTGGTCTTGGTATAGGTACATATTTGAATTGGAAAATAGTCGCAAAAAGACTTAGAAAATATTCTGTTGTAGCAGGGGATTCAATTACTATTCCCGAATACCTTCAAAACAGATTTAATGCAAACAGTGCAGCTTTAAGGGTTGTCTGTGCAATTATAATTTTTATTTTCTTCTTGATTTATACTGCATCAAGCTTTAATGCTGCTGCCAAGCTTCTTAATACAGTATTTGGTCTTGATTACAGTATTGGACTTACAATAGGTGTTGTGGTAATTGTTGTTTATACTTTCCTGGGAGGTTTCTTTGCGGTTGTGTGGACAGACTTCTTTCAGGGCATGCTTATGTTTATTGCTCTTATGGCAGTGCCTATTATTGTATATTTTATAGTAAGTGCAGATTTAGGCAGCATTGTAAACAATATTCCGGAACATACTAATTATATGAGTCTTGTTAAAGGAAATGACGGTACATTTTATTCTTGGCAATATATTGCTTCAGGTTTAGGCTGGGGACTTGGCTATTTTGGTATGCCTCATATTCTTGTTAGATTTATGTCAATTAAATCAAGTGATATGATTAAAAAATCAAGAATTATTGCAACAATTTGGGTTGTAATTACACTTTTTGCTTCTGTATGCGTAGGTTTTCTTGGATATGCTTATATGTCTAAAACAGGTATGAGTGTATTTACTGATACTGCTGTGGCAGAAACTATATTTATGGTCCTTGTTCAAAAATTAGCACCGGGATTTATTGCAGGCATACTTCTCTGTGCGGTTATTGCAGCCATTATGTCTACATCTGATTCACAGATGCTTGTTACTGCTTCTGCTGTAACCAATGATATTTACAAGACTATTTTTAAGAAAAATGCTTCTGAAAAGGAACTGCTTATTCTTAGCAAAATTTCAGTTATTGTTGTAGCTGCCATAGCTTTTGTACTTGCCATGAATCCTGATACTTCAGTAATGGGACTTGTCAGCTATGCTTGGGCAGGACTTGGTGCAGCCTTTGGTCCTGTTATGATTATGAGTTTATTCTGGAAGCGAATGACAATGAGCGGTGCGGTTGCAGGTATGATTTCAGGTGCAGCAGTTGTTATTATATGGAAGAACTTCCTTGCTGACAAGGTTCTTGTTGCTTCTGACGGAACAACATTATATGAGCTTGTTCCTGCATTTGTTATTTCATTAATATTAATTATTGTTGTATCTCTTATGAGCAAGGCACCTTCAAAGGAAGTTATTGATGATTTTGATAAGGTCAATACAATTGATGTTTAATTCATTTAAAAAACAGGGTTGATATTCAGCTCTGTTTTTTTATTTCCTAAGAGCATTAACATTGTAAAGTAAATTTAATCTTTTTTTTATAAAAAAAACTTGCAACTTTTGTTGATATATGAGAGAATATATACATAAATTAAAAATAAGGAGGGAATTATATAATGAATAAAATATTTAGACCTGCACTTGCAGCTGCACTTGCTGTTACAATTAGTATGGGCGGTGTAAATGCCTTTGCGGAAAATTCAAAATTTTTTTCTGATGTAAATGAAAATTCATATGGATGGGCAACAGAATATGTAGACCAAATTGCGGCAAAAGGAATTGCAAGCGGAGTAGGAAACAATATGTTTGCACCTGAAAGCCTTATAGAAAGAGGAGATTTTGCAATATTCCTTAACAAAACTATGGGTTATAAAGATGTCAGCGGTGACTTTTTCATAATTGCGGATGTTCCTGAAGACGCATATTACTATCAGTCAATTATTAACTGTAAGTATTATAAAGCTATTACTGATACAAATAATTATTATCCTGAAAGCTATATTACAAGAATTGATGCAATAAATATGATTTATAATGCTCTTAATGAAGGAGGCATGATTGGTTCTTATGGTACAACTGATGTTTCAAAGTTTGCAGATCAGGCTTCCCTTGTAAATGTTAAAGATACAATTGCGGTTGGCACACTTGCCAATATTGGTATAATAAGCGGTAACAGTGACGGTAATCTCTATCCTAATGATACTCTCACCAGAGCAGAAATGGCTGTAGTTATTGCTAAAACATCTGAATTTGTAGATGCTAAAAATCTTGAAGCTGCTGAAAAGAAAAAAGCCGAGGAAGAAAAAATAGCAGAAGAATCAAAGCCAACAGTTGAAGAAACAGAAGACGAAAAAACTGAACTTAAATCAGGCAATTTAGATAACAGTGTTGTTGTGGATACAGGCAAGAGTGTAAGTGTTGATGATGTAACTATACAGATTAATAATCAGGACTCAGATGCTCTTACAATAACTAACGGCACTGATGTAATACTTAAAGATTCTTCAATCAGATCAGCAAAATATGCCGCTGTTAATGTTAATGAAAAATCAAAGCTCACTGCTGATAATGTTGCAATTATTGCTGAGGAAGCAAGTGGATTATATGTTGACGGCAGTTCTGAAATAAATGCTGAAAATTTAAAAATTACAAACAATACTGTCAGCTCTGTTATTTCTAAAGGCGGTAAAATCAGCCTTACAGATTCATCAATCAGCAGCACAAATGCTTCAGCTGTTGAAGCAGCTGCCGGTGCCGTAATTGATATATTAAACAGTACTGTTGAATGTGTCGGCAAAGAAATTAATTTATTAAATATTGTTTCCGATCCGTCAGATTCCGATAAGGCTGTAGAAATTAACATTAAAGACAGTAAAATTACAAATGACAAGGGTTATTTTGCATATGTAAGAGAAAGTCTTGCAAATATTGTCATTGAAAATACTGACATTAAGGTTTCAAGATTTATAAATTCTCCTTACGATAAAAAAGCTGTACAGGAAAACGGAAACAATATTTATGTAACACTTAAAGATTCAAAGGTTCAGGGTGACATTTATTTAGACCATAAATCCGAGGTTACTCTTGATATTCAGGACGGCGGCTCATTCAAAGGCTTTATTGACCCTGATATGTATTCAGAAGCAGTTAATATAAGACTTAGCAAAAACGGCAGACTTGAGCTTCTCAATGATATTTATGTTAAGGATTTCGTTCTTGAAGATTTTGATACAACATTTGATAATATTATTGACAATGGATTTAATATTTATTATGATGACACTCAGAATGCTAATTATGAATTGTATCAGGATACTTGGTCCTTGCCATATGGAGGACAGCTGCTTCCTAGATAATTGACCCAAAAAGAAGTATAATATTTTGGCTGCTGCAGCTTTGCGGCAGCCTTAAATTTTATTCGGAGGAAATATGGATAGTATTATTTTTGATTTAGACGGAACTTTGTGGGATTCCACAGAGGAGATATGCAAAACATGGAATATGGTTTTAAAGGATTATCCAAATATAAGAGAGCCTATTACAGTTAAAGAGCTTGAAGGCTGTATGGGACTTCTTCTTGATGATATAAGCAAAAAGCTTTTTCCAAATGAAAGCCCGGCTAAGCAGAAAGAGCTTATTACAAAATGCTGTGAACTTGAAAATAAATATCTTGCTGAATATGGCGGGAAACTTTTTCCAAAATTAGAAAAAACCCTTTCAGCATTAAGCAAAAAATATAAGCTGTTTATTGTAAGCAACTGTCAGTCAGGATATATTGAGGCTTTTTTCAAGGGGCATAATATGCAAAAATATTTTACAGGGTTTATATCAGCAGGAGATACAGGACTTGAAAAAGGCGAAAACAACAAGCTTATAATAAAAAAATATAATCTTAAAGCTCCAATTTATGTAGGAGATACAATAGGAGATTATAAATCTGCAAAAGTTGCCGAAATACCTTTTGTTTATGCTGAATATGGTTTTGGTGAAGCAGATGAGTATGACTATAAAATATCAGAATTTAGTGAACTTGCAAAACTTTTTATGTAAATAATAAAAGCCTGTCTGTTTAGACAGGCTTTAGCTATGTAATTAAATATTATTGTGGCTGTTTGCCTATATAAGCAAGTATACCGCCATCAACGTATAATATATGACCGTTTACAGCATCAGATGCTTCAGAAGCAAGGAATACTGCAGGGCCTGCTAATTCTTCAGGCTTTAACCATCTTTCAGCAGGAGTCTTAGCAATGATAAATGAATCAAATGGATGTCTTGAACCGTCAGGCTGCTTTTCTCTTAAAGGAGCAGTCTGTGGAGTTTCGATATAACCAGGTCCGATACCATTGCACTGAATATTGTACTTACCATATTCAGAACAGATGTTTCTTGTAAGCATCTTAAGACCGCCCTTAGCGGCAGCATAAGCAGAAACAGTTTCTCTGCCCAATTCAGACATCATAGAACAGATGTTGATAATCTTACCGCCACCCTGCTCAATCATACTAGGAATAATAGCCTTAGATACGATAAACGGACCGTTTAAGTCAATATCAATAACCTGACGGAACTGTGCAGCAGTCATTTCGCACATAGGAATTCTCTTAATGATACCTGCATTGTTTACAAGAATGTTAATCTTGCCAACTTCCTTTTCGATAGCAGCAACCATTTCATTAACAGCTTCTTCGTTTGTAACATCACAAACATAACCATGAGCTTTAATGCCGGCTTCCTTATAAGCGGCAAGGCCCTTGTCAACTAATTCCTGCTTAATATCGTTGAAAACGATAGTAGCACCGGCTTTAGCCATACCTGATGCAATAGCAAAGCCAATACCGTAAGATGCACCGGTAACGAGAGCAATTTTACCCTCTAATGAAAAATTAATACTCATTTGTGTATACCTCCATATAAAAATTTAGCAAAATTTGCTTAATATAATTATAATACAATTTTCTGAATTTGTAAAGCTTTAAAAATTTAATGCTCACATCAATCTAATCCGGTAACAAAACTGTGACATCAATCAGTGAGATAAAGGGGAAGTTTGACACTTGCAAAGCAAAAAAATAAAGCAATTATGGGGCTTTTATAGGCTTTTTGGATTTTAAAGTATCAAACTCTCGGTTCGACACCTTTCGTATGTGATATTCTATCATACCGCAAATTACACTGAAAATATAGATTTAATCAGTGTTTTCCTTAATAAAATATTGCAGGTAAAAAATATTTATAAACTCTTGAAATTTAATATATTTATAGTATAATTATATTATTACTAATCTATTCAAGGAGGAATGCAAAAATGGACTACAATTCTATTTCAAAAAATATTATTTATATAGGCGTTGATGATAAAACACTTGACTTATTTGAAAGTCAATATGTTGTGCCTAACGGAATATCATACAATTCTTATGTTATATTAGATGACAAAATTACAATTATGGATTCTGTCGATTCAAGAAAGACAGATGAATGGCTTAATAACCTTGAAAAAGCCCTTAATGGCAAAACACCGTCTTATCTTGTAATTTCCCATATGGAGCCTGATCACGCAGGCAGTATAAAGGCAGCTACAGAGAAATATCCTGAACTTAAATTAATCGGAAATGCTAAAACTTTCCCTATGTTAAATCAATTCTTTTCAGATATTGATACTGAAAATAAAAAGATTGTTGTTGCCGAAGGAGATACTATTGAGCTTGGTTCACATACCCTCAAATTTTTTATGGCTCCTATGATTCACTGGCCGGAGGTTATGGTATCTTATGAACAGAGTGAAAAAGTTTTATTTTCTGCTGATGCTTTTGGCAAATTTGGTGCTTTAGATACAGATGAGGACTGGGCTTGTGAGGCAAGACGATATTATTTTAACATAGTAGGCAAATATGGTGTTCAGGTACAGTCACTTCTTAAAAAGACTGCTAATATTGACATTCAGACTATTTGCCCTCTTCATGGACCAATACTTAAAGAAAATTTAGGATATTACATTAATCTTTATGATACTTGGTCAAGCTATAAGCCTGAAAACAAGGGAATATTTATTGCCTACGCTTCAATATATGGAAATACTGCAAGGGCTGCTGAAGAGCTTGCCGAAATGTTAAGGGCAAAGGGAGCCGAAAAGGTATCTTTATCAGACCTTTCAAGAGATGATATGGCAGAAGCTGTTGAGGATGCTTTCAGATATGACAGACTTGTGCTTGCAGCTGCATCATATGATGGTGGTGTGTTCCCTCCTATGGAGGAATTTCTTCATCATCTTAAATCAAAAATGTATCAAAACAGAACAATTGCTATTGTTGAAAATGGTACATGGGGTCCTACCGCTGCAAGAGCTATGAAGTCTATTGTTGAAGGCTTTAAAAATATTAATATTATTGAAAACACAGTAACTATTAAATCCTCTCTTAATAATTCTTCAAGAGCAGCTCTTGAAAAACTTGCTGATGAGCTTGTTAAATAATTAATAAATTTAGTTCACCCTCTGTAAATATGTGAATATACTTATACAGAGGGTGATTTTTATGAAAATTTGCAAAAATTTAATTAATTTTATAATAGCAATATTTCTTATTGGACTTGGAATGGGAATATTTTTAGGAAAAGTATTCGGTTTTTTTATTTTTGCAATAGCAGTCGGCTCAATAGCACTTGGTATTTATATTATTTTTGCTTCTTAGAAATATAATCTCTGTATGCAAATATTGCAGCAATTGTCTTACTGTCATATATTTGTCCATTATATATCATTTCTACACTTTCTTCCGGAGTGTATCTTTCAATAGTAATAAATTCATCCTCATCCATATTAAATTCGCCCTTTTCAAGATTTTCGCACAAATAAATATAAAGCTTTTCTGTACAAAAACCTATAGCTGAATACATAGTAAAAAGCAGCTTCATATCATTACATTTGTAGCTTGTTTCCTCCTGAATTTCTCTCATTGCACAGTCATAAGGGTTTTCGCCCTTTTCGATTGTGCCGGCAGGTATTTCAAGAGTCATTGCCTTTGCTGAATGTCTGTACTGACGAACAAATATAATCTTACCCTCAGCATCAACAGGAATCATTGCAGCGGCACCGCCATGGATAATTGTTTCTCTTATGGTAGTTCTTCCATCAGGCAATGATATAAGATCTCTTTCAATTTTAAATACCTTTCCTTTGTAAGACTGTTCTGACTTTAATACTTCATAACTCATAGTAAATCTCCTTTCAGTTTAATTATTATAAGTATACACCTTTTATTTAAAAAAGTAAAAAAATTTTAATGAAAATACCTTTTAAATTTGTAAAAACTATGATATACTAATGTTAATATATTAACGAGGAGGTATTTTTATGAGATACGCAAGACCATCAAGACATTATCGTGTAGCCGGTCAGCAGGCTAAACAAAACACTTTAAAAGGAACATTTATTTCTAAAAAAGACCAGCCAAAGTTAGCTGCGGCGGCAGGCTTTACAGGTGTTCTTATATTCTTACTTGGACTTCTTATGGGAGTTCTTATTGACAGAGATTAATTTTTGTTTTATACTGAAATAATAACAGACGGTGAAAGCCGTCTGTTTAAATGTTAAAAAGCGAGGAAATAAAATGAAACTTGGTATTGTTGGATTGCCAAATGTTGGCAAAAGCACATTATTTAATTCTTTAGCAGGAGGCGGAGCAGAATCTGCTAACTATCCTTTCTGCACAATTGACCCAAATGTTGGTATTGTTTCTGTGCCTGATAAAAGACTTGACGTGCTTGCAGATATGTACACAACTCAAAAAGTAACTCCGGCTGTTATAGAATTTGTAGATATAGCAGGTCTTGTTAAGGGAGCAAGTCAGGGCGAAGGCTTAGGCAACAAATTCCTTTCACACATAAGAGAAGTTGATGCTATTGTGCATGTTGTACGTTGTTTTGAGGACTCTAATATTGTTCATGTTGATGCAAAGATTGACCCTGTAAGGGATATTGAAACAATAAATCTTGAGCTTATTTTAGCCGACCTTGAAGTAATAGATAAAAGACTTGCTAAAACTCAAAAACAGGCTATGAATGATAAATCTCTTGCAAAAGAAGTTAATGTATTAAAAATAATAAAAGCTGAACTTGAAGAAGGAAAAAGTGCAAGAGGTATTGAATTTAGCGATGAAGATGACCTTGCAATTGCTCAAAGCCTTAACCTTATTAGTATGAAGCCTGTGCTTTATGCAGCAAATGCAGCAGAAGATGATCTTGCAAATGATGGTGCTGACAATCCTCATATACAGGCTGTTAGAAAGCTTGCAAAAGAAGAAGGTTCAGCCGTATTTGTCGTATGTGCAAAAATCGAAGAAGAAATAGCTGAACTTGAAGCTGATGAAAAGCTTGAATTTTTAGCTGATTTAGGCTGTTCTGAAAGCGGTCTGGACAGACTTATAAAAGCAAGCTATGCCTTGCTCGGACTTATAAGCTACCTTACAGCAGGTGTTACAGAGGTCAGAGCATGGACTATTGCAAAAGGCACAAAGGCACCCCAGGCAGCAGGCAAAATTCATTCTGACTTTGAAAGAGGCTTTATAAGAGCTGAGGTTGTTACATATGATGACCTTGTTAATTTAGGTTCTATAGCTGCTGCAAAGGATGCAGGTTTATATCGAAGCGAGGGAAAGGATTATGTTGTAAAAGACGGTGACGTTATACTTTTCCGTTTTAATGTATAATGAGGTGAATATAATGGAAGAACTCAACAAAGGTGAAGTTGGTGAAGTTATTGCCATTGAAGACAACCGGCTTGTAATTAAATTGCAGAGAAATGAAGCCTGTGCAAAATGCAGAGCCTGTACTGCCGGCATTGAGGGCAAAGAAATGATAATAAAAGCAATAAATGAATGTGGCGGTACTGTTGGCGACAGAGTTGAAATAGCTCTTGACAGTGCAGATTTTTACAAGGCAACAATGATAATGTATGGCATACCTTTTATTGCATTTTTAATAGGTGTGTTTGGCGGATATTATTCTGCATTATATTTTGAAATACCTTATGCTGAGGTTATTGGCATTGCAGCAGGTTTTATTATGATTATTATAACCTACGGAATTATCCACACTCAGGAACACAGATTTAAAAAAAATAACTATGTTCCAAAGGCAATTAATGTTGTAAAATAAAAAGGGACTGTAAAAAAGAAACCGTTTCAAGTTTTGTTTAAACACCAAAACTGATATATCAGGCTGAAGCAGGCAAAAGCTTCAGCCTTATTTTATTTTACAACATACATTGATTTTGTTATAGATTTCAAGCTGTGCCCTGATTTACTCCAATTCCATATGTTGAGTATAAAAAGAAAAAATCTGCCATCATTCAGACAGATTTCTTCCAAGTTCAATATTTAATTGTTTAATTATATTTTTGCTGTCATTTACACACCCTGAACAAAGAACACCAAGCCTCATACTTTCTTCAAGCTCTTCAAAGGTTGATGCCCCATTTTTAAGTGCCTTTTTAATATCATCAACATAAATATCAAAGCATTCACACACAAGTCTATTCTTCAATATAATCAACCCCCAAAAGACTTTCTGCTTCTTTTTCATTTTCAAGCTTAGATACATTTTTAAGCTTGCTTCTTATCATTTTTGACCTTGTGCCTATAAGCTTTTCAAGGTCAGTATTTGCACCTGTAAGCTTCTTTTGTGCAGCAGCAAGAACACTGTCAAATTTTTCAAATTCTGTTTTAACAGCCTGAAGCACCTTTTCGATTTCTGCACTTCTTTTTCTTATGGCAAGGGTATCAAATCCCATTTGCAGACTGTTTAAAAGAGCAGCCATAGTGCTTGGACCTGCAATATTTACTTTGTATTTTCTCTGAAGCTGTTCAACCATTCCTCTGTTTACAACTTCTGCATACAATCCCTCGAAAGGCAAAAACATAATAGCAAAGTTAGTGGTATTAGGCGGGTCAATATATTTTGATGCAATATCCTTTGCTTCAGAATTTATAACTCTTTCAAGAGCCTTTGCACATTCATCAATTTTTGACTTGTTTCCATTTTCATAAGCTTCCACAAGTGCCTGATATGTATCCCCCGGAAATTTTGAATCTATAGGCAAATAAACACAGCCGTCTTCATCTCCCGGAAGCTTTATGGCAAATTCAACTACCTCTCTTGAACCAGGCTTTACTGCTACATTTTCAGCATACTGCTCAGGTGCAAGTATTTCCTTTAAAATAGCTCCAAGCTGAATTTCTCCGAGAATACCTCTGCTTTTTACTCCTGTAAGCACCTTTTTTAAATCACCTACTCCCTTTGCAAGGGTGTTCATTTCACCAAGTCCTTTATACACCTGTTCAAGTCTTTCGCTTACAAGCTTAAAGGATTCATTCATTTTTGTTTCAAGGGATTTTTGAAGCTTTTCATCAACTATACCTCTCATTTCATCAAGACGTTTATTGTTATCCTGCTGAATAGCTGAAAGACTTTCTTTAACGCTTCCTCTTATCTGTTCAAGCTGCTGAGAGTTTTCAAGAGAAAAAGTTTTAAATCTTTCTTCCTGCTGGGTAAAAGAATTGACAACAGACATTCTCATTATTTCCTGTTTTTCTGAAATATTTTTATTAAAGTCATCAATTCTTTCCGCAATATGAGTATTCAAAATTTTCTGAGAATTATTAATATCACTTATTAAATCCCTGTTTTTTTTATCAATAATATCAGTTATATCCTTTGGCTTATTTATAAATTCCATAAATAAAATTATAACTGCAAGTATTATAAGTATTATAAGAAGTATTTCTGTCATTTGGCACTCTCCTTTACGATTTTTACAATTCTGCTTGTACCAAGTCTGTCAGCTCCAAGCTCAATAAACTTTTCAGCATCTTCAATAGAAGAAATACCTCCGGCAGCCTTTATATTCACATTATTACCTACATTTTCAGAAAAAATTTTAATATCCTCAAAAGTTGCACCGCCTCCACCAAAGCCTGTGCTTGTCTTAATAAAATCAGCACCGCAATTAGTCACTATTTCACACATTTTAACCTTTTCTTCATCAGTAAGCATACAGGTTTCAATTATAACCTTTAAAATCCTGCTTCCGCAGACTTTTTTAATCTCCCTTATTTCATTTTCAACTTTGCCGTAATTCTTATCTTTAAGCCAGCCTATATTTATTACCATATCTATTTCATCAGCGCCGTTTTTTATTGCATCTTCTGTTTCAAAAGCCTTTACTGAAGTTGTGTTATAACCATTTGGAAAGCCAATAACGGTACATATGGCAAGTCTGTTGCCAACATATTTTCTGGCTTGTTTTACATAGCAGGGAGGTATGCACACACTTGCGGTATTATATTTAATTCCATCATCACACACTGCCTTAATTTCTGACCAATCTGCCTTCTGTGATAAAAGTGTGTGGTCTACTTTTGAAAGTATATATTTAATATCCATAGTTTTTCTCCTTAAAAGAGAGCATAGCCCTTCCTTGATTATAATACTATAAATCGCCAAATAAAACAGGAAGCTTTTCTTTAAGTTCAGAAAGAAGCATATTGCTTATTTGTCTTATTTGAGGATGTGCTCTTTCAGATGTTCTTAATTTGAAAAAGTTTCTCCAGCTTCTCATATTCATAGTAACAACAATTTCAGTTTTTAAGCTGTTTGGAAGTATACTTCTCGCTTCTTCAGGCTTTGCACCAAGTTCAATAAGCTTGAAATACTGTTTTTCAATATTAGCAAGGGAGTCTTTCCACACCTGCAGCTTTGCCCTTCCCTCATTTGTATTTTCATCCCAAAAGCATGGCTTTATAAATGTAAGCTCATTGCCGAATTTATCATTACAGTAATTACAGTAGCGAGTGCTTTCCTGTGAATAGCTTGCTATTCTGTGACGCACAATTTCGTGAGTAACGCCTCTGTCGCATATAAAGCGTACAGTAATTTTTTCGTGTTCAATAACAGATTCGTGTCCGAGCTTTAATATATTTGATATAAACTTTTCGGCACTGCCATCTGAAATATTATGCTCACTTTTATAGCAAGTGCGTCCTGCTCTTTCTATTGTGGTCATTATTTTTTTAGCATCAAGCTCTTCTTCAATAACATATGATGGTTCAATTATTCTCATTATATCCTCCTTGTATAATAAATTTAAACACCAAATATAACCGGTGCTTATACTTTTTTATTTTATAAAATTTGTTGTTTATTTTAAGATAACAAATTTATCATTTTGGCAAAAAGATGTTGGTAAATTTCCATTGAACTTAAGTTGACAATTCATAATCAGTCTTGAAGTTTTATTTGTCATATTTGCCATTCTTTTTATACAAAAATGCTACAACTTCCTTACTTGGTTAAATTATATCATTTTATTAGATTATTTTCAAGTCATACAAAACATCAATTGCAATAAAACCTCTAAACTTAAATATATTATCACTTGCTTTTTATACTCTAAATTGCAATATTAAATATCCGCAAAATTTTTTAATATTTTTATATAAATTTATTATCAAATTTAATATTGATAATTTTTAAAAAGTACTGTTCATAGAATATATGGAGGAGATGATTATATGACAGTATACACTGTTAAACAAGGTGATACTATTAATTCAATTGCACAAAATTTTGGTATAAGTCCTGAATTTATACTAAATACAAATTTTCCGCCTAATCCTGATAATCTTGTAATCGGTCAGGATTTTGTAATACTGACTCCAAAAACAATTTATACCACAAAACAAGGAGATACTCTGCTTTCGATTGCTCAAAGCTTTGAAACAGATACTTATACAATACTTAGAAACAATCCGATTATAATAGGCAGAAATATTTATCCCGGAGAAACTATAGTGATAGAATATGAAGATACTCCCGAAGGTTTAATTGCAACAAATGGTTACGCTTACACCACAATAGACAGAACAACTCTTTTAAGGGCTTTGCCCTATTTAACATTTCTCACCATATTTACTTATGGCTTTACAAACGAGGGTGATTTGGTTTATGCTGATGATGAAGAACTTATAAGACTTGCTGAAGCCTATGGAGCAGTACCTACAATGCACCTTTCAACACTTACAAATCAGGGGAATTTTTCAAGTGAGCTTGCACAGCTTATATTAAACAATGAATTTGCAAAGGAAAGACTTATTGACAATATAATTTACAATATGCAAATAAAGGGATACAGAGCTTTAGATGTAGATTTTGAGTATCTTCCTGTTGCTGATAAGGACAAATACATAAATTTTATAACTGAGCTTACCGCAAAACTTAATTCACAGGGATATATATCCCTTGTAGCTCTTGCACCTAAAACTTCAACTAATCAACCCGGACTTCTTTATGAATCTCACGATTATTTTGGTCTTGGAAATGCCGCTAACCTTGCTCTGCTTATGACATATGAATGGGGTTATACATAACACCATAAATGATATAGGTAATATGCTTCTCCACAGTAGCCTTCCCCCAGTCAGGCACTTCACGATTAGAAACAAAATATAAAATACTCAGTAGCTCAACTTGCTTTTAATACCTTATCACCTATTGTATAATTCTCAATCATTTTACACCAACTCGCACAAGCCCGCCCAAAGAATTAAAAATTATTTATTAATGCTTAATAATGTATTTATTACTTCTGTGATAATTAACTCGGTTTCATATCTTAAACCGCTTATTATTGGTTCCAGTTCTTTATATTTTTCCAAATCAATATAACTATTTTCATATATCCCGTCTGAAATTTCTGTTACAATTGCCTTGATATTATCCATTGAATTTGTCATATGTGCCTCCCTACCCACCCTTGTGCAATTATATAATAATACACTCTGACTTTTATTTCAATATTTTATTGGTATTTGTCGTTTTATGGCATTAAAAAAGAGGGTGCAGCCGAAACCCCACACCTTTCAATTTTTTGATGATTTGTATTTGCTCAATTATAAATTTGTACCATACTTTTCATTCACTAACATTTTTAAAAACTCAGCTCTGCTTAAATCTTCCTGTTCTCTTATTGCTTCAATTTCAGCATATACTTCTTTCCTAAGGTCAACACCCCATCTTGTGTAAGTCTTGTCATTATACCTTCTTTTTACAGAAGTTGATGTTGCCATTTAATCACTCCTTAAAATTACAGATAAAGCGAGTATCATTATTGATGTTATAGCAAAAAATACAGCAACATATTTTAAACCAAACAATGAACAAACGCTTGAAATACCACTTGCAATAATTCCTAAAATCCATACTTTACTTTTCATTATATTTGTATACAATGAGGTGGAGAATTAAGGGCTTTCGCCCTTACCCCCTAACTCTTAAGAGCTTTTATTATTGTTAAAACATTTGCTAAAAAACTTGTCAAGGTTATTAGTGTTTTAACAAAGTTATTAAGAGTTTTCTTTTTATCTTAATCCTCATTGCGTTCTCCTTTCTAGGTTTATTCTGGGTGAAACCCTTACCCTCATTGAACACAATATAATACAATATAATTTTTATTTTAATTTTGTACCATTCAAACACACCCAAGCCATTAATAGCTTGTGCTGCAATCAGCCCATTGGTATCACCTCATTTGCAACATATTTTATTTTGCAAAATAATTTTGCCTTAGTATTGCAATCTGCCGATTTTGCAGTAGTTTTTTGTAGGGGCGTGCATCGCACGTCCGCAAGAGCGAGCACTGCTCGTCCGTTATTTACAGCTTAAATATTACAAATATAATTGTCAAAACTTCACATAATCCCATTTTATTTACCTCCAATTTTACTCTGTCAACACTAAATAACAGCGTCGTTATAATACTTATCTAACACTATAGAAACAGCTAACATAACATCTTTTTGTGTTAGCTGTTTTTCTGTACAATATTTACAAATAACTTCTGCCAACAGCATATATTTGTCAATATTTCCTTCCGCTTTTGTTCTATCTATATTTAACTGTTTTTCAAAGCCTTTCATAGGGTTATTATTACCGTACATTAAATAAAACGGGTCAATATCAAGGGCATCTGCAATTTTGTCAACCATTTCATATTTTGGAGTACGCACCCCTCTTTCATATTGACTCAACATAACATATGATATACCGATTTTGTCGGCTAATTCTTTTTGTTTTATACTTTTTTCTTCTCTTGTTTTCCTTATTCTTTCGCCAAGATTCATCTTTTTTATTCTTCTTCCTAAAGTCATTTTATCACCCCCTTACTGATGCTCTTGAATCTTCTTGTAATAATATTTCAACTGCATCTATTTGCGGCGATTTAGCTAAAGCCTATACTGCAACCGTTGAAAGTGTTAAGCCTAAGAGCTACGACTTTGATGCAACAAGTGGTATTTTAAGTTCTATGGAGAAGGTAAGTCATTGCCCTGTTGTAAGGTAACTTACAATTTGTACTCCGTAAATTCGGTGAAAATCTTATACTTCTTTTTACTGCCTGCATTAAAAAAGCACTCAACCTTCTGTTAAGTGCCTTCGTTAAAACTTATTAAACCGCCCTATATTTTTGTCGCCAAATTCTGCAATAAGTATCTGTTGTTCAAGCTCAGCAATTTGCTCTCTAAGTTCTTTTTCCTTTATTATATTGGTCTCATAATAGGCTTCTTTTGCCAATTTCATACGTTTGTTTATTAATTCTTCTCTTTTACTTTGATTATACATACAACATTCTCCTTTGCTTTGTCTCCTTCCCAATCCAATTGGTCAGATGTCCACAAATATTCTTCATGCTTTGCCAAATAATCATACTTATTTTCAATTATCACTTCAACAACCTCATAATTTGCACTGCTTAAGACTTCCGCTTCCGAAGTACCAAATTTAGATATGTGCTGCACGCCTGCCCCTGTTATATTATCTTCGCACACAAGTATTACAGAGTTTTTATCACAACTCTGTGGTGAAGCAAAACTTATTGAAACCCTCTCATTGCTACTCCAACTTGATATTATTCCTTTTGCCGGGAGCGTATCACCTTGATTCAATTCACTAAAAGCCTTTATCTCGTCTTTATCGAAAAGTAATCCTCTATAAATCTTTCCGTCATAAGCAGGCATACGTTCTATACCATCTTTAATGATTTTTGCTTCTTTTGTGTTTCCTGTAAGGATAGCTTCATAATCACCGCCAAAATAATCTAACATAGCTTTTTGAAACTCTGCGGCTTTTTCATCTGAATAACCTGTATCTAATTTGATTTGCTGAAGCGCTTTCTTGTTATACTCATCAAGTTTATCATCGGGTATATGTCCTTCATATCCTGTGTCTAATTGCCCACGTTTAGGCAATTTTGATTTTAAGGCTAATCTCTCTTGTTTAGCATCTTCTAACCTCTGCGAAATATCTTTTAATTTTTGAACAGCTTCCGCATTTTCGTCGGAAATATCTCCGAAGCCTTCTTCAATTGATTTAAATTCACTAAACCATTCATCATAAGAATAGCCTTCTGTTATTTCGCTAAATTGCTTTTTTAAATCTTCAATTTGCTTGTCTGCGTCTGCGATATTATCTTTTAATTTTATTATATCATCATTATCAACATTTGTAAATTCTTTTTCAGCAGAGTTTTCAATATCTTTTTCACCCTTTGCAACCTCTTTTTCAACCTCTCCAACACTTTTCCCTGTGGCTTTGGCAAATTCTTCCACGCTCATCAGCTCATATTCAAGGTAACACCTGCAGTTACAGTCATTCCTTGCAGTGCCGCTGCTTCCGGGACATTCAGCAAATACTCCCGGTTCTATTTCAAACTTATCAC
>CAZZLN010000003.1:0-81821 GCA_964654945.1 uncultured Lachnospiraceae bacterium
CTCCTCAGTAGTTTTGACTGCGTCAAAACCCGCTGCCTTTCGGCAGCGTCCCGATTTCTTTCGGGTACGGACTAATAGGGCTGCGTTAGCAGCTCTTGGTTATGAGTGCGTAGCGAAGCGGAGTACGAATATCCTTGACATTTAAAGCAATAAACAGTAATTATTTTCTTTGTATCCGGCTGCAGTTAGTTAGCAACATATAAAATTGCAGTAACCGTCAATATAAACAGGGTATTATAAATTCAATTTATAAAAACCGGAATAATAAAAGTGCCGGAAGCAAAGCCACAGAGCCAATGAACTTGCAGCAATCACAGTTTGTTGGCTCTTATATTAATATATGTTAAAAAATCAAATTCATTAATTTTAGGAAGCACATCATGAAAAAGTATATTCCATCAATTATAATATGGCTTGTTTTTGAAGCTGTAGCTATAATGTTTTGGCAAATTAAAAGCAATACATTCTATTTGTTTAATTTCAGCTATATAGGCTGTTCATTAGCACTGGGAATATTTTTGTTTCTTAGTGGACAAAAATACGCTAGAAGAATAGTCCAGATTCTCGTAGGTCTTTATATGTTTATATATCTTGGCTTGATTTGCAATGAAAATATGCAGATTGAGGGCTTTTGGTATTACCTATTTACTGGTGTTTTTGAAGCGGCAACAATTCACTATGTTGTGGCAAAAATTTTTGGACCATTGATTTTTGGACGTGGCTGGTGCGGATATGCTTGCTGGACGGCAATGGTTTTAGATTTTCTGCCATACAAAGTTCCCCAAAGTGCACGAAAAAATATAGGTTTTATCCGTTATATTGTATTTATATTATCACTGGTATTTGTCGCAAGTCTTTTAATACTAAAAGTCGGTGAGCTTGAGAGAGTTATGTTTTGGAGTTTTCTAATAGGAAATATTTTATATTATGCTGTTGGAATTATTTTAGCTTTTTTATTCAACGATAACAGGGCATTTTGCAAATATATCTGCCCAATAACTGTATTTTTGAAACCCATGAGTTATTTTTCATTGATAAGGATAAAATGTGATAAAGATAAGTGCATATCTTGTGGCAAATGCGAAAAAAATTGCCCTATGAATGTGGAAATTACAAATAATTCCCGAAAGCGTCATAATGGTACGGAATGTATCCTATGTATGGAATGTGTGAAAAATTGCCCCCAAAAGGCATTATAAAATTTTAAAGCAACGAAAATTATTTAACCAAGTAAGTAAGGGGCTGTAAAAAATAATCAATTTTGATTACAAATATTAACATAATTAAGTAAAAACTAAAAAAATTATTAAAAAATTAAGTACAAATTAAAAAATACTTGCAATTGTTTAATAAGTGTGCTAATATATGGTTATAACAGCTATGATGAAGAAAAGTAGTCAGATAAAGACTGACAGGGATATAAGGTCACCGATTGAAAGCCTTATTTGGACACCATCTGATGAAAGAACACTTCGGAGCTTATTCTGCAAAAAAATTGCAAATTTTAGTAGTGGAATACGTTTGGTGTGCGTTAAACACTTTGAGGTGGATTGTAATTTTACAGTCAATTTAGGTGGCACCGCGGATATTCCGTCCTGAAGCATATTATGCTTTGGGGCTTTTTTATTTAAAAAAGTTTCAGAGCAATATACTAATTTTGGAAGGTGATAAAAATGATTAAGGCAACCGGTGAAAGAACAATTAAAGATTTATGTCTTTCTGAGCTTTTTGCACTTGATGAAAGCCAAAGAAAAAGTGTAATTACTCACGGCACTATTTACAATGTAAGAGATATGGGTGATTTTGCTTTCGTTATTTTAAGAAAAGTAAACGGACTTATTCAGTGCGTTTATACTAAAAACGGAAGTGAAGAAGAAAAAGAACTTTTAAAAGAAGAAAACTGTGTAAGAGTTACAGGTGAATTAAGAGATGAGCCAAGAGCAGTTAATGGTATTGAAATTGCCGTTGAAAAAATGGAGCTTTTATCTAAACCTGCTGAAGAAACTCCTATGAGCATAAGTAAGAGAAAATTAAATATTGCTCTTGAAAATGAAATTGGCATAAGACCTATTATTTTAAGAAATGAACAAAAAAGAAGTATTTTCAAATTACAGGAGGGTCTTGTAAGAGCTTTCAGACAATATCTTGAAAATAATGACTTTACAGAAATTTTTACTCCAAAAATTGTTGCAGCAGGTGCAGAGGGCGGTGCAAATATATTTAAGCTTGAATACTTTGGCAAAAAAGCATATCTAGCACAAAGTCCGCAGTTTTATAAGCAAATGCTTATACCTGTATATGAAAGAGTGTTTGAAATTGCACCGGTATTCAGAGCAGAAAAACACGATACTACAAGACACTTAAATGAATATATTTCTGTAGATTTTGAAATGGGTTATATAAACAATTTTTATGATGTTATCAATATGGAAACAGGCATGATAAAATTTGCTATTGATTATCTTGAAAAAAACTATTCACATTTTATAAAAAAGCTTAATGTCAAGCTTCCAAGATTTGACACAATACCTTGTGTTAAATTCAGAGATGCAAAGGAAATGGTTGCAGCTAAATATAACAGAAAAATAAAGGACCCTTATGATTTAGAGCCTGAAGAAGAAAGATTAATAGGTGAATTATTTGCCGAAGAATATGGCAGTGATTTTGTGTTTGTAACTCATTATCCTGTTAAGAAAAGACCTTTTTATGCTATGGATGACCCTGAAGACCCTAAATATACTTTAAGCTTTGACCTTTTATTCAGGGGACTTGAAGTTACAACAGGAGGTCAGAGAATTCATAATTATGATGAACAGGTTAAGAAAATGATTTTTAAAGGCTTATATCCTGAAGATTTTGAAAGCTATTTAATGCTTCATAAATATGGCTGTCCTCCTCATGGCGGACTTGGTATGGGTCTTGAAAGATTTTTAATGAAGCTTATTAATGAAAAGAACATAAGAGCTACTTCTATGTTCCCAAGAGATACTGTTCGTCTTATTCCATAAAATAACAGGAGGGAAAATAATGTCAGATATTCAGGAAAAGTTTATTGCCTTTTTGCAGTCAGAAACAGGCATTGAGCTTAATGAAAGTTTAATAGAAGATGTTAATATAAGATTTAATATGATTTTGGATCTTATCAAATATAATGATATGGTAAATGAAATTGAGATTTCTGACGAAGTACAGGATATTTCTGTCACAGGTATTGATGATAAACTTATAAAATATCTTGAAGAATTATCAAGACTTTCTCTTACTGAGGAAGAAGAAGCTAAGGCTAAGGAGGACTTAACAAAAATTCTTGGCTATATTGATACATTAAATGAACTTGATACAGAAAATGTTGATGCAATGAGTCATCCTTTCAGCTATACTAATAATTTCAGAGATGATGAGGCTAAGCCATCAGCAGACAGAGAAGCTATATTAAAAAATGCACCACAGCAAAAAGACGGCTGTTTCAAGGTGCCTACGACCGTAGAATAAGGGAGGATTAATAAATATGTCATTATTAAATAAAACTGCCCTTGAAATAGGTCAGATGATTAAAAATAAAGAGGTAAGCTCTGTTGAGGTTACTAAAGAATTGCTTAAAAATATTAAAGAAAAAGATGAAAAAATAAATGCCTATATAACAGTTTTAGAAGATGAAGCAATTGCATCTGCAAAAAAAATTCAATCTAAAATTGACAGTGGAGAAATTATATCTGATTTAGCCGGTGTTCCAATGGCAATAAAAGACAATATCTGTACAAAGGATATACTTACAACCTGCGGTTCAAAAATGCTTTATAACTTTAAGCCTCCCTATAATGCATCTGCAGCAGATAAATTAAATGCAGCCGGTGCAGTTGTGCTTGGTAAGTTAAATATGGATGAATTTGCTATGGGCGGTTCTACTGAAACATCATATTTTGGTGCAACCGGCAATCCTTGGGATATATCAAGAGTTCCGGGAGGCTCGTCAGGAGGCTCTGCGGCGGCTGTAGCAGCAGGAGAATGTATTTATGCTCTTGGTTCTGATACAGGCGGTTCTATAAGGCAGCCTTGTTCATTCTGCGGCGTAAGCGGTATTAAGCCGACCTATGGTGCTGTTTCAAGATATGGTCTTGTTGCTTTTGCATCTTCTCTTGACCAGATAGGTCCTGTAGGCAGAGATATTAGAGATTGTGCAGAGGTTTTATCTGTAATTTCCGGTCATGATTTAAAGGATTCAACTTCAGTTAATCGTTCGCCTTTTGATTTTTCAAATTGCTTTTATGGTGATTTAAAAGGTGTTAAAATTGGATTGCCTGTAAATTATTTTGGCAAGGGACTTGATGAAGATGTTAAAAAGCCTGTTTTAGAAGCCGTCAAAACCCTTAAAAAGCTTGGTGCAGATGTAGAAGAATTTGAAATGAGCATAGTTGATTATGCAATTCCTGCTTACTATGTATTAGCTTGTGCGGAAGCCGGTTCAAATCTTTCAAGATATGATGGTATTAAATATGGTTACAGACGCAAGGACTGTGAGGACTTAATGGAAGTGTTTATGACCTCAAGAAGCGAGGGCTTTGGTATGGAGGTTAAAAGAAGAATAATGCTTGGCTCTTTTGTCCTCAGTTCCGGCTACTATGATGCTTATTATAACAAGGCTTTAAAGGTAAGAGGTCTTATTAAAAGGAGCTTTGATAAAGCCTTTAATGATTATGATATGATTATTTCACCTGTAGCGCCTACTACAGCTTATAAAATTGGTGAAAATTCATCAGATCCTCTAAAAATGTATTTAGGTGATATTTATACAGTATCTGTAAATCTTGCAGGTATTCCTGCGGTTTCAATTCCTTGCGGTTTTGGCAGTAATGGTATGCCTGTTGGTATGCAGTTAATAGGCAACGCTTTTGACGAGCCAAAGCTTGTTAAGGCTGCATATGCTTTTCAGAAAGCAACAGATTTCCATACTAAAAAGCCTGAAATTGCAAAGGAGGGAAATAACTAATGAATTATCAGATGGTTATAGGCTTGGAGGTACACGTTGAGTTATCTACCAAGTCAAAGATATTCTGCAGCTGCACAACTGAGTTTGGCGGTGAGCCTAATACTCATGTTTGTCCTGTATGTTCAGGTATGCCCGGTGTGCTTCCTGTATTAAATAAAAAGGTTGTAGATTTTGCAATTAGTGCAGGTCTTGCTACAAACTGTGAAATTACAAGATATAACAAATTTGACAGAAAGAATTATTTTTATCCCGATCTTCCAAAGGCATATCAGGTCAGCCAGTTATATCTGCCAATATGCCGAAATGGTAAGGTTGAAATTGAGGTAAATGGCGAAAAGAAGCATATTGGTATTCACGAAATTCATATGGAGGAGGATGCCGGTAAGCTTGTTCATGACCCATGGGATGATTGTACACTTGTTGACTATAACAGATGTGGCGTACCCCTTCTTGAAATAGTTTCTGAACCTGATTTCAGATCTGCTGACGAAGTTATTGCTTATCTTACAAAGCTAAGAGAAACTATGATGTATCTTGGCGTTTCAGACTGTAAAATGCAGGAAGGCTCTATGAGAGCTGATGTAAATATTTCGGTTATGCCTGTCGGTTCTTCAAAATTTGGCACAAGAACAGAAATGAAGAATATGAACTCTTTTAAGGCAATTTACAGAGCAATTAATTATGAGGCTAACAGACAAATAGAAATTCTTGCGGCAGGCGGTGTTATTACACAGGAAACAAGAAGATGGGACGATAACAAAGACGCAAGTTTTGCAATGAGAAGCAAAGAAAATGCACAGGATTACAGATATTTTCCTGAACCGGACCTTCTTCCTATTGAAATAAGTGATGAATGGATAAATAACGCTAAAGAAAATATGCCTGAACTTCCTGAACAAAAAAGAGCAAGATATATTAAAGACTTTGGCCTTTCTGAATATGATGCTTTTGTTATAACATCTGAAAGACAAATTGCATATTTATTTGAGGACACAGTTAAACTTTCAAATGAGCCAAAAGAAGCCTGTAATCTTATTATGGGTGAGCTTATGAGATTAATGAGTGAAACAGGCACTCCTGCAGAAAACGTTAAAATGGATTCAGTTAAAATTGCCGATTTAATAAAACTTATTGTTGACGGCAAAATTAACAGAACTGTTGAAAAGGAAGTATTTGAGCAGATATTTAAAAATAATGTTGAGCCGGTTAAATATGTTGAAGAAAATGGCTTGCTTATGCTTAATGATGACAGCCTTGTTGAAAAAACTATTAACAAGATTATAGCCGAAAATCCAAAATCCATTGAAGATTTAAAAGCCGGAAAGGATAAAGCTAAGGAATTTCTTGTAGGTCAGACTATGAAGGCTTTAAGGGGAAAGGCTAATCCACAGACAGTTAATATAATCCTTGACAAAGCACTATCAAAAATATTGTAAAAAATATAAAAAGCTCATTCCAAAAGGTTTGGGCTTTTTCTGTTTTTATATCATTTTGTGACAAATATATAAACATTTTAAATAATATTTAAAATCAATTTACATATAAAAATTTTTATTGTAAAATAGAATTAAGAATAAAAATGAGAGGAATGTGTTTTAATGAAAAGAAAAAACTTTATTGCTGTTTTAGCTGCTTTGACCCTTATTATAGGTTCTATTGTTCCGCTTAGCATAAGCGTTTATGGTGAAAGTGTTATTTCGAAGGGCGTATGGTTTGAATCCATGTATGTAGAATGGAATGGTACTTCAGGAGAAAATTATTCTGTTTCTTATAAGCAATCGTCAGATTTGGATTATATCAATATCGACAATGAGCTTATAAGAGAGGTGACTGACGGTAAGTTTAGAGCTGATGTTCTTGGACTAAAGGGTGATACATCTTATGATGTCAAGGTAACAAAAGGTGATGAAACAGTTACAGAATTTAGCGGTATACCTATGGCATATGACCGTTCAGGCTTTGCCTTTGATGGCAGCAATGATGCTCCGGGTGCATATAATGCTGATGGAACTGTTGCAGATGATGCACTTATATTATATGTCAGTGAATCCAATAAGAATAATGTTTATAAAAATAAAACAATAAAAAGTATTCTTAGCGGGTTTAATAGTTTAAATGGAGGAAAACCTGTTATATTAAGAGTTATTGGAAAGGTAACGCCGTTAAGCAGTTCAGATACAAGTCCGGGAATGTGGAAAAACACCTGTGGTGTTACAATAGAGGGCGTAGGCCCTGATTCAGGCTTTTCAGGCTGGGGTATTGGTTCAGGAGATAACAGTGATACTGAATTTAGAAATCTTAATTTTGTTGATTATGTAGAAGATGCTATAGGTTTTGAAAATTCTAAAAAGCTGTGGATACATAACAATACATTTTATTCAGGATATAATCCAAAAGACAGCACAGCTGAAAGAGATAAGCTTCATGGTGATGGCTCTTGTGATTTAAGAGAATGTGATACTGTAACTGTGTCTTATAATCATTTTTCAGGAACAGATAAAACATCACTTATAGGCTCTAATCCATCAAACAGAGAATCAACCGGAAATATTACATTTCATCATAATTATTTTGATGGCACAAGCCAAAGAACACCAAGAGTAAGATGGCATAATATTCACGTTTACAACAATTATTATAAGGATACCAAAAGCTATGGCATAGGTGCTACCTGTAACTGTAGTATATTTTCAGAAAATAATTATTTTGAAGATGCGGCATCACCAATGGTAACATCATCACAAGGCGGATATGCCACTTTTTCAGATAATGAAGGCGGTGTTATTAAATCATATAATAATATTATGGTAAACACAAGAGATTGCCTTGAAGGTGTTGACTATTTTGCAGCTCCATCAAGAGAATATAGACTTACTGCATCAGATTATACTACTGTTAAAGGCGGCTGGACCTATAATAACTTTGATGCAAATGGTTACATTGGAAGTAACAATTACAGCCTTGACGATCCTTATGCCGCAAAGGAAAAGGTTATTGAAAATGCAGGTGCTATTAAAAGCTCATCACTTACAAGCATTAACACAATAATACCGCCTGAAGCTAAGGGAAATGTGACAGCAGTTTATTATTATGACCCTGAAACAAGCGGCACAACCGGTGCATCATATGGCGGAATAAATGGTGTTGGTACATTTTTTAGCGGTACAGGAACTTGCAGTGATTTAAGTGCATCAGGCTGGAGAGGCAATTATAATTTTAATTACACAGGAAGTTTTTCAACAAGCTCACCAATTACTTTTACAACAAGCTCTCAGGCTAAATTTACCGTTATAGCTTCAACATCAGGCAGCACACCTGTCAGAATGACTGTTACAAATTCTGAAAATGCTGATGCTGTATATCATGGTACAATTCAAACCGGAAACAAAGGCGATGAAACTGTATCTGAGGTAAATCTTCTTGAAGCAGGCACATACACATTTAAGCCAGGTTCAAGTGCGGATATTTATTATATTGAAGTTATGGAATTTGATGGACAGGAGCCTATAACAGAAACAACAACAGAAACAACGACAGAAACAACAACAGAAACTGTTACTGATACAACATCTGATTTTGTATATGGTGATGCAGATGGTAATGGCAGTTTAGAGGCTAATGATACGGCGGTTTTAATACAGAAAGTTTTAACTAATGCAAAGGTCCCTATTGAAGATATGACAGATGACTATATGAAGTATATTGATGTTGACAGTGACGGACTTATTACTTCAGCAGATGCTGCAGCTGTACTTCAAAAGGTTTTAGACAGTACTTATAATTTTATAATTAATTAATATTAATGGAAGTGTCTGTTTATCAGGCACTTTCTTTCTGTAAATCTAACACTTTTATTACGATTGTAAAAATATATAGAAAAATATATAATAATAAGGTATAATAAATTATATTATTTTATAAAGGTGATTAAATGAAACGAAAATTATTATACATATTTTTTATTTTTTTATGTGCGGCTTTTCCATCTGTTGTAAATGCTGATGATAATACAGTCAGAATAGGTCTTGAAAAGTATTATAAAGATGTCAGCTCTGTTGAAATTAATAATAATGATGTAAATGTTATTGCTAATGGTATAAGCTATAATGTTGGCACAAGCGGCGGATTTACAGTAAAAACAATATCTAAAAATTATAACTGTATTTCGGATTATTACGATACATATAAAGATGCAGCCGAAAAAACAATTGAATTTACAGGTTATAGCTGTATACCTGCTTTAACTGATAATGGCTGGACAGTTTATATTACAACAGATAAAACACCAAATGTTCAAACAGAAAGTATAAAAACAGGCAGTAATGCTGTTGTGTTTGCAAGCAATGGCATAAATAAATTTATTGCCGACTGTTCTGCACCTGTTCAAGTTTCATCTGAGAGCGGAATAGTTGATTTAGGAAAGTGTCAATACAGAGATAATATCGAAATGAATATAAACGGAAGCAGTATAACTGCCATAAACGTAATTGACACAGAACACTATTTATATGGTGTTATAAATTCTGAAATGCCTGCTTCCTGGCCCCTTGAAGCACAAAAAGCACAGGCAGTAGCAGCAAGAACATATATTGAATCTACAGGAAATAAGCACAATACATATGACCTTTGTGATAATACAAACTGTCAGGATTATAACGGAATTACAAAAGAGAGTGAGCTTGGCAGACAGGCAGTTGATGAAACCAAAGGCATTGTAATTTATTATAATGATGAACCAATATCAGCACTTTATTTTTCATCAGATGGCGGTGCAACACAAAACAGTGAAGATGTTTGGTTATCAGAAGTGCCTTATTTAAGAGGTATAACTGATGAATATGAAAAAGAATGTGCCGAGTGGACAAGAACCTTTACTTACTCTGAACTTACTGATATTTGTAATGGAAAAGGCTTTAATATAGGTACTGTTAAAAACGTAATTCCTGAATATAATTACAAAGGATTGTGTTTAAGTATTACATTTGAAGGTTCAAATGGTTCAAAAACTGTTTCAAAGGAAGAAGTCAGGACAGTATTTTCTGTTTCTAAAGACGGCAGCCTTAAATCCAGAAACTTTAATGTTGACGGCGGAAAATCTGAAGAAATACCTATAATACATATTATCGGCAAAAACGGAAATGAAAGTATTCCACTAAATAATATTGTTGCTGAAAACAGTATTGGAGAAACCACTAAAATTGAAAATTCCGCTATTGCTGCTGCATCAAATGAAAATAAAACAAATCTTTCGGTTCAGCAAAGCAGTAACAAAAACAGTATAACCATAAACGGAAAAGGTTATGGGCATGGTGTAGGTATGAGCCAATATGGTGCAAAAGGTATGGCTGAATCAGGATATAAATATGATGAAATTTTAAAATATTACTATAGAGATGTAGAAATAAAATAGGATGGTTGTTATGTTAAAAAGTGATTTTTATTTTGATTTACCTGAGGAGCAGATTGCACAAACTCCTCTTGCTGACAGGTCATCATCAAAGCTTATGGTGCTTAATAAAAATACAGGTGAGGTAGAACACAAAATATTTAAGGATATTGTGGATATGATTAATACAGGTGATTGTATTGTATTAAATGAAACAAAGGTATTGCCTGCCAGATTAATTGGTGCCAGAAAAGACACAGGTTCAAGAGTTGAGGTGCTTCTTCTTAAAAGATTAAGTGATGAAAACTGCTGGGAAACTATTGTTTATCCCGGCAAAAAAGCAAGACCGGGTCATATTATAGAATTTGGAAACGGCTTACTTGAAGCCGAGGTTATTGAAGTTATAAATGAGGGTAACAGAATTGTAAGATTTAAGTTTGATGGTATATTCGAAGAACTTCTTGATAAGTTTGGACAGATGCCTTTGCCGCCTTATATTAAGGAAAAACTTGAAGATAAAAACAGGTATCAGACCGTTTATGCTAAAAATGAGGGTTCTGCCGCTGCACCGACTGCCGGCTTGCATTTTACTCCCGAACTTTTAAAACAGCTTGAAAATAAAGGAATAAACATAGCAAAGCTGACTCTCCATGTAGGACTCGGCACATTCAGACCGGTTAAGGTCGAAGATATAAATGACCATATTATGCATTCTGAATTTTATATGATTGATGAAAAGAATGCTGATATAATAAATAATACCAGAAAAAATGGAGGTAAAATTATATCAGTGGGCACAACAAGCACCAGAACACTTGAATCTGTTGCAGATGAAAATGGAAATATAAAAGCTTGCAGCGGCTGGACAAATATATTTATATATCCCGGTTATAAGTTTAAAATAATAGACAGCTTAATAACAAATTTTCATTTGCCCGAATCAACACTTATAATGCTTGTAAGTGCCTTAGCAGGTACAGAAAATGTTTTAAATGCCTATAATATTGCAGTTAATAATAAGTATCGTTTCTTTTCATTTGGCGATGCTATGTTTATTAAATGATATAAAACGTTAATGTGAATAAAATATGGATTTAGTTAATATTCTATTACAGAGGGTAAAATATGGATTTATTTGAATATCAGTCAAAGAAAAAACTTAAAACAGAAAGTCCTCTTGCTGCAAGATTAAGACCAACTTCTCTTGATGAATTTGTGGGACAAGAGCATATAGTCGGCAAGAACACTTTATTATACAGAGCAATTAAAGCAGACAAGCTGTCTTCTATTATATTATACGGGCCTCCGGGCACAGGAAAAACTACACTTGCAAAGGTAATTGCAAACAGCACTAAAAGTGAGTTTATGCAGATAAATGCAACTACAGCAGGCAAAAAGGACATAACAGATACGGTTGACAGGGCAAAAGAGGTTCTTGGCGTAAGGGGAAGAAGGACAATTTTGTTTATTGATGAGATACATAGATTTAATAAAACTCAACAGGATACATTGCTTCCTTATGTTGAAGACGGCACTTTAATTTTAATTGGTGCAACTACTGAAAATCCATATTTTGAAGTAAACAAGGCTCTTGTGTCAAGGAGCATTATTTTTGAATTAAAGCAGCTTACAACAGATAATATTAAAACAATAATATTACGAGCTTTAAATGACAATGAAAAGGGCATGGGAATATACAATGCAAAAATTGAGGATAAGGCTCTTGAATTTCTGGCTGACACTGCAAATGGAGATGCAAGAGTTGCTTTAAATGCAATTGAGCTTGCTGTTATGACTACTGAAAGAAATGAAAACAATGAAATTTTAATTGATATAAATGTTGCTCAACAGTGTATTCAGAAAAGGTCATTAAATTATGATAAAGATGGTGACAATCATTATGACACTATTTCTGCTTTTATAAAAAGTATGAGAGGCTCCGACCCTGATGCAGCTGTATATTATCTTGCTAAAATGCTTTATGCTGGAGAGGACCCAAGATTTATTGCAAGAAGAATTATGATTTGTGCATCTGAAGATGTTGGCAATGCCAATCCTATGGCTTTGGTTGTTGCAAATTCTGCTGCACAGGCTGTTGATTATCTAGGGTTGCCCGAGTGCAGAATAAATCTTGCACAGGCGGCAGCTTATGTAGCCTGTTCGCCAAAAAGCAATTCTGCTATTATGGCTATTGATTCTGCATTGGAAGATGTTAAAAATGTAAAAACATCAGGTGTGCCTAATCATCTTAAAGACAGACATTATCCCGGAGCTGTTAAACTTGGTCATGGAGAGGGATATAAATATGCCCATGATTATCCTAATCATTATGTTAAGCAGCAATATCTTCCTGATGAGCTTATAGGAACTGAATACTATTGTCTGTCAGATAATGGAGATGAGGCCAAATTGAAGAAATGGCTTAAATATATTAAGGAGAGTGAATTATGAAAAAACAGGGTATTTTGTCTGTTATATTGTCCATTGTGTTGTTTTTGCAGATTTTGACTATTAACACTGCCGTAAATAACACAAAGGTTAAGGCAGATAATAATGATGAGAGAATGAAAGGTATATGGGTATCAACGGTTTTAAATCTTGATTATCCGACTAAGCCAACCACGAATTCAGAAACATTAAAAGCTGAAGCTGATGAAATTATTGCAAATTGTAAGGATTTAGGCTTTAATGCAATTTTTTTACAGGTAAGACCAACATCCGATGCAATATATAAATCTGATATATTTCCATGGAGCCAGTATTTAACAGGTTCACAGGGTACAGCACCAGATAATGATTTTGACCCGTTGGAATATTGGGTTAATAAAAGCCACGAAAATGGAATTGAGCTTCATGCCTGGATTAATCCTTACAGAGCAACAAGATTAAACAGTGGAGCAAGTCTTGATAATCTCGCTGACAAAAATCCTGCAAAACAACATCCTGAATATATGGTGAGATATTCAGACGGCAATTATTATTATGACCCTGCAATACCGGAGGTTAGAACTTTGCTTGTTGATGGAGTTATGGAAATTGTGAATAATTACAATATTGACGGTATTCATATGGATGATTATTTCTATCCGGGACAAAATTTTGATGATGCTGCTTCATATGATAAATTTGGAAATGGTGAGAATAAAGATGATTGGCGCAGAGAAAATGTAAATATACTTATAAAGCAAATACACGACAGTATTGAAAATTCCGGAAAAGATGTTGAATTTGGTATCAGTCCTTCGGGAATTTGGGCAAATAAAGATAATAATTCTTTAGGCAGCAATACAAAGGGCAGTGAATCTTATTATAAGCTTTATGCTGATACAAGAAAGTGGGCAGTTGAAGAATGGATTGATTATATATGCCCGCAGATTTATTGGGAAATAGGTCATTCAACAGCGGATTATGAAACTCTTGCTTACTGGTGGGCGGACACTCTTTCCGGCTGTAATACAAAATTATACATAGGGCTTGCTGATTATAAATGTGACGGAGTGGAGTCGTCAAGCGTTTGGTATAACGGAAAGGCAATTCAGCAGCAGTTTATACTTAATAAAAATTCTATTCCAAGAATTAATGGTGAAGTCCATTTCAGATACCAACTAATTATTGACAATCCGCAGTTATGTAGTATAATTAAAAATGAAAATAATGGAAATTCCATTCAAACAACAGTTCCGACAACAATTGCAGAACCAACTACAGAATTTACTACTATAATTAAGGAAGAAACCGTAGAAGATGTATTTGATGTAAATTCAATTGTCAACAATGACCCAAATAAAATACTTGTTTATGTCAACGGAAATAAAGTTGAATTTGATCAGGAGCCTGTTATAAAAAACAGCAGAACTTTAGTTCCTTTCAGAAAAATATTTGAAGCACTTGGAGCTGAAGTCCAATGGTATAAGGACACTGAACAGGTTATTGGAAAACTTGGAGAAAGAGAAGTTTCTCTTGTAATTGGTGAAAAGATAATGCTTGTTAATAAATCCCAAACTATTATGCTTGATGCAGCTCCTGTTATAATGGGTTCAAGAACAATGGTCCCATTAAGAGCAATATCTGAAGTATTAGGTATGGAAGTGAACTGGAATAATTCAAATAGGGTTATAGTTATAAATTCTTAAATTTGTAACTTGAAATTCTTAAATAAGGAGAAAATATAATGGGTGAATTTTTAATTAGACTTTTAAAGACTCTGGTTTATGGTATAGTCGAGGGCATTACTGAATGGCTGCCAATAAGCAGTACAGGGCATTTAATTATACTTGAGGATTTTATAGGTCCTGTTATTACAGTTGAATTTATGGAAATGTTTGAGGTTGTAATTCAGCTTGGTGCTATTCTTGCAGTTGTATGGATATACTTTAATAAGTTAAATCCTTTTGACCAAAACAAAACAGAAAAGGAAAAATCAAAAACAATCAGATTATGGGTTAAGGTAATAATATCTTGTATTCCTGCGGCAGTATTTGGTTTACTGTTTGATGACTGGCTCAATGACCATTTGTTTAATGTAGTTGTTGTAGCAATTATGCTTATTGTTTATGGTATTGCGTTTATATTTATTGAGGACAGAAACAAAAATGCACAATTCAAATATAAAAGTATAGACAGAATGCCATATAAAACAGCTTTGGGTATTGGTTTATTTCAGGTATTGTCTTTAATTCCCGGTACATCACGTTCAGGCTCAACTATTATAGGCGGTCTTTTGCTTGGAGCATCAAGACCTGTTGCTACTGAATTTACTTTCTTTTTAGGAATACCTGTTATGTTTGGCGCAAGCCTTTTAAAGATTGTTAAATACATAATAAACACGGGATTTACTGATTTCTTACAGATTATTATACTTTTATTCGGTATGCTGATTTCCTTTGTAGTTTCTGTTTTAGCTATTAAATTTTTAGTAAGCTATGTTAAGCAGCATGATTTTAAGATATTTGGCAAATACAGAATTGTACTTGGCGGTGTGCTCATAGTATATTCTTTTGGCAAGTATATTTTTAGTTTATTTTAATAATTTATGAATAAAAATCACTCGTATATTAAAAATATATATGGGTGATTTTTTTATGTCTGATTATAGAGAATTAGTTAAATATATTGACAATAAATTTAATGATTGGGGAGATATTGTAAAAAGGGAATTTAAAATTGGTTCTGATTATAATACTAATGCCTATATTGTGTATATTGATGATATGGCAAGCAGAGAAGTAATAGAGGATAATATAATTAAAAACTTCCTTATAAATATTAGAATACCTAATAATAATTCTGACAGTTTTTTTGAAAATGGCATAACAACAGCTGATATTAAAAAGACGACTGATATTGATGATGCAATTCTTGAAGTAATGTCAGGCAACACTCTTGTCCTTATAGAAAACTTTAATGATATTATTATTATATCTACAAAGGGGTTTCCTAAAAGGGGTGTGGATAAGCCTGAAACAGAAATTGTAATACAAGGACCTCAGGAGGCTTTTTCAGAATCCATAAGAATAAATACAGTTCTTATAAGAAGAAGAATTAGAGATACAAAACTTAAATGCAAACAGATTAAAGTAGGAAGAAAAAGCCGGTCTGATGTTGCATTAATGTATCTTGATAATGTTGTAGATAAAAAAGTATTAGAGGAAGCCGAACGCAGACTAAATTGTGTAGACACTGATATTATACCGGACAGCGGCTATCTTGAACAATATATTGAGGACAGCACTTTTTCTCCTTTCCCTCAGGTGCAGCTTACTGAAAGACCTGATAAAGCAGCTGCTGAAATATGTGAGGGAAGAATAGCAATAATAGTTGACAACAGCCCATTTGTTATGCTAATTCCAACTGTCCTTGCAAGCTTTTATCAATCTGCTGAGGACTATTATCAAAGATGGGAAATAATGAGTGTTCTCAGGTTAATCAGATATATTGCGGGACTTGCAGCGTTCACTCTACCGGCTCTTTATATTGCAATAGTTTTATATTCTCCGGAGATTATTCCCACACCGTTAGCATTAAAACTGGCAGCTGACCGGCAATCTGTGCCTTTTCCGACTGTAGTTGAAGTTGTAATAATGGAATTGATATTTGAAGCTTTAAGAGAGGCTGGTACAAGAATGCCAAGTGTTTTAGGAGGCACTCTTGGTATAGTTGGCGGTATTATTATAGGACAGGCAGCAGTAGATGCAGGATTAATAAGTCCTATAGTTGTTATTATTATAGCACTTACGGGAGTATGCAGCTTTTCAATACCAAATGTGGCACTTGTTTCCACATTTAGACTGTTGAAATATGTGATGATATTTTTGTCAGCAATATTGGGAATGATTGGTTTTATAACAGGTTTATTTATAATATTTGTGCATATTTCAGGTCTTAGAAGCTTTGGCATAAGTTATTGTGAGCCATTTAAGGGAGATGAAAACGGATCTGTTATGGGAGATACAATTATAAGATTTCCTTTAAAATTTATGAAAAAAACAAAAGTATTTAATGACAAGGAGTGAAAATATGGAAAATAAATTTCTGACATATAAGCAGTTTTATGCTCTTGTGTTAATTACTGTTGTTACAACAAATTTTATAATTATTCCTTTTATAAGCGGAAGCATATTATCTGTTACAGCAGGTCTTATGCTGACTTTAATTTATATATTGTTTTATGGGAAAATAAAAATTAATAATATTTTTATAAAATATTTTTTTTCAATTAAATTTATGCTGACATCAGGAATTTTAATAGGTATTTTCTCTGAAATTTCTAAGTATTTTTTTCTTAGCAATATTAATATTTATATAATTCTTTCCGTGGTTTTTGCGGCTACTGTTTATTGCAGCCATAATGACAAATCAATTGGTTCAGTGGGAAGAATGTTATATATTTTTATTTTAATACCTGTTTTATCGGTTATTCTTTTTTCTATTAATGATATTAAAATCACTAATTTATTTAACGGATTTAATATTTCGGATATTTTTACATTGAGCATTGTTTCTATGATTTATGAAAGTGTATTGTTTCTTGGTAATTTTACTGACAGAAATTTAACTTATAAAAATATATTTTTTCCTGTTTTTATATCCATATGTATATTATTTTTAGCTAATATTTGCATAATTGGAAGATTTGGAACATCTGTTTATAATTACAAATATCCATCTTTTGAGCTTATGTATTCATCTGACTTGCCCGGATACATTGTGCAAAGACAGGAAGGTATATTAATTTCATTATTTTTAATTGGACTTTTAGTTGTCATTAGTTTATTTATGCTTCTGTCATTAAAGATTAAAACAATAAATAATAAAAAATATATTAATTATGTTTTGATTTATATTACAGCGGCTTTTTCAGTTGTGTATAAGAATATTATGGAATTATATATAATAGTTAGTTTTTTTGGAGGAATATGTATTCTGATTTTGTCATTATTAATAAGAGGTGAAAAGGTTGAAAAATAAGCTTATATTAATATTTTTTTTACTGATTTTTCTTTCAGGCTGCAAAAGTAAGGAAATGGAGGACAGAGATTTTGTAATGGTGATTGGGGTAGATAAAAATGAAAGATGTAATTTATATATGGATATAGCCGATATAAATGATGACAGTGATTCTCTTGAAATAAAAAATAATATCCTATCGGCTGAAGGCAATACAATAAATAATGCAGTAAATAAAATTAATAATGAAACATCAGGTGAATTATTCCTTGGACATATACAGACAATACTTGTTACAAATAATGACTGTAAATACGAAATCAGAAATCTTGTAAGAAACAATAATGAAATCAGCAGGGATATTCCGGTATTAAAAAGTAATAAAATTGAGGAAGTTATAAATAATGAAAATGGAAATATAAAATTATATGACTATATATCAAAATATTTTGAAAATAATAAACATAAAAAAGTAAATTTAGAAAGCTATCTTAATGAAAATGAAAATACAACAGAGCTGCCGGTTATTATGCTGAAAAATGATAAATATTATATAGAATAAAAATTACTTGTGAACCCTCAATATTTATGGTAAAATAAATATTATATATGGAGGGATTTAATAATGAAACTGAAAAAAATTATGAGTATATTTATTGTGACAGCAATAATTTCAGGCATAATGCCATTTAATGCTTTTGCAATACAAAAATCTTTATCTGTTACTGTTGGAAAGGGTGACAGCTATAATTTCAATTCTATTCAGGAGGCTGTTAATTCAATAGAAACAGTGCCTACTGAAAAATATCCTGCAACTATTGTTATTGCACCGGGCGTATATGAGGAAGAAGTTATTGTTGACAAGCCTTATATTAAGTTTGTAAATGAAAGCAAAAATGAAGATGTAGTTATAACTTATGATAAGGCAAACGGACATTCAAACAGTGCCAAAAATTTTGGTACAGACAAAACTGCTACAGTAACTGTTAATGATACTGCAACAGGATTTGAAGCATATAATATAACATTTGAAAATTCTTATAATATAGGCACTGATAATAAACAAACTCAGGCAGTGGCTCTTGAAACTATGGCGGATAAAATTATACTTGACAGCTGTAAATTAATAGGCAGACAGGATACACTTTATTTAAAGGGTGCATCTAAGGGACAAAATGTATATGGTTCAGCAAACGATGCAAGAGTATATGTTAAAGATTGTTATATAGAGGGTACAGTTGACTTTATTTTTGGCGATGCAACTGCTTATTTTGATAACTGTGAATTATATATGGCTGAATATGAAAACGGCGGTCATTTTACTGCACCTAATACTACTTTGTTTAATATAGGTTATGTATTTAACAACTGTAAGCTTACAACCTCAGATAAATTTAATCAGGAGGTTATAAACAAAATAGATTTAGGAAGACCATGGCAGTGTGATTTGGCATATCCTAATTCAGGTTCAAATGCTGTTTATATAAATTGTACCATGCCTGAATTGTATAATAGTGAAGGCTTTAGTTTATGGGACAGCAATACAATTACAAATAAAGTCAGATTTATGGAATATGGTTCCAAAACAAATAATGGCACATATATGGATTTGTCACAAAGAGCTGATTTTGTTAAACAGCTTACAGAAGAACAGGCTAAGTATTTTAATGCTTATAATGTACTTAAAGGCAGTGATTATTGGAATCCTGCAAATATACGTGGTGATGATGGTCCTTGTGATATTACTCTTAATAGCTATAATGTTTCAATACCAAAAGGTGAAACCTACGAATTAAAAGCTGTTTCATTGCCGATTGGAAGCAATGATGCAATTAAATATGTTTCCGATAATGAAGCTATAGCTTCTGTAGATGAGAACGGGGTAATAACTGCTAATACTGATGGTACGGCTGAAATCAGTGCAATACTTTCCACAGGATTAAAAGCTGAAACAATAGTTAATGTAACTGCTCCAAGAACTGAAATTCCTGAAATTAAAGATATTGGTATTGAAAGCAATAATTCCATTATGGTCGGAAATATAATTAAGGCTGCATATACATATAGTTTAGCCAGTGATAACAGCATAGATGCCGCTAAAATAAGATGGTATGCTGTTAAAGATGGAAAGCAGTATCTTATTAAAGAGGGTATTGGTGATAATTTTAAAAGCTATACTGTTCAGAGCAAAGATATAGGCTATAAAATTAAAATTGAGGTGCTTCCTGCAACTACTACAACCTATGGTGTTTACGGAAATTCAGTTGCATATACAACTGCTCAGACTGTTTCAACAAATGTTACAGCGCCTGAACAGTTATTAAGAGAAAATTTTGATAATGGAACTGACGGATTTACCGTAAATGGTGTTTGGAATAAAATCAGCAATGGTTATAATACATTTGTAACTGCTAAATGCAGCTCTGAAAAACCTGTTTCAATGTTTTATAATGATGGCAACGATTGGGATAATATAAACTTTGAGGGAAGATTTAGATTTAATCCGGAAGAAAAAGGTCTTGCTTCAGACGGATATTTTAATATTTATTTTAATTATAGCGAAAATTCTTATTACAGATTAAATCTTGGCAGAGGAAGCAACACAAAGAGCTTAAAACTTTATGTATATAAAAAATCTGCTAATTCTGATGAGGAAGTTTTATTAGCAAGTGATGAAACAAGTCTTAAAAATAATATTTATCAAAATTCAGGTGAGGATAATCCATATTTTACAATTGGCATAAATAAAAACAACAGCAATATAACAGTTGATTTTAAGCTTGAAAATGATAATAAAAAGCTTGCATCATTAACTGCCGTAGATGAAAATTACGATATAAAGGGTACTGTAGGCTTTGAAGCAGGCGGATCAGAAAATGTTGTTCTTATTGACAGTATAAGTGTTGAAAGTTTATCACAAACTAATTCTGAATCTAAAATCAGATTATTCCTTTTAGGTGACTCAACAGCTAAAAACTATGGTGATGACAACACTATAGGCGGCTGGGGAGAATATCTCGTAAATTATTTTGATGATAATGTAGAAATAATTAATAAAGCAGAGGGCGGAAGAAGTGCCAGGTCATACCTTAATCAGGGAAGATTAAAAGAGGTTACTGATGAGCTTACACCTGATGATTATGTGTTTGTTCAGTTTGGCACTAATGATCAGAGAACAGATGATGCAGCATTTATGGAACACGCAGTAGTATTGGGCACACCTGATGAAAATGGAATTTATCCTACAATTCCTGCCGTAAAAACAAAGACACCTCAAAGAATATTTGATTTCTATAAGGATACGGATTATCCTTATGCAGATACCTTCTATCCTTATGAAAGCGGTACTTTCAAATGGTATATGAAGCAGCATATAGATGCTGTTAAAAACACCGGAGCAACACCTGTGCTTCTTACACCTATGTGCAGAATGTTTTTTGATAAAGACGGTAAAATAACACCTCATTTTGGTGATAATGATGGCTATATTTTAGCTATAAGACAGCTTGCTGAAGAAGAAGGCATAATGTGTCTGGATATGTATGAAATTACTAAGAGCCTGTATGAAAGCTATGGTATTTTAACAACTCAGGGACTTCATAATATTAAGAGTGACGGTACAATTGACCTTACTCATTATAACAAATTTGGTGCAAATCTTATAGCAAGCAAAATGGCAGATGATATTAAAGCAAATACAAATCTGCCTTTATCAAGCCATATTATTAATTCAACAGTTACAGTTGAAAGAACTACGGATTTGAAGTCTGCTAATTTATTTGTTGTTGGCGGCACTGCTGCTGCAGGAGGTAATTCTGATACAGATTATGCTGTAGATACTGATGGCTTTGGAAACTATTTGCAGAAATATTTGAATAATAAAATAACTGTTAAAAATATGTCTGTTCCAAAGGCTACTGCCAAATCCTATGCTGACACACCGGAATACAAAAGCCTTATGGCTGACGTAGGCGAAGGCGATTATGTTATTTTAAGCTTTGGTAATGATGATGGTAAATTTGCAGGTGATTCCTATTCAACAGGCACTGTTAATGACAAGGGGTCTTTTGCATATTATATGTATAATAATTATATTGCACCTTTAAAAGAAAAAAATGTAATTATTATTGCACTTACACCATTTGCAGACAGAAATTACAGCGACGGTGATTTTATAAAAGAAACAAATGAGCTTACTGATATAGTTACTCAGCTTGTGGTTGATAATGGTTTATATTTTGTCAATATGTTTGAAGTATCATCAGATATTTACAGTACAATGGGTGCAGAGGGCAGCAAGGTTATAAATGCTGTTGACAGAAAAAACGGTATTTTAAATGATACATATTCAGGTTTTGGTGCTGACTTATTTGCTAAGAAAATATTAACAAATTTAAAGCAGTCTTCAATTTCATTAAAAGATTATATATTGGATAACAGCTTAAATTCGTCATCAAATATGACCAGAGCTGACTTTGTGTATATGGCTATGGATGCTGCAGGCATTACAGGAAATACTGAATTAAATTTTGATGATGTTACAAAAGGTAAATATTATTATGATGCAATTTCAGCAGCAAAAGCAAAGAACCTTATATCATCTGATAATAATTTATTCAGACCTGAAGAAACTTTAACAGATGATTTAGTTAAATCACTTACACAAAATATACTTACATATTTGTCTGTAAACGGCAATCTTGAGGATGTATATAATCTTACAAACGGTGAGATTTCTCCGGAGATTGGCATATGGGCAATAGATAGATTATACGAGGAGTTAAACAAATAATATGAAATTTATTTCTTGGAATGTAAATGGCTTACGAGCTTGTGTAGGCAAAAATTTTAAAGAATTTTTTAATGATATTGATGCGGATATTTTTTCTGTTCAGGAAACAAAACTTCAGGAGGGGCAAATTGATTTTGCCCCCGACGGATATTATTGTTATTGGAATTATGCTGAAAAGAAAGGCTATTCAGGCGTTGCCGTATTTACAAAAACAAAGCCGTTATCAGTAAGCTATGGTATCAGTATTGAAAAACACGATAAAGAGGGCAGAGTTATTACTCTTGAATTTGAAGATTTCTATTATGTAACCTGCTATACTCCTAATTCTCAAAACGAGCTTGCAAGGCTTGATTATAGAATGGAATGGGAAAATGATTTCAGAGAATATTTAAAATCTCTTGATGAAAAAAAGCCAGTAATATTATGCGGTGACTTAAATGTTGCACACAATGAAATTGATTTAAAAAATCCTAAAACAAATAGAAAAAATGCAGGTTTTACAGATGAAGAACGTCAGCAGATGACAAATCTTTTAGACAGTGGATTTATTGATACCTTCAGATATTTCTATCCTGATAAAGAGGGAATATACAGCTGGTGGAGTTACAGATTTAAAGCAAGAGAAAAGAATGCAGGCTGGCGTATTGACTACTATATTGTAAGCAGCAAATTAAAAGACAGACTTGTGTCTGCTCATATTCATACTGATATTTTTGGCTCTGACCATTGTCCTGTGGAATTAATAATTAAATAGGAGAGATATGTTGTGCATAAAAAAATCAGTGCAGCTGAGGCTAAAAAAATAATTGACGAAAATAATAATATTTATATTGTAGACGTAAGAGAAGAAGATGAGCTTTTTGAGGGTTATATTGAAAATTCAGTTTTAATTCCCCTTGATACAATTTCATCAGTTGCAGAAAATATAATTCCCGATAAAAACAGAAAGGTTCTTGTATATTGCAGAAGCGGAAGAAGAAGTGCTATTGCAGTCAGGGAGCTGGAAAAATTGGGATATAAGGATATTATTGATTTTGGCGGTATTATGGATTGGCCCTTTGAAAAAATATTATAATTTTATCCGAAACTGCTGATAACAATTTCAGCAGTTTCGGATATTTTATTTGTTTTCAACCTTATTAAGAAATGCTTTTATTCTGTCTGTTTTTGGGTTATTAAGTACTTCATCGGGTGTGCCAAAATCACCCACATATCCGTCATCAAGGAATAAAATTTTATTTGCTACCTCTGATGCAAAACCTATTTCGTGAGTTACAATAAGCATTGTGTTGCCCTCATTGGCCAAATCTCTTATAACCTTTAACACCTCTCCGGTAAGCTCAGGGTCAAGAGCTGAAGTAGGTTCATCAAAAAGAATAATATCAGGCTCTCTCATTAATGCTCTGGCAATTGCAACTCTCTGTTTCTGACCTCCTGAGAGGGTAGACGGCATAACGTCAATTTTTTCTGAAAGTCCTACCTTTGCAAGGGTTTCTTCTGCTTTTTTGTTTATATTTTCTTTACTGTCCTGTTTTCTTAATTCAGGTGCAAGAGTGAGATTTTTTCTTATATCCTTATGAGGAAAAAGATTAAAGTGCTGAAATACCATACCCATTTTAGATATTATATTTCTTATTTCTTTATTTGATGGATAAATTCCGCCTTTTACAAGATATTCACCCTCAATTATTATATCCCCGCCATCGACTTTCTCAAGGTCTATAAGGCTTCTTAAAAATGTGGATTTACCGGAGCCGGATGGACCGAGTATAGCAATAACATCACCCTTTTCAACAGTTAAATTTATATCCTTTAATACCTCTAAATCTCCAAAGCTCTTTTTTAAATTTTTTACTTCTATTACCGCCATAATAAAACCTCCTAGAATGAAAATTTATTTTCAAGTTTCTTAAAAATAAATATTAAAATATAGCTTATAACAAGATAGAATGCAGCTGCAACAATAAATACACTAATGTCGGTAGTTCTGTTTACAATAGTTGTTGTAACTTTTAGTAAGTCGGTTAAGCCTATAGAGGTTATAAGTGCAGTATCCTTTAAAAGAATAATGGTTTCATTTGAAACACCGGGAAGAGCAATCCTGAACATTTGAGGCATAATAATTTTTATTTTAGTTTGCAGAGGAGTAAGACCCAAAACCTTTGATGCCTCATACTGACCATTATCTACTGCCAAAAGACCGCCTCTAAAGACTTCAGCATAATAAGCGGCATAATTTAATGCAAAGGCAATTGCACCTGCTGTAAATCTGTCAAATGTAACATATTTTCCTATATATGGCATATAAGGCAAACCAAAATATACAAAGAAAATCTGAAGCAGAAGTGGAGTACCTCTCATTATATGTATAAATCCTGCAATTATCATAGCAACAATATCTAATAGAAATGACTTGATTATAAATATTGCAGATGGTAATTTATAATGCCGGTTATTTACTTTTTTGTATAATATTTTAAAAATCTGGGTAAGTTTTAAACATTTGGAATTTATATTTCTTACAAAACATATAATTAATCCCAAAGGTATTGAAAATATAATTGTTACTGCAAATAATTCAAGAGTTAACTTAAATCCCTCAAGCATTAAATATATAATATCCATAAGCCAAGATATAAAGTTCACAATAAATTCACTTCCTTTTCATATAAAATAAAGGGTCTTTTAAAGACCCTTTATAGACTTAAAATTATTTTACTACTATATCTTCGCCAAACCACTTTTTTGAAATTTCAGCAGAAGTGCCGTCTGCATTCATTTCATCAAGTGCAGCCTGAAGCTTTTCGATTAATTCGGTGTTGCCTTTCTTAGCAGCAATACCATACTGTTCAGAATTAAAGCTTTCATCAAGTGCCACTAATTTAGCATCAGGATTTTCAGCAATGTAATATTTTGCAACGACTTCATCGGCAACGACTGCATCAACTCTGCCAATTTTTAAATCTTCAAATGCTAAAACATTTGTGTCATAAGTAGGCATTGAAGCAAATTTGCTATGTATTTCATCATTTTCAACTGCTGACTGAGCAGAAGAACCATCCTGAATACCAACATTCTTGCCTTCAAGGTCAGCCTTTGTGCTTATGTCTGAACCTTCAGGAACAATAACAATCATTCTGTTATCAAGATAAGGCTTTGTAAATTCAAAAGTCTGTAATCTTTCTTCATCAATTGAAAAACCGTTCCAAATTAAATCAATTTTTCCTGATTCGATTTCAAGCTCCTTGCTGTCCCAGTCAATAGGCTGAAATTCAATTTCTACACCCATTCTCTCTGCAGCAGCCTTTGCAAGGTCAATATCAAAACCGACGATTTCGTTATTTTCATCTCTAAATCCCATAGGTGGGAACTGGTCATCAAGACCCACAATGATTTTTTCAGCTGATTCAGTAGTTCCGGCTGATTCATCAGCTTCTGCAGCCTCGGTTGCCTCAGTAGTTTCTGTAGTTTCTGTGGACACTGTATTGCCACAGCCAACGATACCAAAAAGCATCATAGATGCTAAGAAAAAACTTAAAAATTTTTTCATAAAAATTTCCTCCTAAATTCAATTTATTATATTATTACTTTAACACATTACAGTGTTAATTTCAATAATAATTTTATAAAGATTTAACATTTTTATTATAATCTCTTAATATTATTTATAAAATCTTCAGATGGAGTTACATAGGCGGTTTTATTTGTTTCATAAATTACCATACCGGGTTTTGCACCATTTGGCTTTTTGACATTCTTTTTTTCTGTATAGTCAACAGGCACAAGAGCCGATTCTCTTGCTTTGCTGAAATATGCAGCAAGATTAACAGCTTCATTTAATGTAGAGTCCGGCACTTCTCTTCCTTCAGTGACTATAACAACATGAGAGCCCGGAATTATTTTTGTATGAAGCCATATATCTCTGCTTCTTGCAAATTTAAGAGTAAGCTCGTCGTTTTGAACATTGTTTTTGCCAACAAAAATATCAAAACCATCAGAGGATACAAAGTGCATAGGCTTAGACCTTTTCTGTGATTTTTTCTGACTGGCGTTTTTTGATTTTTTAATATATCCGCTTTCTCTAAGCTCACTCCTGATTTCTTTTATATCCTGCTCATCAGTACAATTAGACACAGATATAAACACACCCTCGAGATAATTTAGCTCATCATCATTTGATTTAATCTGTTCCTTTAAGGCTTCAAAGGTTCTTTTTGCTTTATTATATAGTTTAAAATATTTTTGTGCGTTCTCAGATGGTGTCAAATCTCCCTCAAGGGATATTGTTACATTTTCCGTATTTTCGCTGTAAAAATTAGGCAGTGTAATTGAGGTCATTCCCTTTTTAATGCTGTATATATTAGCAGTAAGAAGTTCTCCGTATAATCTTAGTTCTTCTCTGTTTTCAATATTTTTTAAGGTCTGAATTTGTATTTCTTTTTTTCTGACACATCTTTCTATATTTTGAGATATTAAGTGTTTTAAATCTTGGGTTTTTTGATTTATTCTGTAGCTTAAATCTTTGGTTTTATAATATTTTTCAACTAACTCTGACATAGAATCAAATTTTTCTTTTTCATAAGAAACAAATTGAGTCATTTCAAAAGGCGAAAAATCAATAAGCTTTTTGCCGTTTTTTATAAGCTCAGGCGAAAAATTGTTATTTTTAATATCTTCAACTAAATCATAAAACTTAGAATATAGCAGTCTAATTTTATCATTTGGTATTATTTCAGGCACATCAGATGGGCTGATTTCTGCCCTAACACATAGCTCTGAAGCTATAACGGGACTTATGCCATTGTAGCTTTGATATATAATGTTTTGAATTTTTTTAGTTTTATTACTGTTTATGCTGTCATAAAAATTATTTACATCAATATTAAGTGTATCTATTTTATTTTGTTCAGGCGGAAGAGAATATTCTTTTCCCGGCAGCACCTCTCTGACAGAGCTTTTATCATGACTGATATGTTTAGCTGAATCCAAAATAATATTGTTTTCATCAACAAGAATAATATTGCTGTGTCTGCCCATTATTTCAAGAACAAGCTTTTTTACAGAATAGTCGCCCATTTCGTTAAGACTTTCTATATATATATTAAGTATTCTGTCAAAATTTATCTGCTCAAGCTTTATTATTTTACCGCTTTGAAGATGCTTTCTTAAGACCATACAAAAAAGTGGCGGATTTGCGGGATTGTTTTTTGCTATATTTGTAATATGAAATTTAGGATTAGATGGATTTGCTGTAAGCAAAAGCTTAAGGCTTGTGCCAAAACATCTTATTACTAAAATTATTTCATCATTTTCAGGCTGATATATTTTATCTATTCTTCCACCCAGTATTTTATTTTCAAGTTCATTTTTTAATGCTGCTATGGTAATGCCGTCAAAGGCCATTTTTGTTTCCTCCAATTATTATTGATATATAGAGATTATATCCCAAAAGAAATTATTTTTCAATTAATTTATAAAATTTAAAAAAAATACTTTAATTTTTGCACTAAATAATGTATAATTAATTAATTAGTATGTAATAAAGAGGTATTGGCTTATGAAAAGTATGACAGGTTACGGCAGAGGAGAATGCACTCTGTATAATCGTAAATTTGTAGTTGAAATCAAAGCTGTAAATCACAGATATAATGATGTTACGGTTAAGATGCCAAGAACAATGATTATCTATGAGGATAAAATTAAAAAAGTCATAGGTGAAAAGGTGTTCAGAGGTAAAATAGATGTTTATATTAATTTTGAGTCATTTTCCGGTGACGATGTTGCAATTAATATTAATGAGGCTTTAGCAGACAGCTATATAGATGTTCTTAATAAATTGAAAGAAAAATATTCAATAAATGATAATATTTCTCTTGACATTGTTGCAAAATTTCCTGATTTGATTTCTGTTGATAAAAACATTACTAATGAAAAGACTAATGATGAAATAAGCGAATGTCTTTTTAATGCCGTTAATGAAGCTGTTGATAATTTTGTTTCTATGAGAGAAAAAGAGGGAGAGAATTTAAAAAATAACATATTTGAAAAGCTTGATGCCATTAGTGTTATTGTGAATAAAATTGAAGCAAGAGCTCCCCTTGTTGCTAAGGAATACAGACAGAAGCTTGAAGAAAAGCTTAATGAATATGTTGGCGGTGAATTTGATGAAGCAAGAATAATGACAGAGGTTCTTCTTTTTGCTGACAAAGCCTGCATAGATGAGGAAATTACAAGACTTCATTCTCATATAAATCAGATGAGCAGTATTCTTAATGAAACTGTTCCTGTTGGACGTAAGCTGGATTTTCTTATTCAGGAAATGAATAGAGAAGTTAATACCATAGGCTCTAAATCCAATGATCTTGAAATCACTGTAGCAATTGTTGATGCCAAAAGTGAAATAGAAAAAATCAGAGAACAAATTCAAAATATTGAATAAAATTATGCTGGGAGGCAAAGTTATGGATAAGGAGTTATTAATTGTAATTTCGGGCCCATCAGGTGCGGGAAAAGGAACAGTAGTTAATAATCTTATTAATGATGGAAATTATGCTCTTTCAATATCAGCTACTACAAGAGCACCAAGATCCGGTGAAAAAGAAGGTGTTTCATATTTTTTTAAATCTGTTGATGAGTTTAAAAAACTTATTAATGATAATAAATTACTTGAGTATGCTAAGTTTTGCGATAATTATTATGGAACACCGTCTGAATATGTCAATAATAAAATGGCAGATGGAAAAAATGTTATACTTGAAATTGAAGTGCAGGGTGCTTTGCAGGTCAAAAAGAATGCCCCCGGTGCGGTTTTAATATTTCTTATTCCTCCAAGCCTTAAAGAATTAAGAAAAAGATTGGAAGAAAGAGGTACAGAAACTCAGGAGGTTATAGAGCAGAGATTAAAACGGGCAGAAGAAGAAATTGAATATATTGATAATTATGATTATGTTGTTGTTAATGATACGGTTATTCAGGCAACAGAAGATATAAAGAAAATTGTTAAAGCCGAAAAGCTTAAAACTAAGCGAAATACAGATATAATAATTAATTTTAAAGGAGTTAAATAATATGTTAAAACCATCTTATGCAGAATTAATGGAAATAATGAATAAAGATTCAGAAAGTGATGTAACAAGCAGATATACAGTAGTTATTGCTACTGCAAAAAGAGCAAGACAGCTTATAGATGGAGATGACCCTTTGATTGACGCATCTTCTTATGACGGAAAGCCTGTTTCAATTGCAGTTGAAGAAATAAGAGAGGGTAAAATTAAGGTTGTTCCTGAAGGACAGGGTACTGTTATTAAGCCTAAAAAATCTGTTGAAGATGCTATAAAAGAAGAACTTAATGCAAAGACTGTTAATATTGATTCAGAAGAACAAAATAATAATAAATCTGATGATATTGATGAAATAACCGAAGAAGATTTAACAGAAGAATAACAAAATAAGGGTTGATGTTTCAACCCTTTATTTTATCTGATGCCAAGGGAGATTATTATGAAATATGCCGTTATTGTTGTGTCTATAGGACACGAAAAGCTTAATCATATTTTTCATTATAAAATACCTGATAATATTATAGATAATATTGAAATTGGTATGAGGGTATTAGTTCCTTTTGGCAAAGGAAACCGTAATATTGAAGGATATGTTGTAGGCTTTTCAAATTCAGCAGATGTAGATGATAATAAAATTAAATATATTAACTCTGTTGTTGAAAAATATTCTATTCTTAGTAAAAAGAGAATTATGCTTGCTAAATGGATGGAAAATAAATATTATACAACTTTGAGTAATTGTTTAAGCTGTATTTCACCGAAATATGTTAAAGAAAAACAATTTCCATGTGTTTCTTTAAATTATGATAACAATAATTTAAAAAAAGAAATTGAAAAAATACTTTCTAAAAACACTAAGCAAAAAAGAGTCCTTGAAGTTTTATTACATGGTGATATAGTGCCTGTAAGTCATATTAAAACTTTGCTTGACGTAACTGCTGAGCCAATAAGAGCTTTAGCAAAAAAAGATGTTATAAAATATACCTATTATCAGCAATACAGAGGCAACTTTAATGTTGATGAAACTGCTCCTATAAATAAACCGGTTCTGACACCTGAACAGAAAAATGCAGTTGAATATATATATTCAGCAATTGATAATAATGATTTGACACCTATACTGATTCATGGTGTAACAGGAAGCGGAAAAACAGAGGTTTATTTAAGATGTATTGAAAAAGTGCTTAAAATGGGAAAGTCAGCTATTGTGCTTGTGCCTGAAATTTCACTTACACAGCAGACAGTTGAAAGATTTGTTTCAAGATTTGGGAACAAAGTTGCGGTTACTCATTCAAAATTATCTGACGGAGAAAGATATGACCAGTGGACAAGAGCAAGACGGAAAGAAATATCTGTTATGATAGGACCACGTTCAGCAGTATTTACGCCTTTTGAAAATCTGGGAATAATTGTTATTGATGAGGAGCATGAAACAACCTATAAGGCAGACCAGCAACAGCCAAAATACGATGCAAGAGAAGTGGCTATTAAGCTTGGGGAGCTTTATAACTGTCAGGTTGTATTAGGCAGTGCAACACCGTCAGTAATAAGCTATTATAAATCAACTATAGGTGAATATAAATTAATTGAACTAAAAAACAGGGTTAATAACACATATCCCGATATTAAAATAGTTGATATGAGGGCAGAACTTGAAAATAATAACAGATCTATTTTCAGTGAGTCTTTAAAAAATGCAATAGAATATAATATTGAACACAATCAGCAGACTATTCTGTTTTTAAACAGACGAGGTTTTGCAAATTTTGTTTCCTGTAGAAAATGCGGCTATGTTATGACCTGTGATAATTGTAATGTCAATTATACATATCACAAGGATACAAATTCTCTTTTATGTCACTATTGCGGAGCATCACAGCCTAAGCCTGTCGTATGTCCTCAGTGCGGTTCAGAGCATATAAGACAGTTTGGAATTGGTACGGAGAAAATTGAAGAAGAAGTTAAAAAGCTTTATCCTAATGTTAAAACTCTCAGAATGGACCTGGATACAACCAGGAATAAAAATTCACATAATATAATAATTGATAAATTTAGAAATGGTGAAGCTGATATTTTAATAGGCACTCAAATGATAGCAAAAGGACTTGATTTTCCAAATGTTACAGTTGTGGGAGCTATAGCAGCTGATATGTCACTTAATATAAATGATTATCATAGTGCTGAAACTACCTTTCAGCTTGTAACACAAGTTGCAGGCAGAGCAGGCAGAGCAGGAAAACGTGGAGTTGCTTATGTGCAGACCTATAATCCCGACCATTATAGCCTTGTATGTGCTGCAAATAATGATTATACAAAATTTTATAATGAAGAAATAAATTTTAGAGAAAAGCTTAAATATCCGCCGTTTGGAAATATATTTGTGGTACTGTTTACGGGAAGTGATTTAGCTGAAATAAGAAAATATTTAAGTGAACTTTCCTATTTAATGACACGTTATAATAAAAATAATCAATTTGAACACGCAGGTCCTATGCCTGCAGTTATATCAAAAATAAAAAATAATCACAGATGGCAGATAATTGTTAAAGGAGAAAATGAAGAAAAAATTAAAAATTACGTGCTATTTTGCTTAAATAAGTTGAAATCTGTAAGGAATTTAGATAAAATAAATATAGGTCTTTATCTAAATCCAAATTATAGCCTTTAGGAGGATTAGTATGGCAATAAGGATAATAAGAACAGAAGGAGAAGCTGTCCTAAGAAAAAAGTGTAAAGAAGTTAAAGAAATCACACCAAAAATAATTGAGCTTCTTGATGATATGGCTGATACTCTTTATGAATCAGGCGGTGTAGGTCTTGCTGCACCCCAGGTGGGTATTTTAAAAAGAATAGTTGTTATAGATATTGGTGAAGGACTTTATGAGCTTATAAATCCTGTTATACTTGAAAAAAGCGGTGAGCAGACAGGAAATGAAGGTTGTCTTTCAATTCCCGGTAAAATGGGTAAGGTGACAAGACCAAATTATGTTAAGGCTGAAGCTACCAACAGAAATGGAGAAAGATATACTATTGTGGGTACAGAATTAATGGCAAGAGCTATTTGCCATGAGCTTGATCACCTTGATGGTATACTTTATGCAGACCTTGTTGAGGGTGAGCTTGAAGATATAGAAGCCGATGAGGAGGAATAGCGTGAATATATTATTTATGGGAACTCCTGATTTTGCAGTAAGCATTTTTGAAGCTCTTGTAAAAGAGCATAATGTTGTTGCGGTAATATCTCAGCCTGACAGACCAAAGGGCAGAGGCAAAAAGCTTCAGCCAACACCTGTCAAGGCAGCTGCTGAAAAATACAATATACCTGTTTATCAGCCTGAAAGAATAAAAAATGATGAATTTTGTGAATTTCTTGAAAATATAGATGCTGATTTGTTTGTTGTGGTTGCCTATGGGCAGATATTGTCAGAGAGAATATTAAATATTCCCAAATACGGCTGTATAAATGTACATGGTTCTCTGCTTCCTAAATACAGAGGTGCTGCTCCTATTCAGTGGAGTGTTATAAATGGTGATAAAAAAACAGGTGTAACCATAATGTATATGGATAAAAAATGCGATACCGGTGATATTATTTTAAAAGAAGAAATTGAAATTACTCCTGATGAAACCTATGGCTCATTACACGATAAAATGGCTCCTGTTGGAGCAAAGGCTCTTTTAGATGCACTAAAACTTATAGAAAAGGGAAAAGCTAATGCTGAAAAACAAAATGATGCTGAAGCTACCTATGCACCTATGCTTTCTAAAAAAATGGGACATATTAACTGGAATAAAACCGCTCAGGAAATCAAAAATTTAATACAGGGATTTAATCCTATTCCGGGAGCATATACAGTTTATAATAACGAAAACTTAAAAATATACAGCTGTGAAATTTGTGATGATATAAAGGGTGAATGCGGTGAGATAACTTCTGTTGATTTAAAGAAAGGCTTCACTGTAAAATGCGGCAGCAATTCAATTGTTGTAACAGAAATTCAGGCAAAGGGCGGAAAAAGAATGAAAACAACTGACTATCTTAGGGGGCATAATATAGATACAGGTGTTATTTTAAAATAAAATGAGGTGATTTTTATGCCATATTATGGATACTATGGATATAGCGGAAGCAGCTTGAGCACAATTTTATACTTTGCTATAATTATTATGTTTTTTGTGTCTATGTATTATCAGTATAAGGTATCTTCAACTTTTTCAAAATATTCTAAGGTACAAAATTCAAGAGGAGTTACCGGTGCGGATGTAGCAAGAGCATTACTTAGATTTAATGGTATAACTGATGTAAGTGTTGAGTCCGTTTCAGGAAATTTAACTGACCATTACGACCCTTCAAAAAAGGTTATAAGACTTTCACAGAATGTATTTAACTCTGCAAGTATATCTGCACTTAGTGTTGCTGCTCATGAAACAGGTCATGCGGTTCAGCATGCAAAGGGTTATGTTCCTCTTTCTTTAAGATCAGCAATATACCCTGTTGTAAATTTAAGCAATAAGCTGGCTTTTCCTTTAATTTTTATTGGTCTTTTATTGGGTGGAAACTATACCCTTGCACAGGTTGGCATTATACTTTTTGGGGCTGTTGTAGCATTTTATATTATAACTCTTCCTGTAGAGTTTAATGCTTCGTCAAGAGCATTGTCTATGCTTACAGAATATGGTTATCTGTCTGAAACAGAGATAAAAAGCTCTAAAAAGGTCCTTGGAGCGGCAGCTATGACCTATGTTGCAGCAGCGGCAACATCTTTGCTTCAGCTTTTAAGACTTATTGCAATAGTTGGCAACAGACGTGATTAATTTTTTAAGGCACTTTTATAGGTGCCTTATTTTTTGTATAAAATTTAAAAAAAATTAATAAATTTATATAGCCAAATTTGCAATTATATGGTACAATTATGTTAATAAAGAGGAAGGAGCAGCTTTATAATGTATAATAAAGTGATATTAAAGCTTAGCGGAGAAGCCCTTGCAGGTGAAACAGGCAAAAGCTTTGACAATGGCACAATTTTTTCTATTATAGATCAAATTAAAAAAGTTATTGCAATGGGTACTAAAACATCCCTTGTAATAGGGGGCGGTAACTTTTGGAGAGGCAGAAGTGCAAATCCTGATATGGACAGAGTAAAGGCTGACCAAATTGGTATGCTGGCTACAGTTATGAATGCAATTTATTTTGCTGACTGCTGCAGACAAAAGGGTATTGATGCTGTAGTTATGACACCTATTAAAATCGGCACAGTAACTCTTGAATTTTCAAAGGATTTAGCTAATCAGCTTCTCAATGAAGGAAAGGTCATTATTTTTGCAGCAGGCATCGGGCATCCGTTTTTCTCAACTGACACTGTAACCGCATTGAGGGCTTGTGAGCTTCAGGCAGATGCTATATTGTTTGCAAAGGCTATTGATGGTGTATATGACAGTGACCCTGCGGTAAACCCTGATGCAAAAAAATTTGATGAAATTCCTTGTAAGGATATTGTAGAAAAGAACTTAAAGGTTATTGATATTGCAGCAGCAAATCTTTGCTTTGAAAATAAAATTCCTGTTGTTCTTTTTGGACTTGCTGAAGAAAACAGTGTTGTCAGAGCTGCTAATGGAGAAAAAATAGGAACTGTTGTTACAGTTTAATTATAATTTTTTGGAGGTATAATTATGTCAAAACATACTGAGCAATTTGAAACAAAGATGAAAAAAAGTTTATCAAATCTTAATAATGAGCTTGCTACAGTCAGAGCAGGCAGAGCTAATCCAAGAGTTTTGGATAAGGTTATTGTTGAGTGTTATGGTATGGAAATGCCTGTTAATCAGGTCGCCAATATTTCTACACCGGAGGCAAGAGTTCTTTTAATTACACCATATGATATATCTACTATTAAAGCTATTGAAAAAGGTATTAATAAGTCTGATATTGGTATCAATCCTAACAGTGACGGTAAGGTTATAAGACTTGTATTCCCTGAGCTTACAGAGGACAGAAGAAAATCTCTTACTAAGGATATTAAGAAAAAAGGCGAGGAAACAAAGGTCGCAATCAGAAATATCAGGCGTGATGCAATGGATACAGCAAAAAAGCTTGAAAAATCAAATGAAATTACAGAAGATGAAAAAGAAAATCTTGAAAAAGAAATCCAGAAATTAACCGATAAATATATTGCTGAAGTTGATAAAGCTGTTGAAGCTAAAAACAAAGATATTATGTCAATTTAATTTAAAATAAGGCTGTTGTATAATTTGTGCAACAGCCTTATTAAAAGAAACGAGGGATAAAATGGCTAATGATATACCAAAGCATATAGGAATTATAATGGATGGTAACGGCAGATGGGCAAAGAAAAGGCTTTTGCCCAGAGTTTTCGGACACAGAAAAGGAGCTGAAGCTCTTGATAAGCTTCTTACCGATATGAAAGGTTTAGGTGTTGAGTGCTTAACAGTATATGCTTTTTCAACTGAAAACTGGAAAAGAGCAGAGGAAGAAGTTTCCGGAATAATGAAGCTTTTAAGAGAATACATAAATAAATATTTTGGTGACCCAACTCTTGATTTAAGAATTAACTCAATAGGTGATTTATCCAGATTAAATCAGGATCTGCAAGACGACATCGCCAGAATGAAGGAGCAGTCAAAAGATAAAAAGGGCATTTGTCTTACTATTGCTATGAATTATGGCGGCAGAGATGAAATAAAAAGGGCAGTTCAAAATATAGCAGAGGATGTTAAAAATGGTAAGCTTGACAGCAAAGATATTACCGAACAGACTATTTCAGAATATCTTGATACAAATTTTCTGCCTGACCCTGAGCTTATTATAAGAACCAGCGGTGAAATGAGAACAAGTAATTTTCTTCTTTGGCAGTCAGCTTATTCAGAATATTATATAACTGATAAATTATGGCCTGATTTTACTGTTGAAGATTTAAAGGACGCTATTAAATTCTATCAGTCCAGGGACAGAAGAATGGGCGGAAGAAATGAGGACAAAAAATGAAAACCAGAATAATATCAGCAGTTGTAGCAATACCTTTGCTTTTGTTTTTTATAATTTATGGCAGGCTGCCTTTAAAAATTGCAACATTAATTATATCGTTAATAGGAATGTATGAACTTTATAAGGCTGTTTCAGGTAAAATTAAAATTATTCATATATATGGTTTCGCTTTAGAATTATTGTATTTTTACAAATGGTTTAATTCCTATATGGATTTAAAGCTTATAGTTTGTGCAGCATCTGTATTTACTGTACTTATATTATTTATGATAGTAATTTTTCATAAAACAAATAATATAAATGATGCCGCTATAACAATATTTGGATTTTTCTATTTAGGTATTTTGCTTAGCTTAATATGTTTTATAAGAGATGCTGATATACATATGCGTTTTGTTTGGCTGCCATTTATTTTTGCCTTTGGCAGTGATACAGGTGCATATTTTATTGGTTCAAAATTTGGCAAACATAAATTAACACCGGAATTAAGCCCCAAAAAATCAGTAGAGGGTGCTATAGGCGGCATAGCTTCATCAGCAATTTTAACAACGATTTACGGTTGTGTTGTGTCATCAGCAGATATTGGCTTTTTTAATATAATTATATATATTTTTGCGGGGGCAGTTGGTTCAGTATTAGCACAATTTGGTGATTTAGCGGCTTCAAGTATAAAAAGATATGTTGGAATAAAAGATTATGGAAAACTTATGCCGGGTCATGGCGGTGTTCTTGACAGATTTGATTCTGTTTTATTTACACTGCCCCTTGTATATTTATTGACAATATTGTAAAGAGGTGTAATAATGGCTAAGGATATTTCTATTTTAGGCTCAACAGGCTCTATAGGCACACAGACGCTTGATGTTATAAGAGAAATAGGCGGCATCAATGTATGTGCTATGAGTACAAACACAAATATTGAGCTTTTTGAAAAACAAATAAGAGAATTTAAGCCAAAGCTTGTTTGTGTTATGAACAGCAAAAAAGCTTTGGAATTAAAAAAGAATATAAGTGATACCGATATTGAAGTTATGACAGGTATGGAGGGACTTATTGCGGTTTCAACATATAGCAGTTCTGATACTGTTGTAAACTCTGTTGTTGGCAATATAGGCTTACAGCCTACTGTTGCTGCAATTAAAGCAGGTAAGGATATTGCTCTTGCAAACAAGGAAACTCTTGTTACATCAGGGGAGCTTGTAATGAAGCTTTTAAAAGAAAATAATGTAAATATGTATCCTGTAGACAGTGAACATTCAGCTATTTTTCAATCATTGCAGGGAAATAAGGGCAACAAAATTCATAAGATTTTGCTTACTGCTTCAGGCGGTCCCTTCAGAACATACACTGACCTTTCTAATGTAACAATTGACGATGCCTTAAAACACCCTAACTGGTCTATGGGTAAAAAAATAACTGTAGACTCTGCTACGCTTATGAATAAAGGCTTAGAAGTTATAGAAGCAAAATGGCTTTTTGATGTTGAGCTTGAACAAATACAGGTTCTTGTGCATCCTCAGAGCATAGTTCATTCAATGGTAGAATATGAAGATGGTGCAGTTATAGCACAGCTTGGTGAACCGGATATGAAAGTACCTATTCAGTATGCACTTACATACCCAAAAAGAGTTAAAAATTCTTTTCCTAAAATTAATTTCTTTGAAAAGAATAATTTAACATTTGAAAAACCTAAAACTGAATTATTTCCTTGTCTTGGCTTAGCTTACAGTGCAATAAAAACAGGGGGCACAATGCCTGCTGTAATGAATGCTTCAAATGAAATTGCTGTTGCTAAGTTTATTAACAAGGAAATAGGCTTTATGGATATACCAAAATTAATAGAAAAGACAATGTCAGCATATAATGTTAAATATGATTATTCTCTTGATGATGTCCTTGAGGCTGATAATTGGGCAAGAGAATATACAAAATTTTTACAGAGGTGATATTTTGTCAATTATTATAACACTTGTTATATTTACAATTATTGTTGTAATTCATGAATTTGGTCATTTTTTTGTTGCTAAAAAATGCAATGTTCTTGTAGAAGAATTTGCTGTTGGTATGGGACCTAAGCTTTATGGCAAAAAGATTGGTGAAACAGAATATACTCTTAGAATTCTTCCTCTTGGAGGATTTTGCAGAATGGCTGATGAAAAACCTGAAAACAGTAATAGAATAGGCTTTAATGATGCAGCAGTTCTTCAAAGAATAGCAATCTGCATTACAGGACCTCTTATGAACTTTGTTCTTGCGTTTATTATAATGATTATAATGGGCATATGCACAGGCATTTCCACAACAAATGTTGTTGATGTTATAGAGGGCAGCGGAGCTGATATTGCCGGTATACAAACAGGCGACAAAATTGTTGAATTTGACGGTCATAGTGTTCATACAAGAGATGAGCTTGAATTTTATAAAAGTGAAACCGGAAGCAAACCTATAGATATTGTTGTTTATAGAAACAATGAAAAATTTAAAACAACTCTGGTGCCTGTTTTTGATGAAGCAACTCAAAGATATTTACTGGGAGTATCCCTTGATAAAAAAGCACCTTTATTAAATATGACTAATATTGATTTTTCCAATGTAGAGAAAGCTGAATTTGCCGAATATATAAGTGATGGCTTTTGGAGCAGTGCTGCTCTTGTTAAGCTGACTGTACTTGGCTTTTTAAAAATGGTGACAGCGCAAATTAAAGTACAGGAGCTTTCGGGCCCTATAGGTGTTACGGCAGTAGTTGATGATATGTATGAGGCAGCATCACCTGCCGGAATGAATATTGTGATTTTACAGCTTGTGTATTTAATGGCTCTTTTAAGTGCAAACTTAGGCGTAATAAATCTTCTTCCCTTGCCTGCAATTGACGGCGGAAAGATTTTAATTTATATTATAGAATTAGTATCAGGCTACAGAATGCCAAAGGAAAAAGAAGCTTATATACATTTTATAGGTTTTGTTTTGCTTATGGGATTGGGAGTTTATATAGCATATAACGATATATTAAAATTATTATAGGTGGTATTTATGGATTTTATAACAAGAAGAAAAACAAGAGAAGTACAAATTGGTAATGTAAAAATTGGAGGAGATAACCCTGTTGCAATTCAATCTATGTGCAATACAAAGACCTCTGATGTTGAAGCTACCGTTAAACAGATTAAGGAGCTTGAAGCTGCAGGCTGTGAAATAATAAGAGTTGCAGTGCCTGATATGGCTGCTGCTGAAGCTTTGGGAGAAATAAAAAAACGTATTAATATACCCCTTGTTGCTGATATTCATTTTGATTACAGACTTGCATTAAAGGCAATTGACTCAGGAATTGACAAGCTTAGAATTAATCCCGGAAATATAGGAAGCGAAGATAGAATTAAAGCAGTTGTTTTAGCTGCGAAAAAAAATAAAATACCTATCAGAATCGGTGTAAATTCCGGCTCCCTTGAAAAAGATATTCTTAAAAAATATGGTGCAGTTACACCGCAAGGATTAGTTGAAAGTGCTTTAAGACACGTAAAAATACTTGAAAAATATGATTTTCACGATATAGTAATTTCAATTAAAGCATCAAATGTGCCTTTTACAATTGAAACCTATACACTTTTATCAAAAGAAGTAGATTATCCTCTGCATCTTGGTATTACTGAATCGGGCACAGAATGGACAGGCTCTATTAAATCTGCTGTTGGTATAGGTGCAATTCTTGCAATGGGAATTGGTGATACAATAAGAGTATCCCTTACAGGAAATTGTGTTCAAGAGGTTTTGACAGCTAAGGAAATATTAAAATCTCTCGAATTAAGAAAGTTTGGAGTTAATTTTGTATCCTGTCCTACCTGCGGCAGAACACAAATTGACTTAATAGGTCTTGCTAATAAGGTTGAACAAAGATGCAGAAATATTAACAAGGATATTAAGGTAGCGGTAATGGGCTGTGCAGTAAACGGCCCGGGAGAAGCAAGGGAAGCAGATATAGGTGTAGCAGGCGGAGATGGCTATGGACTTATATTTAAAAAAGGAGAAATTTTAAGAAAAGTTCCTGAAGATAAGCTCCTTGATGCTTTGATGAATGAAATAGATAAATTATAATTTTATAAATGTTGAAGATTGCTGGCTTATGGATAACAATATGAAAAATATAATTATATGGATTTGGGAAATACCTAATCTGCCAAGAAATAAAGGTGATGGATTTCGTTTCTTTGATTTATAGGTATTTTAAAGAAAGGAACTTAATCATATATGAAAATTGAATATTTTAAAAGATACCTGTTTCTTTGTATAGGTTTGTTTATTATGTCGTTAGGAATAGCTTTTTCCATTAAGGCTAATTTGGGAACTTCACCTATTTCAAGTGCTCCTTATGTTGTAAGCCTTATATATCCCATAACAGTCGGAACGGCAACCATTATAATGCACTGTGTATTCATATTGCTGCAAATTATTATTTTGAGAAAGAAATATCAGCTAATACAGTTAATGCAGCTGCCTGTGGCACTTATTTTTGGATTTATGACAGATTTTTCGGTGTGGCTTATTAATGGGATAACATACTTATCTTATTCAATGCAGTGGATTTTATGTATAATCGGAATTGTTTTAGTAGCCATAGGTGTTAGTATGGAGGTTACGGCAAATGTTGTTACAGTAGCGGGAGAGGGACTTGTGCTTGCAATTTGCAGAGTAATGCCTGTTAAATTTGGAAATATGAAAGTATGCTTTGATGTTATATTAGTATTAACAGCTATATTGACTGGTTTTATCTCAAAGGGCGAATTATTGGGAGTAAGAGAAGGTACAGTTGCAGCGGCTTTGCTTGTAGGCTTGCTTTCCAAAAAAATTTGTAAACCGATAACGAAAATAATGGATAAAATAATAGGGATAGTTTAGAATAAAAATTTCAATTTGCAAAAAAATGGTTTACCGGATGTCCCATATAATAAAAATAATATATGATAAGGTGATTTGTATGGAAAAATTAGCTTTTCCAAATGTATTCAAAAATATAAATTTATCGGCTAATGTAAAAAGTATATTGAAAAATACATACGTTGGTGATGTTTCCTTTAAAGTAAATACAGCCACTATGTCATTTAGGATATTAAGTGATACTTTTTTTGATGAAAGTTGTCTTGAAGATTTAAAATCTGATATTTATGAAAGCTTTCCGTCAATAGAAAATGTAGATATTTTTGTTAATTATCCAATGGCTGATTTATCTGATGAAGAAAAAATTGAAGCTTATCTTCCTAAGATAACAGAGAATATAAGAAAAAAAAATACACTTGCAGCAAAGCTTATTGATGAATGTGACTGGAAAATTGATGGCTCAAATATTATATTTAATGTAGACCATAATGGTTCATATCTTTTGGAATATTTGGATATACATAATTTAATTCAGAAAATTCTCAGAACAAGACTCAATATGAATTACGGAGTTTTATTTAAAAACAAGGAATTATCTAATGAAAAGCCTGATTTTTCAAATATTGTTGATACAGTAAAAGTTCCTGAAGTATCTGACAAAGCTAAAGTGACTGCACCTGCTGTCAGTGATAAAAAATACACCAGACCCAATAAAGCTAAAAAGGTTACTGCTAATGAAATAACAGAAGAAGCACTTACAATTTCTCAGGCAATTGCTCAAATGGGTAATTTAGTTGTAAAAGGGCAGATATTTTCCGAAGCTGAAATTGTTGAAACCAGAAGCGGCAAATGTATTGTAAAATCAGTAATAAGAGATAAAACAGGTGCTTTATCTGTTAAAATGTTTTGTGAGCCTGATGAGTATAAATTAAAATTTAAGGCGTTTTTTAATCATAAAAAGAAGCCTTATGTTAAAATTAAAGGAAATCTTTTACCTGACAAATATGAAAATAATGAACCTGTTTTAATGATTAACAACATAACCTTTGGCACAGCACCAATTTGTAAAACCGATGATGCTGATGTTAAAAGAGTTGAGCTTCATTTACATACAACAATGAGTATGATGGATGGTGTTACTCCTGCTGAAGAATATATTAAACGTGCATTAAAATGGGGGCATAAAGCAATTGCAATTACTGACCATGGTGTTGTACAGGCATTTCCGGAAGCTATGCACGCTGTTGATGGAGATGAAATAAAGATTTTATACGGTTGTGAGGGGTATCTTGTAAACGATATGGGTGCAGTAGTTAAAAACAGTAAAGGGCAATCTCTTGACAGCACTTATGTTGTTTTTGATATTGAAACAACAGGCTTAAAAAAAGAAATAGATAAAATTATAGAAATTGGTGCAGTTAAGATTTCAAAGGGTAAAGTAATTGATAGATTTTCAACATTTGTAAACCCAAATATGGAAATATCACAGGAAATTACAAAGCTTACCGGCATTGATAATTCAATGGTCAAGGATTATGAGTCTGAAGATATAATAATACCAAAGTTTCTTGAATTTATCGGTGACAGTGTACTTGTTGCTCATAATGCTTCTTTTGATGTCAGCTTTATAAGGCAATGGGCAGCTAATCACAATATTGTAATAGATAACACTGTTGCAGATACTGTTGAGCTTGGCAGAATTTTGCTTCCAAAGCTACATAACTTTAAGCTTGATACTATATGTGAGGCACTTAATGTTTCTTTAAAGGGACACCATAGGGCAGTCAATGATGCTGAAGCTACCGCTGAATGCTTTATTAATTTTATTGAAATGCTTAAAAACGAAGATGTATTAAATCTTGATGAAGTAAATGTTTTTGGTGCTAAAAACATTGATAAAGCCAAAATAGCAAAAAGGTATCATATAATTTTATTTGCTAAAAATCAAAGGGGAATTAAAGCTCTTTATCAGCTTGTATCTGCTGCACATATTAATTATTTTAATGTCAGAAGCGGCAAACCTCATTTTCCTAAATCAGAAATATTAAAATACAGAGATGATTTAATACTTGGCTCTGCCTGCGAAGCAGGTGATTTATATGATGCAGTTTATAACAATCTGCCTGAGGAGGACATTAAAGAAATTGTAGATTTTTATGATTATCTTGAAGTTCAGCCATTAGGAAATAATGCTTATATGATTAATAATCAGAGCAAAAACGGCAAAACGGTAAAAAGTATTGATGACCTTATTGAAATAAATAAAAAAATAATTGCATTGGGAGATAAATATAATAAACCTGTTGCAGCAACAGGTGATGTGCATTTTATGGACCCTGAAGATGCTGACTACAGAAAAATTGTTCAGATTGGAGAGGGCTTTAAGCTTGAAGATATTGAAAATCAGGCACCTCTTTACTATAGAACGACTCAGGAAATGCTTGATGAATTTTATTATATAGATCCTGAAAAGGCTTATGAAATAGTTGTTACAAATACTAATTTGATTGCCGATATGATTGATGATGGTATTTATGCAGTTCCAAATAAAAAATGTCCGCCTGTTATTGAGGGTGCTGATGATGAGCTAAGAGAAATAACTACAAAAAAGGCTAAGTCCATATATGGTGACCCATTGCCTAAAATAGTTGAGGACAGACTTAACAGAGAGCTTGACTCAATTATAGGAAACGGATATGCAGTGCTTTATATAATTGCACAAAAGCTGGTTTGGGATTCAAATGCCCATGGCTATATTGTTGGCTCAAGAGGCTCTGTAGGCAGCTCTTTTGCAGCTACAATGGCGGGTATAACTGAGGTAAATCCTCTTGACCCTCATTATGTTTGTCCTAATTGTAAATACTCTGATTTTGATTCAGAAGAAGTTAAAAAGGCAGCAGGCAACTCGGGTTTCGACCTGCCTGATAAAAAGTGTCCTATATGCGGTGCAGAGCTTAATAAAGACGGACAGGCCATACCCTTTGAAACATTTCTTGGCTTTAACGGTGATAAAGAGCCTGATATAGACCTTAATTTTTCAGGTGAGGACCAGACAAGAGCACATAAATACTGTGAGGAGCTTTTTGGTAAAGGACACGTTTTTAAAGCAGGAACAATAGCAACTCTACAGGATAAAACTGTGTTTGGCTATGTAAAAAAATATTGTGAGGCAAAAGGCATTACAATGACCAATGCTGAAATGAAAAAGCTTGTTGCAGGCTGTGTTGGTGTTAAACGCTCAACAGGTCAGCATCCGGGGGGTCTTGTAGTTGTGCCTGATTATACGGATATTCATGAATTTTGTCCTATCCAGCATCCTGCAAACAAGGCTTCATCAGGCGTTACAACTACACATTTTGATTACCATAAAATTGACAGCTGCCTTTTAAAGCTTGATATGCTTGGTCATGATGTGCCTACAATACTTAGAATGTTTTATGATATTACAGGTTTTGACCCGTTAAAAGTGCCTATGAATGATAAAGAAACAATGTCGCTTTTTACAAGTCCAAAGGCACTTGGAGTTACTGAAGAACAGATACACTGCAAAACAGGTTCTCTTGGACTTCCTGAATTTGGCACACCTTTTGTTATTGGTATGCTTTTGGAAACTCATCCAAACTCATTTTCAGGTCTTGTTAAAATTTCAGGACTTTCACATGGTACTGATGTGTGGAATGGCAATGCACAGGTTCTTATCGAGGAGGGAACCTGTACCCTTAATGAAGTTATTCCTACACGTGATGATATAATGGTTTATCTTATATTGCATAACGTGCCTAATAAAGAAGCATTTGATATAATGGAGCATGTAAGAAAGGGTAAAGGACTTACTCCCGATGAGGAAGCTTTAATGCGTGAGCATAATGTGCCTGACTGGTACATAGCAAGCTGTAAAAAAATTCAATATATGTTTCCCAAAGGTCATGCTGTTGCTTACTGCACAAATACGTTTAGAATAGGATATTTTAAGATTAATTACCCTCACGCATTTTATGCTGCATTTTTTTCAGTGAAATATGAGGATTTTGATTATGAGCTTATGTGTAATGGTATTGAGAAAGCAGAAGAATTTTATAACTATGTTCAGTCATTAGGAAAAGAAGCAACTGATAAGGATAAAAATAAAGCTGATATTATAAAACTTGTTATAGAAATGTATGTCAGAGGTCTTGATTTTGTACCTATTGATATTTATCAGTCAGAGGCTACAAAATTTAAGGTAGTTGAAAATGAAAAGGGTAAAAAGCTGTTAATGCCTCCTTTATGCACTATACAGGGTTTTGGTATAACTGTTGCTGAGGCTTTAATTGAGGCAAGAAAAGATGGTGAATTTGCTACTCTTGAAGATATGCAGCTAAGGACAGGCTTTGGAAAAAAGACAATTCAGCTTTTAAAAGATGCTCATGTAGTAGATCATATAAGAGATACTGCTCAGCTTACATTATTTTAAAAAAGCATCATTGCTTAAACAGCAGTGGTGCTTTTAATATTTGTTATGAAATTGAATTGGCATAGTCAATACCTTTATCTGTCAATGACATTCTTGTTTTTTTATCTGATTGAAAAATTACATTGACATATCCGGCTTCTTCAAGTTTTTTAATTGCTTCTTTATAGCTCTGTATTTTATTAATATTTTCTGTTTTATATTGAAAACTGTAGCTGTCGCCGCCTGTTAAATATGATTGATATAATCTGTCAAAAATTAATTCTTGGGTTTTATCCATTGTCAGCACCTCTTAAATATTTTTATTAACTATAGTATACAATTTATTTAAGAAAAAATCAAGGCAGTAAAAGTAATATATAATTTATGTATAATTTCTAAATAATTCCTAAAAATATATTTATAAAATTTTTGGAGGTTATTTTATGGATTTTAAAAACAGTACAACAAAAGAAAATCTTATGAGAGCTTTTGCGGGAGAAAGTCAGGCAAGAAACAGATATGTATTTAGTGCTGAAAAGGCTGAAAACTCAAATCTGTATGTAGTTTCTGCAATATTCAGATTTACTGCTGTTCAGGAACAGGCTCATGCAAAGGCGTTTTATGAAAAGCTTACTGAACTTGCAGATCAAAATATTTCAATTGACGGCAATTATCCGATAAATATATATGAAGATGTTGTTAAAATGCTCAGAGCTGCTCAGCACAACGAATTTCAGGAATATGAGTGTGATTATAAAAAATTCAGTGAAATAGCAAGAGAGGAGGGCTTTATGGATATTTCAGCTCTCTTTAAGAATATTGCAGAAGTAGAAAAAACACATGGAGAAAGATTTGGCAGAATTGCAGATTTACTTGAACAGGATAAGTTATTTATTTCTGATACTCAAACACAATGGGTTTGTTTAAACTGCGGATATACTTCCGTTAATAATAAGGCACCTGAGAGATGCCCTGTTTGCAATGTAAATAAAGGATATTTTTTAAGAATTGAAATGTATCCCTATATTTAATTTAAAATTAAATAGCTGCTGCAAAATTACGAAATTGCAGCAGCCTGAATATGTTTAAATATTAGTTGAAATATCTTTTAAGTAAGCCCTGAAATGCACAACCATGTCTTGCTTCATCCTTAGCCATTTCATGAACTGTATCATGAATTGCATCAAGGTTAAGAGCTTTAGCCTTTTTAGCTAAATCTAATTTACCGGCAGTTGCACCATGTTCAGCGGCAACTCTTAATTCAAGATTTTTCTTAGTAGAAGAAGTAACAACCTCACCTAATAATTCTGCAAACTTAGCAGCGTGTTCAGCTTCTTCAAAAGCAATTCTCTTATAAGCCTCTGCAACCTCAGGATAACCCTCTCTGTCTGCTACACGACTCATAGCAAGATACATACCAACTTCAGTACATTCGCCTGTAAAGTTTTCCTGTAAACCTGAATAGATTTCAGGGTCAACACCTTCAGCTACACCAACTCTATGTTCATCAGCAAATACTAAGTCACCGGACTGTTCAATAAACTTAGAAGCAGGAGCCTTACAGATAGGACAGACTTCAGGAGCCTCAGGACCTTCATGAACATAACCGCAAATCATACATACAAATTTTTTCATAATTATTAAACCTCCATATAATTGATAATTATTATTAATTATATATACATTATAACATATTAAGCTCTTTTGTCAATAGTTTTTTTCTTAATATTTACCCCTAATTATTGAATTGTTTTAAGCTTTGTGTTAAAATATTTATGAGGGAGTGGATAATATGAGTTTTCTTGATTGGAAAACCGAACTTTTACCTTTTGAAAAAGCGGTTGATGAGTTAATTGTAAAATTTAACGGAATAAAAAGTGAATATTTTATTTTAGAAAATACGTCGCCTATTGAACAGGTTGAGGGCAGACTTAAATCTGTTGCCAGCATTATTGAAAAAGCAAATAAAAGAAGAATACCATTAGATAAGGCACTGACTACTCTTGAAGATATAGCCGGAATAAGAATTATTTGCAGATTTGTGCAGGATATTGATAAAGTAGTTGAAATTATCAGAAAAAGAGCAAATTATGATATGAAAATTCTTCAGGAAGAGGATTACATAAATAATGTTAAGCAAAGCGGTTACAGAAGCTATCATATGACTATTGAGTATAATGTAATTATGAATAATGAAGCTTTTCCTGTAAAATGTGAAATTCAAATTCGCACCCTTGCTATGGATTTTTGGGCTAAAATTGAACATTCAATGAGGTATAAATATAATGGCAAGGTTCCTGATGATATAAAAAAGAGATTACATTCATGTTCTGAAGCAGCATTTAATCTGGATATGGAAATGTCAAGAATACGTCAGGATTTAATTGAAGCAAGAGATTTAATATCTGACAGAGATAATATTGTGGACGCAATTATTGCCAATATTCATAAATTGTCATTACATATTTCTATGGAAGAAATGAGTGAATTTAATTATCAATTTCTTGAATTATATCAGGAGGGAAATATTGATAAGCTTTCAGAGTTTAATGCCCAGCTTGAAGATTTGAATGGGGAGTATTAGCATATGTCTTTATTTGCAATTTCAGATTTACATTTAAGTGCCTTCAAACCAAAGCCTATGGATATTTTTGATGAAATATGGAAAAACCATACAGAAAAGATACTCTTTAACTGGAATAATATTGTGCTTGATGACGATTTTGTGCTTGTACCGGGTGATTTAACTTGGGGGAAAAATTTAACAGAAGCAAAGCCTGATCTTGATTTTATATCTGAATTAAAAGGCAGTAAAATATTTATTCAGGGAAATCACGATTATTTTTGGAATTCAACTCAAAGGCTAAATTCAATGTATAATAATATGTATTTTGTAAAAAATTCATATTTTGTGTATGATAATGTTGCAATATGCGGTACAAGAGGTTGGGTGTGCCCCAATGATTCAAGATATACTCAGCACGATGAAAAAATTTATTTAAGAGAAGCAGGCAGATTGAAAAAATCAATTGAATTGGCATTAAAAAATGGATATTCAAAAATTATTGTTGCAACACATTTTCCGCCTACAAATGATAAAAAGGAAAATTCTCTGTTTGTAGATATACTAAAAGAATATAATATTAAAAATGTTATTTATGGTCATCTTCATGGAAAAGATAAATATAATAGCAGTTTTCTGGGAAATGTAGACGGCATAAATTATAAATTAGTATCGGCTGATTATCTTAATTTCAGCCCTGTTAAAATTATGTAAGGAGAAAAATTATGAGTAAAAACCCAATTGTAACATTTGAAATGGCAACAGGAGATATAATTAAGGTTGAATTATATCCTGATATTGCACCTAATACAGTTAATAACTTTATAAGTCTTGTAAATCATGGCTTTTATGATGGACTCATTTTCCACAGAGTAATAAAAAATTTTATGATTCAGGGCGGTTGTCCTGAGGGTACAGGTATGGGTGGTCCCGGCTACAGTATTAAAGGTGAATTTGCTTTAAACGGATTTGAAAATAATTTAAAACACACAGAAGGTGTTATTTCAATGGCAAGAAGTTCTATGCCAAATTCAGCAGGTTCCCAGTTTTTTATAATGCACAAAGCCTCTCCTCATCTTGACGGCTCATATGCAGCCTTTGGAAAGGTAACAGAGGGTATTGATGTTGTAAATAAAATTGCTGAAACAGCGACTGATTATTCTGACCGACCTTATGAAGATCAGGTTATGAAAAAAGTAACAGTTGAAACCTTTGGTGAAACCTATCCTGAGCCTGAAACCTTTTAATTCTAATTTTATTTTAATGTTAAATTAATTTTTGTTTAAGCATTATGTTGTATTATAAACCACAGATAAATAATGTGTCTGTGGTTTATTTAATATTTAATAGGAGGTTATTATGGAAGTAAAAAATAAAATACTTATTATTGAAGATGAAACAAAACTTGCGAGATTTGTTGAACTTGAATTAACACATGAGGGCTATGATGTTGTTGTTGCTAATGACGGCAGAACAGGTGTTGAATATTTTTTTGAACATAATCCCGATATAATTTTGCTTGATTTAATGCTTCCTCAGTTAAATGGTATTGAAGTATGCAGAAGAATACGAAAAGAATCTGATATTCCGATTATTATGCTTACTGCAAAGGGAGAAGTAATGGATAAAGTAGTAGGTCTTGACAGTGGAGCAGATGACTATATGACAAAGCCCTTTGCCATTGAGGAACTCCTTGCAAGAATAAGGGTTGCTCTTAGAAGAAATACAGAAAACACAACTCTGAATAAAGATATTCTTAAATTAAAAAATATGGAAATAAACACTGCCGGCAGAATTGTAACTGTTGATGGCACTGAAATTGAATTGACAAAAAGAGAATACGAACTGTTGGTTTATCTTGTTGAGAACAAAAATATTGTTTTAACCAGAGAACAGATATTAAATAAAGTATGGGGTTATGATTATGTTGGTGAAACAAATGTTGTAGACGTTTATGTCAGATATTTAAGAACAAAAATTGATGATAAGTTTAATATTAAGTTTATACATACAATAAGAGGTGTTGGGTATTTTGCTAAAGATGAATAAATTTAATAAAATGACTATAAGCTCAAAAATAACCTTAATATATACCTGTCTTTTTTCAGTTGTGCTTATTATAATATCCTGTTTTATTATAGGAAATACTTGGATATATTATAACAGTGCATCAAAAAATGAAATGGAGGCTGTTGCTGATAAAGTTGAAAATTACATATTATCAGGAGGAGAAATTACAAGAGATAGTCTTAAAAATGTTATTGATAATAAATATATTGAAGTCAGGGTTACAACAAGGGATAATGATTTGAATGAAGGTACAATGGACAGACCTGATTTATATCCTAAATTTAATTTTGACGATTTGCCTAAAGATACACCGCCTAATTTAAAAGAAAATCATTTCAGTATGAAAGAAATTTCACAGGCAGAATATATGATTAATCACAGAACATTTGAATATAACGGAAAAATGTATAACATACAGGTATTCAGATTGTTTAACCATGAGCAGCAAATGATAAATATATTTCTTATAGTTTTTTTATTATGTAATATTGCTGCAGTATTTGTTGCCTTTATATTTGGCAGATATATAAGCAAAAAAATGCTTAAACCTATAAGAGATGTTACTGCTGCGGCAGATAATATAAGCATTAACGATTTGCAGCAAAGAATCGAAGTGCCTGAAGCTGATGATGAAATCAGAACACTTATTGTTACATTTAATGATATGATTACAAGGCTTGAAGAATCATTTAACAAACAAAAGCAGTTTATTTCAGATGCTTCTCATGAATTAAAAACCCCTATAGCAGTTATTCAGGGATATGTGAATCTTATTGACAGATGGGGTAAAAGTGATGAAGCAATACTTAAAGAATCAATTGACTCTATTAAATCTGAAACAGAGCATATGAATAATCTGGTTCAGCAACTTTTGTTTCTTGCCAGAGCTGATAATAACAGAGGCAGTATTAACAAAGAAAATATTTCACTTAATTCCATAGCGGAAGATGTGCTAAAAGATATTACTGTATTAGATGAAAATATTGAAACAAAATTAATTGCTGATAAAGAATGTGAAATATATGGTGATATGCATTTGATACGCCAGTTAATGTGGATATTCTGTGAAAATGCAATAAAATATAAGAGTGATAAACCGTTAGAGATTATAATAACTGTAGGTGAAGAAGCCGGTTCAGCTTATTTTTCAATAAAAGATAATGGTATTGGAATTGATGAGAAATCACTTCCTTATATATTTGATAGATTTTTCAGAGCAGATCAATCAAGAAATAAGACAATTGAAGGAAACGGACTTGGTCTTTCTATTGCTGACTGGATAATAAAAACTCATAAAGCTTCAATTGAGGTTAAAAGCAAATTAGGAGAGGGCAGTGAATTTATTGTAAAATTTTAAATATTTGTTTTAAGACTGATGTATAATAGGGTATATCAGTCTTTTTTCTTGAAAAAATGTGTATTTATGCGGCTTTTAAGCATTTTTATTTTGCCGTTGTTAAATATCCGTACAAGTGCCAATTTTAAGATAAAATAAAAATTTATGTTAAAAACAGCTTATTTTTAACTTTAATGTTTATGAAATTTCTTTTTCTTGAAAAATTAGAAGCTATGTTGTATAATTATAATGTATTTTTGTGTTGAAATAAGCGAGGCATATATGGATATTGTAAAATGCTCTGATTTGAATTTTAATTATTTAAAAAATGACGGAGAGCAGGAAATTAAAATTAATGCTCTTAAAAATATAAATATTTCTATAAAAAAAGGTGAGTTTGTTGCGGTTTTAGGGCACAATGGCTCAGGCAAATCAACCCTGTCCAAGATTATAAATGCTTTGATATTGCCTCCTGAAAATACTGTTTTTGTAGATGGTATGGATGTGGCTGACAGTAAAAATATTTGGAATGTCAGAAAAAAAGTGGGTATGGTATTTCAAAATCCTGACAATCAGCTTATATCCTCAATTGTAGAGGACGATGTTGCCTTTGGCTGTGAGAATATAGGTATTCCATCAGAACAAATCAGAAAAAGAGTTGATTATGCTCTTGAAAAAGTGGGTATGACTGAATATAAAAATGCTGTTGCCTCTGAGCTTTCAGGCGGTCAGAAACAGAGGGTTGCCATAGCCGGTATACTTGCAATGAAACCGGAGTGTATTATATTTGATGAGGCAACTGCTATGCTCGACCCTATGGGAAGAAAGGCAATTATGAATATAGCCCGGGAACTTAATTCTGAGGGAATAACAATTATATTTATTACCCATTATATGGAAGAAGCATTAAAGGCTCAAAGAATAATAGTTTTAAATGATGGCTCTGTTGCTATGGATGGAACTCCTTTTGAAATATTTTCACATTATGAAAAGCTTATTGAATATAATCTTGATATTCCACAGGTTACAGAGCTTGGAATGAGGCTTGGCATAAAAAATGTTTATGAGCCTTTGGAATTTGCAAAAATACTTATTAAAAAAAATATTCATAGTATTGATTATAACAAAAAACAGTATTTAAACAATAATGAAACAATACTTAAAATAGAAAATTTAAGCTATATCTATCATAATGGAAAAAAAGCAGTTGATAATGTTTCTGCTGAAATAAAAAAAGGTGAGATTATATGTCTTATAGGGCAGACAGGCTGTGGTAAATCCACATTTGTTCAGCTTTTAAACGGCATATATAAGGCTAGTGAAGGAAACATATTTTTTAAAGGACAAAATATTAAAGAATGTAAAAATATTGCTCAAAAAATAGGGATTGTGTTTCAATATCCCGAAGATCAGATATTTGAGGCTGCTGTTTTTGATGAGGTTGCCTTTGCACCTAAAAATATGAAGCTTGATAAGTATGAAATTCAAAAAAGAGTTAAAAATGCTCTTGATTTTGTAAATATAGATGAAAGCTATTATAATAAATCTCCTTTTGAACTTTCAGGTGGTGAAAAAAGAAGAATTGCGATAGCAGGAATACTTGCTATGGAGCCTGAAATACTTGTTTTTGATGAACCAATGGCAGGACTTGATCCAAAAGGAAGAAAAGAAATTTTAAAAAATATAAAGGCACTCACAGACAGAGATATTACAGTTTTGCTTGTTTCACATTCTATGGAGGAAGCTGCTGAAATTGCTGACAGAATTATTGTTATGGAAAACGGCAGATTTAAGTATTTTGATATTCCTGATAATGTGTTTAAGCACAAAGATTTATCTTCTATGGGGTTAGATGTGCCAAAGGTGACAGAGATATTCAATATTATAAATAGAGAAAAAGAACTGCTTCCTTATGCCTGTAATGTGGAGGAAGCGGAAATTATACTTAAAAAGGCCTTGAGTTTATGAATATTATATTGGGACAGTTTTATCCTACAGGCTCATTTCTTGAAAAAATTGATGCCAGAGCTAAGATTATTTCTACAATTATATATATTATTTCTGTGTTTTTATGCGACAGCTTTATAAGCTACGGATTGTGTATTGCTGCACTTGTGTTTGCCGCAACAGCATCTAAGCTTCCTTTTGGTATGTTAATAAGCGGTATGAAGGGTATGCTTGTAATATTATTGTTTACTGCTGTAATTAATTTGTTTTTTACTGACGAGGGCAATGTTATTTTAAGCTTTTGGATTATAAAAATTACTGATGAAAGCATTTTAAGGACAATAAAGCTTTGTTTAAGACTTGTTCTCCTTGTGATGTCATCATCAATTCTTACATTAACTACAAAGCCTGTTCAGCTTACAGTTGCACTTGAAAGCATTATGAAACCCTTTGGGAGAATAGGATTGCCTTATCATGAGATTGCAATGATGATGAGTATTGCTCTTAGATTTATACCTACATTAATGGAAGAACTTGTTAAAATTAAAAAAGCTCAGCAGGCAAGAGGAGCAAGTTTTGATGAAGGTGGTTTTTATGCAAGAATAAAGGCTTTTGTTCCTATAATTATTCCCCTTTTTGTATCTTCATTCAGACGTGCTGATGAGCTTGCAATGGCAATGGAAGCAAGATGCTACAGAGGAGGAATAAACAGAACAAGACTTAATAATCCTAAGTTTGGTATCAAGGATTATTGCATTATTATAATTTTGTTTTTATTTACTTTTTTAATAGCAGTTCTGGAGTATATGATATGAGAATTTTAATTAGAATAAGCTATGACGGAAGCAATTATTTCGGATGGCAAAGACAAAATGAATTTATATCTGTTCAGCAAAAAGTTGAGGAGGCTCTTTCTGCACTTTTAAAACAGAATATATCAATAAGAGGTTCAAGCAGAACAGACACAGGTGTTCATGCTATGGCACAGGGAGCTGTTTTTGAGGCAGATACTACTATTCCAATGGATAAGTTTCCTTATGCCGTTAATTCTTTTTTGCCTAATGATATTGTGGTATGGAGTGCTGTGGAGGTTAATGAAAATTTTCATCCCCAGTATTCCGTAACAGACAAAACCTATGAATATAAAATTCAAAATTCAAAATTCAGAAATCCTAAGCTTTATAATTACACCGATTTTGTCAGATATGACCTTGATATAGAACTTATGAAAAAAGCCTGCGGATATTTTATAGGTGAATATGATTTTAAGGCTTTTTGTGCAAGGGGAGCACAGTCTAAAACTACTGTCAGAACAATATATGATTTAACTGTTAATAAAAAAAATGATATTATTAATATAAAAGTCAGAGGAAACGGCTTTTTATATAATATGGTGAGAATAATTGTTGGAACACTTGTAGAGGTTGGCAGAGGGAAAATAAAGCCTGAACAAATTCAGGATATTATTTTTTCAAAGGACAGAGCAAGAGCCGGAAAAACTATGTCACCAAATGGATTAACACTTATGGAGGTAAATTATGGAAACTACTCAGGACAAGACTGTTCAGAAAAAAACAGTAAATGAAAAAAGACCGGTTCAGTCAAAAAATGTAAGAACTGAGCAGACAGCAAAAAGACATATTAAAGGAAAAAAGAGAAAAAAGAAAAATTCAGGCTGCCTCTTTCCCTTTATTATTGCAGTTGTTATAATTGGTGTGCTGTTATTTATAGGTCATAAGTATTTAAAAAATGATATGTCTACAGGAGAAGAAACAGAAGAAATTGCAGTTGAAATTCCTGATGGAACAACTGTTTTTGAAATAGCAGATTTGCTTGAAGAAAATAATGTTATTGACAGTTCGCTGCACTTTAAAATATTATGTAAATTGAAATCAAAGGGTTCAGAATTCAGATCAGGTTATTATATATTTACAAATGATATGACCTTTGATGAAATCGAAATGCTTTTAAATTCCGGAGCTGCAAGCTCCAATGCTTTAAGACTTACTGTAAAAGAGGGTATGTGGCTTACTGAAATAGCTGATGCAGTAGCAGAAACAGGCATATGCACAAGAGATGAATTTATTGAGGCTGCAAATTCAAAAGATTATGACTATGATTTTGTAAAGGATATTCCGGACAGAAATAATGTTCTTGAGGGTTATTTGTATCCTAATACATATTTTTTACAAAAAGATATGACAGCAAGAGATGTTGTGGATATGCTTCTTTCAGAGTTTGATAAACAAATAACCGAAAATGATATTTTAGCCAAGGCTAAAAAACATGATAAGACACTTGACGAAATTGTAATAATTGCTTCTCTTATAGAAGCAGAGGTAAAATATGAGCCTGAGAGAGCAATAGTTTCTTCCGTAATTTATAACAGACTTAATTCAAATACCAAGCTTCAGATTGATGCTTCTGTATTATATTCTTTGGGCGAAAGAAAAAAAAGAGTGTATTATTCCGACCTTGAAAATCCCGAAAGTCATAACACATATTATGTAGACGGACTTCCAGAAGGTCCTATTAATTCTCCTAGAATTGCTTCTATTATTGCGGCTTGTGAGCCGGAGGATACAAATTATATGTTTTATGTTGTTGAGGATACGGAAACAGGTCAGCACGCTTTTTGCGAAACCTATGATGATTTTACAAAGGCTAAAGAAAAATATCTTGCACAGGTGAATTAATATGCTGGTTGAAAAATATTTAGAGGATTATGTTATTGGTATGCTTACTGATTGTGATGGTGAGCTTGGCAGGCTTCAAAGAGAAAGCTATAATGCCGGATTGCCTATTATTCCTAAAGATGTTGTTAAGCTTTTAGGATTTATTCTTGGAATTTATAAGCCTGTTAAAATACTTGAAGTTGGTATGGCAGTTGGTTTTTCTGCAGCATTTATGAGTGGATATTTACCTGAAAACGGACATATTACTACTATTGACAGATACCCGCTTATGATAGAAAAAGCAAAGGCAAATTTTAAAAAATTAGGCATTGAAGATAAAATAACTGTTCTTGAGGGTGATGCTAATATTGTGCTTAAATCCCTTGACGAAAAATTTGATTTTGTTTTTATGGATGCTGCTAAAGGTCAATATATTAATATTTTGCCTGATGTTTTAAGACTGTTAAAGGTCGGCGGAGTGATTATGGCTGATGATATATTACAAGATGGCAGGGTTGCACAGGATTATTTTGAAATACCCAAAAGACAGAGGACTATCCATAAAAGATTAAATGAATTTCTTAATACTATTACCCATAGTGATAATTTGAGAACATCTATACTGACTATTGGTGATGGTGTTGCATTAATGGAAAAATTAAAGGAGTGAGAATTTTGAATAAAAAAATTGAACTGCTTGCTCCTGCCGGAGATTTGGAAAAACTTAAAATTGCTGTGCTTTACGGTGCAGATGCAGTTTATCTTGGAGGTACAAGCTTTGGACTTAGAGCTAAGGCTAAAAACTTTGATTATACTCAGATGAAAGAGGGAGTTGAGTTTGCTCATAAACATGGTGTAAAGGTATATGTTACCTGTAATATTTTTGCACATAATGAAGATTTTGAAAATATGGCGGATTATTTCAGAGAGCTTCAGGAGCTGAATGTTGATGCTATTCTGGTTGCTGACCCCGGAGTATTTTCTGTTGCAAGAGAGGTAGTGCCGAATATGGATATTCATATAAGCACACAGGCAAACAATACTAATTATCATACTGCTCTTTTTTGGAAAAATCTTGGTGCATCAAGAATTGTTATGGCAAGAGAGCTTTCACTTAAAGAAATAAAGGGTATTTCCGATAATATACCCGAAGATTTGGAAGTTGAAGCTTTCGTACATGGAGCTATGTGTATAAGCTACAGCGGCAGATGCCTTTTAAGCAATTATCTTACAGGCAGAGATGCTAACAAGGGTGCATGCTCACACCCCTGCAGATGGAATTATTATGTTACCGAAAAAACAAGACCTAATGAATATATGCCTGTTATAGAAGATGACAGAGGAACTTATATATTTAATTCAAAGGACCTTTGTATGATAAATCATATTCCTGACCTAATAGAAGCAGGAGTTATGAGCCTAAAAATTGAGGGCAGAATTAAAACAAGTTTTTATGTTGGAACAGTAGTAAGGGCATATAGAGAAGCTATTGATGATTATTTAAAAGACCCTGAGTTGTATGAAAGCAAAAAGGATTATTATATTCAGGAGGCTGCAAAAGCAAGCTACAGAGGCTTTACAACAGGATTTTACTATGGCAAGCCAAGTGCAGAAGACCAGATTTATACTACAAGCTCATATATAAGAACTTATGATTTTGTTGGTATGGTGCTTGATTATGATAATGAAACAGGCTATGCCGTTATTGAGCAGAGAAATAAATTTATAAAGGGCGATAAGGTTGAGTTTTTAAGACATAATGGTGAAATATTTTCACAGACTGTTACTGAAATGTATAATGAAGATGGTGAGAGTATTTCAGAAGCTCCCCATCCTCAGCAAATAATTAAACTTAAAGTGAATTCAGATGTTGAAGCTTTTGATATGATGAGAATGGAAAGCAAAACACCTGTTACACTTAAATAAATTTATTTTTTATAGGAGGAATATTTAATGAAAAAATTTTTAGCAACGATGTTGTCAGCATTAATGATAATTTCAGGTGCAAGCTTTTCTTATGCTGCCGAAACCCTTGATGTTGATTGTGTAGTGAGCAATAGCTCTCTTGAGGTAGGAGATAATTTTTATGTTGACTTTAAAATTTATGATAATCCTACAGGCTATAATTCCATGACAGCATATTTAAGATATGACCCTAATGTTATAAGAGCTGTTGAATGTGATGTTGAGGATATACCAAGTGATCTTATTGTTTATCAGAATGAAAACGGTGCATATTTATCGCTTTTTTCATATACTTATGTAAATGGCAGACTTAATTTTGTGCCTAAAACAGGTGATGTTGATTATGATGGATATGCTAATGGCAAAAAGTCAGCATCTGAAATTGGCATTATTAAGCTTACAAATTATCTTGGTGCTTCCGTAAACAATTATCTTCAGAATTATGAGGATACAGGTACTCTTGTCAGAATGAAGTTTGAGGCTGTCGGCGGCGGCTCTACTGATATAGTCCTTGATAATGCAATTGCAGCATATTTTGTTGAAGGACAGAATATGCAGCTTAATGTTAATGCTTCAGGGGGAAGCGTTGCTGTTTCAGGAGCTGCTGTCGATAATGAAAGCACAGAATCAACTACAGCTGTTTCTTCAACAGAAACAACAACAAGCAGCTCATCAAACAGTGGTTCAGACTCAAGCAGTGGTTCAAGCTCAAGCAGTGGTTCAGGTTCTTCAGGAAGTACCTCTTCTTCAGCAACAACTACAACACAGGCTACAACCGAAGCATCTGCTGAAGTGACTACAGCCTCTGTAACTAATAATGAAATAAATAATGTTGAAGCAACAGTATCTTTTGTTGATGTTAAATCTGATGCGTGGTATTATGAACCTGTTATGAAACTTGCTTCTGCTAAAATTGTAAATGGCTATTCTGCCGATAACACATTCAGACCAAACAATAATGTAACACGAGCTGATTTCCTTTTAATGCTTTTAAGAGGTATGGGTGTTGATACAACTGCTGCACCTGCATCTAATTTTAGTGATGTTTCACAGAGTAAGTATTATTATAATGCAGTCGGAATTGCAAAAGAAATGGGTATTGCATCAGGTGATGGTGTAAACTTTAATCCTGAAAGCAATATTACAAGACAGGATATGATGATATTAGCTAAGAAAGCACTTGAAAGTGCAGCAAATACAACTATCACAGGAGATACTTCCGTACTTGACCAATTTAATGATAAAAATGAAATTTCTGCTTATGCAGTTGATAGCCTTGCCGCTATGGTAAGTGAGGGAATAGTAAATGGTATGGGTGATAATATTGCACCTAAGGCAAATACTACAAGAGCACAGGCTGTTGTTATAATTTCAAATATAATGGAAAAACTTATCTAATCAATAAGATATAGGCTTAAAATGAACTGACTCCCAAAAGTTATACTTAAAAATTCAACTTTTGGGAGTCAGTTATTTAATGATAAATAAAATATTAAATATAATAAAAAGTATTAACAGCACCTTCAAAATCAGAAGGTGCTGTTAATATTAACAAAAATTTGTTTTTAGTGAAGCAAGAAAAATAAGACCAATGGTAAATCTATACCTTTGATAACTTATGAAAGCTGCTTCTTTATAAAATTAAGTGGCATACAATCAATCTTCAGCTTCAAGTGCCTTATAAATAACTGCTGCAATAATTGCGCCAACAAGAGGACCTACAATGAATACCCAAAGGCATGCAACAGGGTCAGCGTTTCCGTTAATTGCTGCTGCAATTGCTGGGCCTATACTTCTTGCAGGGTTTACAGATGTGCCTGTAAGACCTATACCAAGAATATGAACAAGAGTAAGTGTAAGACCTATAATAAGACCTCCGAATGAACCATGATTAGCTTTCTTAGATGTTACACCGAGAATTGTAAGAACAAATATAAATGTAAGAACAACCTCAACAAGCAAGCCTGCGGCAGCACTGCCGTTTACTCCTGCCAAACCGTTAGAGCCGAAAGCTCCGGTCATATCTGTTACTCCGCCAAGTCCGAATATTGCTGATAGTATGCCTGCTCCTGCAATAGCACCGATAATTTGAGCAATTACATAACCAACAAATTCACTTACTGTAATGCCTCCGCTTATAAGAACACCAAGTGAAACAGCCGGATTAATATGGCAGCCTGATATATTGCCTACACAATATGCCATTCCCACAATAACAAGACCGAATGCAAGAGCTGTCAGTATGTAGCCACAGCCGGCAGCCGCATTGCATCCAACAAGCATAGCCGTTCCGCATCCTAAGGTAACCAGTACCATAGTTCCAATAAATTCTGCAACAAGTTTTTTAATCATAAAAAAACCTTCCTTCTATAAAATTTTTATTTTTAAGGCTTTAAAAATTTTAAAGCATCTTAAACAAATTAATTTATCCCATTTAATTAGGATTGAAATTTTATTTCCATATGGGATATAATTCAATATATACGTAAAATGTAAAAATTAAGCCGTATATCTGTAATTTTCAATAATTTCAAAATATTTTTCTGTTAGTTATATAATATAATATTATGGGGTTTTTGTCAATATTTGAAATTTCAAATTTTATACATATTTAATGATTAACTGTTAAACTCCCTTTATAACTGTTAAACTTATTAATACCGGTAATGAAGAATAAATATAAATAAATTTTAGAAGACTGCGACTGTGGTCTTCTTTTTTTGTTATTCATAAAATTAATGGTAATTTTAACCAAAAAGTATAAAATTGCATAATGTTTTATGTAAAAATGAAAAAATAATTATAATTATTGCTGATAAAAATAAAATAAGTTGTGAAAATTACTAAAAAATTTATAAAAAACACTTGGCAAGATATATAGTTTTATGTTATAATAATAGCACAGGTTATATAAGATATATAGTTTTGCAATAGCAGTAAACTGTTTCTTTTGTGTAAAATGCCAATTAAAATTGTGTTGTTTAATTATTTCTTTGTGAATATTATCAGAGAGAACATCTTAGACAGGGCAGTTTTTCTGCGACAGGACAGAGAGATTTTTTATTGATTAGGTCATATCATAAAAGTGACTCCCTTATTGCTTTTATGGCTGTTGACTAAATAATGGACTATATAATACATAAAATTAAAAGGAGGATTTCCATGAAAAAGAATGTTATCAAACGATTTGTGGCATTCGGGTTATCAGTTATGATGATTACAGGGGTTACCGGATGTGGTTATTCAGACTTAAAGCCTAGTCAGGATGGCGGTGATGTTACTGCTAAGCCTGAGAGCATCAAGGTTATGGCTGATACTATTCTTGAAGAAGCAAATGGACTTCAGGATTTCTGTACTGAATATGAAAGACTTACAGGCATTAAACTTACAGTTGAAAAGCCTGACCACGCAAAATATTATGAAAAGGTTACACTTTCATTTGCTGCTGAACAGCCTGCAGACATTATTCAGATGGGTTCTACATATTATCCTGAACTTGCAAATTCACAGGCTCTCTGGAATATGACAGATGCTTGGGATAACCCTGAATATGATGGTCAGGAAGGCTGGGAAAACAGAGATAAGGTTAAAAAGATTATCGACAATGATTATGTTGATGCTTTGAGAATTGACGTTAATGTTCCTGTTCTTGATGAAGAAGGTCAGGCTATTACAGATTCACTTGGTACTCCTGAAACTGAGTTTAAGGAGCAGCAGTTATATGGTTTCCCAATGGATGCCGGAAATGGTACTGTTACATATGTCAGAAAAGACTGGTTAGATCAGCTTGGCTTGGAACAGCCAAAAAACTATGAAGAATTTATAGCAATGCTCCAGGCTTTTAAGGATAATGAAGGTGTTGGTATGATTCCTAAGGGTGTTATTCCTCTTACCGCAGCAGGTCTTTTCCAGGCTGATACACCTTATGATATATATATGAGAGAATTTTATCAGGATGCCAAGCCTGATTTCTATAGAGATAAGGAAACAGGTGAATATGTAGATGGTTTCTCAGAGCCTGAAATGAAAGCTGCAATTGAAAGAATGAGAGATGCTTATCAGAGAGGTCTTATTGATGCAGAAATCGTAACTAATAAAACTTCTACTTGCAGAGATAAGGTTGGTCAGGGTCTTGTTGGAGCATTTAACTACTGGGCAGGTATATGGTCAAAGAAACTTAATAAATCTCTTAACAGAGGTGAGCTTGTTGCAATTAGTCCAATAGAAGAAATGAAGTCATTAAATAACAAGGGCGAATGGGTATCAGGCTACACTGAGAGAGTTCCTTCCGCTTTTGCTATGTCAGTTTATGCTAAGAATAAAAAAGCAATATTTAATCAATTCTTAATGTATTCTCATGATGGCGGCGAAGGTCAGATGTTATTTACTCATGGTGTTGAAGAAGGTATGATTCCTGAGGATAAGATTACTTACAGCGGAAAGAATGGTCATTATAAGTGGCTTAATGATGAACATACTGAAGCTGAAGCTTTAAAATACTACAGCAATGAAAAGACTGATGTTGAAAAAGCTATGTATGCACCTGAATTAACCATTACAGAGTGGAATGACCCAATTCCAACAGAACAAGTTGTTACTGATTCACTTGAAGTATACAGACAGCACAGAGCATTTGCTGCCGTACCTATTGTAACTGATGTAGTTGCTGAAAATCTTGCTGACCTTAATGTTGTTAAGCAGCAGGTTGTAGCTGAAGCTGTAACAGGAAAGATTACAGCTGATGAAGCCATTGAAGAATATCTTACTGAAGGTGCTTTCTATGTAAGTGAAATTCTTAATGACTTAAATGGTACTGAGGAATAATTTTCGAATTAAAATATATGAGTACTGTGGTATATATTACAGCTTAAAACTGTAAATCTATACGGGGTGCTTATGATAAATCTTAAATGAAAGGATGTTTATATATGGCTAAAACTCCAGATACAGCTCAGTTTGATCATATTGTAGTTAAAGAGCCTAGTGTTACGGAACGTATGTACAAGTACAGATATTTCTATCTTATGTTCATTCCTGTTGCTGTAGTATTATTTATTTTCTATTATTGGCCAATGGCCGGTATCAGATTTGCATTTTCAACTTATAAATTAAAGCAAATTGCTACTCAGGCAGGTCCCGATTACAGTATTGGCTTGGGCAACTTTGCTAAATTGCTTGATTCTCCGCCATTTCTTGCGGCATTAAGCAATACATTAATTTTGAGTTTGGTTAAGTTAATACTTTCAACTGTTGTTACTGTTGGTATTGCACTTTTACTTAATGAAATAGGCAATATGTGGTTTAAAAAGATTGTACAGACTGTGCTTTATCTTCCACATTTCTTATCTTGGGTAGTTGCAGCTTCTATATTTATGCTTCTTCTTTCAGCAGGTACTGATGCTTCCGGCGAAAGTTCAGCAAATATGGGATTTATTAATGCAATTATATGGAATATATGTAATTTATTTGGTGTTAAATATCAGGCAATCGATTTCGTATCTGAGAGCAGTACATGGCGTGGCGTATGGTACATAATGAACTTGTGGAAAGAAACCGGTTGGGGAACAATTATTTACTTAGCTGCTTTATCAGGCATAAGTCCTGATTTATATGAAGCTGCGGAAATTGATGGTGCAGGCAGAATTAAGCAGACTTGGTATATTACCATTCCATCACTTATGAATACTATATTAGTTGTATTTATTCTTAATCTTGCTAAGATTATGAATATTTTTGAATCTGTATTCGTACTTTACAACTCACTTGTTTATGATGTATCTGATGTTATTCAGACTTATACATATCGTGTTGGTATCGTTGGCAACAACTATGGTTATTCTACAGCAATCGGTTTGTTCAAATCCGTTATCTCTCTTATTCTTGTTACTGCTTCTGATGCAATAAGCAAGAAAATCAGAGGCTATGGTATTGTATAGGAAAGGGGATATTATTTATGACTAAAAAATTTAATTTGTTTAGTAAACAATATGCTGCCCGTTCCTGGTTTGTATTGTTTAACACATTATTCTTTATTCTTCTTATGATTGTTATGATTGTGCCAATCTGGAAGATATTCTGTGATTCAATGGTTAATTCCACAGTATACGGTATTAATCTTATTCCAAAGGGTCTTGATTCAGATGCTTATAAGCAGTTATATGCTCAATTGACAGCAGGCGGTATGGAAGATGTTGCTGCTGATGCTCAGGCTACAATTGATGCAACAAAATGGTTTAATCCGGTTGCCTATAAGATGATTCTTACTCAGAAATCATTGTATATGCCGTTTTTGATTTCTATTTATACAACAGCAATGACTACATTCTTAGGCTTATTAATTTCTACACTTGGTGCTTATGTTCTTATTCAGAAAGATATGCCCGGTGTTAAGTTATTCAGTTATGCAATGTTATTTACAATGATATTTAACGGCGGTCTTATCCCTACATTCTTGGTTATGAAGAATATTGGTTTACTTAACTCTTTATGGGCAGTTATTCTTCCAATGTCTATGAATGTATATAATTTAGTACTTATGAGAAGTTTCTTTGAAGGTATACCTTCAAGCTTATTTGAAGCTGCTGAAATTGATGGATGCACTCCAATGGGTATTTTCTTTAAGATTGTACTTCCATTGTCAAAGGCTGCTCTTGCATCAATAGGTTTATTCTTTGCTGTTGCTGCATGGTCAGAGTACTTCCACTATGTAATTTATATTTCTGATACCAGTTTATACAATTTCCAGTATAAATTAAGAGATCTTTTCGCTGATAAACAGGAAAGCTTTGATGGCATTGATATTAACGTAAACACTCTTAAAAGTGCGGCCGTTATTGTATCTATTGTACCGTTTATGTTTATTTATCCATTCTGTCAGAAATACTTTATGACAGGTGTTACTATGGGTGCTGTTAAGGAATAATTTTAAAATGTGTGCCTTTGCTTCGGCAGAGGCACTTTTTTATTAAGGAGATTTAATATGAATTCTGAATACAACAGTTTTTCTTTTATTAAAAATAGTTTAGATAATTGTGTTCAACATAGATTTAATGGTAAGACAATTAGTGATTTTGAATTTTGGAAAAATAATATGAGAATAAAATTGTCAAAGATTTTAGGCTTGGATAAAATGAAACCTGATATAAAAAATAATGAGTTTATATTTAAAAAAGATTATAAAAATTATACTTTAGAAAAATATGTTTTAAATACACTTAGAAATCTTAAAATGCCTTATTATAAGCTTACTCCTAAAAATGGCTGCAATAAAGCTGTTATTGCAATACATGGACATGGAAGTGACGGAAAAGAGGGTCTGGCAGGCTTTGAAGGTGAGAGCTTTAAATCAAATATAGTTAAATTTAATTATTCCTATGGCTATGATTTTTTGAATAAAGGGTATACTGTATATATTCCTGATCTTCCGGGTGCCGGTGAAAGAATGTTGGGTATTTATGGAGATAAAAGAGCAGAGTGCAGCGATATAAATAATGCTCTTATTAGTATGGGAATGTGTCTTCAGGGTATTATTCTTTCTGAAATGAAAATTTTGCTGGATTTAATATCTGAGAAATATGAATATATTGGCTGCTGTGGTTTTTCAGGGGGTGCAAATTGCGGAATTTGGCTTTCTGCAATGGATGACAGACTAAGCTTTTGTGTTATAAGCGGTTTTTTTCACAGCTTTAAGGACACATTGCTGTATACAAACAGATGCGGATGTAATTTTGTGCCCAAATTATGGGAAGTAGCCGATATGGGTGACTTGCTTGCTGTGGCAGCACCTCTTGATATATATATTGAAACCGGAAAGTATGATAAGCTTAACGGGGTAAGGGGCATTGATGGTGTGTTGGAGCAGCTGGAAATTGCAAACACAGCTTATGCTGTTTTTAACAAAAAGCTTACTATAAATATATGTGATGGAGAACATAAATGGTTTGGAAGCATATTAGATAAAATATAAAAATTATGATATTAAAATTTGTAAATTTTTGATTAAATAATTAAAATGTGTTGAAACATAATTAGTAATATGTTACAATATAAGTACAAATATATTAAATGGAGGTAAGTATTTATGGCAATTATTAACATTATTGATTGTGGTGCTGTTGCAGATGGAAAGACTTCTTGTACTAAGGCAATCGCAGCTGCTGTTGAAAAATGTGTTGAATTAGGCGGAGGAACTGTTTTTGTGCCTGCAGGTACATATCTTACCGGTCCTATATTTTTAAAAAGCAATATTGAATTAAATCTTGAAGCCGGTGCTACGCTTTTATTCTCAAATGATATGTCTGAATATCCAGTTGTAGAATCACGCTGGGAAGGTATTAAGAGAGAATGTTTTGCATCTCTTATTAATGCTTATAATGCAGAAAATGTTTCTATTACAGGCAGAGGTAAGCTTGACGGACAGGGTCAGTTCTGGTGGAATCTTTTTAAAGACAAGGCAAAATATTATGAAGAATATACTTATCCAAGACCAAAGATGATTGCACCTTATGAATGTAAGAATGTTTTAATAAAGGGTGTAACTCTTGTTAATTCTCCAAGTTGGACAGTAAATCCTATTCTTTCTGATAATATTACTATTGACAATGTAACTATTAAAAATCCTTATGATTCACCAAATACCGATGGTATTGATCCTGATTCTTGTACTAATATTCATATTTCTAACTGTCATATTGATGTTGGTGATGACTGTATTGCTATTAAGGCCGGTACAGAAGATACTGAAGAAAGAATTCCTTGTAAGAACATTACTATAACTAACTGCACAATGGTTCATGGTCATGGCGGTGTAGTTTTAGGCTCTGAAATGAGCGGAAGTATTGTTAATGTAACAATTTCTAACTGTGTATTTGAAAATACAGACAGAGGTATAAGACTTAAATCAAGAAGATTCAGAGGCGGTGTAGTAGAGGATATTAGAGTTGATAATGTTGTAATGGAAAATGTACTTTGTCCATTTATTGCTAATCTTTACTATATGTGGGGACCTAGAGGTATGGACCCTGAAACCTGTGACAAAAATCCTGCTCCTGTTACAAAAGACACTCCTGCATTCAGAAGACTGCATTTTGCCAATATGACTTGTAAGAGAGTTAATGCTGCTGCCGGATTTTTCTATGGTCTTGCTGAAATGTATGTTGAAGATTGTACATTTGAAAATGTATATATTGAAATGGCTGATGATGCAGTACCGGGTATTCCTGCAATGCTTGTTGGTGCTGAAGAAGTTAAGCAGGAAGGTTTCTTTATGTGCAACACAAAAGGAGTTAAGTTTAACAATGTAACAGTTGTTGGTGTTGATGGTCCTGCTTTTGAAATTCAGAATAGTGAAGATATGGTTCTTTCTAACTGTATTAATAAAAACAACAGATCAGGCGGTGAGCTTGTAAAACAGATTAATACTAAGAATATCACTATTAAGTAATAAAACTTATGGCATATGGTTTGTATCATTAAGAAATTAAGTGTTCGTAAAAATTGAGCAGCTATAGAGAATAAACAGGTCTTTTATAGCAGAAATTTTAAAATGCTTTTTAATGAAAATACAATATAAATTTATAATGAGTAAAAGCCTTGAGAGTAAGCGAAAGCCGAAATCAAGGCTTTTTGGCAATAATTAGTAATTTAAGAAATTAAACTGAGATGACAGGTTACTGAGCCGTCAGGCAAGGTAGTTATATTCCCTTAAAAGCAAGGGCAAAATGTTATAAAAGAACATTTTGAAATAAGAACAAAGTTCTTATAATATACAGTTTTGTGTTAAATAAAATCTTAGATAAATAAAATCTAAATAAAACTATTGTAATTTTACTGATTTTGTGTTTTAATAGTAGAGTAAAGGAGTGTGTAATATGCTTAAATTTAAAAAAGTATTTGCTGTATTGTGCAGTATGCTTATTTTTAACATCACGTGTACATATGCGGAAGAAAATAATATATTGGTAAAATTAGACGGAAATTATGTTGAGTTTGAAACCGTTAAGCCTGTTATAAAGGATAGCAGAACTCTTATACCTTTAAGAGGACTGTTTGAAAATATGGGATATACAATAGATTGGGAGCCTAATTTAAAGGCTGCAATACTTTCAAAAAGCGGAAACACAATATCCATAAGAAGTAATAAAAAATATATAACCGTAAACAACATTCAAACAAAAATTGATGTGCCTGCTCAAATTATAAATGGCTCAATGATGATTCCTTTAAGAGCTGTAGCTGATGCAACAGGCTCACAGGTAAATTGGGATTCAGCCACAAAAACCGCTGAAATTATTACAAGTGACAGAATAAGCTATATTGTTGATATTAATGATTATACAAAGGCATATAATGAGCTTATTAAGCCATTGGAAATACTTGACAGTGTTGCAGCCGGTCTTAATTCCTTAAACAGTAATAAAAGTGAAGAAAATATTGAAAATGTGATTTCACAGCTTCAGAATGCAAAAAGCGTTATAACATCTGTAAAAGACGATGTTTCAAAGCTTGAACCTAATGAGAATTTTAAGGATATGCACAATCTTTCACTTGAAGCTATGGATAAGCAGCTGGAGCTTTGTGATGTTCTTATTTTAGCTGTTTCAGATAAAATTGATTATGCAAAGGCAAAGGTAGAAATAGAGGAATTATTAAGTGAAGCAAAAAATTTAAACAGCCAAATGGATAAAATTAGTTTTGATTTTGACTAAGCTACGGAGGAGCAGTATATGAGTAATGATAAAAAATGTCCAAAGGGCGGAAAGGGAATAGGAGGACAGGCTGTTATCGAGGGTGTAATGATGAGGGGTAAAAGCCTTTATGCCCTTGCGGTCAGAAAGCCTGATAAATCAATTGAGGTGGAAAAAACACCTGTTAAAACTCCTGAGCAAAGACCGTCAATTTATAAGCTGCCTATTATAAGAGGTGTTATTGCTTTTGTAGACAGTCTTGTTATGGGAATGAAGGTTACTAAAAGGTCTGCAGAATTAGCCGGACTTGAAGATATTGAATATGATGAAGAAAGTAAGTTTGAAAAATGGCTTGAAGAAAAATTCGGTGATAAGCTTGCAGATTATATGATTTATTTTAGCGTGTTTATTTCAATTATACTTTGTGTAGGTATATTTATGGTATTGCCTACTGCAATAAGCAAGTTTTTAAATGGCTTTATAGGAAGTCATACAGAGGTACTTGGCGTTTTAGAGGGTATTGTCAGAATATTTATTTTTATAATTTATCTTTTTTTAATTTCAATGATGAAAGATGTTAAAAGAGTGCTTATGTATCATGGTGCAGAGCATAAAACAATAAATACCTTTGAAAAAGGTCTTGAGCTGACAGTTGAAAATGTAAGAAAAAACACAAGATTACATAAAAGATGCGGCACAAGCTTTCTTGTTATTGTAATGATTGTCAGTATGATTTTTTTTCTTTTTGTAAAGACCGATACATTATGGCTTAGAATTGTTACGAGAATTATTTTTGTTCCGTTTATTGCAGGTGTGTCCTATGAATTTATAAGATACGCAGGCAGTCATGACAATATTCTTGTAAACATTATAAGTGCACCAGGAATTTTAATGCAGTATATAACAACTAAAGAGCCTAAGGATGAAATGCTTGAAGTAGCAATTGCATCACTAAAGGCAGTTTTGGAGGTTGAGCCTGAGAATGAAAGTCCTAAAGGATGTTCTTGATGAATTAAAGTTTAAATTCAAAAATAGAGGTATAGACACATTTTCCCTTGATGCTCAGCTGATTATTATGGAAGCTGTAAATATTTCAAGGGCTAAGCTGCTGACTTATCCTGAAATGGAGATTTCTAAAAAAGAGTATAATAAAATTTTAGCTATGGCACAGCAGAGATTAAATTATATGCCTATGCAGTATATTCTTGGTCGCTGTGAATTTATGGGATTGGAATTTTGTGTAAATGAGCATACTCTTATACCAAGAGGAGATACGGAAATACTTGTAGAACAGGCAATAGCCACTATTAATGATAGTGGCTTTAATTTTGGAGATAAGCAAAATAATTCTAAATTTCAAACAGACAGATGTTCTGTTTTGGATATAGGAACAGGCTCAGGTGCAATAGCTGTCAGCATTGCAAAATACACTAATGCAAATGTAACAGCTGTTGATATTTCCGATGGTGCAATTGAAATGGCAGCTAAAAATGCAAGAAATAATAATGTAACTGTAAATTTTATAAAAAGTGACCTCTTTGAAAATATTGAGGGAAGTTTTGATATAATTGTTTCAAATCCCCCTTATATAGAAAGTGATGTAATTGAAACATTAGAGCCTCAGGTAAGGTGTTATGAGCCTCGTTTAGCTCTTGATGGTGGAGAAGATGGATTGTTTTTTTATAAAAAAATTGTACAAAATTGCCATAATTATATTAATATTGGCGGTTATATAATGTTTGAAATTGGCTATAATCAGGGAAAAGCTTTAACACAAATATTAGAAAATGCTGATTTTTGCAATATTGAGGTTAAAAAGGACCTTGCAGGTTTAGATAGACTTGTAATTGGGCAAAAAATATGATACAATCATTTAGTATGGATTGGAGGATTTAATAATGTTTGACAGAATTGCTGATATAGAAAAAAAATATACAGAGCTTTCAGACAAGATTAATGACCCTGACATTATTGCTGATAATGCACAGTGGCGTAAGCTTATGAAAGAACACAGTGATTTATCTCCTATAGTTGAAAAATATAAGGAATACAAACAGACTAAGGAAGCAATTTCAGAAGCTAAGGAAATTCTTTATGAGGAAACTGATGAAGAAATGAGAGCCTTGGCTAAGGAAGAATTAACCGAAAACACAGCACAGATTGAAAAAATAGAAGAACAGCTTAAAATTCTTATGCTGCCAAAGGATCCTAACGATGATAAAAACGTTATTGTTGAAATAAGAGGCGGTGCAGGTGGTGACGAGGCAAACATATTTGCAGGTGACCTTTACAGAATGTATTCAAGATATGCGGAAAGCCGTCATTGGAAAACTGAAATTATAAGTGCTAACGAATCAGAGGCGGGAGGCTTCAGAGAAATTTCATTTATGATAAACGGGCAGGGTGCTTACTCACGTTTAAAATACGAAAGCGGCGTTCACAGAGTTCAGAGAATACCGACTACTGAATCCGGCGGAAGAATTCATACATCTACAGTTACAGTTGCTGTATTGCCTGAGGTTGAAGCAGTTGATGTTAAGCTTGATATGAATGATTGCAGATTTGATGTTTTCAGAGCATCAGGCAATGGAGGACAGTGTGTAAATACTACTGATTCGGCAGTAAGACTTACTCATATGCCAACAGGTATTGTTATTTCATGTCAGGATGAAAAAAGTCAGATTAAAAACAAGGAAAAAGCTCTTAAAGTGCTTATGAGTAAGCTTTATGATCTGGAACAGGAAAAACAGCACGCTGAAATATCAGCTGAGAGAAAATCTCAGATAGGCAGAGGCAACAGAAATGAAAGAATAAGAACCTATAATTACCCTCAGGGCAGAGTTACAGACCATAGAATAGGTCTTACTCTTCATAAGCTTGATGCAATAGTAAACGGTGATTTAGATGAAATAATGGATACATTAATTACCACTGAGCAGGCTGAAAAATTAAAAGCAGACTCAGTGGATTAATATAAATATAATACTAAAAACAGAAAGGAAGATTAAAAATGATAAATAAGGAAACCTTTAAGGCTCAATTAATAGCCAATGTTAAGACTTTATCAAGAAAGACTATTGAAACTGCAACTAAAGAACAGCTCTATGAGGCTCTTGTGTTTACTATAAGAGATTACGTAACAGACAAGTGGCTTAAAACTCATGACACATATGACAAAAAGGGCGTAAAGATTGTATGCTATATGTCTATGGAATTTTTAATGGGAAGATTTTTAGGTAATGCTATTCTTAATATGACAATGAATGAAGAAGTTAAGGAAGTGTTATCAGAGCTTAATATTGATTATAATATGCTTGAGGAAGTTGAAAGAGATCCCGGTCTTGGAAATGGCGGACTTGGCAGACTTGCAGCTTGTTTCCTTGATTCTTTATCAACTCTTGAATTACCTGCTTATGGCTGCGGTATCAGGTATCACTATGGTCTTTTTGAGCAAAAAATCGAAAATGGTTATCAGATTGAAATTCCGGATAACTGGCTTCAGGACGGTGATATGTGGGGTGTTAAAAGACCTGAATACGCAGTTGAAGTTAATTTTGGCGGTAATGTAAAAGCTGTAAAGAAAGAAAATGGCGAATATAAGTTTGTTCAGGAAAACTGCCAGACTGTAGTTGCTATTCCTTATGACTACCCTGTAGTAGGCTATGATAACAATACAGTAAATACTTTAAGATTATGGGACGCTGAAGCAAAGAATAAGTTTGACTTAAAGAGCTTTAATGAGGGTAATTATCATAAGGCTGTTGAAGAAGAAAATCTTGCCAAGACACTTACTGAAGTGCTTTATCCTGCCGATGAACATTATGCAGGTAAGGAATTAAGACTTCGTCAGCAATATTTCTTCGTTTCTGCTTCTATACAGAGAACAATAAATAAATATAAGAAAAAATTTGGCAATGATTTATCTAAATTCCATGAAAAGTATGCTTATCAGCTTAATGACACTCATCCATCAATTGCAGTTGCAGAGCTTATGAGAATACTTATTGACGAAGAAGATATGTCATGGGATAAGGCTTGGGAAATCACAAAGAAAACTTGTGCATACACAAATCATACAATTATGGCAGAAGCACTTGAAAAGTGGCCTATTGAGCTTTTCTCAAGACTTTTGCCTCGTATATATATGATTGTTGAAGAAATCAACAGAAGATTTTGTGAATTTCTTATTAATAAATTTGGCAACAATGCTGAAAAAATCAGAAAAATGGCAATTATTGCAGATGGTCAGATTAAGATGGCTTGGCTTGCAATTGTAGGAAGCCACTCTGTAAATGGTGTTGCTGCTCTTCACACAGAAATATTAAAAAAACAGGAATTAAAGGATTTCTATGAAATCTATCCGGAAAAGTTTAATAACAAAACTAATGGTATCACTCAGAGAAGATGGCTTGGTCATGCTAATCCAAAGTTAGCTGATTTAATTTCATCTAAGATTGGTGATGGCTGGTATAAAGATTTATCACAGCTTTCAAAGCTTAAAGCTTTAGCTAAGGATAAGACTTTCCAAAATCAGTTTATGGATATTAAACGTCAAAATAAGGCAGAACTTGCTGATTATTTTAAGGCTACAATGGGTATCGAAATCAATCCTGATTCTATTTATGATATTCAGGTTAAGAGATTACATGAATATAAAAGACAGCTTCTTAACATTCTCCATGTTATGAGCCTTTACAACAAGTTAAAGGTTAATCCGGGTCTTGATATTGTACCTAGAACATTTATATTCGGTGCAAGATCAGCAGCAGGCTACAGGAGAGCAAAACTTATTATCAAGCTTATTAATTCTGTTTCAAACCTTGTTAATAATGATGAAACTATTGAAGGAAAAATTAAGGTTATTTTTGCAGAAAACTACAGAGTTTCTCTTGCAGAAAAGCTTATTCCTGCTGCCGATGTTTCTGAACAGATTTCTACTGCAAGCAAGGAAGCTTCAGGTACAGGCAATATGAAATTTATGCTTAACGGTGCTTTAACAATAGGTACTCTTGATGGTGCTAATGTGGAAATTAAAGAAGAAGTTGGAGATGACAATATCTTTATATTCGGTATGAAGGCTGATGAGGTTATTGCTGAATATGGAAAGAATGACTATAATCCTTGGGATATTTACAATATGAACTCTGATGTAAGAGCCGTTATGAATATGCTTATTAACGGTACTCTTGATGAAAATACCGAACTTTTCAGAGAACTTTATGATTCACTCTTAAATGGCTGTAATGGCAACAGAGCTGACGAGTATTTTGTTCTTAAAGATTTTGCTTCTTATGCCAAAGCTCAGGCTAAGGTTGACGAAGCATATAGAAATAAGGAAAAGTGGGCTGAAATGGCTATTATGAATACTGCTTGCAGCGGTAAGTTCTCATCTGACAGAACTATTAAAGAATATGCAAGTGAAATTTGGGATTTAAAGCCTTGTCATATTGAAATGTAATATTATTGACTATATTAAAAGTGGGTTGTTAATGCAATCCACTTTTTTAATAAAAAATAACCTGTGTAATGACCACAGGTTATAAAAATAATATTAATAATTTTCAGCTCTAAGCTCAAAATAACTCTGTTGATGAGCACATACAGGACATACCTCTGGAGCATCAGGTCCGATATGTATATGACCACAGTTGCTGCATTCCCATATTTTATCCCCATCTCTTGAAAATACTAAATCACCCTCAATATTAGCAAGAAGCTTTCTATAGCGTTGTTCATGTTCTTTTTCAATTGCAGCTACATCTTCAAATAATTTAGCAATATAATCGAAGCCTTCTTCTCTTGCTGTCTTTGCAAATTCAGCATACATATCTGTCCATTCGTAATTTTCACCTTCAGCAGCAATTTTAAGGTTATCAGCTGTAGATCCAATACCGTCATGTAAAAGCTTATACCATATTTTTGCGTGTTCCTTTTCATTTAAAGCAGTTGCCTCAAAAAGCTTTCCAATTTGTACATAGCCATCTTTCTTTGCCTTAGAAGCAAAATAAAGATATTTTGTGTGTGCCTGAGATTCACCTGCAAAAGCTGTCATAAGATTAGCTTCAGTTTTAGTACCTTTTAAATTTGACATAAAAAATCTCCTTTCTAAATAATAATTATTATTAATTAGATTATATCATTTGTGCTTTAGAAAGTCAAGTATATTATTTTATATTTACTCTGATTTTTATTTCATAATCATTTTCATTTTTGCTTATAGCATAACTTGTTTCCATTCCCGCATCTTTAATAATGGCAATAGCTTGTTTAATGCTGTTGTTAAAAAGCCTTATATCCTTTAGCTTTGAACGAAATTTTAAATGATTTAATTCAGCAGAATTTTTTATTTTCTGCTGACGAATTGTGTTTTCAACAAGCTCATCTGCCCCTTCGTCACTGAGATTATATTCTGCAATTTTTTTGATTACATTTTTTTTGGTAATATCATCTTCTATTTTTAATATAGACAATGCCTGATTTTTTGAAATATTATTTTCAAGTATTGCTTTTTTAACATCAGAGCTAATATCTATAAGTTTTGACACATCGTTAATATAATCAATATTTTTATTGATTATATGTGAAATTTCTTCAGTATTGTATTTAAAACCATATTTCAAAATTCTTATTCCTTCTGCTTCCTCAATGTAATTAAGATTTTGTCTTTGCAGATTTTCCGCTATTGAAATTGCTGCCGCCTCTCGGTCATTTGCATATATTATTATAGCCGGAATTGTGTCAAGACCTGCCATTTTAGTTGCCTTTAATCTTCTTTCACCGCTTACCAGCTCATATATTTTGTTGTTTATATATCTTACGCATATAGGCTGAAGTACGCCATATTGTTTTATTGAATTTGCAAGCTCCTCTAAATTGTGTCTGTCATAATTACGTCTTGGCTGATATGGATTAGGCAAAATTTTTTTAACCGGTAAAAATATAATTTCGTTTTCTGAATAAGAAAAGCTGTTCATAAAACCACTCCTTTTGTATTTACAATAATTATACCATTTTTACCAAAAATTACCATAATACTTCTTTGACAAAATATTATCTTATTATACAAATATTTTATTCACTGTATTTTGTTATGCTGCATATATTAAATAAAGTATATGAATTTTAAAAGGGGCAATATTATGTATCCTAATAAATATGTTTCAAAATTTATAAAATATGCTATAGCAGATGAACTGAATGTAAGCAGATTTTACAAGGATTTAAGTGAAAGAGCAACAGATATTGAAGATAAAAAAATTTTAAGAGAGATGGGTATTGATGAAATAAAGCACAGTAAAATGCTAAGAGAGCTTTATAATGAAATTAACAATGCTTCTTCGGATATAGCTGAAGATGAAACCGAATTAGAAAATAATGATAATATTCTTACTTCATTGGCAAATGCAATTCAGAGAGAAACCGATACAGTTGAAAAATACAGAACTCTGCTTTTTGCCTTTGAAAAGCCTGAATATAAAAATATGATTACAGAAATAATTATTGATGAACAAAATCATAGTGCAAAGCTGAATTATCTGTATTCTAAAAACAGATAAGAAGAATTGGTTATAAATAGAAAATAAAAAATAATCAGGGTTGCCCTATACTGTGTTTCGGTCAACAGACGTGATTTGATAAAAATAAAAATTAAAAGTGGCATAGGCAAATGATATGTACCCTGCTTGCCGAATATTCTGCAAAGAGGTTACATATCATATCTGCCTTTATTTTAGTATAATTATAAATATGACAATAAATATAATTACTGCAAATACAATTTTATAATTATTATAAATACTGTCAGAATAATCAGATGATATTGTTGTAAATTCAGTGGTTATTTCAACATAATCATCTTGTAAAGGCTTGTATTTATCAAATAAAGATTCAAAATCAGATGGTGAATAGTAGTCTGTAAAATTATCATTATAATTTTTATTTTTAATATTATCATAGGAGTATTTTGTGCCGATGCATTTAGGATAATCACTTTTTTTCCATATATGGTCTTCCGACATAACATCATCTGTCACATTAAAATAAGTATAATCAACATTGTCAAATCCAAATAGAGTCACAGGGTCATCCCATGTTAAATCAAGATGATAATAGTTTCCATCTATATTTACAATATTCCAGCCATGGTTTTCCGTATTATTGTTACTTGTAGCTGTACCGATTACATAAATATTTTCAATTCCGACTAAATCAAACATAATTTTAGCCGACATGGCATAAGCACTGCATACACCTCTGCCATTAATAAGAGCATTATATGGAATATAAGAAAGCTCACCATCTTCAGAACTGTAGCTTGTATGTTCAATAATATAATCATGTATAATTTTTTCTTTAATGTAATCAGGCATTGATTTTGCAATATTTTGAGATATAATATTAAAAGCTGCCTGTTCAGTAATTTTTTTATACTGCACAAGAGTTTCGGGATTTATATTGTATGAAATATTAATTTTATAACAGGTATTTGATGTCAGGTCTGATTTAAAGCTGTTTGAGCTAAAACCCTTATATCCCATAGATACAATCTGATTATCATTTGATATAGCTGTCATAAGTTTTTCTATGCTTGATTCAGTATCAGAAATTATATAAACATTTTCCTGAGAGTAGAGCATAGCTTTTATAAGAATTTCATTTAACTGTTTTTCGCCTTTAACTATATGTATATCCTTTGAATTAATATCCTTATTTGAATACATAAATGTTACATTGTGATGATTACCAATGCTTGAAGATGAATATCCCTGATAAAAAAATTCAAGCTCAGGATTTGAATTAAACACTCTGCCTAAATATTGATTTAAGTTATCACAGGTTATATTTATATTTTCCTGAAAATTTGACATCTGAGCTGCCGTATATTCAATATTTGTTTCATCGGCAAAGCATAATATGTTTGAAAGTATTGTCTGAAAAATTATCAGAAATATAAATAAAAACTTTTTCAGATTAATCACCTCCGTCATAATTATATATCCAAAGCATAAAATAGTCAAATTTATTATATAATTTTAATATTTATTTAAGTATTTTATTGACTTTTTAGGGCAAAAGTGCTAAAATTATAGTAAACAATAATGTTGCAAATTTTATGAAAGGTGGATTATCCCTATGAATGAAGTTTTAAAAAAATTAAGTGCAATTGGTATCGTTCCTGTTGTTGTAATTAATGATGCTGACAAGGCAGTTCCTTTAGCAAAGGCTTTAGTTGAAGGTGGTATTCCTTGTGCAGAAGTTACTTTCAGAACTGATGCTGCTGAAGAAGCTATTAAGAGAATGTCAAAGGAAGTTCCTGAATTAATTGTAGGTGCAGGTACTGTATTAACTAAGGATCAGGCTGACAGAGCTGTTGCTGCCGGTTCTAAGTTTTTGGTATCTCCCGGTTTAGACCCTGAGCTTATTGCTTATTGTCAGGAAAAGAACTATCCTCCATTTACTCCGGGTACCGCTAATCCTAGTGACCTTAACCATGCTGTTAAGCTTGGTCTTGAAGTTGTTAAGTTCTTCCCTGCTGAAGCTGCCGGCGGCTTAAAGATGATTAAGTCTATGGCTGCTGCATTTACTTCTTTAAAGTTTATGCCTACAGGCGGTATTAATGCTGCTAACTTAAATAGCTATCTTGAGTATAACAAGATTATCTGCTGCGGCGGAAGCTGGATGGTGCCTGGCAAGTTAATTGACGAGGGCAAGTTTGATGAAATCGTTACTCTTTGTAAAGAGGCTGTTTCTACTATGCTTGGTCTTGAAGTTATCCATGTTGGCATTAATACTCCTGATGAAGCTGCTGCTTTAGAGTTAGCCGGAAGATTTAACAAATTATTTAACTTCCCAATAAGAAATGGTAATTCTGCTGTATTCGCATCAAATGGTGTTGAAATCAGAAAGCAGATGTTCTTAGGCAAGAATGGTCATATTGCTATTGCCACTAACTACATTGATAGAGCTATCAATTATATCGAAGCTATGGGCGGAGAATTTGATTATGACACTGCTGTAATCAAAGGCGGAAAGACTACTGCTATCTACTTAAAAGAAGAATTTGGCGGTTTTGCTATTCATCTTGTTCAGAAATAATTTGATAGTGTTATAATACTTACATTAATCCCTGTAAATGGCTTATTTACAGGGATTGTTTAATATTTAAAAATATTTTGATAAAGGAGATGATTAAATGATGAAAAAAATTACAGTTTTAATGGCGGGTATATTATTCGTTGCAGGTATTGTTGTGGGAACTTCCGCTGCGGGGATTGTGCAGGAAGTAAAATCAAAGATACGTCCTGATTTTACTGTGAAGATTGATGGAGAAGTGCGTACCTTTAAAAACGCAAATGGCGAAGTCGTATATCCTATGCTTTATGACGGAACGGTCTATCTTCCGATACGTGCCATAGGTGAGATTATGGGTAAATCAGTCTATTGGTATGAAGAAGATAAGCTCATTGAGCTGAAAGATGAAAAGTCAACCGTCACAGACGCTGATGTAATTGTTCCGGATAATAATACAACAACATCTGATACAAATAAACCTGTGGATAAATCAGCAGAAAAAGGCACAAATTACGAAAAGGGCAATTCCCTTCCCGATGGTGTTGACGGCATAACTATTGACGAAGCTAAGAAAATTGCTCTTGATAAAGCAGGAGTATCAGAAAATGAGGTTGTTTTTAAAGAAGCTAAATATGATTTAGACGATGGCAGATGGGTTTGCGATATAGAGTTTATAAAAGACAAAATTGAGTATTCAGCAGAAATACTTGCTTCAGACGGTACAATAGTATCATGGGAGGCTGACAGAGATTAAGCTTTAACACATACAGGTAATTGTATAAATTGCGGGTAAATTAATTTATTAATCTGTTAAAATTTTATGTAAACATAAATACGTATATGTTTTTATAGGCAGTATCATACAAAAGATACTGCCTTTTATTATGTATGATATTAACAAGCTTATTTTATACATATCACATTATTATATAGAACAAAAACAAGGCTGCCACATATGTATGACAGCCCAATTTTATTTTAAATAACAATTAATATACTTGTATTAAAGCCCTGCAGCCTTCCTTAAAATGTTAGCTGTATCAGCCTTATCTATTGTACCGTCTTTATCAAAGTCGAAGTATAATAGATTATCTGTTGATGATGCTGTACCATTATTCTTTAAAGCATTTACTGCATCTGTAATAGTATAATTTTCACTAATAGTACCATAAGTGGAAATAGCTATTGTTGGAGTATATAATGGTTTTTCAGTTGAGATGTTATATCTTAAAGTATAAGCACCCGCTGCCAAATCACTTGCTGTAATAATTACGTCACCTGTTGATGTAATAGTTTCAGATTCAGCAACAATTTCATCACCCTTACAAAGAGCAATTGTGCCGCCCTCTGCGCCAACGCAGTAAGAGATATTAATTGTAAATGTTGTATCTCCGCCATTTTCTAAATAAAGACCGATTTCACCGCCATTATAAATACTTAAGCCATGAGTTGTGCCATGGTACTTAACACTATCAGTTCCTTCTGCTTTAACAGGAGCTGTTTTATTATTATCGTATACATAACCAAGCTCAGTAGCTGTTCTAAAGTCATAAGTATATACTGTTGGCTGAATTTCTTCAGCAGGCTTAGTTACTGTGCCGGTTGTTGTAATAGTTAAACTTGAAACATACTGGTTTGAACTATCTGTAAATACAATACTGTAATTACCGGCTGCACCTGTAAATGTTACAGATTCATCAGCCTTAGAGCCATTTGCAATATTAATTGTTCCAACTGTTTCATCTGTATCAGTATTTACAATATTAATTACTGAATCAGCTGCACAATAACTTGACTTTAATGTAACAGTTGTGGTCAAATCACCATCACCTGCTAATGTAAAGTTAATAGCAGAACCTGTTGAAATTTGATAACCATAAGTAGTATCTTTGTATCCAAACTTACCATTATTTGTTGCATCTAATGTGATTACTGCATTTGCATCTTCTTCTGCTGATTGTTCTGCAGTAGTGTTTTGGATAGTTGAACCTGCTTCTAAGAAGCTGTATGTATAAGTATTTGTAGGAATTTGAGCAATTGTACCAAGCTCGCCTGTTGTTTCAACACTAAATCCCTTTGTATAGAATGTGCCTGTTACATCATATCTTAATGTATATGTTGTGTTATCATTAAGATCGGCTGTAATAGTTGCTTCTGTAGCACCTGTCATTGTATCGGTAGAAGCAATTTCATTTCCGGCTGAATCAAGGAGAGTAACCTTACCTGAATTAGTACTATAGGAACTGTTAACAGTAATTGTAGAATTACCTGCAGTAATTGAATCAAATGTAAGAGTTGCTCCATTACTTATCATAAAGCCGTAATTTGTTGAATGATACTTAATATTTGAGCCAAATGTAATTGGTGCTAAATTGTTAGTATCATATAATGTTCCCGCAACGATATCACCCTGTGCATGTCCGTCTGAAGATGCTGCAAAGTCATAAGTATAGGTATTTGTAGGAGTCTGAGCAATTATACCAAGCTCGCCTGTTGTTTCAACACTAAATCCCTTTGTATAGAATGTGCCTGT
>CAZZLN010000003.1:81921-88626 GCA_964654945.1 uncultured Lachnospiraceae bacterium
TAATATTTGAGCCAAATGTAATTGGTGCTAAATTGTTAGTATCATATAATGTTCCGGTAACGATATCATTCTGTGCATGTCCGTCTGAAGCTGCTGCAAAGTCATACTTATAAGTATTTGTAGTAACCTTAACTTCCGGTTCTGCAAGCTTACCTGCTGTGTCAATAGTAAGTCCGGATGTATAGAAATCATTAATATCATTATTCATTACGTACTTAATTGTGTATGTATCGGCAGCAAGCTCAGCTTTAATTGTACCGTCAACAACACCTGTAAGAGTAAGCACATAAATTTCTTCTCCTGTACTATTGTAAAGTGTTATTGTTGCATCATTGTCTTTATATGAGCTAGGAACAATAATAGTAGTTTTTCCTTCTTCTGCAAGAGTAAAGCTTATTTCACCTTCATTCTTTATATCAAAGCCGTAAGTATAAAGATTAATTTTATTATTATATGAAATTTCTGCAACACCATTTGTATCTAACATCTTACCTGAGCTTACATCACTTACAGATTTAAAATCAAATTCATAGTTATTAGTAACAGGAGCTGTTGTAAGAGTTCCGTCAGTACTCTCTGCAGATAAGTAACCGCAATAGAAAGACTTTGAACCTGCATAAGTTATAGTGTAGGTATCACCGGCTTTTACATCTGCAAGAGTGAATGCAAGAATTTCGTGGTTTGCTGAATTAGCAAATTCTATAGAATCAACAGCTTCTTCTTCATCATTCTTATAAAGATAAAGTGTACCATTATTTTCAATATATGAGCTGTCAACATAAATAGTCATTTCATCAGCATCAGCACCTGCATAAACGGTCATTGAGCCGCCGTTGCCGGAATATATACCATAGGATGAACCATGATATTTAAAGCCTGTCTGTGAAAGCTCAGCAACACCTGTTTCATCAGTAATGATAGATGTAATAGGGTCTGCCTTTGTAAAGTCAAACTTAAATATATTTGGATTACCCACATAAGCTACATGGTTTACAGGTTTCCAAGTACCGAATACTTTCCAGTCATATTCTGCTGCATTTTCAGCTGCTTCTTCAGCGGTTAAAATTCTGGCTGAACCGTCAGGTAATGCAGTTTCCGTAAGAGTAGAGTAGAAAGTTGTGCCGTCAGCAGCGTAGTTTTCATACTCTCTGAAATATACAGAGTCAGGAGTAACGCCGCTCATTGAATTCCAGCCTGCTGCCAGAATAAGGTCATTAGTTTGACAATTCATAAATATTACATTTGCGCCGGTACCCCAAGGTCTTCCATAATAACCCTCTGTTGTAACAGCATCGCCTGTTGTAACATTTTGACCAAGACCGCTTGAAGTAATATTACAATTTCTGAATACATAAGAGCCTCTCGGAACTGCAATATACCCAGGCTTTTCTTTTGTAGTTGTGCCCGCATAGTGATAATCAATCCACATAAGCTCACAATCATCAAAATAAGTTGTGCCGCCTGCATCACCGAATATATAGTCAGTTTCACCTGCAATAAGACAGTCTTTAAAATAATGGCTGCCTGAGCCTGTCATAAGTGTGTCCTGACTGCCGTAGAATTTACAATTGTAAAATTCGCCATTGTTGCCATTGATTACAAGAGCTGCCGCTCTTTCAGTTGCAGTTGTAAGCTTAACATCTGCACCTGCCTGTGTTCTGTCATAAGATGTATTTGTATCATCATTTGTTAAATCACATTCAACACCGTCTGCAAGCTCTGCATCTCTTAATTCAATATTGAATGTGTTCTGATATGTAATACCCTCAGTATAGAAGTTGCTGCCTTTTACAATAACAGCAGAACCCCAGCTCTGTGTACAGGTTGTCTTTGTGTGCTTGTCATAAGCATAAGCCTTGTCATAATAGCCTGTTGCAGGATCGATACTATAATATTTATAGTCTATGCCGTAGTACCAAGTAATAATTACATCATCATTAAATTCGCTGTCCTTAATAATAGAAACATAATTTGTTTTTACAAAGAACTGCTCCTCATAAGTGCCCGGTGCAACGTGAACAACAAATCTTTGAGAGCTGCTGCTCTTTAAGCTGCTGCTGTCAATAGCAGCCATTGCATCTGTTAAGTTTGTGTAAAGGTTATCCTTACCGGAATAGTAATTACCTGTTTGGTCAACATAAATGTCATAACCTGTTGCAGGAGTTACTGCCTGAGTATATAAAATGTTCTTATAGTTTTCACTGCCGTTGTGCTTAACTGTAAAGCTATTTGAAGAAAGTGAAGATAAATCCCAATCCTCTATAGCTTGAGGAGCAACAGTGTAGGTACCGGGTGTAAGATTAAGAGTTGTTGAACCCACACCGTTTTCGTCGGTAGTTATTGTATAATCATCATCGTTAATTGCCACTGTAACATCAGTATTTGCAGGACCGTAAACAGTTATAGGTGTAGCTTCCGCATTTGCATCTACTAATGTAATATCGCAGGTTGCTGTGTCATCTGTTACTTCTACTATTATATCTTCGCTATCTAAAACAAGTGTATCAGTACCTTCAAAGCTTACACTGTAAGTAAAGCCCTTTGATACAGAAGCAGTGTAGGTGCCATCGGCTGCAATTTCACCGTAAGAAACATCTCCTGTTTCAGTATTAGTGAATACTACCTTTGAGCCGTCAGCAACAGTATTATCTGATTCACTGTTTACAGTTACATTACCTGTAATAGCAGCTTCTTCTTTCATTTTAAAGCTTACACCTGCAAATGAGAAGTTAGAAGTACCATCAGAAGAAATATAATAAGTAGTACCCTTTGTAACAGGAATAGTCAACGGATTAGCAGTTGAAGTACTTTCTGAATTATCCTTTCCAGGACCTGTTGTAGAAATATACATTGATTTGTCTGCTGTGTACATATAGAATGTAACCCAGCCATCAGCAGCAGGCTTAACTGCTACATAGCCACTGTTTGTTGTATATTTTTCAATCTTATATGCAAGGTGAGTATTTCCATCAGCATCTGTATAATTGCCCTTGCTGTAAGGACTTAATGCTGTCTTACGGGAAATGATAATTTGAGAACCGTTTGCACCATAAGTTGCAGAATAAAGCTTACCGTCTGATACATTGGCAACATCTTCACCCCAGAATGTAAATGAGTTGGCAATGCTTTCATCATAAACAGCTTCTGTTGTAGACTCTGTTTCTTCTTCTGATGTGAAATCTTCGCCCATATCACTTTCAACAATTTCGTTGTAATATGTAATATCAGAGAATGTAACATCTGCATTTCTTGCAGCATAGAAACCTGCATACATCATACCGCTCATCTGTTCATCAGTGAGAGTGTAAATTGCGGAATAGTCACCAAACTGTGCCTTGTAAACATTGCCGTACTTAATAATGCTTACATTAATATCATCGCCTTCTGCAGGGATTGCTGTTGTAATTTTAGGTCCTTTTGTAATAGTTCCGCTTGTTGTTTCTGTTGTTGTTACATTACCGTCATCATCGGTTTCTTCAACTGTTGTTGTTGATGTAGTCTTAGCAAAGGTTGCATTAGCAGAACCGCCTGTTGTTGCTTTATACAAATTAATAGGACCTGCTGCAACATAGCTGTTCATACTAAATGTAGAATCCTTTGTGTCAACCAGAATTTTGTCAGCCATTAAAGCACCAAAAGAAATCTGGTTGTTGTCAGTAGCAAGGGTATTTATATGAACTGTTGCTGAAACCTTAAAGTTTTCATTGGCAGGTACAGGCTGATAATAGAAAGCAATACCGTCTGCACTTGATGACATCTTACCTTTGCCGCCTACACACTTAATATTTACACTGCCGTCAGTATTTTCTGCAATATCAAAATTGTCACCCTTTTTAGGTGTACCGCCTACTGCACCAAATACAGAGCCATACCAAGGATCGGTTGTAGTCCAGATTTCGCTGGTTAAATCATCACCTGTTAAATCATCGGTAGATGCTTCTTTATAATCAGGATTTACTACCATATCAGATTCGCTTGGCTGTGTTGCTTCTGAATTAATATAATAAGCTAAAGCTGTGCCTTCAGCATTATTAGCAATTAAACTTGCAACCATATTTGCACCGTAGTTGTTAAGGTGTGTACGGTCAATAGTGTCTTTAGTTGGTCTTGCGTGATAGTTAGCCGCATAAGTAAGGCTTTCTTCATACTTCGCTTTTGTCAGTGATGTAAGGTCAATAAAGCCAACACCAACCTCTTCTGCAAGCTCCTGAACACAAACAGCATAGCTCTTACCGTTTGCAATATGAATTTCTGAGTCACTGAAAGATGTGCTCTTTGGCAATCTTACAATAGGGGAACAGAGAATTGGAGTTGCACCTTTTTCCTGAATAGGTACAATATAGTTTGTATAAAGTGAATGTTTAAAAGAATTTTCTTTGTCCTTATCGCCTAAAGGCTCTGTATAAACATCAGTATTATCAGCCTTTTCGTCATTATGACCAAAAGCAATTAAAACTATATCGCCTGAAGTTACACTGTTCATAAGAGTTGTATAGTTCTTTTCAGTCGCAAAACTCTTTGAACTTCTTCCTGATAAAGCTAAATTACTAACAGTTGCACCTGTTAAATAATTTTCAAGCTTATCACCGAAACCTACTCTTTTATAGTAGTAGGTAGCATCTGCAGAGTCTGCATAATGGCAGGCTGTAGAATCACCAACAATATAAACAGTAGTATCAGCAGCAAATGCCTGCTCTGTATACATAATACTCATTGATGTAACAACCATAACCATTGAAAGCAAAAGACTAATACATCTTTTTAATTTCATGTTCATTTTTTTCTTTTCCTTCCTTTCGTTAAATTTAATGGCACTCTTAAAAATTATCCCTTTGCCCAATTTTTAGAGGCAACATTATGCTTTTTTACCAATTTTAAAGGTATTGAAGTATGAAATTGGCATAATAAATTGATATAATTTACACAATCCTCCTTATAAATTGTATATAATAATTATACCATATTTTACGATTATTTGAAATTAAAAAATTGTTGAAATTGTAACTAAAATGTAATATTGTTTTTTGTTTAATATATGGAAAATTGTGAACAAATTTTAAACTTTTTTATTATGGAATAATTTTCTATTTACATTGTTAAAAAATTATTATATAATTAAAACTAATCCGTTTTTAAATAGTAAAAATTTCGCCTTACTGTCGGCGGAATTTTTTTATTTACGGTCTATACATTTATTATTGATTTTATATTATGACAACATTTTGTGCCTTTTTTGTTTATTGAAGTTATTTTTGCTTCCCCTGATAAAATTCTGAAAGACAAGGAGAAATAATGATGAAGTATACTGAAATTTATAAATCTCCGATTGGTGAAATTCTTATTGCCTGTGATAAAATCGGTTTAACGGGTCTTTGGTTTAAGGATGAGAAATTTAATGCCTTAAATTTTGAAAATGAATACAAAGAAAAAACAACATATGTGCTTGAGAAAACAAAATGCTGGCTGGATATTTATTTTTCAGGAAAAGAGCCTGATTTTATGCCTGATATTCATTTGATTGGCTCTCCTTTTCAAATATATGTCTGGAAAATCCTTAAAAAAATACCTTATGGTGAAATTACCACATATGGGGAAATCGCAAAAGAAATTGCACAAAAACGCGGAATAGCCAAAATGTCAGCACAGGCAGTGGGAGGTGCTGTAAGCCGTAATAAAATTTCAATTATTATGCCATGTCACAGAGTTATTGATTCAAAGGGAAGTCTTAGGGGTTATTCAGGCGGAATTGAAAAAAAGCTTTGGCTTTTAAATAATGAGGGCTTAAATATTAAATAAAGAAAAATTAGCTTGTTAATAACTTTGTCCAAAATGCTATGGATTATGCCAAAGTCTTAATTATAATATATACGGCATATTTAAGACAGATAAAATTTTAAGTTGACAAAAACTTAGATATGTTATACCATAAACATATAAAATAATACGAAAGGAAATAAAAATAATGAAAATTGCATTAATTAATGAAAACAGTCAGGCTGCTAAAAATGAGCTTATTTTAAATACCTTAAAGAAAGTCGTTGAGCCTAAGGGACACACAGTTTATAACTATGGTATGTATTCTGCCGATGACGAAGCTCAGCTTACATATGTACAGTGTGGTATTCTTGCAGCTGTATTACTTAATAGCGGAGCTGCTGATTTTGTTGTGACAGGCTGCGGCACAGGCGAGGGCGCTATGCTTGCCTGTAATTCATTCCCCGGTGTTTTATGCGGTCATATTGTTGACCCGTCTGATGGCTATATGTTTGCTCAGATTAACGATGGAAACTGCGCTGCATTTCCTTTTGCAAAGGGATTTGGCTGGGGTGCTGAATTAAATCTTCAGTATACCTTTGAACAGTTATTCTCAGGTGAAAGCGGACAGGGTTATCCAAAAGAAAGAGTTGTTCCTGAACAGAGAAATAAAAAAATACTTGATGAAGTTAAAAAAGTAACTCATACTGATATGCTTACTATATTAAAAAACATTGATCAGGATTTATTAAAGGGTGCCGTTGCAGGTGAAAAGTTCAGGGAATATTTCTTTGCTAACTGCAAAGATGAAGCTATTGCTGAATATATCAAGGGTATTTTATCTTAATCAAATGAGAGATAGACTCTCACCTCTATAGGTGGTGAGTAAAGCAAACTTTAAATCGGTGGGAGTACAATCTCCCCATCATTGAACCGAAAGATTTATCGGAC
>CAZZLN010000004.1:0-82060 GCA_964654945.1 uncultured Lachnospiraceae bacterium
ATTGGAAATTTTTTATTTAGCTTCTTCATTATTTTTATTCAGGTCGTTTACGCTTTCAAGGGTTACCCTTGCAAGCTTTGCAGCTCTGAATTCATCAAGAAGTATGTTTGCGGCTCTGTCAAGGTCAGGCTCTCCGCCCCTTATCTTAAAGCCTCTTTTTTCTGCTATCATTTCAAGAATTTTGTCTGACTTTGTTTCAGCATCATATTCTATGCCATATCTATTTGCAATAGCCTTTGGATAAAGTCTGTTTAAGTATTCAATAAGATTATATGACAGTGTAACTGAATCCAAAATATCATCATTCACAGCACCTGTGAAAGCAAGCTTAAGTCCAACTGATTCGTCCTCAAACTTAGGCCACAGTATACCCGGAGTATCCAAAAGCTCGAAGTCCTTTTTTACTCTGACCCACTGCTTGCCTCTTGTTACTCCCGCCTTATCTCCTGTTTTTGCCATAGCCTTTCCTACAAATTTATTTATAAGAGTAGATTTTCCAACATTGGGAATACCTACAATCATAGCTCTTGTAGGAGCAAAAATTCTTCCTCTTAATCGCAGTCTTTCAAGCTTTTCAGCCATAAGCTCCTTTGAAACAGTTGTAATGTCCTTAATACCCTTGCCTGTTATACTGTCGACAAGAATAACCTTAAATCCCTGTGACTCAAAATATTCTTTCCACTCTTTTGTCTTGTTATCATCAGCAAGGTCTACTTTATTCATTATTATTATTCTCTTTTTATTTTTTGCAAGATTGTCAATATCGGGATTTTTGCTGCTTAAAGGAAGTCTTGCATCCAAAAGCTCAATTACAATATCTACAAGTGAAATATTTTCCTCCATCATTCTCCTTGTTTTTGTCATATGTCCCGGATACCATTGAATGTTCATAAAATTACCTCCTCAATATTTTATGGCATACTCATTGCTTTAATGAAATATACCCCCGGCAGTTGCCGAGGGTATAACAAATTACTTACTTCTTCTGTTAATATCTTCCTTAACCTTAGCAGCCTTACCAACTCTATCTCTGAGGTAGTTAAGCTTAGCACGTCTTACGATACCATATCTAATAACTTCGATATGGTCAATTCTTGGAGAATGAACAGGCCATGTTCTTTCAACACCAACACCGTAAGAAATTCTTCTTACTGTGAAAGTTTCTCTTGAGCTGCCGCCCTGTCTTTTAAGAACAACACCTTCAAACATCTGAAGTCTTTCTCTTGTACCCTCAACAACCTTTGCGTAAACCTTAACAGTATCACCTACGTTAAAGTCAGGTACATCCTTTTTAAGCTGTGCAGATTCGATTTCTTTAATAATTTCGTTATTCATAAGGCAATGCCTCCCTTTCGTCATAAATGTTCTTAATGCACTATTTTAAGCCTTATTATAAGACACACCAGCGGAACATTCGTATTCATCACAATAAAAGATTATATCACACAATTAAATCAATTGCAAGCATTTTTTAATTTTAATATTAACTTTTCAAAATATTCAGGAAGCTTAGTTTCAAATTCCATATATTTTCCTGTTCTTGGGTGAATAAAGCCAAGGGTTTTTGCGTGAAGCACCTGCCCCTCAAGATTAAATATTTGTTTTTTAGGTCCGTAAACAGAGTCACCTAAAAGGGGATGCCCTATATAAGACATATGAACTCTTATCTGATGAGTTCTGCCTGTTTCAAGCTGAAGCTCCAAAAGGTTGAACTTTCCCATTCTTTCAAGAACTTTATAGTGAGTTACTGCGTGCCTGCCCCCTTTATCCATAACAGCCATTTTCTTTCTGTCATTTTGACTTCTTCCTATATTAGCACTTACAATGCCATAATCATCTTTAAAGCTGTTATAAACAATTGCATTATAAACTCTTTTCATAGAGTGTTTTGCAAGCTGCTCACTAAGCTGTTTATGTGCCAAATCACTTTTTGCAATAACAAGTATACCGCTTGTATCCTTATCAATTCTGTGAACAATTCCGGGACGCATTACACCGTTTATTCCTGAAAGATTATCACCGCAATGATACATAAGTCCATTTACCAGAGTGCCTGTATAATGCCCCGGTGCAGGATGCACAACCATATTTTGAGGTTTATTGAGCACAATCAGGTCATCATCTTCATAAAGTATGTCAAGGGGAATATTTTCAGGCTCAATATTAAGCACAACAGGTTCAGGAATTTCTATATTAATACTGTCATTTTCTCTTAATTTATAATTCTTATTTATATTTTTACCATTTACTGTAATATTGCCTTTTTCAATAAGCTTCTGTAATGCAGAACGTGACATATCCTCAAGCTCGTCATTTAAAAATACATCTATTCTCTTATTAATATCCTCATTTTCTACTATAAAAAGCATTATTTATCCTCCTTAGCAAAAAATACGGAAATAACAAGGAGAGCTGCACCAACACATACACATATATCAGCAAAGTTAAACACAGGATAGCTATAGCCAAAAATATAAACGCTAATCATATCTACAACAAATCCCCTTGCAACTCTGTCAATAACGTTGCCTATTGCACCTGACCCAATAAGAACTAAAGCTGCTCTTATAATAAAATTGCTCTTTTTTATTACCAGTTTCCTGTAATAAAAAGCACCTGCGGCAATAACCGCAGCAGCAACAATAACAAAAAGCCACTTTGCTCCCTCTAAGAAACCAAAAGCAGCTCCTCTGTTTTCAACATAAGTCAGCTTAAAAAAGCCGTCAATTATTGTTATTGAATCAATAGGCATAAGGTATTTTACAGCTAAAGCTTTTGTAATCTGGTCAATACCGATTAATAATATCATTGATATTACTGCCGACAAATACATAATACAACCTCATTTATATCTTATTTTGAAATATATTCAATAGCTTCTTTTATTTCATCAGCTTTGGCATTTTTCTCAATATAAGCCTCTCCGATTTTATTTAAAGCCACAATATTTATAACACCGTTTTTGGTTTTCTTATCATAAAACATTTGATTATATATTTCTTCACTGCTAAAATCTTTTATTCTGACAGGAAGATTAAAATAAGCTAATATTTCTTCTGCTTTTTTAACATCATCAAAATCTGTATATCCTCTTTTATATGAAAAATAAAGTGCAGCTATCATACCTGCACAAACACATTCACCATGAAGCATTTTAAAGCCTGAAAGCGTTTCAATTGAATGACCAAAGGTATGCCCAAAATTAAGAATAGCTCTAAGACCGTTTTCCTTTTCATCTTTACTTACAACATAAGCCTTAGCCTTACATGAGGTATATATAACATCAATAATATTATCAGAAACAAGATTTTTTATGCTCTCTTTATTTTCAAAAAAATAATCAAGAAAGTCCTTATCTATAATATATCCGTATTTTACTGCTTCCGCAATGCCGGCAGCTGCCTCTCTGTAAGGAAGCGTCTTTAATGTTTCACTGTTTATATATACAAATTCAGGCTGATAAAAAGAACCAACCATATTTTTGTTGCCCATAAAATCTATTCCTGTTTTTCCTCCTACACTGCTGTCTACCTGTGACAAAAGAGTTGTAGGTATCTGCACAAAAGGAATACCTCTCATATAGGTTGCTGCCGCAAATCCGCACATATCCCCTGCTACTCCTCCTCCAAGAGCAACAAGAACGGATTTTCTGTCCAGCTTTTTTTCAACAAAAAACTTATAAAAATCACATATAGTGTTAATATTCTTGCTGATTTCGCCTGCTTCAAAGGCATAATACGAAACTTCAGAAAAATTATCACCCATAAAATTTATAATTTTATCTACATAAATAGGTGCAACATTGCTGTCAGTAATTATACATATTTTTCTTCCTGTAAGTCCTGCTAATTTAAAAGCATCTGAAAGTCCCTCATAATTATTGTCAATGTAAATAGGATATTTTTTAGCACCTGTGTCTACATTTAAAATCTTCATTCTAATAGCCTCTGTTATTCTTCAGTATTTTCAATATTTTTAATTTAAGTCAATAATATTCGTACTGCTTTTGCTGCTCCCTCGTAACCAAGATTTGCCAACGCAGCTCCTATAATTAAAAGCTTGCACTCCTATTGACGGTAATTAACTCCCTCCGTCTAAGAGTCAGAGGTGTTATTTACACTGTTAAATTCTTCATTATGTATATCAAGCATCTTAATCTGAGTTTCAAGAAGTGATTTAAGACTTTCTCTAAGTCCCTCATACTGTGATTTTAATGCTACAATTTCACTTCTGAGCTTAGACTGTTCAATTCTTGTGTTCTGAAGTATACTTTCTGCTCTTGATTCAGCATTTTTAATAATTTGATCAGCCTGTTCCTCTGACAGCTTTTTAGTTTCTTCAGCATTTTTTTCTGCTCTGACAATGGAATTTCTGATAGTATCTTCCATATTCTGAAAATACCTTACAGCTTCAGCAAGATTTTCAATTCTGTCACGAAGCTTTGAGTTTTCTCTGTAAAGCTTTTCAAATTCAGCAATTACTTTATCAAGAAAAGTATCAACTTCATCAACTGAATAGCCAAATGCTGTTTTTTTAAATTCCATTGTTTCAATATCTACAGGTGTCATGTAAAATACCTCCCGAAATATATTATTTATAAATGCCGATATTAATAAGTATTCTATCTTTTTTTGTTGTTCCTATTACTTCAAGAATTTTAATTCTGCCATAGCCTCTTAATGTGATTATATCATTTTCAGCAACAGTCTTTGAAAGGGAAGTTTCATTTTTCCAGTTTAAATAAGCCTTTTCCCCTTTAATAAGATCGGAGGTCTTTCCTCTTGACAAATTAAAAGCATTGCTTAAAACCGCATCCAGACGAAGTGATGCTACAGTAAATCTCTTTTCAGTAATTTCAGCTTCCTTCGGCTTATAGTTTTCAAGAATTTGACATCTGACCTTTGTTCTTTTAACCTTTTCAAGATTAATACATATATAGTCTGCAATATCACTGTCTGCAAAGGCAACAGCTTTGCTGTCTTCAAGAATTATATCTCCAAGTTTTTCTCTGGTTATTCCAAGACCGAGAATTGAGCCGAGAAAATCTCTGTGAGTAATATTTGAACTAAACTGAGAATTATATTTAATTTCTATTGCGGTTATGGGAAAAGCACTTTCATCAATTTCTTCATATTCAGGAAAAAAACCAAGCTTTAATCTTTCAGCCATATCATATCCCCCAAAAAGAGAAATTTTAATATCTCTTTCAGAAGAAAGAAGTGCTTTAAACTTATAAGCCTTGTATGGGTCCATAAACGGTGAAAATTCTGCCCTAAAGCTTTTTATAGCTATATTTGCCCTGTCAACAGCTTTTGCAAGAGCAAATTTTTCTTCCTCATCAGCAGCCGACTTTAAAATATTCTTTCCTATCATATGTTAACAGAAAAAATAAGCTGTATAATAATCGTATATAGAACCTGAAGCAGAATATACGCAACAATTGGCGAGAAATCAATCATATATCCCCCAATGGGTGATTTATCAAGTAATCTTCTGATTGGTCCTAAAACAGGTTCAGTCATATTATAGATAAATTTTAAAATAAAATTATCTCTATTTATAGGGAACCAAGAAATAATACATCTTACGAAAATTAAAATAGTTAAAAAATAGTAAAAATAAGACAAAGCGTCGGCTAAAATAAATCTAATATTCATATACTATCCACCTTTATCTCCACATTGATGAATTAGGCAATCTGATGCCGCTTGCCTCAAGTTCCTCTTTAAACTGACCTGTAAGCTTAACATCATAAGGTCCGATTATAAAAATTCTGTTTGAAATAGGCTGTATTGTGCCATCTAAAGCATAGCAGGCACCACAGAAAAAGTCAGTTATTCTCTGTGCAGTATCTCTGTCAAGACCTTCAAGATTTGCAACAACAGTCTTTTTATCCTTTAAATCCTCACAAGCTGCACCGGCTTCTTCAAGATTTTTAGGTGTTGCAACAACAACCTGCATATTAACATTTGTATTAATGCTTAATATTCTCTGAGAATTGCCTGTTGAGCTGTAGCTGCTATAACTTCTTGTTGAAGCTGTTTTTCTGCTTCCAAGATTAACCTTAGGCATATTTCTTATGGTAGAAGCAAAGCTTCCTGTTTTGACTCTCGGTTCTTCTTCCTCATAGTCATCATATTCTTCATATTCTTCTTCATACTCCTCAGGTTCTCCCATAATAATACTCTTTAACTTATCAAACCACTCAGCCATTTTTTTCCTCCTAAATTCAATCTTTACTTATTATAGATTATAATTTCTTGCTCCGAATATGCCTGTGCCTATTCGGACAATATTTGCGCCTTCTTCAATTGCCGCTTCGTAATCATTGGTCATACCCATAGAAAGATAGACCATATCTATATTATCATAGTTTTTTGCCCCAATGTCAACAAATAATTTATACATTTTCTTAAAATATTTTCTGTTGTCCTCAGGATTTTCAACAAAGGGTGCCACACACATAAGACCTTTTACATTTACATTCTCAAATTTTGACACTTCAAGAGCAAGATTTTCAGCTTCATCATAAGCCACACCATGCTTAGAGTCTTCATTTGCAATGTTTATTTCAATAAGAACATCAATTGTTGTATTATTTGCTTTAGCTCTTTTATCCAGCTCCTGTGCCAGCTTTATGCTGTCAAGAGAATGCACAAGACAAACCTTATCAATAATATATTTAACTTTGTTTGTTTGAAGATGTCCTATCTGATGCCATTTAACTCCCTTAATTTCAGGATATTTTCTGTTGATTTCCTGAGGCTTGTTTTCCCCAAGCTCATTTAAGCCAAGCTCAACAGCTTCCATTATTCTTGGCACCTCAACTGTTTTGCTGACAGCAAGTAAAAGCACATCTTCTCTTTTTCGTCCCGCTCTCTGACAGGCAGCTGAAATTTTTTCTTCTATAAGTTTAACATTATCTGCAATACTCATAAGCTATCCCCCTATTCAATTACTTTTTCTTCTCTTTCAATATTTTCAGCATTGCTTACAATTCTGTCATAAATATTTACATTGGGATTTATTGCAGGATTAAGAATTGTGTGTGTGTTGTTTGAAACAGATTTTTCAGTATAAATTCTCTTAAATTCAGCATAGCCTGTATTCATTACATAAACACCTCTTGTGTTAAGAACATCCTGAATTACAAAAGTATCCTTTGTAAATGTTTTCTGAATTGTATCACCAACATTTAACACACCAAGCTGCACCGGAATATAAGCAATATTATTTTCAGTGTCTTTATCGGAAATAATAATATTGACTTTAGTGCCGTCAGCCTTTGTTAAATACAAATCCTCCTCATTAACGTAATCAAGAGGTATTTTTAAAAGAGTTTCTTCAACTATTGCCGTATTAGGTATTTTATATCCGCTGGTTGCTTTTTCTATATCAAAAGAAATTGACCTTTCTGTTATAAAATCTATCATATCCTTTGTGATTTTTAAAACAGTGTATCTTTCAGCATCAGTTTCTGCACCCTGTATTTCCTGAATTTTAGCAGGTAAGTCGTGGGTCGCATCAAGAGAATCCTTTGCATATATAGTTATTATATCTCCTGTTTCCCATTCTTTAGTATATTCTCCCGGAATATAGCAGACAACATACCATTCATTGCTTTTAACAAGCTTAAAGGCCGGATTTCCCTTGCTTACCTTTGATTTAAAGCTGCTTACAGGGGAAGTTGTAACCTTTGTATCTTCTTTTGAATAATTGGAAAGGTCGGTGACTGTGTATTTATCCTCCATACCGTCAATGTAATAGGATATAATGCCTCCCTCCTCAACAGTAATTTTGCTGATATTATCATTAAGCTTTGAAATCTGGTTGTTCCTCTGAGTAACAAGCTTTGAAAGCGAACCCTTGTTTTCTGTCAGCAAAAGCTCATTTCTAACGTCCATTTTTTTCTGTATATTATTTTTAAGCTCATATATATTTCCGAAGTTTTTCTTGGCATAATCAATTGCATTATCATCAATAAGAGTCTGTATTTCTTTATTATCCTGTTTAATATCTTCTGAATATATGGATATATCCTCTCTTTCAGACTGAACTTTCATAATACTTTCGTCTATATCTTCAAGTTCATCTTCAATAGTGTTTACAACATTTTCATCTTTAATTGTGCATATTTCCGTATCCTTTTTTACCTTTTCATTATCTGCAACATCGTAGCTTATAACACCGTCTTCATCAGCTGTATAAACCTTTTCATCTCTTATAATGACGCCCTGAACTGTTTTAGGTGTGTCTATAATCCCCATCTGCACTACATCATAGCTGACAATCCTTTTTGTAATAAAACCATAAGCACAGCCTAAAATATATATAAAGCATAAAACAAAAAACAACGCATATACAGGTCTTACAACTCTGTTTCCATTTTTAACTCTGACAGTTTTTTCTGCCTTAGCTGACTTTACAGTATTGGAAGCATATATGCCATATATATCCTCCAAACTGCTTAAATTTTCATTATTGCCTGTATTTTTACTATTATTTTTTGTAGTATTGTATTCATTTTTATTATTATTTTTATTTTTTTTATTAAACACAACACTACCTCCTCATAAAATCAAATTAAAATTCATATATTAAAATAAATTAAAGCAATAAGTTTATATATGAAATCAACATACACAATTATTATAACAGTATTTTCTATACTTTTCAATCTATTAATACTAATATTTCCGGAAACAACCATAAAATCTGCATCAAAAGGGCTTCTGTTATGGTATAATTCAGCTTTGCCCTCACTTCTGCCATTTATAATAAGCATAAATATACTAAAACACACCTCTGCTCCCATGTATATTTCAAAATTATTTGAGCCTGTTACAAAAAGGCTTTTTAATATAACCGGAATAGGTGTTTTCCCTATAGTTATGGGAATGTTATCAGGCTATCCTCTTGGTGCAAAGCTTTGCTGTGAGCTTTATAATGAAAAAAAATTATCTAAAGAGCAGGCACAGCATATACTTTGTTTTTCAAACAATTCAGGGCCGTTATTTATAACAGGTACTGTAGGCGCTGTATTTCTGAATGATATTTCAACAGGCTGGTTTCTAATGATTATACACTATCTTTCAGCCATAATAATCGGAATAATAACTTCAAAAAAAACCTTAAATACTGAAAAGCTTTATATTAAGCCCCAAAAAACAGAAGGAATAGGCAAAATACTTTCAGAGAGCCTTGAAAATGCCATACATACAATAGTTATGATAGGCGGATATATAATACTTTTTTCAATAATAACCGGATATATTTCACCTTTGATAAAAAATGATTTTCAAAGAGGACTTCTCTGCGGAATATTTGAAATAACTCAAGGCTGCAGCATAATTTCCAAGACCCAAAATATATTTTTAACAGCAGGACTTATATCATGGGGCGGATTGTCAATACACGCACAAAGCCTAAGCTTTATAACTAAAACGGATTTATCTTCTATAAAATACATAATATGTAAATTACTTCAGTCACTTATAGCAGTTTTATTGTTTTTTCTGCTTTACCCCATATACGCACAAAAGCTGCCCTAAATATAATAATAGGACAGCTATTTTAATCTGACTTAATATTAAAATTCGCCCTGCTGTTCAAGGTTTCTTAATTCCTGCTTTTCTCCATAGATAGCATCTAATTCTGTATTTAAGAAATCCTGAACACCATTTGCTCTCTTAGTAAAGTTGTCGAGAATACTCTTAATCTGAGTTTCGGTATTTTCAAGCATCTGATTTGCATATTCGATAGAACCAATTCTCATATTTTCAGCCTTTGCTCTTGCTTCCATCATAATAGCTTCAGCCTCTTCTTTGGCTCTTTTTGTAATTTCGTGTTCAAGAATCATTCTTTCAGCTTCAGCTTCAGCATCTCTTATAATCAAGTTAGCCTTTGAATTAGCCTCATCAATAATCTTTTCTGAACCATTAACTATTCTGGTTGCCTGTTTAATTTCTCCGGGTAAATTTAATCTGATTTCACCTATAATTTCAAATAATTCATCCTTTGCAACACTAACCTTTTGAGTTAAAGGAATAGCTTTTGCATTTTCAACAATATCCTCTAAGGTATCAAGTAAACTGTAGATTGAAGATTCCATATTTTTTTCCTCCTAATTTCTAATTTCTATTTTTCTTTAATATTTGTTTTTAATTTTTCTTCCAATGCCTTTTTGATTAAAGGCGGAACCATATCATCTATACTGCCTCCAAAATGTGCAATTTCCTTAACCTGACTCGAGCTAAAAAAAAGATATTGTGTATCAGCAGATATAAACAATGTTTCTATATCATTATCAAGTGCTTTATTGGTAAGTGCCATTTGAAATTCATATGAAAAATCAGTAACACCTCTTAAACCTCTGATAACTATATTAGCATTAACACTCTTTGCAAAATCAACCAAAAGTCCCGAAAAGGACATAACCTCAACATTCTCAAGTCCCAGCTCTGTAATAATCTGTTTTAACTGGGCAATTTTTTCATCTACAGTAAACATAGGAGTTTTAGATGGATTGTCCAGCACACCAACTATAAGCCTGTCAAAAATCTTTGCAGCTCTTATGACAATATTAATATGACCATTAGTAGTTGGGTCGAAGCTTCCAGGATATACGGCTATTTTCATTAACCAGTTCCCCCATTATTTTTATTTTCTTTTTCAAGAAAAACCATTTTTGTAATTTTGTAATCCTTAATTCTAAATACGTTAAGTCCTGAAATTTCAGGCACTGCATCATTTTGCGACTGTTCGGCTATAATATAGCCGTCATCACTTAAAATATCAGCTTTTGCAATAGCTGAAAGTGCAGCATTTACAAAATTTTTATTATAAGGCGGATCCATAAAAATAATATCGAATTTATCCCCTCTTTTCCCAAGTTTTGAAATTGCAGCCAAAACATCACAGTTGAATACTTCAGCATTATTTTCAAGCCTTGTAAATTTCAGGTTATATTTTATAACTGATATGCTTTTAAAATCCCCATCAACCAACACCGCCTTATTAGCTCCTCTTGAAAGAGCTTCAATGGCAATGCCTCCGCTGCCACTGAATAAATCAAGAAATCTGCATTCATATAAATCTGCTGATATTATATTAAAAAGAGATTCCTTTATTCTGTCGGTAGTGGGTCGGGTACTCAAGCCTTCGGGAGCTTTCAGTTTAAGCCCTCGGGCACTTCCTGATATAACTCTCAAGCCATTGCACCTCCATTAAGAAATAAAAAATATATTAACTTAATTACATTTATTATACCTTAAAAATTCAATTAAGTAAATAGTTTATTTCATTTACAGGCAAATTTTTTTTATTTTTTTTACAAATAAATCAAATATTCGCAATTTTAACAGTTTATTTTTGTCATTTTCTAAATTTTTATCAGAATTGTACAGAGCTGTTGCACATTCCTGAACTTTTTTTAGTATATCTATATCTTTATAGAGATTTGCTATTTTCATTTCAGGCAATCCATGCTGCCTTGTTCCAAAAAAATCTCCCGGCCCCCTAAGAACAAGATCCTTTTCCGAAATTACAAAGCCGTCATTTGTTTTACACATTATTCCTAGTCTTTCCTTAGCCACCTTGCTCTTTGAATCACTTACAAGAACACAATAGCTTTTTTCTCCTCCTCTGCCTACTCTGCCTCTTAGCTGATGCAGGGCTGACAGTCCAAACCGTTCAGCATTTTCAATTATCATAAGAGTTGCATTAGGCACATTTATGCCCACTTCAATAACTGTTGTAGATACCAGCACATCAATGCTGCCTGCTGCAAATTCTTCCATAATCCTCTGTTTTTCATTACTTTTCATTTTGCCATGTATACATTCAACTTTAAGACCTGTAAGCTTTTCATTTTTAAGCTCATCGGTATAGTTTAAAACAGACCTTAATTCCATTTTGTCATTTTCTTCAATCATGGGACATATAACATAAGCCTGTCTGCCCTTGCCGCATTCTTTTTTTATGAAATTATAAAGCCTTTCATAATAGTTATGGTCAACAGCAAATGTATCTGTTTTTTGTCTGCCCGGAGGCAGTTTATCAATAATTGATATATCCAAATCACCATAAAGTATAAGAGCAAGAGTTCTTGGTATAGGAGTTGCAGTCATAACCATTACATGAGGGTTATCTCCTTTTTCGTAAAGCTTTTCTCTCTGATTTACTCCAAAACGATGCTGTTCATCAGTTATGACAAGTCCTATATTTTTATACTCCACCTTGTCCTGAATAAGAGCATGAGTTCCTATTATCATTTTTGCAGAGCCGTCAGCTATGGACTCATAAGCCTTATCTTTTTCCTTTTTCTTCATTGAGCTTGTAAGCAGACAGCAGTTATCAAACACTTTAAAAAAGCTTTTGTAATGCTGATTTGCCAACACATCGGTAGGTGCCATAAGCACTGCCTGATAACCATTTTGTATCATTACATAAGCTGCTATCATAGCAACTGCGGTTTTCCCCGAACCTACATCTCCCTGTATAAGCCTGTTCATAACAAATCCCTTTTTATAATCGGAAAGTATATCAGAAATTACACTTTCCTGTGCATCTGTAAGCTTAAATCCAAGCTTTTTTCTTATAGGCTCAGTATTATAATCCTTTATTTTTATGGTGCTCTTTTTATTTACAACATTTCCTTTGAGCTGAAGAAGCCTCAGCTGCAAAAGAAGTAATTCTTCAAAAACAAGTCTTGTTCTTGCACTGAAAAAAGCATTGTCATTTTCAGGAAAATGAATATTCTTAATTGCGAATCTTCTGGTGCAAAGCTTATATTTTTTTAATATATCCTCAGGCATAAATTCTGCAATTTCAGTGTCATTTATAACTGAACCGACAGCCTGTCTTATTATTTTTTGTGACATCTTTTTAGGAAGGGTGTAAACAGGCACAATTCTGCCTACATTAAGGCTTTCCTCGGAATATATTTCAAAAGCAGGGTTTTCAAGCTGAAGTCTGCCGTATTTTTTATTTACTTTTCCTGTAAATATATATTCTTTTCCTATAACAAAAGAATTTCTTATATATGGCTGATTAAACCACACAGCTTCTATAATACCGCTGTTATCGGCAAGTCTTGTTTTAACAATTGTCAAGGCTCTTATTTTTGAAAACTCAGGCTTTATCTGCACCTTAGCTCTTATATTAACAGTATCACCCTCATTTATTTCCGAAATATTTATAACAGAGGTTCTGTCTTTATAATCTCTGGGAAAATACTCAACAAGGTCTTCAACTGTTTCTATTCCAAGCTTATTAAGTTGTTTTGTTCTGGCTTCGCCAATGTTTTTTACAACATTGATTTTATCATCAAGGTTCATATTAAATCTCCAAAAAACTGCACTTTATAAATAATATAACAAAAAAAATCAAAAATGTACATAAAAAAATAAAAATTTTTCTTGCAATATTGTACAACATCTGTTAAAATAATGAACGATGAGTATATAACTAAGGAGGTGTAACGGATGGCAAAGTGTGAAATTTGTGATAAGACAAGACAGAAAGGTCATAGAATTAGCATTAATCGTAGTCAGGTTTCAAGAAGAGCTAACAAAATCTGGAAATCTAATATAAAGAAAATTAAGATTGTTGAAGATAACGGCAATGTTAAATCAATCAATATCTGTACAAGATGTTTAAGAGCAGGTAAGGTTACTCGTGCTATCTAATATCCTACTGTTTAGTTTATTGTTTTATATTTAATATTAAATATAAAAAGGGCTTTCTTTTTAGAAAGCCTTTTTTGCTTTAGGACACCCTTTAGGTTTTAAACCATAGATTAATAAATAAGTCTGCTTATATATGATGCAATAACAGATAAGTATTCAGGATAAAAATGGAAAAAAACAATGACAGCAATCAGGAAAGTACAAAATACTCCAATTGCATATAGTCCTGCTTTTTGAAATATATTAAGTCCTTTAAAGAAAAATCCATCTTCAGGCTTAAAAACAGCAACACTGTCATTAATATCTATTACAACAGGCTTTACTTCATCGTCTTTTTGAATATAGCTACCGCATATACCGCAATATTTGGCATCATCTTCGTTTTTTGCTCCGCATTTATCACAATACATTACAAACATCTCCTTTGTATTTATGATAATATCAATATATCACTAAAATATAAATATGTAAATAAAAATAAGATTAAAAATTTTTGAATTTTTATGAGGTTCTATTATGAAAGAAAAAACTTACAATATAAATAATCTGAAGGAAGTAATGAAAAAGCTCCTTTCTGAAAAGGGCTGCTCATGGGACAAAGCACAAACCCATGAAACACTAAAAAAATATTTAATAGAAGAATGTTATGAAGCAATTGAAGCAATAAATAATAATGATATGAATAATCTTTGCGAAGAGCTTGGAGATATTCTTTTTCAGGTTGTATTTCACAGCCAGCTTGCAGATAATGAGGGTTATTTTAATTTAGATGATGTCATAAACGATATAACCGCAAAAATGATTTACAGGCACCCTCATGTATTTTCAGACAGAAAAAATGACAGTAATTCGGATATAATAAAAAATTGGGATAAATTAAAAGAAAAGGAAAAGGGATATAAAAACGGCACTGATGTTTTAAACTCAATACCAAAGTCACTGCCCTCTCTTATCAGAGCTGAAAAAACAATCAGCAAAGCTCAAAAATATAAACTTGATACGGAAACTTTAGAAAAAGCTATAATAAATATTGATAATTTAAACAATGCTCTTAAATCCACAAATTTCAGCCAAAAAGAGGAATTTCAGGTAATTATTGGTAATTATTTATTAAATTTAACTAAAATTTCACATTTTTTAGAAATAAATGCTGATTTTTCCTTGACAAATGCTTTAGAAACGTATATAAATAAAGTTGAGGATATTTGACATAACATATTTGCCGTAGGAGAAACATTGAGGATACGGTTTCGAGGCAGATGTATGTCATAAAATTGGGGTACACCCAGAATATAAGGAGGAATTATAATGAACAAAACAGAATTAGTTGCAAAAATTGCAGAAAATGCAGGTCTTAAAAAGACAGATGCTGAAAAGGCTTTAAAAGCATTTGAAGAAGCTGTTACTGCTGAATTAGTTGCAGGCGGCGAAGTAAGATTAGTCGGCTTTGGTACTTTCGATGTAAAGGTTAGAGCTGCTCATACCGGTGTTAATCCAAGAACTAAGGAGCAGATTGAAATTGCTGCTTCAAAGGCTCCTAGATTTAAGGCCGGCAAGGCTTTAAAAGATGCCGTTAATAAGTAATTTATATTTTATACTTAACATATGGAGCTGTTTTTCAGCTCCTTTTGTTTTTAACCTGCTGAAAGGAATTTGATATATGAGATTAGACAAATATTTAAAGGTAAGCAGAATTATTAAAAGAAGAACAGTCGCAAATGATGCCTGTGATGCAGGCAGAGTCACTGTAAACGGCAAGGTTGCAAAAGCAGGTCTTGAAGTTAAGCCGGGAGATGTTATAGAAATAACCTTTGGCACAAACACTACAAAAATTGAGGTGCTTTCAACACAGGAAACCGTTAAAAAAGAAAATGCACAGGGAATGTATAAAAGTCTTTAGTCAAGCATAGGTTATACAAAAGGAGGATTTATTATGGAAAATACTAACTCCAAGCATTGTATAACCCTTACAAAAAGAGAAAAGCTTCAGGCAACAGGAGTTCAGGATGTACTAAGTTTTGACGACGAAAACATAGTTGCACAGACAGATAACGGCATTATGATATTAAAGGGCTATAATCTTCATATTAATAATCTGAATATAGAAAAAAGCTCTCTTGATGTAGACGGCACTATAACAAGCATAAGCTATGATGACGATGATTATGGCAAAAAGGGTTCTGTATTAAGCAGAATATTTAAGTAGGTGATAGCTTGATATTATCCATGACAGAGCAGTTTAGACTGTTTGCCATATCTGTTGCCGCAGGTCTTGGAGGAGGCTTTGTATACGGGCTTATATCAATATTCAGACGATATATTTCTCACAATATTATAGGTATATATATTGAGGATTTTTTATTCTGGATTATTTATTCAGTTTTTGCTTTTCTGACAATGCTTTATTTTAACTATGGAGAAATAAGACCTTATATTGTTGCAGGTATATTTTTAGGTCTTATAATATATGCACTTTTTATTCACAGATTTGCTGTGTTTATGCTCTCTCCCACAATAAAGATTTTAAGGCTTATTGCTGAAATTATACTTACACCTGTTGAGCTTGTTTTATTTCCTTTTAAAAAAATATTTATTATTTCTAAAAAATACTTGAAAAATAATGTAAAATATGAGAGAATAAAAAAGCCAAAGGTGATAAAGTTTTTTAAAAGAGGTAATTAATATGGCAGCTTTAAAAGGAAAAAAGCAAAAAAAACCTGGTAAAATTATATATAGAGCTGCAATGGCAGTTATGATTATTATATTTTCAATTGCTATTATTCAGCAATATATTATCAGTGTTGATTTAAAAAAGCAGGAAACTGCTATCCTTACTGAAATTTCAAAAGAAGAAGCTATAGGTAATTCTCTTAAAAACCAACAGGAAAATCAGGATGACCCTGAATTTATAGAAAAAGTTGCAAGAGAAAAGCTTAATATGGTTAAACCCAATGAAATAGTGTTTATAGATAAAAACAGCAAGTAAAGCAATCTTAAAAAGGTTGCTTTTTTTATATTTATTTGATATACTTTAATTACCAAAATAAAACAGGGAAAATATATCCCAAAAGAGAATGGAGTGAATTTTATGGCATTTGGTATGAGAGGTCACGATTTAGGCGGTAAACAAAAATTTGAGGAATTTCTTGCAAAGGTAAAAGAAAACAATATTGATCAGGTTCAGCTTGCCTTCCAAAAATCCATTACTGATATTGATTTTACAACAGGAAACTATAATCCCGGTCTTGGATATTATATTTCCCGCAGATTAAAAGAAAATAATATTCATGTTGCAGTTTTAGGCTGCTATATTAATCCTACTAACCCTATTGAAGAAAAAAGAGTTGCGGCAGTAAAAAGATTTATAGAACATCTTAAATATGCAAGAGCAATAGGTGCTGATATGGTTGGTACTGAAACAGGCCGTATGGACGAAGATTTCAGAATTGTTCCGGAAACATACACTGAAGGTGCATATCAGTTATTATTAAAATCTATGAGAGAAATTGTTGCGGCAGCAGAAAAACTCGGTGTAATAGTTGGGGTTGAGGGTGTTGCCACTCATACTCTTTACTCACCTGAAATGATGCAGAGATTTTTAAGAGATATTGATTCTCCTAATGTTGAAGTAATTCTTGACCCTGTTAATCTTCTTGACAGAAATAACTACACTATTCAGGAAGATGTTATTGACAGAGTATTTAAATATTATGGTGACAGAATTTCAGTAATGCACCTTAAAGACTTTAAGCTTGATGAAAATGGTGATGTTGCATTTGAACAGGTTGGTGACGGTTTATTCCATTATGCACCTTTATTCAAGCACTTAAAAGAAAAGAAGCCTTATATTACTATGCTTATTGAAAATTCAAGTGAGCCTCGTTATCACAGCGACTGTGAATTTTTACAGAAGATTTATGACGAAGCTTAATAAAGATTTTTACATGGGAGATACATTGGATATTGCAAAAAATCTTTTGGGAAAATATTTAATAAGAGAGATAAACGGGCATAAAATAATAGCAAAGATTACTGAAACCGAAGCCTATATCGGTGCAATTGATAAGGCTTCTCATGCCTATGGTTATAAAAAGACAAACAGAACCGCAACAATGTTTCTGGAGGGTGGATATGCCTATGTGTATATAATATATGGTATGTATAACTGTCTTAATATAGTCACCGGCAAAAAAGAGGAGCCAAATGCAGTGCTTATAAGAGGCGGTGAAATAATTAAAGATATGAAATATGCCTCCCTTTTAAGATATAATAAAAGCTTAAAGGAGCTTAGCAAATATCAGCTTAATAATTTTTCAAACGGTCCCGGAAAGCTTTGCAGGGCACTTGCAATTGACAGAGAGCTTGATAAGCACAGTCTTTTAAATTCTCCACTTTATATTACAGAGGGCGAAACACCTGAGAAAATATACTCGGGAAAAAGAATAAATATAGACTACGCTGAAGAAGCAAGGGACTTTATGTGGAGATTTTATATATGAAAAATAAGGATGTTAAAAAGAAAAACAGAATAGCCATTATGGGTGGAACATTTAACCCCATCCATAACGGTCACCTTGTGGCTGCAGAGGCAGTAAGGCAGGAGCTTGATATAGACAAAGTAATATTTATACCCACGGGAAATCCGCCTCATAAGGAATCAAATCCTATGTATAATGAACACAGATACCTTATGACGGTTCTTGCTACAGTTACAAATCCTCAGTTTGAGGTTTCAAGAATTGAGCTTGACAGACCGGGGAAAACCTATGCTATAGATACTGTCAGCGAAATCAAGAATTTTTATGATGACTGCAAGCTTTATTATATAACAGGTGCTGATGCTATTGCTCAAATTCTTACATGGAAAAATCCTGAGGAGCTTTTGTCAAAATGTTGTTTTGTAGCAGTTACAAGACCGGGCTATGACAAAACATCACTTCATAAAACAATAAGCAATTTAAAGGATAATCACAGAGGAAATATTATAACTCTTGAAATACCTGCTCTTTCAATATCTTCAACAGACATAAGAAACAGAGTTCATTCAAGCAAAACAATAAAATATCTTGTGCCTGAATCAGTTGAGGAATATATATTAAAATTCAAGCTTTATACCAATGACAATTCAACACCTGAAATTGACAATATAAACAGAAAGCTTCACTCTATGCTTACTCCAAAAAGATTTAAACATACGCAGGGTGTTGCAGAAGAAGCCGAAAAGCTGGCAAAAAGATATGGTGCTGATGAAAAAAAGGCTTATATTGCAGGTTTGCTTCATGACTGTGCCAAATGTATTCCAACAAGCGAAAAACTTGCTGTATGCAAAAAATACGGTGTCAAAGTTGATGATATACTAAAAAAACAGCCTGATTTGACTCACAGCTTTTTAGGAGCTAAAATGGCAGAAAAAGATTATGGTATAAATGATGAGGACATTTTAAATTCAATAGCCTATCACACAACAGGCAGACCAAATATGTCACTGCTGGAAAAAATAGTGTATATAGCTGACTATATAGAGCCTAACAGAACATATTTTGATGGTCTTGATAAAATCAGAAGGCTTGCATATGAGGATATTGACAAAACTATGGCTGAAATACTGAAAAATACAATCAGTTATAATAAAAACAAGGTAATACATCCGTTAAGCTTTGACGCATTGCATTACTATAACAAGGAGGAATAAAATTTGACAGATACTTTTGAAGGTGCTAAGATTGCATATAAAGCTCTTGATGACAAACTTGCAATTGATATTAAAGTGCTTGAAATCAAGGATATTTCATCACTTGCAGACTATTTTATAATTGCAAGCGGAAATAATCCTAACCAACTAAGAGCAATGGCTGATGAGGTTGATGAAAAGCTTTTTAAGGCAGGATTGAGATTAAAACACTCTGAAGGTATGTCATCTAAAAACTGGGTGTTAATGGACTTTGGAGATATTGTTGTTCATCTTTTCAACAAAGAGGACAGAGATTTTTACAATATAGAAAGAATATGGGGAGATGCAAAGGTTATACCTGAAGAAGATTTAAAATAATTTTAAAAGGGCTGCTGTAAAAATGATTTGCAGCACCCCTTTATTTTTTATTCAGTCAAATCTTCAATATATTTAATAAGCTTATAAATCTGCTGTTTATTAACAAGTCTTACAGCTAAATCGCCATCATTTTTAACAGCATAAAAATTATCATTATAATTATAATAATTAACTGTATCTCTGCTGTCGTCAGTAAGATTAAATTCAATCACCACAGACGGCTCACCCTTTAATTCTATTGTGTTATCAAAATCAACAGAATCAAAGCCTATTCCAACAAGAGTTTCATAAAAATCACCGAAATTATCTTTTTCTATAAGTTTATTATCAATATATGAATTTCTGTTATCTCTTTTTACTCCTTCTTCATCAACAGCAATTTTATTATCCCCCTCTGTTTTAAATTCAATTTTATGCTCTGAATTTTCTGATTTAATAGTTACACTGTTTACTGATGAACGTGCATAAAGGCTGACAAAATTCTGTACAAAATCCATAATATTAATATTATTAAAGGCTGCAAGGGATAAATTTGTAACAGTATAAACCTCAGGTTTATTGTCAATCATTACATAAACACTGTCTTTATCGCAGCTGTTGCCGATTTTTATTGTAAGAGATTTTGAGCCTGTATCCTTAATTGTAATAATCTTAACAGGGTCATTAAGTCCATATTTGGTTAAATCATCAGGACTAAGTTCAACAACTGAATTTATATATAATGTTGAAAGGTCACACAATATTGAATCCTGCATATTTGTAGGATAAACTATGGCATCTTCAATGGGAGATTTCATCATAAGAGCAGAAAGACCGCTTGTTGAAACATAGTTTTTAAGTGTTTCATTATTTGAATCAGAGGTTATTAAAATTTCAGGCTTACCCTTTTCAACTATATTAACATAGTTTACATTTTCAGCAGAAATTAAAGTAACATTCTGTTCAATTAAAGCTGTCATATTCTTCAGTAAAAGCTCACCATAGCTTTTTGGTATCATATAAACACTGTTGTTATTATTTGTTTTTACATACACATATTTGCCGTCGGGAGTAAACTCGCCAACATTAATAATTATGCTGTTATCACCTTTAACAGTTGCGGTTGCCAAAGGTATTTCAAGTCCGTATTTAGAAATATCCGATGGATTTTCTTCAACAATTTTAACTGCATTAAGATTAGAAAATGCACTAAATAAATATTTAATACTGCTTTGAGAAAAGGAATTTTTTTCATATCCCTTTACAAAATATTCATCATCTTTTACATAAACTGTATAATCAGACCGGGAATTATTAATATCTATTTCATTTGCATTTTTAACATCAGTTATAACAATACTGCTGTTTTCTTCTGAAACAGTTTCATTTTCTGTTACATTTTCTGTTTCATTTCTTTTTTCACCATAAAAATACAATGCTGCCAATATACAAAGAAATACTATAGCCACAGCAAGATAAATTATTTTTTTCTTCATTATTTATTTCTCCTTATAAGCCATACTGCAAAACCAACAAGGAAAAGACAGCCGGGAATTACAGCCCAGCCCAAAAGCTTGATTTTATTGGCAGAGCTTTCATCAATAAGCACTGTATCACTTGAAATAGTTTTTGGTGATATTGACACTCCCTTAGTCATATCATCAAGCCAGTTTAATGCTGACACAACAAAGGTTGAATTTCCATTTACAACCATTTCATCATAATTTGGGTCTATAAAATAATAGCTTAAGCCGCACACAACAATCTTTGTAGTATGGCTCTTATCACTGTAGCTGCTGTCAGTAACTGCAACTGCAACGTTAAACGGCCCTGAAATATCATTTGATTCCTTATTGGGCGAAGAATTGCCCTCTGCCTTTATATAAGAGCTGTCTGTAGTAGTAAGCAAAGGCTCAATTTTAAGTCCCTGTTTTTTAACATCAAGCTCTGTAATTGCCTGTGAAGCAACTGCATAGGTTATATATTCCTTGTTCAATAAAGTTGAATTAACCTCGTGCTCTTCAATACCGGGGAATATTGCATAAGGATATTTATAGTATTTATCCTGCTGCCCCTCAAGAACATAGCCATTTTCAAGAGTAACCCCATAGGCATTTACAATACTCATAAGATTTTTAAAATTATTGCTGTCTGAGCCGCCAATAAGGAAAAATGCTCTGCCATCATAAGCAAGATAAGCCTTAACCTTATCAGCCTCAGCTTTTGTAAAATCTCTTGCCCCGGGAGTAATAACAAGGGCAGTGCAGTCACTTGGTATTTCATTATCAATAAGATTTAAGCTTTCCATATCATAATTTGAAAGCTTTAGCCTATCAATAAGAGTGGTAAAATAGCTATAGTCAGTTTCATCATGACCTGTTATAAAATATATTTTTGGTGCAGTTTCCATATTAACAAACTGAATTGCACTTGTAATATTTGATTCGATATTAAGTTTTTCGGCAGATGACTGGGAATAATAATCTGAATAGCTTATTACTCTGTATTTATCTCCCCTTTCAACAATAATGCTGTTTACACCTACAGAATTGTTTTCATTGGCATATTTCTTTGTAAAATCCGGATGAAGATACAAATCCACATTTGAAACCTTTATTTTTGAAGATTTTTGAGTATATTCCGATATAACCTGTTCTACCTTATTTATGACACCGTCTGAATAGCCCGTTGAAAATAAAGTATAAATATTTATATCATTTTCAATATTTTCAATAACTCCCATTGTTTCTTCAGAAAGTGAATATATATTTTCTCTTGTCATATCAAAGCTTTTATTAAACTGCCCTACTATAAGATTTAATACAATGAGTATTGCAATAATAACAATTGTAATAACTGTAGAATATGTGCCGTATTTTAATCTTTTATCATTAAGTAATTTTTTCATATTCTGCCTCCTAGCTCCATCTTCTTTTTTCAATTACATTTACACTTAAATATAAAAATGCAAATATAAAAGTAATATAATACACAACATCAGAAACAGATATAATACCTATATAAAAATTTTCATATCGGTTAAGTATTGAAAACCAGCTAAGCACATTAAAAATAAGTCCGTCATAAAAATTAGGATTAATTAAATACATTACCCCTATTATAACACAACCTATAACTAAAACAAAAAGTGACATATATATATTTTTTGTACTGTTATATATTACAAGGGCAATAATTGCAGCAATAATTACTGCAAAAACCACAGATGACATAACTGTTACAGGTGCTGAGCCTGCAATATTATCCATCATAAGCAGAAGAAAAGCAGCAGCAAAGGCAACAATTGCGGCAATAATTTGATTATCGGTCATAGCTGAAATAAAAATTCCCACACTTATTATACATACGCCAAGAAGAAAATAGCCTAAAACACCTGTGAATGTAAGTCCCCAGTCCACATCTCCAAATTGGTTAAGCATAACGGGAAATATAAAAGTTATAATAATTCCAATTAAGAAAAGTATCACAGCAGATATAAATTTGCCTGCTACAATGCTTTTTACCGTAACAGGTGAACAATAAAGAAGCTGGTCTGTTTTTTGTCTTTTTTCTTCTGCAAACAATCTCATTGTAAGCACAGGCATAAGTATCATAAACATAGATAAGCTGCTTGCAAGAGTGTCATTATAATTTAAACTGCCTGTAACTATATTTTGTGCCACAAAAAAATAAGCTGATATAAGCACAAAAAAGCCCAGAAATCCCCAGCCAATAACAGTATTAAAATAATTTCTTATTTCTTTTTTTAATATTGCAGTCATATTATTAATTCTCACTTTCCTGTGTCTTTTGTTTTTCATATTCATACTCACCATTTACAACCTTTAAAAACACTTCCTCAAGGCTTAGAGTATAAGGCCGCATCATAAGTACTGTAGATTTTGAAAGCACCAGCAGGGCAAATACCGCTTCCCTTATATCAGTGTCTTTTTTTCCTGTTATTTTAAGGTCATAGCTTCCATCATTATTAATTTTTTCAATAACTGCTTCTTCTATAATATCAAGACGTTTTATTGATTCGACTGCTGCCTCGGGATTTCCCTTTATAGTTGCAAGCTGAATATAATTAGTATTTTTTGATTTAATATTATCTGTAGTATCATCAGCTACTATTTCACCTTTATCTATAATTATAACTCTGTCACATATGGCACTGACTTCGCTTAAAATATGGGAGCTTAATATAACAGTGTGGTTTTTACCCAGTTCTTTTATGAGCTGACGCATTTCAATAATTTGTTTTGGGTCAAGACCAACTGTAGGCTCATCTAATATAAGCACCTCAGGATTGCCGATAAGAGCCTGTGCAAGTCCTACTCTCTGTCTGTAGCCCTTTGAAAGATTACCAACAAGTCTTCCTATAACATCATTTAAACCTACGGTATTTACTGTTTTATCAATCATTAAAGCCTTGTCAGCTTTTTTTACACCCTTTAAATCACATACAAAGCTTAGATATTCCTTAACTGTCATATCTCCATAAACAGGCGGAGTATCAGGCAGATAGCCAAGCCCCTTTTTTGCCTTTTCAGGCTCATCAAGTATATCAAAACCATTTATTTTAACACTTCCGGAAGTGGAAGATATAAAGCCTGTCATTATATTCATAGTTGTAGTTTTGCCTGCACCGTTAGGTCCTAAAAATCCCACAACCTCTCCGTCATTTACTGTAAATGAAATATTATTTACAGCAGTGTATGGTCCGAATTTTTTGGTAAGATTTATTACCTCTATCATAAAACTATCCTCCATTTCCAATTTGATATTATAATACTACATTTAGAGGATTTTTTCAACATTTATATATTAACATATCCTTAAACTTTAAAAAAATAACAGATGCAAGCACCTGTTATTTTATAAGCTCAACTGCCTTTGCAAGCTGAACATCATTATTTATATCATATTCTGCAACATCATTAGTAATAAGACTAAGCTTAAATTCACTATCCGCTTCAATTTCTACATCAGGTGCTATTCCCACACCGTCTATGCAAACACCCTTTGGGGTATAGTATTTTGATGTTGTGATTTTAATAGCGGAACCGTCATTAAAAGGAAATGTAGTCTGAACAACACCTTTTCCATAGGTATTTACACCTACAACCGTTGCTATTCCCTCGTCTTTTAAAGCACCTGTAAGAAGCTCTGAAGCAGAAGCACTGTTTTCATTTACAATTATAACAACAGGAATATCCCATCTGCCGTCTTTTGCATAGACATATTCTTTCTTGCCGTTTTTATCCTCTGTATATGTTATAACACCTTTTTCCATAAATTCATCGGCAATTTCAGATACAGTTGTAAGAAGTCCTCCCGGATTATTTCTAAGGTCAATAATAAGAGATTTTATATTCTTTGATTTTAAAGCCTCCTCATTTTTCTTAAACTGCTCCTTTGTGACTTCATCAAATCCTGTTATTCTCATATATCCAATATCATTATTTATAATATTGACTGCAACTGTAGGAGTATCTACCTTTGCTCTGGTTATTTCGGCAGTATAGGTTTTATTTTCAGACGGTCTGTATAACGTCATTTTAAATTTAGTATTTTCATCTCCTCTTATCATATCTATAGCATCATAGTATGTAGAATAGTTTACACTAAAATCTTCAACTTTTTTTATAATATCACCTTCTTTAAGTCCTGCTTTATCAGCCGGTGAATTGTCATAAACTGCTTCTATTGTGACACTGTCTGTATCTATGTCTGCACCGGTTATTGCTCCTATTCCACAATAATTTCCCTCTGTCTGCTGCTTAAAAAGCTCGTAGTCCTCAGCAGAAATGTAACGTGAATATTTATCAGCTACGCCATAAACCATTCCCGTATAAATGCCGTCATACATTTTTTCAATATCTATATCTCCGGTATATTTTTTATCCATTGTTTCATATATTGCCTTTGCTTTTTGTTCATAATACAAATCCTTTGTAATAAAACGCCTGTAGCTCACAGATAATATATTTATGGCCAGAACAGCAATAACTGAAATTGATATGCCATATAATATACCTTTTCTAAAATCATTCATTACACATCTACCACCTTTACAGAATTAATATTAATATATAAAACCTTGTTTGTCTATATAACTGTTTTAATCCATTTTTTTGCAACCATAACTCTGTATTCACTGAAAAACAGCTTAACCACTTCTTCAATATAAACCATTGAAAATGTTATATAAATAGGAAGTCCCAAATATCTAGAGCCTAAAAATGCCATAGGCACACCTATAAACCATACAGATAACGAATCCAGCATAAGACCGTAAATTGTATCTCCGCCATTTCTTAAAATGCCTACAATATTTATATAGTTAAGAGTTTTTATTATAAGTCCAAAGCTTACTGTAATAAGCATTTTTATAGCATAATCTCTGCCGGCATCACCTATTTCAAAAAGGCTGACAATTCCTTTAGACGCCGATAAAAGTATGACTGCCATTATTGCGGAAAACAAAACTGCTACAAAAGTGCATTTTTTTGCATAATCCTCTGCCCTTTTTGTGTCCTTGGCACCCAGAGCATTGCTTATTAATATGCCGCTTGATGCTCCTATACCCATTCCTGCAACTATAAACAAATTCTGAACTACACTTGCCACCTGAACCGATGCCTGAGCAACAGTACCGCTGTATTTATAGGCAATATTATAGGCAGTTGTTCCAAGTCCCCACATACCCTCATTCAGTAATACAGGGAGCGAAATTTTTGCATAATTTATCAAAAATGAGAAATTAACAGAAATATAATCTCTTAATCTGCCTGCAACTGGCAGCTTTCTTCCAAACACAACAGTCATAAGCACACAAAACTCTATTGACCTTGCACAAAGAGTTCCTAATGCAGCACCTGTGACACCCATATTCATTATAAATATAAAAATATAGTTAAATATTACATTGCACACAAGAGAAATAAATGTTGTAAGCATAGGAATTTTTGCATAGCCTGTTGCCTTTAAAGCAGCATTAAACGATGTGGTAACAGCAGTCAGAAAATAGCTGAAGCCAACAATTTTCAAATATTTGGCACCAAGAGCAATAACACTTTTATCATTTGAATATATATTCATAACATTTTCGGAAAATACAAATGCAAAAATAAAAAATACAGCTGCATTTATAAGAGAAAGTATAAGTGCAATACCCAACACCTTTTTTACGCCTTTTATATCTTCAGCACCCCAATACTGTCCCATAAATATTGAAGCACCGCTGCATATGCCAAAGCTGAAAAGTGTAAATATAAAAAACACCTGATTACCAAGACTTACAGAACTTACACATTCAGCACCAAGTCTGCCTATCATAAATGTATCCATCATATTAATAGAAGAATTTAAAAGTTCATTTAATATTATAGGCAGAGCAAGGATATAAAGGTTTTTTAAAAATACCTTATCTTTAAACAAATTATTCATTTTTTAAAAATCTCCTTGCTTTATTTCCTTTACTAGGATATGATAACACTATAGGGTAAAAATTTCAATTACAGATTTATTAAATTTGTGTATAGTAAGAGGTGATATATGTGATTGGAAACAAAACTGTATTTGTAACCGGCTCATCAAGAGGTATAGGAAAGGCAATAGCAAGAGCCTTTGCAGTTGAGGGATATAATGTGGCAATAATGTGCAAAAACTCTAAAAAAGAGCTTCAGGAAACATATAATGAGCTTATTGAGCTTACTCCTGACGTGCTGGCACTTCAGGGAGATTTATCCGATTATGAATCAGCTCGTTTTGCATTAAAAAAAATAATCGATAAATTTGGGAATATTGACATTCTTGTAAACAATGCAGGAATATCCTACATAGGTCTTTTTAACACAATGAAACAAAGCCAGTGGCAGAAGGTTATGAAATGTAATGTTGATACTATGTTTAACTGCACTCATGCAGCATTACAGTATATGATAAAAAATCACAAAGGAAATATTATTAATATTTCTTCTATGTGGGGAAGTGTTGGAGCTTCCTGTGAGGCAGTTTATTCAGCATCAAAGGGTGCAGTAAATTCATTTACAAAAGCTCTGGCAAAGGAGCTTGCTCCAAGCAATATAAGAGTTAATGCAGTATCCTGCGGAGCTATTGATACAAGTATGAACAGCTTTTTATCTAAAAAAGAAAGACAAAACCTTGAAGATGAAATACCTCTTGGAAGATTTGGAACAGTTGATGAAATTGCAAGTATGGTGTTGTATCTTGCAGGTGATGAAAGCAAATATATTACAGGTCAGATTATAGGAGTTGACGGAGGTATGAGCTAAACTCACACCTCCTAATATATTACATTTACTCCGGTGTCATTATCAATAGTATTCATATTATAAAGTATAAGAATATCCTCAATATTTTTATGTTCATTACAGAACTGACTTATTGAGCCTTTATAGCTTCTCGGGTCAAAAACATAAATCTTTTTATAGTGGTTTACAAGAAATGGTATCATTGAATTAGCATAGCTGTCCTTTGCTATGGCAAGCTCTTTTTCTGTATCAATATCATTATTTGTAATTTCAATATAGCTATGGATATTGTCAAGAAAATAAGAATATTTATCCTTTGTTTTAAGATATTTTTCCGAATAAAGAGAATTAAGTTCCACATTGTCATATATAATGCTAACATTTAATTTTTTATCATAAACCTTTATACTGTCACTTTTTACGGAATAGTCATTAAGCTTTGAATATATCGTACCCTTAAAATCCTCCGAAACTGTTTTTATATTAAATTCGGATTTATCAAGAGGTTTAATTCCTTTTGCTCTGCAATAAGCCATATAGCCTATATATGCGCCATCTGTTGTCCAATGGTGGTCAAGTCTGTAGAACAATTGTTCATTGTCTTTTTCACTTATTAAATCATTATATATATCTATATTGTTTGTGCTTACACTATTGTATATTTTATTAATAACATCAAGCTGACTGTATGGTGATGCGTATTTCGGAAGTTTATCACTATAAACAGCAACAGCCGTAGGCACAAGGATTAAATCAGGCTTAACATTTGTATTTTTTTCAAATTTATTAAATGTATAAATAAGCTTTTCTGTATTTTTTGGCTTATCATAGTTTTCAATCAAAAAATCATCTTCACAAATATAAATATTGTTAATAAGCTTTTTACCTAAAAATATTTTTTCAAAATTAGTCTTACAGCTCACAAAATAATCTCTGTAAGGGAAGTGGTCAGAAAGATAAGAAGTAAGCTCTGATGTAAAGCTTCCGTCAGTAATATTTTCAATACTTATTTCAGGAAATTCCTGAAGCACTCTGTTTTCATTTTCAGAAAAATCCGATTTAGGCATAACTATAAAAGAAATTGTACCCAATAATACTATAGCAGTAATTATAATTGCAGTAAATTTATTCATCGTGACGCCTCCTTTTAAAATCTGAAATACAAAAACGGATTATAGCTTGAGCTTACAAGATAAGCTGCAGAAAGTCCGAAGCCTAAAAAATAAAATAATGCACAGATTATTTTTCTTAAACAATTAAGTCCTTTGTATTCTATCTTTAAATGATATATTGGTGTTGAAAATAATATACCTGCAATTAAAATTATTCCATTGTTAATTAAATCAAACACAAAACGATTGTCACAAATTATACCATTCGAATTTAAAAGCATTACAAAAAGATAATCTGTCATAATACTAAAATCATCAATAGCAAAAACAGTAAAACCTATAATAACAATTATTAAGGTATAAATATGCCGTATAACCGACGGCAGTTTATTTATAAAGCTGCCCCACACATATTTTTCAAGAACAAGAAGTATGCCGTAATATATGCCCCAAATTACAAAATTCCATGCAGCACCATGCCACAATCCGGTAAGTGTCCATACCACCATAATATTAAAAATATGCCTTGACACTTTACAGCGGTTTCCCCCAAGAGGAATATAAACATAATCTCTAAACCATGTAGAAAGAGAAATATGCCACCTTCTCCAAAACTCTGTTATTGATTTTGAAATATAGGGATAATTAAAGTTTTCGTTATAATCAAACCCCAGCATTTTACCCATACCAACTGCCATATCACCATAGCCGCTGAAATCAAAATAAAGCTGTAATGAAAATGCTATTGCACCAAGCCACGCAGAAGCCATTGAAAGCTCTGAAATATCACAAGCCTTTATACTTTCCCACAATAAGCCAATATTATTTGCAATAAGCACCTTTTTAAAAAGACCAAATAAAAATCTTTTAACACCGTAAATATAGCCGCTAAAGTTAATTTCTCTTTTTTTCATTTGCTCTGCAACAGTCTGAAATCTCACTATAGGACCTGCAATAAGCTGAGGGAACATAGAAACATATGTCATAAACACAAGAAGGCTTTTTTCTGACTTCTGACTCCCCTTATAAACATCAATTACATAGCTCATAATTTGAAATGTAAAAAAGCTTATGCCAATAGGCAGACCTATTTTAAGAGGCTTAATGTCTGCACCAAATATATTTATAATTGAAATTAAAAAATCAGCATACTTGAAAAAACCAAGTATGCCAATATTAATTAATACAGACACACAAAGAAACAAGCTCTTTTTATAGGGCTTGCCTGCTTTGTCAATCAGTATTCCGAATATATAGCCAAATACAGATGATAATATCATAAGAAAAATGTATACAGGCTCGCCCCAACCATAAAAGAGCAGACTGGCAATAAGCAATATAACATTTTTAACCTTAAAGGGCACAATATAATATATTATCAAAAATACAGGCAAAAAGAAAAACAAAAATTCAATACTGCTAAATATCATATACCTAATCCTTTTTCAATAGTTTCAGCCATTATTTCACTTTTATCCGAAATAACAACATAAAAGAAATTATCATTAAATTCCTTTTCGGTTTTTTCAATAATTTTAACCTGGTCAGGTAAATTATAATTTGTCATTTCATCTTTCTTCTGTGCAATAACATTATTTATATTTTCCTCATAAGAGCTGATGTCAACACCATCTTTACCCTTAGCAATTATTATAGTTTCTGCTGATGTTGGACTTTCTGCCTGTGCAAAAACATATTCAGAGAAATCTTCAACATTAATTCCATAATAATTTTCTATAAGATTATCGTCAATCTTAACCATTTTTTCAGTTGAAAGTGCAGAAATAATATCATAAATATCATTTACGCTTATATTTTCCATAGATTCAGCTACATTTGCCATTTCTTCCTTATTATCAGAACCGCAGCCTGTAAGCATTATCCCTGCCATAACTAAAGCTAATAAAAACTTCTTCATTTTAAAACTCCTTTATGTTAAAAATTAATTGCAGTTTCCTTTAAAAAATCCACCCAGATTTTATATGCTTCACTATTTTGATGAATTCTGCCGTCACTTGCAAGCTCTGCCGGCAGATAACCTTTTTTATTTGAAAGCCTTGAAGGTAAATCAAGGTATGTAACTACCCATTCTGATGAATGAGATTTAATATAATCGTTGAATGCTCTTATTCCGTTATTATTATAGGTATCCGTTTCTTTTCCCTCAACAAAATAAGTAACACCCATAATATATATACCTGTGTCAGGGAGCTTTTCTCTTATTTGTTTAATTAATTTTTCGTATTTTTCTCCAACCTTTTCAGCTGATACACCATCAAGCTCATTTACGCCAAGATTAATAAATATCTTATCGGGATTAATTATTTCAAGATTTTCAATAAGCGGTCTTGATTCACCCTTATACATAATTGTTTTGCCATTTAATGCTGCATCTACACCATAACTTGATGCTGCTAAAAATGTAAGATTTTTAACAAAATCCGGAACTTCATTATTTGACGCCGCAAAGGTTGCAAACCCGCTCATAATAGAATCGCCTACAAATACCGTATTTTTATAAAATCTTTCAACCTGTTTTTCCTGTTCTGCACTTAGTACAAGAATTGTTGTTGTTTCAGTTTCTTCTTCTGAAACAGTATCTGTTTTATTTTCAATATTATTATTTTCTTCACTGACAATATCAGCAGCCATCTTAGTATTATTATCTGTATTATCCTTTGTCATATCTATAATTATGGAAAAGAACATAATAACAGCCATTATGGCTAAAAGTACATAAACTCTGCTTCCTCTGCTTCTCATAATATACCCTTTCCACACTCAATGTGAAAAGCCGCAGATTTATTAAATATCATAATACTTTAACACATCAAATATAGCATCTTCGACAGTATACTGAGGTATCCAGTCTATAGTTCTTTTTGCAAGCCTTATGCCTGCATAAGAACCTCCAATATCTCCCTGTCGTCTGTTTCCTACAATAGTATTAATTTTTTCACCTGTTACATTTTCAAAGGCAATAAGAAATTCTCTTACTGTAACATCTACACCTGAACCAATATTAAGAGAAAGATAATTTGAATATTCAGGACCTGCCTTTTTAATTGCCCCATCAAAATTAAGCACAGCCTTTACATTTGCCATAGCAAGGTCACGCACATGAATATAATCTCTTATGCAGGTGCCATCTCTGGTTTCCCAATCATCACCCATAATAACAAACCTTTTGCTTTCTCCAATCATAATTTTTACAAGCTTTTCAAGAAGATTTGAACCTGCCTTATAAGGCAAAGTTGTTCTCGTCTGAGGGTCGGCACCAATAGGATTGAAATATCTAAGGGCAATACATTTCATACCATAGGCATTACAAAAATCCTTTAAAATCATTTCTGTTATATATTTACTTCTTCCAAAAGGACTTCTTGGCTTCAAAGGAGAACGCTCTGTCACCAGATAACCCGGAACATCATCATATACAGAAGCTGTTGAAGCATATATAATCTTTTTTATATTATGCTCTTTAAGCTGATTAAAAAGCTCCATACTCTTTACAACATTCTGCAAATAAAATTCATAAGGGTGTTCAACTGAAGTAGCTACAGCAGAAATCATAGCACTATGAATTACAACTTCTATATCATTATGCTCATTCAGGATTTTTTCAACGGATTTTTTATCAGTAATATCAGCTTTATAAAAATAACACCCCGGCAGGCTGAATTTATCAGTACCCTCAGCACTATCTACAACAACAGTTTCAATATTATTATCTGATAAAGCATAACATATATTTCTTCCTAAATATCCTGCTCCCCCTGTAACTAAAACTTTCATAGAATTGCCTCCTTTGAAAATATAAATATATTGTACAGCAAAAAAATATAAAATTCAATATAAAATTACAAAAAATAACATAATTATTGTACTGTTTTATGGAATGAAAAAAAGCAGGAATGAATATCACACCTGCTTAAAATCATTTATCAGCCAAGTCTTGCTATCTGTTCTTCTACACTCTTTAACATTGAGCTGTACTTTTCAAGCTTAGCCTTTTCTTCATTTATAACTTTTTCAGGTGCTTTTGAAACAAAACCCTGATTAGAAAGCTTCTTTTCTACTCTTTCGACTTCCTTAATAAGTTTAGACTTTTCTTTTGCAAGTCTTTCTTTTTCCTTTTCAATATCAACAAGCTCCGCAAAAGGCATATAAATCATACCATTATGAATAGCAGTAGAAACTGAATCATCGCTGATGCCATTATTATCTGAGCGTACTTCTACTTCACTTGCATAAGCTAAAGGAGCAAAGAATACCTTACCCTTTTCAAATATGCTTCTTACTTCATCATTATCGCTTACTACAATAACCTTAGCCTTTTTGCTTGGTGCTACATTCATTTCAGCTCTGATATTTCTGATAGACTTAATAGCCTCTTTCATAAGCTCAATAGATTTTTCATCATCGGCAAAGTTATATTTATCAGTATATTCAGGCCACTTTGAAAGCATAATTGTTTCTTCTTCATTCTGAATTGAAGTAAATATTTCTTCTGTTACAAAAGGCATAAAAGGATGAAGCATTTTTAAAGCATTAATAAGAACAGTTTTTAATGTCCATAAAGCGGCATTTCTTGTTGGGTCTTCCTGATTATATAATCTGGGCTTAACCATTTCTATATACCAGTCACAGTATTCATCCCATATAAAATCATATACATTTTGAACTGCAATACCAAGCTCATAAGAGTCAAGATTAGATGTAACATTCTTTGCAAGAGAATTGACCTTGCTTAATATCCACTTATCAGCAGATGTTAATTGACTTAATTCAGCTTTTGGCTCATCATCACCAATGTGCATCATAACAAATCTTGAAGCATTCCAAAGTTTATTAGCAAAATTTCTGCTGTTTTCTACTCTCTCATTATAAAATCTCATATCATTGCCGGGAGCATTGCCGGTAATAAGAGTAAGCCTTAAAGCATCAGCACCTGCCTCTTTGATAATTTCAAGAGGGTCAATGCCATTTCCAAGAGATTTACTCATCTTTCTTCCCTGAGAATCTCTTACAAGACCATGAATAAGAACAGTCTTAAAAGGAACTTCTCCCATCTGCTCCATAGCAGAAAATACCATTCTTACAACCCAGAAGAATATAATATCATAGCCTGTTACAAGAACACTTGTAGGATAAAAATGTTCAAGCTCAGGAGTTTTTTCAGGCCAGCCTAAAGTTGAAAACGGCCACAATGCAGATGAGAACCATGTATCCAGACAATCCTCATCTTGTATAATATGAGTGCCTCCGCATTTAGGGCAAACTTCCGGAGCAGTCTTTGAAACAATAACCTCACCGCAATCACAATAATAAGCAGGAATTCTATGTCCCCACCACAGCTGTCTTGAAATACACCAGTCATGAATATCCTCCAGCCAATGAGTGTAAATTTTTCCAAATCTATCAGGAACAAACTTTAGCTCACCATTATAATATACATCAAGTGCAGGTTTAGCAAGCTCATCCATTTTTACAAACCACTGCTTCTTAATCAGAGGCTCTATAACACTATGACATCTGTCGTGAGTGCCGACTGCATGACTTATATCTTCTTTTTTGATAAAAAGTCCCATTTCATCAAGTTCTTCAACAATCTGCTTTCTGGCATCATATCTGTCCATACCCTCGAATTTTCCGCCATTAGCATTGATTGTGCCGTCATCATTTAATATATTAATTTTTGGTAAATTATGTCTTTCACCAACCTCAAAGTCATTTGGGTCATGAGCAGGAGTAATCTTAACTACACCTGTACCAAATTCCATATCTACATAAGTATCTGCAATAATAGGAATTTCTCTGTCCACAAAAGGAACTATACAAACTCCGCCAACAACATCTTTATATCTGTCATCATCAGGATGAACTGCAATAGCAGTATCGCCAAGCATTGTTTCAGGTCTTGTGGTTGCAAATTCAAGAAATCTGTCTGTACCCTTAATAGGATATTTAATATGCCAAAATCCACCCTGTTTATTTTCATGCTCCACTTCTGCATCAGAAATAGTTGTTTGACAAGCAGGACACCAGTTAATAAGCTTTTCGCCCTGATAGATATAGCCTTTTTCATAAAGCTTGCAAAATACTGTAAGTACTGCATCAGAAAGACCCTCATCCATTGTAAATCTTTCTCTTTCCCAGTCACATGAAGAACCCAGCTTTTTAAGCTGATTGAGAATTGTTCCTCCGTATTCTTTTTTCCATTCCCAAGCTCTCTTTAAAAAGCCCTCTCTGCCTATATCCTCTTTTGTGATGCCCTCCTCACGCATTTTGTCTACAATCTTAACCTCAGTTGAAATTGCCGCATGGTCAGTACCGGGAAGCCACAGAGTATTATATCCCTGCATTCTTTTCCATCTTATGAGTATATCCTGCATTGTTTCATCAAGAGCATGACCCATATGAAGATGACCTGTGATATTCGGAGGCGGAATAACAATAGTAAAAGGTTTTTTACTTTTATCTACCTCAGCATGAAAATATCCTTTGTCAAGCCAGTTTTTATAAATTTTTTCCTCTATTGAGGGATCATAGCTTTTTGCCATTTCCTTTGCCATTTTTGTTTCTCCTTTTTTAATTATAAATAAAAAATGCTTTCATCCATAAAAGGACGAAAGCATCGTGGTACCACCTTTTTTCCTGCGGTTACGCAGGCACTCTATAGCTATTAACGCTGCTAAACGTCAGACCTAATTCGTGTTTCTCAGTCTGAAGACTCCAAAGCTACCTTCATCAGTTTTTAACCATAAAGCATCTTTCAGCCTGTGGATACTTATCTCTTATATGGTGTAACCGACTACTCCTCTTTTTCTTAGTCACTATGTATTAATTTAGCTTAAAAATTCAACAATCGCATCACAAGCTTCAACTTCATCTTTTCCTTGAGCAGTGATTTCAACATCATTGCCTTCAAGAGAGCCGATAGATATAACACCCATAATGCTTTTTAAATTAATTTCCTTGTCATCCATCTTTAAATGGATAGAGCTTGAAAATCTGCCTGCAGTTGCCACTAATGTTGGGATAGGTCTTTCTCCCATGCTTGAACCAACAACTATACGTTTTTTTGTCATAATAAATTCCCCTTGAGTTTTTCAGCAATATCGCATATTTTTTTTAACCGGTGATTTACCCCTGATTTCCCAATTTGCGGACTGCTAAGCTCCCCCAGCTCTTTTAGACTCGCATCAGGATTATTAAGCCTTAGCTCAGCTATATTTCTAAGCGGCTCCTCCAAATAATCTAAACCTCTCTTTTCAGCAATAAACTTGATACTTTCAATCTGCTTTACTGCTGCCAAAACTACTTTGTTAAGATTTGCAGTTTCACAATTAACAATTCTGTTTACTCTGTTACGCATATCCTTTATAACCCTTAGATTTTCAACCTCCAAAAGTGCCTTATGCGCCGACATAATATTAAGCATATCCACAATCTGTTCTCCCTCTTTTAAGTATAGCACAAAATAATTTTTGCGTTTTATTATCTTAGCTTCAATACCAAAGCTTGAGATAACATTCTTAATAAAGCGGATACAGTCATAATCATTTGCAGAATACTCAAAATGATACTGTTTTTTAGGGTCAGAAATTGAACCGCAACATACAAAAGCACCTCTTAAATAAGCTCTTTTGCAGCAAACAGAAGCAACCGTCATAGGATTAACAACAAATTCATTTGAAAAATCATTATCCTTTCTGACGCCTGTTACAGATATTATTTTATTGACAACAGATTTATTATTAATAATAATTTTTCCGTTGTCTATATTGCTTTTAACGGAAAACAGCTTGAAAATAAGCTTTTCAGTTTTTTCCAGAATTGCCAAATTGTCATTATATATAATAATACAATCATCGTCTACGCTGCCGATAACATTAATAATTGCTGCCAGCTTAGCAATAGCACAATGTCTGCTGCTTTCTTCCATAGAAAGCAATTCGTACTTTACATCAGTTGAAAAAGACATAATCATTCCCCCAACATCATAGTACAACTTATAGTATACTACCTTTTTCCGTCTTTGTCAATATCCCTGTGAGCAATTACTACACTATGCCCTGCTTTCTTTAAAAAGCTATGCAGTTCATTTGCAAGAGTAACGCTTCTATGATGCCCTCCTGTGCAGCCGACAGCAATAACAAGCTGAGTTTTTCCTTCTTTAATATAATTAGGAATTAAAAATTCAATCATATCTGTAAGCTTATTTTTGAAAATTTTAGCTTCGGGACAATCCATAACAAAATCCCTCACTGCCACATCATTGCCTGTAAGATTTCTAAGCTCTTTTATATAAAAAGGATTAGGTATAAATCTTACGTCAAACACAAGGTCGGCATCAGCAGGTATACCATACTTAAACCCAAAGCTTAATACAGTTATCATAAGACTTTCAAAGCCTTTATTTTCAAGAAATATTTCACTGAGCTGTGTTCTTAGCTCTCTTGTTAAAAGATTTGAGGTATCAACAATATAATCAGCTCTCCTTTTTATGTTTGAAAGAAGCTCTCTTTCTTTGTGTATACCGGAAATTATTCTTTCTCCTCTTGAAGAAAGAGGATGATTTCTTCTGGATTCTTTATATCTTTTTAATATTACCTCGTCATCACAATCCAAAAACAAAATTTCAAATTTTGAGCTGTCACTTTTTGCTTCCTGTAAAAAGCTAAAAAGCTCACTGAATTTTTTTCCTCCTCGTATATCTATACCAAGAGCTACATTTTCAATATCAGATGTGGGATTATCACAAAGTTCAACAAATTTAGGTATAAGACTGGGAGGCAGATTATCTACACAGAAAAAGCCTATGTCCTCCAAAAACTTTAGCACTGTTGATTTTCCTGCTCCTGACATACCTGTAACAATTACAAATCTCATAAATTATTCTCCTATTATTCTTACCTCCGGTTCAAGCCTGACTCCAAATTTTTTCATTACAATATCAGACACATTATCAATAAGTTTAAGAACATCATTGGCAGTTGCTCCACCGTTATTTACAACAAACCCGCAATGCTTAGGGCTAATCTGTGCAGCACCTACGCTATACCCTCTAAGACCGCTGTCATCAATTAATTTACCTGCAAAATAACCCTCAGGTCTTTTAAATGTAGAGCCTGCACTTGGAAGTTCAACAGGCTGTTTTGAATTTCTTTGTTCCATAAGCTCTGCCATTTTAGCCCTTATGTCATCACTGTTTCCTTTTTCAAGAGAAATACATACCTCAAGAACAATCATTTTATCAGACATAATATTACTTCGTCTATATCCAAAGCCGGCTTCTTCATTGGTTATTGTCACAATTTTATTATCTTTAATAACCTTTATGCCTGTTACAATATCCTTTATTTCCCCTCCGTAAGCACCTGCATTCATACATACTGCACCGCCTATTGTTCCCGGAATACCGCTAAGGCACTCCATACCCCTAAGGCAGTTATTAAGTGCGGTTTTGGCAACTACAGAAAGCAAAGCTCCTGCCTGTGCCTTTATTTCACTGCCATGGACATCAATACGGCTGAAATTTTTATAAATCTGAATAATTACACCCCTGAAGCCGTTATCTCTTACGAGAAGATTGCTTCCATTGCCTACAACATAATAAGGTATGTTATTCATTTGAGCTATTTTAATTGCTTTTAAAATCTGTGCATCACTTTCGGGAGTTACAAATATATCTGCATTACCGCCTATTCTAAAGGTAGTATGCCTATTCATAGGCTCTGAAAGTTTAACATTGTTTTCGCCAAGCAAATTTTTATATTCAGCAATAATTTTTTCCATATTATTATTTTCCTTTACCAAGCATAGCAGCACCGACAATACCTGCATCATTACCAAGAGTAGCAACTGAAACCTTTGTCTTTAGTTCTCCGCCATACACTCTTTCTTCAATAATTTTAGTTACAGGTTCAATAACCTTATCTCCCTGAGCACATATTCCTCCGCCTATAACAACACTCTGAGGCTGGAATATATTAATAAGATTTACAAGACCAATTGCAACATATTCAATATATCTGTCAATTATTTCAAGGGCTATTTTATCCCCTAAATCAGCAGCATCAAAAACAGTTTTTGCATCAACAAGCTTTATATTTCCATCAACAAGATTATATATCTCACAGTTTGGATATTTAGCAGCTGCAATTCTGCCTTCTCTCATAAGAGCTGATGCTGAAGCATATGACTCCCAGCAGCCTTTTCTGCCACAGGTACATTCCTCACCATTTGCAACAATTACCATATGACCTGCTTCACCGCCTCCGCCAAATGAGCCGTCAAATATTTTTCCATTTATTATTATGCCTGCACCGACACCGGTGCCAAGAGTTATATAAATAACATTTTTTTCTCCTTTTGAAGCACCACAGGTATTTTCTCCTAAAGCAGCACAATTCGCATCATTTTCAATATATACAGGAAGTGAAGTTCTTGTTTTCATTTCCTTTATAACATTTACATTGTAAAAGTTAAGATTATTAGCATATTTTAATATACCTTTTTTCTTATCCATTAATCCCGGAAGTCCAATTCCTATAGAATTTATATCCTCCATATCTATTTCCTGTTCCTGACACAGTCTAAAGCAAAGTGATGCCATATCATCTAAAATATCATCAGAATTTCTTCCGTTCATTGTGGGAGTTGAAAGCTTTGCAATAAGCTCTCCCTTTTCATTGACAATACCCACTGAAATATTGGTTCCGCCAACATCTATACCTAAAAAATACATATTTTTTCACCTCATTAATTTTTCATAGCATTATTCATAATTGCATCGTTAAGTGCCTGTGCAGCATTATATCCCATCTTTTTTTGACGACAGTTTACTGCTGCTGATTCACAAATTATAGCTAAATTTCGTCCCGGTCTTACGGGTATTGCATGGCAGACAACCTTATTTCCGAGAATATCCATATATTCTTCTTTTATGCCCAGTCTGTCATAAGCCTTGCCCTTTTCCCAGTATTCAAGATTAATAATTATGTCTATTTCCTGAGTATCCTTAACAGACTGCACGCCAAACATCTGCTTTACATTTATTATGCCTATACCTCTTACCTCTATAAAATATCTTATAAGCTCAGGACAGCTTCCTACAAGAGTTGTATGAGATATTTTTTTAATTTCAACAGCATCATCGGCAACAAGTCTGTGACCTCTTTTTACAAGTTCAAGGGCTGCTTCACTTTTGCCTATACCGCTTTCTCCTGTAATAAGCACACCCTCACCATATATATCTATAAGAACACCATGCAGGGTTGTTCTTGGTGCAAGCTCAACTTTAAGCCATCTTGTCATTTCTCCAAGAAATTCTGATGTAATATCATCAGACTGTAATATAGGAGTTCCATGCTCTCTTGCATAGAAAAGCATTTCAGGATGAGGCTCTAATCCTCTGCATATTATAACACATGGCATTTTATATTTAAAAAGCTTCGCAAGGGTTTCCTGTCTGAACTCAGGAGTCAGTTTGCAAAGGTATGTATATTCTACTATACCTATAATCTGAATTGTATCACTGTCAAAATAATCAAAAAAGCCTGCAAGCTGCAAAGCAGGTCTGTTCACCTCGGGAGAGGTAATCTCAATTTCAGAAATGTCAATATCTTCTGTAAGATTTTTAAGTTTAAATTCATCAATTATAGATTTTAAAGATACTTTGTACATTTTACCCTCCGTATATTTTAAATTAATAATATTTCATACACAACTTCTCATATTTATCATAACCCAAAAGCTTAAATATTTCAATCATTTTCTAAAAAAATCATAGACTGCTTCAGCAGATTTTTTATTCATACCATCAACAGCTTCAAGCTCACTGAGTTCGGCAGTTCTGATTTTTTGAATATCCCCAAAATGCTTCATAAGAGCCTTTCGTCTTACAGTGCCTATTCCTTCAATATCATCAAGTATGCTGTGCACCTGTTTTTGAGCTCTCAGCTTTCTGTGATAATCAATTGCAAATCTGTGTACTTCATCCTGTATTCTTGTAACAAGTTTAAAGCCCTCTAAGGTATATGGCAGTTTTATTTCCTCTCCATTATATAATAATGCTCTTGTCCTGTGTCTGTCATCTTTTACCATTCCGCATACTTCAACATCTATATTAAGTCTTTCAAGTGCTTCTTTAACAACACTTATCTGACCCTTTCCGCCGTCTAAAAAAATCATATCGGGCAACTTATGAAAACCTGTTTTTTTAGCTGATTTATCTGTATTTTCATTAATATATCTTGTGAAACGTCTGGTAATAACCTCGTTCATACTTGCATAATCATCAGCACCTATAACAGACTTAATCTTAAATTTTCTGTAATCGCTTCGTTTTGGCAGACCTTTTTCAAACACCACCATAGACGCAACAGACTCATATCCCTGTGTGTTTGAAATATCGTAGCTTTCAATTCTGTTTAAATCAAAAGATATTCCAAGTGCATTTTTAATTTCATCCAAAGCTCCGACAGTTCTTTTGTTTTCACTTTTAATCATTCTGCCAAATTTATCAAGGGTAATTTGTGCATTATTTCTTGCCATATCTACAAGTCTTTTTCTTTCACCCTTTTGAGGTATAAGAATATTCACTCTTTGACCTTTTTCATTGCTCAGCCATTCTGATATAAGTTCAAAGTCCTCTATATCACATTGTAATATAATTTCTTTAGGAATAAAAGGAGTGCCGCTGTAGAATTGCTGTATAAAATCAGTCATAATTCTAATATCTGTTTCCTCAGCACAATCCTCCAGCATAAAATGCTCTCTGCCTGTAATTTTTCCGCCTCTTATAAAGAAAACCTGAACAACACATTCATTATTTGTGTAATTAAGGTCTTTGGAATTTACATTTCCTCTTGCAAAGGCTATAACATCTCTGTCATCAATGTGCATATTCTCTATAATCTGCTTTTCATTTAACGCTTTTATGTTTTGAATATTATCTCTTAATTCAGCAGCTCTTTCAAATTCAAGATTTTCAGACGCCTTTTCCATATCAGCTCTAAGCTTTTTTATAATATCTGTGGTTTTTCCGCTTAAAAAATCAATAACTTCATCTGTCATTTTATTATAGCTCTGTTCATCAATAAGCTTATTACAAGGTGCCTTGCACTGTCCTATATGATAATTAAGGCATGGTCTTTCCTTGTTGAAATCTCTTGGAAACTGTTTCCGGCATCTTCTTAACTGCCAAATTCTATTTATAAGCTCTAAATTTTCTTTAACAGTAAGGCTGCTCGTAAAAGGTCCGAAATATTTTGCCTTATCCTTTTTATGTTGTCTTGTCATAAAAACTCTGGGAAACATTTCATTTATTGTCACCTTAATATATGGATAGGTTTTATCATCCTTAAGCCTTATATTATATTTTGGAGAATGCTTTTTTATAAGAGAATTTTCAAGAATAAGAGCTTCTATTTCACTTGAAGTAACTATATATTCAAAGTGGTCAATATGACTTACCATAGATTTAACCTTTACGGAATGATTTGCTGAATTCTGAAAATACTGCCTTACTCTGTTTTTAAGTATTTTAGCCTTTCCGACATATATTATTTCATCTGTTTCATTTTTCATTATATATACTCCCGGTTCAGCAGGGAGTTTTTTTAATTCTTCTTTTATATTAAACAAAAGTATCACCTTTTTTAATTTATTTACTTAATTATAAAATCTTTTTACTTATTTTTCAATATATATTTAATAATCCATAACTCACTGTCATAAAATATCTATGGTGATTAAATGTTCAAATCAACTCTTATAAAGGGTGCAGTAATACTGACCATTGCAAATATAATAACTAAAATATTAGGCTTTATATACAGAATATATATGTCAAATACAATAGGGGCTGAAGGTATGGGTTTATATCAGCTTATAATGCCCTTGTATCTTCTTGTATGGGCAATGTCATCAGCAGGATTTTCCACCTCAATGTCAAAGCTGACAGCACAGGAAATGGCAAGGGGAAAATCCGGAAACTGTCAAAGATTATTGTTTATTGCCCTTGTTATTTCTGTTTCAATATCAGCTCTGCTTTCTGTGTTTGTACATAGTTTTTCAAATTTTATAGCTGCTTATTTTATAAAGGAAGCACGAACTGCTCTGTCATTAAGACTGCTAAGTGTGTGTTTTCCTTTTATGGCAGCAGGCTCTGTAATAAGAGGATATTTTCTTGGTACAAAAAATACAACCATTTCCGCTATAAGTCAGGTACTTGAACAGGTTGTAAGAATGACAGCAGTTTATGTGCTAGCATCATATATGATACCAAAGGGTATTGAATATGCCTGTGGGGCTGCAGTTATAGGTATGGCAGCGGGAGAAATAATTTCATTTCTCTATGCAGCTTTATTATGGCTTTATAAAAGCAAAAAAATTAAAAATAGTGTTCCATCACTTAATCACAAGGCTTGTATAAATATGCTCCTTGCAATGGCAATACCTCTTACTCTTAACAGAGTTACAACCTCGCTTTTTTCCACTGTGGAAGCATTTCTGATACCTCAAAAGCTTCAGGCTTATGGTATGACGCAAACAGAAGCAATAAGTATTCTTGGAATACTAAATGGTATGGCTATGCCCCTTGTTATGTTTCCGTCATCACTTTTGACAGCTCTTGCTACGGCAACAATGCCTGTTATATCAGAAAGCCACGCTTTAAGCCTGCACCACAGAATACAAAAAACAATAAAGCAAACAATGTTTATTACTGCCGTAATTGCAGCAGGAACAACAGGATTATTTTTTACTTTTCCATCAGAAATAGGTATTCTCATATATTCTCAGGAAATGGGAAAAATACTTAAAATGCTTTCTCTTGTATGCCCCTTTTTATATATACAGGTGACAATTTCCGGGATTTTAAACGGTCTTGGAGAGCAGGTATTTATATTTAAGGTAAATATAATATCCTCAATTATAAATATAGGTGCTATATATTTTCTGGTTCCTGTTTACGGAATATATATGTTTATATTAAGTTGGCTTATAAGCTCAGGAATTTCAACCTTAATGACAGTATCAAGATTAAAACACAATGTCAACCTAAAGCTGCATATACTAAACAGTTTTATATCACCTGCACTGGCAATAACATTTGCCTGCTTTATGTCAAATAAGCTCATAAATTATATAAAAATATCAAATGAAAAATTTGTCACTTTAATTACTTTATTAATAACAGGATTAATATATCTGTCAATTGTCAAAATTATGTATAAGCACACAAAATAACACTTTTATAATATTTGTCGGCGGAATTGCAGGCGTGTGTAAAGGAATATGTCAGCAAAGCTGACACACACGCCGCACAATAATGCCAAGGCATTATTGAATTACACATTATATATACAAGCCTGTATACATCGTGGATTAATTAATTTTTAATAATATAAAGAAATTATGATTAGTTATTTAATTTATTCCATATTTTGGCTTAACAATTATAAATAATTTAACCTATTTTTTACTTTTATTTTAAATCAATTTTATTTATTATCAAATTCATTGACAAAAATAATTGCCGGTGATATACTTTAGGTGTAATATAATTACATATAAATACTATTGAGAAGAGGTAAAAAATTATGAAAAAATTTCTTGTAACTGCATTATTAGTATTAACTGCTTTTGGTTTAACTGCTTGCGGCAGCAGCACTGCTGCTCCTGAAGAAACTACTGAGGCTGTTGCTGAAGATGTTGAAGATGTAACAGTTGCTGAAGATGCAGAAGTTGCTGAAGATGAATCAGTTGCTGAAGACGCTGAAGTTGCTGAAGATGAATCAGTTGCTGAAGATGCTGAAGATGCAGAAGCTGATGCTGATGCTGAAACTGAAGCTGCTACAGAAGCTGAATAATTTTGTAATTTTTTAATGCCGAAACATTGTGTTTCGGCATTTTCTATTTATACTATATTAATCACAGGAGCCCTTTTCTTCACAGAATTCAACTTTCTTTCCATCAAGAATCATATTTGTAGTTCTTACTGCACACATTTTTCCGCACATTGAGCAAGAATGTCTTTCCTTTGGAGGAACACTTTCATAATATGCTCTTGCTTTTTCACCATCTACTGCAATTTCAAACATCTTATCCCAGTCAAGATTATGCCTTGCAACAGCCATTTCATTATCCTTATCTCTTGCATGAGGAACTTTTTTTGCAATATCGGCTGCATGAGCTGCTATTTTGCTTGCTATAATTCCTTCTTTAACATCATTTGCATCAGGAAGTCTTAAATGTTCAGCAGGAGTTACATAGCAAAGAAAATCTGCACCGTTTGCTGCTGCAACAGCTCCGCCTATAGCTGAAGTAATATGGTCATAACCCGGGAAAATATCCGATACAAGAGGTCCTAAAACATAGAAAGGTGCATTATGGCATAATCTTTTCTGTATTTTCATATTAGCGGCTATTTCGTCCATAGCCATATGCCCCGGTCCTTCTACCATAACCTGAACATCTTTTTCCCATGCTCTTTTTGTCAGATTACCAAGCTCAATTAACTCTCCAATCTGACCGGCATCTGTTGCATCGTCAATACAGCCGGGTCTTAAAGCATCACCAAGAGAAATAGTAACATCATACTTCCTGAGAATTTCAAGAACGTCATCATAATATTCAAAAAACGGGTTTTCATTACCTGTCATTTCCATCCACGCAAAAAGAAGTGAGCCGCCTCTTGAAACAATATTCATCTGTCTTTTATCTCTCTTAAACCCTTCAACCGCTCTCCTGTTTATGCCTGCATGAATAGTCATAAAGTCTACACCTTCTTTAGCATGAGCCTCCACAACCTCAAGAAATTCCTTTGCCGTAATCTTCATTAAATCTTTTTCAAGATACCCGATTGCATCATACATAGGAACTGTGCCAATCATAGCCGGTGAAATGGCAACCAGCTCTTTTCTGAAAGTATTTGTCTTTCCATAGTTGCTAAGATCCATAATAGCCTCTGCACCATATTTTATAGCCATTTTTACCTTATCCATTTCCATTGTATAATCCTTGCAGTCACCTGAAATACCAAGGTTTACATTAATCTTTGTTTTAAGTCCTGCACCAATACCCTCAGGACTTAAAGCCTTATGATTAATATTTGCAGGAATACAAACCTGTCCTTCGGCAACTAAAGCTCTTATTTCCTCAGGGGTTTTATATTCCTTTTGTGCTACTGTTTCCATTTCTTTTGTAATGATGCCCTGTTTTGCAGCATCCATCTGTGTTGCGTATGCCATAATTAATCCTCCTCATATAATTTATTTTATATTAATTTTATAACAATGATTTATTGGTCCGCTACCTTTTCCTAAATTAAGACCGTCCATTAAAGCACCTGTAAGATAATCCTTTGCATTTTTGATACTCTGTTCATAGCTTAAACCAAGGGACAGATTGCAGGCAATTGCCGAGCTTAATGTGCAGCCTGTTCCATGGCTGTTGGGATTATCTATTTTTTTACCTTTAAATACATAAATTTCATTATCTTCACATAGTACATCTGTTGCTGTTTTGACACTATGCCCGCCTTTTACAAGAACATTGCAGCCATATTTCGCTTTTAGGCAGCCGGCAGCTTTTTTCATATCATCTAAATTTCTTATTTTTTCGCCTATTAACACTTCAGCCTCCGGAATATTAGGTGTAATAATATCAGCAATAGGAATGAGCTCTTTTTCGAGAGTTTCAACAGCATCTTTCTGCAAAAGAGGACTTCCGCTGGTAGACACCATAACCGTATCCAATACAATGTTTTTAGCATTATATTCTATTAGCTTTTCAGCAATAATATGTATAAGCTCTGCTGATGAAACCATACCTATTTTTACTGCGTCAGGAAAAATATCAGTAAATATACAGTCAAGCTGTTTTTCAAGAAACTCAGCAGTGCTTTCAAAAACTCCGTATACTCCTGTTGTATTTTGAGCAGTCAAAGCAGTAATTGCACTCATACCATACATACCATGTGCTGTTATAGTCTTTATATCCGCCTGTATTCCTGCACCTCCGCTGCAGTCACTTCCTGCAATAGTCAAAATTTTTTTCATAAAAATCACCTAAAATAAAATGCTTTGGCGGACCAAAGCATTTGAATTATAATAACAACCTTGCTCCCTACTACGGTATTAACCGACAGGTTCAAAGGGTCGAAATAAAAATTCCTCTCAACATAAAATGTTCCCCTGCAAAAATATTTACTTGTAAGTAGTATACTACTATTATTTTGAAATGTCAATTATTTATTAGGCTCTTTCTCTTTATTTTTCTCTTTATTTTTGTCACCATATGAATAGTTATAGATATATTTATAACGATAGTTGGTCTTTTTGTAAATGCCGCTGTCATAATTAATAGAATTAACTACTACGCCGAGAATATCTGAATCAGTAAAGTTTATACTTTCAATTGTTCTTTCAATCTGGTCAAAAGTAGTAATTCCCTGTCTTGCAACAAGTATAACACCTGCTGTATACTTTGATAAAATAAGGGCATCAGATACAATATTAATAGGCGATGTGTCTATGATAACATAATCATAAAGACCTGATACCTTTTCAACAAAAGCTGCCATTTTCTCTGATGTCAGCATCTGTGATGGATTTGGAGGCATTGGTCCTGAAGTGACAACATCTGTATTTCCGCTTACATTTCTTTTTACTGTATCTTCAAATTTGCTCATACCGCTTAATATAGTAGAAAGACCTTTATCATTTTTAAGCTTAAAAAACTTATGCTGAGTAGGACGTCTTAAATCTGCATCAATAATAAGAACCTTTGATTCTGTTTCTCCGATTGCAATTGCCAGATTAGCTGCTGAGGTAGACTTACCTTCTCCTGAAACAGAACTGCTTATGATAGCAACATTACTTTTGTTTGTTGACAATGTAAAAAGCAAATTGGTTCTGAAAGTATTGTAAGCCTCAGTAACAATAAACGGAACACCTGCATTTTCTATGGTAAAGTGCATATTTTTTTCGGCATCAGGGTCTTTTTTAATTTTGTATTTTATCCTTGCCAGCAGACCTGTTTTATTTGCTTTATTATTATTTCCGCCTGTAACATCATAGTATGGAATTTCTGCAAGCATAGGCAAATCATATCTGGCTTTTATTACCTCACCATTGTTTATAGTATTGTCAAGGATATATCTTAAATAAATAATTATTATTGCTAAGAGCATGCCTGCAAGAGCACCTGCTTTTGACATATTAGGAACATTGGAACCATCAGAATATTTAGGAACCTTTGGCTGTCCTACAGTTTCAACAGAACCGGCTCCAACAACTCTAATAAGCACCTCCGGTGCACATTCTGTAATAAAGGTACACATATCAGTTGAAAGAATAGGGTCAGGTGTTGTAACGGACACCTGTAAAAGCTCTGTTTCATTAACCTGTTCAAATAAAATTTTATCTTTTATACTGTAATCCTCAATTTTTAAATTGCCCTCATCATCAGTATTTATTGCAAAATACTTTTGAAGTTCTTCTACAGGGTATTTTTCAAGAAGCTTATCTCCGACACTTTCCATAACTACATCATTTTCAAGAATAGCAATATATGTTTCTGCAATAATCTGTGCCGCAGTAAGGTCATTTGCACTTAAAGAATCCATAGAGGTCTTATTTGTGGTATTTTTAACATATAAAGATGCTGAAGTTGTATATGTGGGCACTTCTGTTGTTTTTGCATATATGTACATACCAACATATCCTATAACGCCAAGAAGTATTATAAACCATATATTATGCAGCATAACAAAAAATATTTCTTTAATATTTATCATTTGTTCTTCATTGTTTTTATTCATTTTATTTTACCTCCGAAACTAATTATAATATTTAACAGCTTTTGCAGGATTGCCTGCTGCAATGCAGTTGTCAGGTATTTTTCCGCAAACAACACTTCCTGCCCCTATTGTAACATTGTCACCCATTACGCTGCCCTTTAATATCAAACAATTACAGCCTATAAACACATTCTGCCAATCGCTGCAGACTTTATTCTCATACATTAATAAATTTTCTCATAAAGCTTACCCACTGTATACATTTGTTTATAACATCTTTGACATTATAACACATCATAAAATAAAAGTAAATATATTTCAGCGGACAAATCACAGCAAAGTCACAGTTTATTATAAAAATTACACAAATAATTTAGTAAGCTATGCCGTCATTATATACGGTTTTTCTTTATATTCCCTTTATTAATCTATGAATTAGCCCTAGTTAAAATAAAATTTTTAAAAACAAAATAACAAATTATGCCATCAGCAACACCTAAAACCGCACCTCCTAAAACATCTGTAGGAAAATGCACATAAAGATACATCCTTGAAAAGCCTATTAAAGCTGCAAATATTAATGAAACTGTACCCCATTTCCTATTCCACATAAAAATTGACATTGCCCAGGCAAAAGCTGAATATGTATGTCCTGATGGGAATGAACTGCCCTTTGGTGTTGGTATAAGCAAATCAACTCTATTTATTTCATAAGGTCTTAATCTTTCTAAAGCAGGCTTTATAATCATATTCCCGCTTATCTGCATTATTATAAGAGCAGCAACACAGGTTAATCCGATTTTTCTGTATTTTCTGCTGCATAAAAGAATAAATGTTGCTGCAATACATATATACCCGTTATTATTAAGAGACGATATAAAAATCATAATACTATCTAAAATATTATTATGAAATCGTGCTATATAATTAAGCATACCAAATTCCCATGACATAAAATCACCTATTAAAGAGTTTATTAATATTTTATTATATTGTCAATAATTATTGACTTTTTATTCAAAATTAATAAAATGAATGGTCAAAGAAACTACGGAAATATAATTTTTATACTTAAATTTGTTTCAAAACAGGTTACCTTATCATTTTATAATATTTATATTTTTTAAAAATACAAATTTTAAACAAGATTTTTTATTCCATCACAAATTCTTTTTGCAACCACAGGGTTATTCATCGTATAAATATGGACACCATCAACATCATTAGCAATTAAATCTACAATCTGATTAATAGTGTAGGCTATGCCTGCATCAAAAAGAGCCGCTTTATTGTTTTCATATTTATTTAAAATTTTACGGAATTTTTCAGGAAGTGATGCACCGCACATATTTACCATTCTTTCAATCTGAGCTTTATTGGTAACAGGCATTACCCCTGCATCAACAGACACATTAATACCTGCAATTCTTGTTTTCTCATAAAAACTGTAAAATATATCATTGTCAAAAAACAGCTGTGATACTAAGTGGTCAACGCCTGCATCTACCTTTCTTTTAAGATTATGAATATCGGTAATTGCATCAGGTGCTTCAAGGTGGGTTTCGGGATAGCAGCCACCGCTGATACTAAAATTCCCCTGTGACTTAATAAACTCCACAAGCTCATTTGCATATTTAAAATCATTCTTCATTGGAATATCAGGATTTTTGTCACCACGAAGCGCCAGAATATTTTCAATGCCCAAATCTTCAAGCTGATTTAATATTCTGCTTATTTCACTTTTATCATAATGCAAACAAGTAAGATGTACTAAAGGCTCAATGCCATAATTATTCTTTATCTTTTTCGCAATTTCCACAGTTTTGTTGTCTACAGTACTTCCCCCTGCACCAAATGTGACACTTATAAAATCAGGATTAAGATTACACAATAATCCAAGGGTTTCATCAATATTTTTAAGTGCCTCTTCTTTTTTGGGAGGGAAAATTTCAAATGAAAGAACAGGTTTATTTTCCTTTTTTTTAGCCTTAAATATTTCCGGTATTTTCATAATTATCTCCTTTATTATACTTATTAATTTTCATATTATCTATTTCCGTAATAGCATCAATTATGCTCCAAAGCTCCTCTCTTCCGCTTTTAGTTTCACTGCTGAAAGATATAAGTACATCTCCTTTTTTCAACTGAAAAGCCTTTCTAAGCATTGATGTATGTTTCTGAAGCTGACTTCTTTTTAATTTATCGGATTTTGTAGCCGCAATAATAATATTGTAACCATAATGTTTAAGCCAGTTATACATCATTCTGTCATTTTCGCCGGGCTCGTGACGAATATCAACAAGCATTATTATAGCTCTTAACTCCTCTCTTTTAAGGAGATAATTTTCTATCATTTTGCCCCATTTTTCAATTTCTGACTTCGCAGCTCTTGCATATCCATATCCGGGTAAATCTACAAGATATATTTTTTCTTCTACATCATAAAAATTAATTGTTCGTGTCTTGCCCGGATTTTGACTTGTTCTTGCAAGCCTTTTTCTGTTAAGCATTGTATTTATAAGGGAGCTTTTGCCTACATTTGATTTTCCCACAAAGGCAACCTCAGGACGACCATCCGTCGGATACTGCTCTTTTTTAACTGCAACAGCAGCTAATGATACATTATTTACATTCATTGGCTTTCTCCTTTTGCTTTATTAATACTATTATAATTAAATTTGAAATAAAGGTCAACAAAATATATTAAAAAAGAGCTGTTGCAAATCACAACAGCTCTTAAAATCAAATTAGATTAATTCGATGATAACTTCTTCAGCACCATCACCACGTCTTGCACCAAGCTTAACTATTCTGGTATAACCACCATTTCTTTCTGCGTACTTTGGAGCAATTTCGTCAAATAACTTATTAGCCATATTTACTGTAGTAGTGTTAGCTCTTTTCTTTCTGCCGTCAGCAGGAACTTCAACTACAGGATAAAGAACACTTAAAATCTTTCTTCTGGCATTTAGACGGCTAGGACTATCTTTTTTAATAGTCTTTTGGAAAGTTTCATTGCCCTTTTTGCAATCTACAGTAACTTCTTCAAAGTTATCCCTTTCCTTTACAGCAAGAGTTATTAACTTTTCTGTTATGCTTCTGATTTCCTTAGCCTTAGAAACAGTTGTCTTAATCTTTCCATGGTATAATAAATTAGTTACCTGGTTACGTAATAAAGCCTTTCTCTGGCTAGATGTACGGCCAAGCTTTCTATATTCAGCCATTGCTAATCCTCCTTAAATCAATCGTCACTTGGACTTAATGATAATCCAAGCTCTGCCAATTTATTAAGCACTTCCTCTAAAGACTTACGTCCAAGATTACGTACTTTCATCATATCATCTTCTGTCTTGTTTGCTAAATCCTCAACAGTGTTGATGCCTGCTCTCTTTAAGCAGTTATAAGAACGAACAGAAAGGTCGAGTTCTTCAATAGTCATTTCAAGGACCTTTTCCTTTGTGCCAACTTCTTTTTCAACGAGGATTTCAGCATTCTTAGCACTGTCAGATAAATCTACAAATAAGTTAAGATGTTCATTTAAAATCTTAGCACCTAAACTAACAGCATCATCAGGAGTAATTGTGCCGTCAGTCCATACCTCAAATGTAAGCTTATCATAATCAGTAATTTGTCCCACTCTTGTATCTTCCACCTTGAAGTTTACACGTCTGACAGGAGTATAGAGTGAGTCAACAGGAATCATTCTAAGTGGTTGGTCAGCTCTCTTATTTTTAGAAGCTTCTACATAGCCACGTCCCTTTGTTATAGTGATTTCCATAAAAAGCTTGCTGTCAGCACCACCGCTTAAAGTAGCGATATGCAATTCGGGATTAAGTACTTCAATATCTGAATCAAACTTAATATCCTTAGCCTTAACCTCACAGTCACCGGATGCATCAATATATGCCATCTTAGGTTCCGGGCTATCACTTGTATTCTTAATTGCAAGATTTTTAAGGTTTAAGATTATTTCAGTTACATCCTCCTTAACACCCGGAATAGTGCTAAATTCATGGAGAACGCCATCAATCTTTACATTGCTTACAGCAGCACCGGGTAATGAAGATAAAAGTATTCTTCTAAGGGAGTTCCCCAAGGTAGTACCATATCCTCTTTCTAAAGGCTCTACTACAAAGCAACCGTAAGTTTCATTTTTTTCTGTAATTTCAATACGAGGTTTTTCAAATTCAAACACTCAGCCCCAACCTCCTTAATAGTTATCTTATTTCCTACTCCAAGTAAATAAATATTTATCAAAATAGTATTTTTATTACTTAGAATATAACTCGACAATAAGAGTTTCGTTAACAGGTAAATCTAACTGTTCTCTCTTAGGAAGAGCATTAATGCTGCCCTTTAAGTTTTCTTGGTCAGCAGATAACCATTCAGGTACAATACGAGAAGAAGTTACATCAAGAACATTCTTAAATCTCTGTAAATCCTTCTTAGATTCCTTAATTTCAATAACATCTCCAACCTTTAACTGAATAGATGGAATGTTAGCTTTCTTGCCATTTACTGTAACTAAGTTATGTCTTACAACCTGTCTGGCTTCTTTTCTGGTACGACCATAACCTAATCTATATACAACATTATCAAGTCTGAGTTCAAGAAGCATAAGTAAGTTTTCACCGGCGATACCCTGCATCTTTTCAGCTTTCTTATAGTAGTTTCTGAACTGCTTTTCAAGAACACCATAGATGAACTTAACCTTCTGCTTTTCCTTTAACTGCATACCATATTCACTTAACTTACGCATATTTCTCTTACGTCTGCCTAACTTCTTAGAAGAACCAAGAACAGCAGGCTCAATGCCTAAGTATCTACATCTTTTAATGATAGGACCAATCTCTCTAGCCATTAAACAGTACCTCCAATATATATTTCAATCCGAATTAAACTCTTCTTCTCTTAGGTGGTCTACAACCATTGTGAGGAACAGGAGTTACATCCTTAATCATAGTTACATCAAGACCCGCAGCCTGTAAAGCTCTGATTGCAGCTTCTCTGCCGCTTCCGGGACCCTTTACAAATACTTCAACTGTCTTTAAGCCGTAATCCTTAGCAGCACCGGCAGCCTTTTCAGCAGCCATCTGAGCAGCATAAGGAGTAGACTTCTTTGAGCCTCTGAATCCTAATTCACCGGCACTTGCCCAAGAGAGAGCATTTCCGGCAGCATCTGTAATAGTTACAATTGTATTATTAAAAGTTGACTGTATATGAGCCTGGCCACGTTCAACGACTTTTTTGTCACGACGTCTGCGGCCACCGGCTTTCTTAACTGTCTTCTTAGCCATTTAATTAACCTCCTTAAATCAATAAGCCTATTATTGATTGATTACTTCTTCTTATTCGCAACAGTTCTTCTAGGACCTTTTCTGGTTCTTGCATTAGTCTTAGTCTTTTGACCTCTGACAGGAAGACCCTTTCTGTGACGAATACCTCTGTAGCATCCAATTTCAACAAGACGCTTAATATTTAAAGCAACCTCACGTCTTAAGTCACCTTCAACAGTCTGAGATTCTGTGATTATATCTCTAATCTTGGCAACCTCATCGTCTGTAAGATCTCTTACTCTAGTGTCGGGATTGATACCTGCTTCGGCTAAAATTCTGTTAGCACTTGCTCTACCAATACCATATACATAAGTAAGACCAATTTCAACACGCTTTTCTCTAGGTAAGTCTACACCCGCAATACGAGCCATAAATTGCACCTCTTTCTTTCTTATTATAAGATGATTCTTATAATAGTCTATAGTATTTTGTTTCAATATTTCGGTTAAATATTTACTCTAACAGAATATCTCTATTCTGACGCCATTTGGACAGCCGCTTCCAAACGGTCGGTACACTGGGCCATCAAGGGGAATTACCCCTTATTAACCATAATAACTGAAATTTTAACCATAAGTTGTAAAATTTACCTGATAAAATAAATACCCAACCGAAGATATATTATATCAAAAGCTGGGTATAAAATCAAGTAATTTATTTGTAAATTTTTTATGAACATTATTAACGTATTAATTAATTTTTATTCATAATACAGCAGTTTTAAAATCAACCCTGTCTTTGCTTATGCTTTGGGTTTTCGCAGATAATTCTGACTGCACCCTTTCTCTTAATTACTCTGCATTTTTCACACATAGGTTTTACAGATGGTCTAACCTTCATTTTTCATTCTCCTTTCATTTGCCTCTCCAGGTAATTCTGCCCTTTGATAAGTCATAAGGTGACATTTCAATCTTAACCTTATCTCCGGGAATAATTTTAATAAAATTCTTTCTAAGCTTACCTGAGATGTGAGCAATTATCTTATGTCCATTTTCCAGTTCTACTTTAAACATAGCATTAGGAAGCTTTTCAAGGACTGTGCCTTCAGCTTCAATAACGTCATTTTTTGCCAAGGCTCATAACCTCCTTTTATTATAAGATATTATTTTCTTATAAATTCTTACTACTTTCTACTTATTATTATATTCTGCCAAAGCTTTTCTAATATCAGAATTCATCAAATGCTGTCCATTTTCAATCCTACATTTAATATCCTCATTAATATTTTTTGTAATCTGAATATGAACTCTGTTTTTTCTCTTTGGTTTTTCAAGCTTTCTCAATTTGCCGTCTGCAACATAAACATAGCTTTCATCATAGTCAACTACAATAAATGCCATACCCTTATCACGACCGCTTTTTGAAAAAACTATCTGACCTTTACTATACAAATTCTTCACCCCTATACTAAGGTTAAAAGCTCAGGCTCACCATCAGTAATATAGACTGTATTTTCATAATGGGCTGCATCACTGCCATCTTTAGTTACAACTGTCCATTTATTAGACAATATTTTAACCTTATAGCTTCCAACAGTAACCATAGGTTCAATGGCTAATGTCATACCCTTTACTAATTTAGGACCCCTCCTGCCTGTTCTGTAATTCGGCACATTGGGATCCTCGTGCATTTCTCTTCCGATGCCATGCCCTACATAATCTCTAACCACTGCAAATCCGTTGCTTTCAACAAAGTCCTGAATTGCAGCAGATATATTTATCAAATGATTGCCACTTTTTGCAAATTCTATACCTCTGAAAAAACTTTCTCTGGTTATATTAATAAGCCTTTGTTTTTCAGCAGATATGTTACCTACTGCAAAGGTTCTTGCTGCATCACCATGAAAGTTATTTATATAAGCACCTGTATCAATTTTGATTATATCTCCGTTTCTGAGAACCTTCCTTCCCGGGATACCATGAATAACCTCATTATTTACAGATGCACATATTGAGGCAGGGTATCCATATAGTCCTTTAAATGAAGGTATTGCACCTTGTGAACGAATATACTCCTCAGCAATTCTGTCCAGCTCACCGGTTGTAATGCCGGGCTTGATGCTTCTTTCAATGAGATTTAAAGTTTCGCCTGTAATCTTTCCGGCTAATCTCATTGCATCTATATGTGATTCCCTTTTTATCGTAATAGACATTATTTATTACCCTCTAAGGCTTCAACAACAGTATTGAAAATATCATCAATATCACCAACACCATTTACCCTTAACAAAATACCCTGTTTTTTATAATAATCAATAACCGGAGCAGTTGTTTTATGGTAAACCTTCAGTCTGTTTACTACAGTTTCTTTATTGTCATCTTTTCTCTGAATAAGGTCTGCACCGCATCCATCACATTTACCCTCTGTTTTTGGAGGATTGTAGGTTAAGTGATACATTTTGCCGCATTCAGGACAGCTTCTTCTGCCAACCATTCTGCCAATAATAACATTATCGCTAACTTCATAGCAAACTACCTTATCAAGCTGACCAACTATAGCATTTAAGCCTTCTGCCTGAGTTAAGTTTCTTGGATAACCGTCTAAAATGTAACCATTTTTGCAGTCATCTGCTTTAATTCTGTTTGTCAGCATTTCAGAAACTATGTCATCAGACACAAGACCGCCTTTATTTATAATTTCACTTACTTTTTTGCCCAACTCAGAGCCGCTTTTAATTTCATCTCTTAATAAATCACCTGTTGAAATATGAGCAATATCAAAATGAGCTGAAAGCTTTTTAGCCTGAGTGCCTTTACCTGCACCTGGGCATCCAATAAGTACTAATTTCATACTTACACCTTCTTTAAGCTGCAGAAAACCAATTCAGGAGCAAAAATCTTCTGATGTATTTTCAGTAAAGATTTTTGTTCTGAATTAAGTTTTATACAAATTAATCTAAGAATCCCTTATAATGTCTCATTAATAACTGAGATTCAAGTGACTTAACAATTTCAAGGGCAACACCTGTTACGATAAGTAATGTTGTGCCTCCAAAGCCCATATCCATACCTGTAACCCAACCTAAAACTACAGGGACCATTGCAATAAGAGCATAAGTAAAGCCACCAATTAATGAAATTCTGTCAACAACTTTCTGAATGTAGTCACCGGTTGGCTTGCCCGGTCTGATACCGGGAACAAAGCCTCCATTCTTCTTCATATTTTCAGCTACTTCAGCAGGATTGAATGCAAATGAAGTATAGAAGAATGTGAAACAGAAAATAAGAATAACATATATTATAGCACCAACAGGGTTTCTGGTACTTAAATAGCTGCTTATTGTAGATAATGTTTCACTCTGAATAAGCTGATTTATAGTTGCAGGGAACTGTAAAAGTGATATAGCAAAGATGATTGACATAACGCCTGCAATATTAACCTTAATAGGAATATATGAGCTTTGTCCGCCTACCATCCTGCCGCCTGCAAGCTTGTTTGAGTACTGAACGGGAATTCTTCTTTCGCCATCCTGTACTAAAACAACAAATCCCATAACAACAATTAAAATAATGATAATGGCTGCAACAGTGATAACACCTGAAACGCTTACACCATTTGAACCGGTTGCCTGGGTTTTGAGTGCTAACACACCGGCACTCATACCTGAAAGAATGTTAGCATAGATAATGAATGAAGCACCATTACCAATACCAACTTCTGTTAATTTTTCACCTAACCACATTACAAAGATTGTACCTGTAACCATAGCTACAAGACCAACAATGTATACTAAAATGCTAGGGTCTGTAAATGCTCCCATATTTTTTACGGTATAAATCTGACCTGCACCCTGTAATAAAGATAAAATCAAGGCTGCAATTCTTGTATACTGAGAAATTTTTCTGTTGCCTTCTTCGCCATCTTTCTTGATTTCTTCAAGCTTTGGAATAGCTACTGTTAATAACTGCATAATGATAGAAGCATTAATATATGGTCCGATACCCATTGCGAATACTGTACCATACTCACCACCTGTAATTAACTGATAAATATTACTCTGATCATTTGTAATCTGAGCAATGTCTACACCGGGAATTGGCAGCGAAGTACCAAATCTGACTATTACAAGCACTAATAACATATAGAGCATTTTAATTCTTATATCTTTAACTTTAAAAGCATTTTTAAGTGTATTAAACAATTAGATCACCTCAGCTTTTCCGCCTGCAGCTTCGATTTTCTCCTTAGCTGTTGCACTGAAATAATTAACCTGTACTGTAAGCTTTTTATTAATTTCCCCATTACCTAAAACCTTAACGCCATCTCTAACATGGCTTACAAGACCCTTAGACTTTAAAGCATCAATATCTACTACAGCACCGTCTTCAAATCTATCATTTAAAAGACTTAAATTTATTGCAACTATATTTTTAGAATTAATACACTTAAAACCTCTCTTAGGAATTCTTCTGTAAAGAGGCATCTGACCACCCTCAAAGCCTGGTCTTACGCCACCGCCTGAACGAGCATTCTGACCCTTATGACCCTTACCTGCAGTCTTACCATTACCAGAACCATGTCCTCTGCCTGTTCTAAACTTATCAGACTTAGAACCCTCTGCTGGCTTCAATTCATTTAAAAACATTAGGACGCACCTCCTTATTTACTAGATTTCTTCTACCTTAACCAAGTGACTTACCTGTTTAAGCATACCTCTTATAGCAGCATTATCCTGCTGCTCTACAACACTGTTTAGCTTTCTTAAACCAAGAGCCTGAACAGTTTTCTTGTGCTTAGGGATTGCACCTATTGTAGATTTTACTAAAGTAATTCTTAACATTTCAATGTCCTCCCTTATTAGCCCATAATTTCTTCAACGCTCTTACCACGAAGTCTGGCAATCTTCTCAGGAGAAGTTACACCAGCTAAACCTTCAAGAGTTGCGTTTACTACGTTCTTCTTATTTCTTGAACCTAAACACTTAGTTCTGATATTCTTGATACCGGCTAACTCAAGTACAGCACGGGCAGGACCGCCTGAGATAATACCGGTACCTTCAGGAGCCGGCTTTAAAAGAACGCTGGCACTGCCAAACTGACCATAAATTTCGTGGTAAATACTGTTATTTTCATTTCTTTCTACATAAATAAGGTTCTTAGTGGCATCTTCCTTGCCCTTACGGATAGCATCCGGGATTTCCATAGCCTTGCCAACACCTACGCCAACATGACCGTTTTCATCACCAACAACTACTAAAGCAGAGAAACGCATTGTACGACCACCCTTAACTACCTTTGTTACTCTCTTGATAGTTACGACCTTATCCTTTAAATCAAGTGCACTGGCATCGATTATATTTCTTCTCACGTTTTTCCCTCCTTAGAACTGTAAGCCGGCTTCTCTGGCAGCATCAGCTAATGCCTTAACCTTACCATGATAGATAAATCCGCCTCTGTCAAATACTACAGTTGTTATGCCCTTTTCAAGAGCCTTCTTTGCTACAGTTTCACCAACAACCTTTGCTGCTTCAATATCATTTGTTTTTTCAACCTTAGCTTTTACATCGCTTTCTAATGTTGATGCAGAAACGATTGTGTTGCCTACTGTATCATCTATGATCTGTGCATATATATGCATATTAGATCTAAATACTGCCAATCTTGGTCTTTCAGCTGTGCCGGAGATGTTATTACGTAATCTGTAATGACGCTTTGCTCTTGCAACAGCACGTGATGGCTTTCTTATCATTGCACATTCACTCCTTTTTATTTCTTACCGGTCTTACCAACCTTACGTCTGATTGTTTCAGTTGTATACTTAATACCCTTACCCTTATATGGCTCAGGGGCTCTCTTGCTTCTGATTTCAGCAGCAAACTGTCCGACTTTTTCTTTATCGATACCGGATACAGTAATCTTGTTGCCGTCTACCTTAGTTTCGATACCATCAGGATCTTCCATCTCTACAGGATGAGAATAACCTAATGTTAAAGTTAATTTCTTGCCGGACTTAGCAGCTCTGTAACCAACACCGTTAATTTCAAGCTCCTTACTATAGCCTTTAGTTACACCTTCAACCATATTGAAAATAAGAGTTCTTGTTAAACCGTGTAACTGCTTATTTTTCTTTAAATCGTTAGGTCTTGTTACTGTAATTTCAGTAGCCTCAACCTTAACGTCCATTTCGTTTACTAATTTACGAGTTAATGTACCCTTAGGTCCCTTAACAGTAATTACGTTACCATCCTCAAGCTTAACTTCTACACCGGCTGGAATAGTAACAGGTAACTTACCTATACGTGACATTTAATTTACCTCCTTGCTATTACCATACGAAGGCGATAACTTCACCGCCAACGCCAAGCTTTCTGGCTTCCTTATCAGTAATGATTCCCTTGTTTGTAGAAACAATAGCGATACCCATACCGCCTAAAACTCTTGGTAACTCTTCCTTATTAGCGTAAACTCTAAGACCAGGCTTAGAAATTCTCTTAATACCTGAGATAACCTTTTCATTCTTATCTGCACCATATTTAAGTGTAATCTTCATAGTTTTCTTTACGCCATCTTCTATAACTTCATAACCTGCAATATAGCCTTCATTTGTAAGGATGTTAGCAATAGCCTCCTTCATTTTGCTTGAAGGTACATCTACAGTATTGTGCTTAGCAGTGTTTGCGTTTCTAATTCTAGTGAGCATATCTGCAATTGGATCACTCATTGACATTTTAAAAAACCTCCTTTCAAATTACCAGCTAGCCTTCTTAACGCCGGGGATTTCACCCTTGTAAGCTAATTCGCGGAAGCAAATTCTGCAAATACCAAACTTTCTTAAATAAGCGTGTGGTCTTCCGCAAATTCTACAACGAGTATAGCTCTGAGTTGAAAACTTAGGTTTTCTTGTCTGCTTAACTTTCATTGATGTTTTAGCCATAATCTCTTTGCTCCTCCCTTGATTACTTCTTAAACGGCATACCGAATAATCTAAGAAGCTCTCTTGCTTCTTCATCAGTATTAGCTGTTGTTACAAATACAATATCCATACCTCTGATTTTATCAATCTTATCATACTGGATTTCAGGGAACATTAACTGTTCCTTAATACCCAATGTGTAGTTACCTCTGCCGTCAAAGCTGTCAGCACTTACACCACGGAAGTCACGTACACGAGGAAGTGCAACGTTTATAAGCTTACTGGCAAAAGAATACATTTTTTCGCCCCTTAATGTAACCTTACAGCCGATAGGCATACCTGCACGAAGCTTGAAGTTCGCAATTGACTTTTTAGCTTTAGTAACAATAGGCTTCTGAGCTGTAATAAGTGCTAAATCTGCAGCGGCAGAATCAATAGCCTTTGAATTATCCTTAGCTTCTCCAAGACCCATATTAACTACAATCTTTTCGAGCTTTGGAACTTCCATAATATTTTTATATGAAAATTTACTAGTCATTGCCGGTACTACTTCTTTTTCATAAAATTCTCTAAATGCGTTCACTTTTTAGCGTCCTCCTTTCCAGAATTAATCGATTACATCGCCTGTTGACTTAGCAACTCTCTGCTTTGTGCCATCATTTGCAATAACGTAACCAATTCTGGTTGGCTTGCCCTGGTAAACATACATTACATTAGAAGCATCAATAGGAGCTTCCTTAGTAATGATACCGCCCTGTGGGTTCTGAGCACTAGGCTTAACATGCTTTTTAACCATATTAACACCTTCAACAATAACTCTGTTCTTTGCTCTGTCTACTACAAGAACTTTGCCTTCCTTACCTTTATCCTTACCTGCGATAACAACAACCTTATCGCTTTTCTTAATCTTCATCTCGACCCTACCTCCTATTATAATACTTCAGGTGCAAGAGATAAAATCTTCATATACTGCTTTTCTCTAAGCTCTCTTGCAACAGGTCCGAATATACGAGTACCTCTTGGGTTTTTATCATCTCTGATAATTACAGCAGCGTTTTCGTCAAACTTGATGTATGAACCGTCAGGTCTGTGAACACCCTTCTTAGTTCTAACTACAACAGCCTTAACTACTTCACCTTTTTTAACAACGCCGCCTGGTGTTGCATCTTTAACAGTAGCAACTATAACGTCACCAACGTTAGCATATCTTCTTGTTGAGCCGCCTAAAACTCTGATACATAATAGTTCCTTAGCACCTGAGTTATCAGCAACAACAAGTCTACTTTCCTGCTGAATCATTGTATTTCCTCCTTATTAATCGGAATTACTTAACCTTTTCTACGATTGAAACAAGTCTCCATCTCTTATCCTTAGATAAAGGTCTAGTTTCCATAACCTTAACTCTATCACCGATCTGACACTCATTATTTTCGTCGTGAGCCTTTAACTTGTAAGTTGTCTTCACGATTTTCTTATATAATGGATGTCTTACATTATTCTCAACTGCAACAACAATTGTTTTGTCCATCTTGTTGCTAACAACTTTGCCAATTCTTGTTTTACGAAGATTTCTTTCCACCGAAATTTCCTCCTTCCATTACGAAAATCTTAAAGAGCCTTTTCTTTCTGAGTTATAACAGTCTGAATTCTGGCAATATTTTTTCTTACAAGATTAATTCTTGCAGTATTGCTTAACTGATTAGTAGCATTCTGAAATCTTAAATTAAACAATTCCTTTTTAGCTTCGACTAAATCGTTATTTAACTCATCAACTGTCTTAGCATTTAATTCTTCAATAAAGTTAGTTTTCTTCATTAATTGTCACACTCCTTTTCTAAATCAGCGCGTGATACAATCTTACACTTAATAGGTAACTTGTGAATAGCAAGTCTTAAAGCTTCTCTTGCAATTTCATCAGTTACGCCTGCGATTTCAAACATTACACGACCAGGCTTAACTACAGCTACCCAATATTCTGTGGAGCCTTTACCGGAACCCATTCTTGTTCCCATAGGCTTTAATGTTACAGGCTTATCAGGGAAAATCTTAATCCAAACCTGACCGCCTCTCTTGATATATCTGGTCATAGCAACTCTGGCTGCTTCAATCTGTCTTGAAGATATCCAGCCGGGCTCCATAGCAACAATACCATATTCACCGTAAGTAATTTTGTTGCCTCTTAAAGCCTTACCGGTCATACGACCTCTGAACTGCTTACGTCTTTTAACTTTCTTAGGCATTAACATTACTGAACACTTCCTTTCTTATTATCCTTAACAGGAAGTACTTCACCCTTGTAAATCCAAACCTTAACACCAATCTTGCCATAAGTTGTATTAGCTTCTGCAAAACCATAATCAATGTTTGCTCTTAAAGTCTGAAGCGGAATAGTACCTTCATGATAAGACTCTGAACGAGCCATTTCAGCACCGCCAAGACGACCACTGCAGGCTGTCTTGATACCTTTAGCACCAAACTTCATAGTAGTCTGCATTGACTTTTTCATTGCTCTTCTGAAAGTCACACGATTTTCAAGCTGTCTGGCAATGTCTTCAGCCACTAACTGAGAGTCAAGCTCAGGTCTTTTGATTTCCTCAATGTTAACCATAACTCTCTGTTTAGTCATCTTCTGTAACTGTGCACTTAATTCCTGAATAGCAGAACCCTGTCTGCCAATGATAATACCAGGCTTTGAAGTGTGAATAGTTACCTTAACTCTATCATTAGTTCTCTCGATAGCGATTTTAGAAACGCCGGAGTTAGCTAATTTATTCTTTATAAAAGTTCTAAGCTTATTGTCTTCTACTAAGAAGTTAGCATAATCCTTCTTATCAGCATACCAAGTTGATTCCCAATCCTTGATAATGCCAACTCTTAATCCATGTGGATTTACTTTCTGACCCATGGTTGCCCTCCTTATTTCTTTTCATCTAAATATATTGAGATGTGAGAAGTTTTCTTATTAATTCTATAAGCTCTGCCCTGAGCTCTGGGACGAATTCTCTTGAGAGTTGGTCCCTGATTTGCTACTACATCAGCAACATATAAACTGTTTACATCTAATTCTAAATTGTTTTCCGCATTAGCAGCAGCTGACTTTAACACCTTAGCAATAACTTCAGCTGCGTATCTTGGTGAATAAGCAAGAATAGCCATAGCTTCACCAACACTCTTGCCCTTAATCTGGTTTAAAACAATTCTGGCCTTTGTATCTGAAAGTCTAACGAACTTTGCATGAGCCTGAGCTCTTCTGTCTTTATTCTGTTCGTTTCTTTCTTTCTTTATTTGGCTTCTATGTCCTTTTGACATTGAAGATTACCTCCTTCCAAAAAGTTATGACTAACGAGCCTTAGACTTCTTTTCTGCGTCCTTGCCGTGTCCTCTGTAAGTTCTTGTTAAAGCGAACTCACCTAACTTATGACCAACCATATCCTCTGTAATATATACAGGAACATGCTTTCTACCATCATGAACCGCAATAGTATGACCTATCATTTCCGGGAAGATAGTAGAACGGCGTGACCAAGTCTTAATAACGTTCTTAGTATTTGCTGCATTCTGAGCTTCAACCTTCTTCATAAGGTGTTCATCACAGAATGGTCCCTTTTTAAGTGATCTACTCATTATTAGGTCCTCCTATTATTTACTATGTCTACTTCTTACAATATACTTGTTACTTGCCTTATGCTTCTTTCTTGTCTTATAACCAAGAGCAGGCTTGCCCCATGGTGTGCAAGGTGCCGGACGTCCAACAGGTGCTCTTCCCTCACCACCGCCATGTGGATGGTCATTAGGGTTCATAACAGAACCTCTAACAGTAGGTCTGATACCCATATGTCTTTTCTTACCGGCCTTACCAATATTTATAAGCTCATGATCTGTGTTGCCAACCTGACCGATTGTAGCCTTACAATTTATTGGTAATAATCTCATTTCACCAGATGGTAATCTGACTGTAGCATACTTGCCTTCCTTAGCCATAAGCTGAGCTACATTGCCTGCTGAACGAACTAACTGTCCGCCTGCGCCGGGAACCATCTCAATATTGTGAATTTCAGCACCAACAGGAATATTCTTCATTGGTAAAGCATTACCAATATGAACTTCTGCTTCAGCACCACTCATTACTGTCATGCCAACCTTTAAGCCGTTTGGTGCAATGATATATCTTTTTTCACCATCAACATAAGATAATAATGCAATATTAGCAGTTCTGTTTGGATCGTATTCAATAGCTGTAACCTTTGCAGGAATACCATCTTTATTTCTCTTAAAATCAATAATTCTATACTTCTTCTTAGCACCGCCGCCATGGTGACGAACAGTAATCTTACCCTGATTATTTCTGCCTGCTGTTGTTTTAATATGAACAGTAAGGCTCTTTTCAGGAGTAGACTTTGTAATTTCAGCGAAGTCAGATACTGTCATCTGTCTTCTTGAAGGTGTATATGGTTTAAATCTCTTAATACCCATTTTTCGCACTCCTTTATCGAATATTTGCAAACACTTTATAAAGTGTCTATACTTTAATCAACAATCAGAATTTTCTCGGATAATTACATACCCTGGAAAATTTCGATTTCCTTGCTTTCTTCTGTAAGCTTAACGATAGCTTTCTTTCTGGCAGCAGTCTTGCCGAAAGTATAACCACGTCTTTTAGTCTTTCCAACACAGTTCATTGTATTAACTGATGCTACTTTAGTACCTTCAAACATCTTTTCAACAGCCTGCTTGATCATAACCTTAGTAGCCTCCGGGTGTACATAGAAAGAGTACTTCTTTTCTGCCATTTCGTTCATAGACTTTTCAGTTACGATTGGCTTTAAAATAACGTCATAATATTTAATATCAGCCATTATGCGTACACCTCCTCAATTTTCTCTACAACAGACTTAGTAACAACTAATGAATCATACTTTAAAATATCATATACATTAATTGTGCTTACCTGAGCTGTCTTAATTGCAGGGATATTTCTTGCAGATAACACTGCATTCTTATTATCATCTTCGAGAACAACTAATGCCTTGTTTACGTTAATGTTCTTTAAAACATTAGCCATTTCCTTTGTCTTAATTTCATTTAACTTTAATTCATCGATTACTACAAGCTTGTTTTCATTAACCTTAGTAGTTAAAGCAGATTTAAGAGCTAATCTCTTAACCTTTTTATTAAGCTTGAAAGAATAATCTCTTGGCTTTGGAGCAAATACCACGCCACCGCCAGTCCACTGTGGTGAACGAATAGAACCCTGTCTGGCTCTACCTGTACCTTTCTGTCTCCAAGGCTTTCTGCCGCCTCCACGTACTTCTGCTCTTGTTAAAGCACTCTGAGTACCCTGTCTTTGGTTAGCAAGATACTGTACAACAGCCTGATGCATAACGTGAGTGTTTACTTCAACTGCAAAAATACTATCATTTAATTCTATAGAACCAACTTCGCTTCCGCTCATGTTGAATACTTTTACATTTGCCATTAGGTCTTCCTCCTTCCGTAAAGATTAATTAAGCCTTAACGCTGTTCTTAATCACAAGCACAGCACCTTTATTACCGGGAACAGCACCCTTGATAAGTAATAAATTCTTATCAGCGTCAACACGTACAACTTCAAGATTTTGAACAGTCACATTAACAGCACCCATATGTCCTGCCATCTTCTTGCCCTTTTTTACCTTACCAGGTGTAGTAGCTGATGACATAGAACCTACTGCTCTGTGGAACTTAGAACCATGACCCATAGGTCCTCTTGACTGACCATGTCTTTTGATAGGACCCTGATAGCCCTTACCCTTAGAAATGCCTGATACATCAACCTTATCGCCTGCTGCAAAAACATCAGCCTTGATTTCTGTACCTGCAGTCATACCTTCGATTGATTCTAATCTGAATTCTTTAAGAACTTTCTTAGGATCAGCGCCTGACTTGTCAAAGTGACCTTTCATTGGCTTGTTTACTTTATTAACCTTTACATCGCCGAAACCTACCTGGATAGCATCGTATCCATCGTTTTCAACTGTTTTAACCTGAGTTACAACACAAGGACCTGCTTCAAGAACAGTTACGGGAATAAGTAAACCATTCTCAGCGAAAACCTGTGTCATACCGATTTTCTTAGCAACAATTGCTTTTTTCATGTTTTTACCTCCATAATAAACTCTACAGCGGATTACCTCATTAAGGAAATCATTCTAGGTCTACATAAGGTATTACTTATATAAACCAAATTAATTAGTAGTAACTTTTTTATTAATCAATCTTAAATTATAAAACCTTAAGTGTAATATCTACACCTGCCGGTAAGTCTAATCTTGATAAAGCATCAGCAGTCTTGCCTGTTGGCTGAAGAATGTCGATTAATCTCTTATGAGTTCTTAATTCAAACTGCTCTCTTGAATCTTTATACTTATGAACAGCTCTAAGAATTGTAACTACTTCCTTCTTTGTCGGAAGCGGAATAGGTCCGCTGATTTTAGCACCTGTTTTCTTAGCTGTTTCAATAATCTGAGCAGCTGACTGGTCGATTAACTTGTGATCGTAAGATTTAAGACTGATTCTAATCTTCTGATTAGCCATAAAAAAAGTCCCCTCCTTTTCGCACTTTTTAAATTACTTAGTACGACAAGTGGTGACTGCACACTTATCCGCGTGTTTCTATCGCTTTGCAACTCTGACGCATAGCACGCCTGCAATATTCACGCAAACAATATTCGCACAGTGACCTTGTCGCCCGGTTTCTTGAACTGGACATTGCTCCGCAAAAAAACCTATAACCCTTGTATTCAAGAGGTATAGCAACCTTTTGCATCAACGCTCTTAATGTCACAACACGAATATCTTACCATATTTTCAAAACTATTTCAAGTATTTTTTGCAAAAAATTTCGTTAATTTTTCACCAAATTTCAACAGATAAGCTTTATATTTTTTGTATATATATTATAATTTAACTAAGTAAGCAACCTCCTCACCACTTCCTTACTTAGTTAAAACAAGGGCTGTCATATATGACAACCCTTTATTTTAATTTTATTTATTTTTTAAGTTAAACCAAGCATCAAGACCAAGATACTGAGCCTCATCGCCAAGTTCTTCTTCAATTCTTAATAACTGATTATATTTAGCAACCCTGTCTGTTCTTGCAGGAGCACCTGTTTTAATTTGACCGGCATTAACTGCAACAACAATATCAGCAATAGTAGTATCCTCAGTTTCACCTGATCTGTGAGATACAACTGCTGTCATATTATTTCTGTTAGCTAACTTAATAGCATCAAAGGTTTCAGTAAGTGTACCAATCTGATTAACCTTAATAAGTATAGAATTTGCAACACCAAGTTCAATACCCTTTGACAATCTCTTAGTATTAGTAACAAATAAGTCATCACCAACAAGCTGAATTTTATCTCCTAACCTTTCAGTAAGCATCTTCCAGCCGTCCCAGTCTTCTTCAGCCAGACCGTCTTCAATAGAAATAATAGGATATTTTTCACAAAGTGCAGCATAATATTCAACCATTTCAGCAGAAGTTCTTGTAATTTCTTCTTCAGCACCTGTAGCTTCAGTTTCACCCGGGAAGTGATATAAGCCGTCTTCCTTATATAATTCAGAAGAAGCAGGATCCATAGCAATTCTGATTTGTTCACCAGGCTTATAACCGGCTTTAACTGTAGCTTCAATAATATTATCAATAACTTCATCAGCAGTAGCACAGTCAGGAGCAAAACCGCCTTCATCACCAACACCTGTAGAATAGCCCTTGCTCTTTAAAACTTTCTTTAATGCGTGATAAATTTCGCAGCACATCTGTAATGCTTCCTTGAAAGTCTTAGCACCAACAGGCATAATCATAAATTCCTGTAAATCAACAGTATTATCAGCATGCTTACCGCCATTCATAATATTCATCATAGGAACAGGAAGTGTCTTAGCATTAAATCCGCCAAGATACTGATATAAAGACATATTTAATGCTTCGGCAGCAGCCTTTGCAACAGCCATAGATACACCAAGAGTTGCATTTGCGCCAAGCTTAGCCTTATTAGGAGTGCCGTCAAGAGCAATCATTACATTGTCAATAGCAACCTGATCAAGAGCATTCATACCTATAATTTCATCAGCAATAATGTTATTTACATTATCAACAGCTTTCTGAACACCACTACCGCAGTATCTGTCACCGCCATCTCTTAATTCAACTGCTTCAAACTGACCTGTAGAAGCACCTGATGGAACAGCAGCTCTGCCTACAACATCTCTGTCGCCTGCATCAACAATTACTTCAACCTCAACAGTTGGGTTAGCTCTTGAGTCAAGAACTTCTCTTGCATATACGTCTAAAATTTCAATAAAACCTTTCATTATAATTCTCCTTTTCTTATATATTATACAACTTTGCCATTACAATTTATTTAATAAGTAAAGAATGACCTGTCATTTCCTTTGGCTGAGGAATATCCATCATATCCAAAAGGGTTGGTGCAATATCACAAAGCTTACCGCCTTCCATAAGTCCCTTAGCTTTCTTGCAGTTTACAAGAACAAAAGGAACAGGATTGGTAGTATGCGCAGTAAAAGGCTTACCTGTTTCATAATCAATAAGCTGGTCACTGTTGCCATGGTCTGCACATAAAAACATCTGCCCGTCAGCTTTTATAAGTGTATCTACAACCTTTCCAACACAGCTGTCAATAGTTTCAATAGCCTTAACTGCTGCAGGAATAACACCTGTATGACCAACCATATCAGGGTTGGCATAGTTAATGATAATCACATCGTACTTGCCGCTTTCAATAGCAGCAATAAGTTTTTTAGTAACTTCAGGAGCACTCATTTCAGGCTGCAAATCATAGGTTGCAACCTTTGGAGATGCAACAAGAATTCTGTCCTCGCCCTTATTAGGTTCTTCAACGCCGCCGTTAAAGAAGAATGTAACGTGAGCATATTTTTCGGTTTCAGCAATTCTTGCCTGAGTCATACCAAGTGATGATAAATATTCGCCAAGTGTATTTGTTATATGTTCTTTCTTAAATGCAACCTCCTTATTTTCAATAGTTACATCATAATCAGTGAAACAAACATACTTAACAGGGAAATAACCCTTAGCTCTTTTAAATCCATTAAATTCAACATCACAGAAGCATCTTGTAATTTCTCTTGCTCTGTCAGGTCTGAAGTTAAAGAAAATAATTGAATCATTTTCCTTAATAACAGCAGTTGGTTTTCCGTTATTTAAAATAACAGTAGGAACCACAAACTCATCATTTACACCTTCTGCATAAGTATTTGTCATACATTCTTCAGCAGAATCAGCGGTATTGCCCTCGCCTAAAACAAGAGCATTGTATGCCTTTTCAACTCTTTCCCATCTGTTATCTCTATCCATTGCATAATATCTGCCTGATATTGTAGCAACTTTTCCCACACCGATTTCAGCCATCTTAGCTTCAAGCTCAGCAATAAAGCCTTTAGCTGATGCGGGAGGAGTATCTCTGCCATCAAGGAAACAATGTACATACACATTAGTAAGTCCATTATCTTTAGCAAGCTTTAAAAGTGCATAAACGTGTTCAATATGAGAATGAACACCACCCGGAGATAAAAGACCATATAAATGAAGGTCGGAATTATGTTCCTTACAATTGTTTACAGCGTCAAGAAGAACAGGATTTGTAAAGAAATCTCCATCTTCAATAGCCTTTGTAATTTTAGTTAAATCCTGATAAATAATTCTGCCTGCACCCATATTAAGATGACCAACCTCAGAATTACCCATCTGACCATCAGGCAAACCTACAGCAAGACCGCTTGCATAGCCTTTAACACAAGGGTATTCACTCATAAGCTTATCAAGATTTGGCTTATTTGCCATTTTAATAGCATTACCCTCAGCTTTGCTGTTTATGCCATAACCGTCTAAAATCATTAAAACAGTAGTTTTTTTACTCATATTATTTCTCCTAAATAAAACATTATAATTAAGCTTTAAGAATTAACTATATTTATAAAGTCCTCTTTAAGACTTGCACCGCCGACAAGACCACCGTCAATATCCGCCATAGCAAATAATTCAGGAGCTGATTTGCCTGTTACAGAACCGCCATACTGTATTCTAACCTTAGAGGCAGCATCTTCACCATACATTTCAGCAAATACCTTTCTTATGCTTTCGCAAACTTCCTGAGCCTGTTCCTTAGTAGCAACCTTGCCTGTGCCTATTGCCCAAATCGGCTCATAAGCAATAACAATTTCAGCAGCCTGTTCAGCAGTAAGACCCTTTAAGCCGGTCTTAACCTGAGTTCTTATTCTTTCAATAGTAATGTTGCTTTCTCTTTCATCAAGACTTTCGCCTACACAAACAATTGGAGTAATTCCATACTCAAATGCTTTATGTATTTTCTTATTAACTGTTTCATCAGTTTCAGCAAAATAAGCACGTCTTTCTGAATGACCGATAACTACATAATCAACACCGATTTCCTTTAACATAGGAGCTGAAATTTCACCTGTGTATGCACCGCTGTTTTCAAAGTGAAGATTTTGAGCACCAACCTTTATATTTGTACCCTTTAACGCTTCCTTAACAGGAATAAGATTTACAAATGGCACACAAAATACTACATCAGCTTCTTTAGAGTCAGCCTTATCTTTTAAAAGATTCACAAGCTCTATAGCCTCTGACGGAGTTTTGTTCATTTTCCAGTTACCGGCAATTATTCTTTTTCTCATAATAACTTCCTTTCCTATTTTTAATTTTATATATGTGCAAGTTGCACTTTTAGGCTGTTGAAAATACAACAGCCTAAGATAATTAAACAAAAATTATTTGTCATCAGCAGCAGCTACGCCGGGAAGTTCCTTGCCCTCTAAAAATTCAAGAGAAGCACCGCCGCCTGTAGAAATATGTGTAATCTTATCAGCATAACCTAACTGATTAACAGCAGCAGCAGAATCACCGCCGCCAACAATAGTAGTTGCATCAAGATTAGATACAATTTCAGCAACAGCCTTAGTACCAACAGCATATTCAGGAACTTCAAACACACCCATAGGTCCATTCCATACAAGAGTTTTAACGTCCTTTAAAGCATCTGCGAAAAGGCTCACTGTTGCAGTACCAATATCAAAACCTTCTTCATCGGGAGCAATAAATGGATGAAGCGGATTTGGTCTTACAGGTCTGCTTGCAATACGATGAGGCTTGCCGGGACCAAATTCCTTAGCAACAACATTGTCAACAGGAAGCAGGAATGTAACACCTTTCTGTTCTGCTTTCTGAATCATTTCAAGTGCAAAATCAATTTTATCTTCTTCAAGTATGCTTTTACCTATACCATAGCCTAAAGCCTTAAAGAATGTATATGCCATACCACCGCCTATAACAAGAATATCAACCTTGTCAAGGAGATTGTTGATAACGTTAATCTTGTCACTAACCTTAGCACCGCCAAGAATAGCAGCGAAAGGTCTTACAGGATTATTAACTGCATTGCCTAAATACTCAATTTCTTTCTGCATAAGGTAACCAACTGCACATTCATCAACGAACTCAGTCACACCAACTGTAGAACAGTGAGCTCTGTGAGAAGTACCAAAAGCATCATTTACATACAAATCTGCAAGAGAAGCTAAATCCTTGCTAAATTCTACACCATTTTTAGTTTCTTCTTTACGAAATCTTGTATTCTGAAGAAGAACAACATCACCGTCATTCATTGCAGCAACAGCAGCCCTTGCATTTTCGCCAACAACATTGTCATCAGCAGCAAATACTACTTCCTTGCCTAACTTTTCGGATAATCTCTTTGCAACAGGAGCTAAAGAAAATTCTTCTGATGGCTCCTTTGGCTTACCAAGATGTGAACAAAGAATAACCTTAGCACCATCTTTAATTAATTTCTCAATTGTAGGCAAAGCAGCTACAATTCTGTTTTCATCAGTGATAACGCCATCTTTTAAAGGTACGTTAAAATCACATCTGCAAAGAACTCTCTTGCCCTTAACCTGTAAATCATCTACTGATTTCTTATTTAACATTTTTGTCTCCTTTCCTGTTTACAGAAAACTGCAAACCGATAAAAACTTTCTTGTCCTTTTAATTTGTTTCCTTTTATCTATATAGAAGATTACTTGACAAAAGAATAGTTAATTACATATTATATCTTAACCTGCTTCTGCCAATTTATCCTTATATTTATATCATTATATCTATGATATTGATAATATTATAACAAACTTTGCAATAAATTTCTACTCCTACAATTTAACAATCTTTTGTTATGAAAGCAAGGTTAATTTATGCAAGTATACAAATTTTACCAATATTTACAAAGAGGGAACTGCAATAGTCCCCCTTAACCATTTATTTATTCTTATTAATATTTTTGTTGTAATTTATAAGACAGCCTGCAAGAATAATTTTTCTTTCATCATCTGTCAAATCGCCCATTTTGAGAGTAAATTCTTTCATTTCTCCATTTTTTACAACATAAGCAGTAAACTCTGAATTTTTTTCTGCAATACCCTTTGCAACATCAGGAATGAAAATGAAATCTCCATTTTCAAAGGGAAGCTCACCATCAAGAATAAAAGGAAGCATACCCCAGTTAATAAGGTTGGAACGATACCTCTTAGTAGCATATTCTTTAGCAAAGTTTGCCCAGCCTCCAAGCACCTTTTGGCAGCTTGCTGCCTGTTCTCTTGCAGAACCGTCACCCGGCTTTACGGCATATATTACAGAACCTACACCTGTATTTATTTTGTTTGCATCAAACTTAGTTTTTACAGTGTGCATAGCATCTCTGATACCTTCAGCTGCCTCACCCATACAATTGCCTTCAAGTCTTGCCTTTTCAGCTTTTTGAATTTCTTTGGCTCTTGGCACATAATTTGGGTCTTTTCTTGAAAGAGTAAATTCCGCAAGACCAAGAGGATTAGATCTGTAAGAGCTTGTTTCACCTGAAGGAATAAGCTCATCAGTAGTAGTAACAGGGTCAGTAATTACACTTACAACCTTTAACATAAGATTATCGGTTAAAGCACTCATTTCAGGCCAATCAGTTATATTAGGACCAAATTTAAGCTCTACAGACGGATCTGCCTTTCCAAAGCCCTGATAAACTCTGTTGTCATAAACTGACTTATTGAAGAAATATTTAGGCTTAGAGAAGTTTACGTCAATTTCATTTGCAGGAGTTAAATATCCCTTGTTGACAGCAGTAGCAGCAATAGAACGTGCATCCATAAGTGCAACACCTGCAATCTGACCGTTACCCGGCTTAGAACCCTCTCTGTTAGGGAAATTTCTTGTAGAATGTCTTATGCTTAATCCCTGATTGCTTGGAACATCACCTGCTCCAAAGCAAGGACCGCAGAATGCAGAACGAACAGTAACACCCGCCTGCATAAGCTTAAATATAGCACCGTTTTCAACAAGGGTCATAAATGTTGGCTGAGATGACGGATAAACGCTAAGAGCAAAATCATCAGTGCCGATAGTCTGTCCATCTAAAATATCAGCTGCATCACAAATATTGTCATAAGTACCTCCGGCACAGCCTGCAATAACGCCTTGGTCAACATAGAGCCTGCCGTTTTTAACCTTGTTCTTTAATTCAAACTTAATATTAGGATTATCAATAGTCTTTACAGCCTTCTTTTCAACCTCATCAAGAATATCAAAAAGATTATCATTCAAATCATCAATAGTATAAGTATTGCTTGGATGGAAAGGCATGGCAATCATAGGCTTAATCTTAGAAAGATCAACATATACAATACCGTCATAATATGCAACATTGCCGGGCTTTAATTCTTTATAATCTTCAGCTCTGCCATGAGCAGCATAGTATTCCTTAACCTTTTCATCAGTTTTCCATACGGAAGAAAGACAGGTGGTTTCAGTAGTCATAACATCAATGCCGTTTCTGTATTCAACACCAAGACCCTCAATACCGTCGCCGATAAATTCCATTACCTTATTTTTAACATAACCATTTTCAAATACCTCACCTATAATAGCAAGAGCTATATCCTGAGGTCCGACATAAGGAGCAGGCTTGCCTGTAAGATATATACCTACAACCTGTGGACGGGCAACGTCATAAGTCTGGCATAAAAGCTGTTTTGCAAGCTCTCCGCCACCCTCACCTATAGCCATAGTGCCTAAAGCACCATAACGTGTATGAGAGTCAGAGCCTAAAATCATTTTACCACAACCGCTCATCATTTCACGCATAAACTGATGAATAACCGCCTGATGTGCAGGAACATAAATACCGCCGTATTTTTTAGCCGCAGAAAGACCAAACATATGGTCGTCTTCATTGATAGTGCCGCCTACTGCACAAAGCGAATTATGACAGTTAGTAAGAACATAAGGAATAGGAAATTTTTCCATACCTGATGCTCTTGCAGTCTGAATAATACCAACATAAGTAATATCATGACTTGCCATACAATCAAATTTTATTTTAAGATTATCCATATTGCCGCTTGTATTATGAGCTTTTAAAATACCATAAGCCATAGTATTTTTTAAAGCCTCTGACTTTTTAGTGTTGATACCCATTGCAGATAATTCAGCTTCTGCATTTCCGTCATCAGCAACAAGCTCATTGCCATTTATAAGGTAAGCACCGGTTTTAAATAGTTCAATCATTATTTTCCTCCTTACAAAAATTAAGTATAAAAATTTACAGGATAATTTTTATTTTAATTTATATTTTACCACAAATAATATAAATTTCAATATATATTATTAAATTTTTGCAGGATTTATTTTAAAAAAATTCATTTTATTACATTACTGCATATATAAAATAAGGGTGTGCCAAATCTGACACACTCTTTTTTATCTATCAGGCATAACAAGTGCAGCAACAATATACGCAAGAATACCTGTACCCCAGCCAAAAACAAGCAGCACCCATATTAAACGCACAATAGTTGAATCAATGCCAAAATATTCAGCTATTCCGCCGCATACACCAAATATTTTTCTGTCTGTTTCTGATTTATACAGCTTTTTTCTCATAGCAAAATTCCTGCCTTTCTTACTTAAACCAGCTCTTTTTTTTGGGAGTTTTCTCGCCTGAAGCTTCTGCAAATTTTTCAAGAACCTCTTTCTGTTCCTTATTCATTTCAGTAGGAATTTGTACTTTAAATGTCACTACAAGATTGCCTCTGTAGTTATCATTTTTAACATTATAAGCACCCTTTCCTCTTATAGTTGCTTTTGTTTCAGGCTGTGTGCCTGCCTTTAATGTATATTCATAATCACCGTCAATAGTAGGTATATTTATTTTTCCGCCGAAAGCAGCCTGTGTAATAGAAATCGGCATATTTACATATAAATCATTGCCCTGTCTTGCAAAAGTCCTGCTTGGAATTACATTAATCTGAATAAATAAGTCCCCATTAGGACCGCCCTTTGTACCTGCACCGCCAAGACCTCTTTTTCTTATGGACTGACCGGAGGAAATACCCTTTGGAATTTCAATGGTAACTTTCTTATTAACCTTAACATTGCCGTTACCATGACAATTAGGACATTTTTCTTTTATAATTCTGCCCTCACCATGACAATGAGAACAAACTCTTGTGCTTGAAATCATACCAAAAGGAGTTTGCTGTGTAACTTTTTCCTGACCTGTACCATGACAATAACTGCAGGTTTCAGCAGAAGTGCCTTTTTTAGCACCGCTTCCTCCACATTGAGAACATTTTTCATATACATCCATAACTCTTTCTTTTTTGCAGCCAAACATTGATTCCTCAAATGAAATAGTCATAGAAATCTGCAAATCAGAGCCTCTTTGAGGACCTGAACCGGCTCTTGAGCTGCCTCCGCCGAATATATCGCCAAAGCCGCTTCCAAAAATACCGCTGAATATATCACCCATATCCATACCGCTAAAGCCGCCTGAAAAACCACCTGAAAAGCCGCCTGCTCCACCCATACCGCCTTGTTCAAAGGCTGCATGACCATACTGATCATAAGCTGCTTTTTTCTGAGCATCACTTAAAACCTCATAAGCTTCGTTCACTTCTTTAAATTTTTCTTCAGCCTCTTTGTCACCGGGATTAGCATCAGGATGATATTTTTTAGCCATTTTTCGGAATGCTTTTTTTATTTCTGCATCGTCTGCACCTTTTTGTATTCCAAGCACCTCATAATAATCTCTTTTTGCCACCTTACTCACCTCTTTTACCATATCACAACAAAGAGCCAAAGCCTAAACTTTGACTCTTTGTATTAATCAATATCAGCCATCAATTATATCGTCATTGGCATTTGCTCCGCCCTGAGCCATATCCTCAGGATTTACGCCTGCCGCCTGTGCCTGCTGGTACATTTTTGTTGAAAATTCCTGAACTGTGCCTGTTAAAGACTCAACAGCAGTCTTTAAAGTTGCAACATCAGTTTCATTCATAGTTTCAGCATTCATACCGTCATTTACGCTCTTTAAGTTAGCAAGTTCGCCTTCAAGCTTAGCCTTATCCTCACCATTAAGCTTATCGCCCATATCCTTTATTAACTTTTCAGTCTGGAATACGATAGAGTCAGCTTCGTTTTTTGTATCAACAGCCTCTTTACGTTTCTTATCCTGTTCAGCATACTGTTCAGCTTCTTTAACGGCCTTATCAATTTCTTCATCAGATAAGTTAGTGGAAGAAGTAATAGTAATGTTCTGTTCCTTTCCTGTGCCTAAATCCTTAGCACTAACCTTAGTGATACCATTAGCATCAATATCGAAAGAAACCTCAATCTGAGGGATACCTCTAGGAGCAGGAGCAATACCGTCAAGGCGGAAACGTCCTAAGCTCTTGTTATCTCTTGCCATTGGTCTTTCACCCTGAACAATGTTAATATCAACAGCAGTCTGATTATCCTCATAAGTTGAGAAAATCTGCTTTTTGTTTGTAGGAATAGTAGTATTTCTAGGGATAAGAGCAGTAGCAACACCCCCTGCAGTTTCAATACCGAGAGTAAGAGGAGTTACATCAAGAAGAAGCACACTGCCTGCGCCCTCATCACCTGCTAACTTACCGCCCTGAATACAAGCGCCTATAGCAACACATTCATCAGGATTAATACCCTTGAAAGGCTCTTTGCCTGTAATCTTCTGAACCTCGTTCTGAACAGCAGGAATTCTTGTAGAACCGCCAACAAGCAATACCTTGCTCAAATCACTTGCAGAAATATCAGCATCCTTTAAAGCATTCTGAACAGGTCCTAAAGTAGCTTCAACAAGGTCAGAGGTAAGCTCATTAAACTTAGCTCTTGTTAAAGTTACGTCTAAATGCTTAGGGCCATCAGTGCCGACAGTAATATAAGGAATGTTGATATTTGAAGTAGTTGCGGAAGAAAGCTCTTTTTTAGCCTTTTCAGCAGCTTCTTTTAATCTCTGCATAGCCATTTTGTCAGCAGATAAGTCAATGCCCTCTTTAGCCTTAAAATCACCTACTAAATAATCGATAATTCTCTGGTCAAAGTCATCACCGCCAAGACGGTTGTTTCCGCTTGTAGCAAGAACTTCGATAACGCCATCACCAATTTCAATAATAGACACATCAAATGTGCCGCCGCCAAGGTCATAAACCATAATAGTCTGTTCCTGTTCATTATCAAGACCATAAGATAATGCAGCAGCAGTAGGCTCATTTATAATTCTTTTAACATCAAGACCTGCAATCTTGCCTGCATCCTTAGTAGCCTGTCTTTGAGCATCTGTAAAGTAAGCAGGAACTGTAATAACAGCTTCTGTAACAGGCTCACCAATATAAGATTCTGCATCTTTTTTTAATTTCTGTAAAATCATAGCAGAAATTTCCTGTGGAGAAAACTTTTTGTCATCATAAGAAAACTTAAAATCCTCACCCATATGTCTTTTAATAGAAATAACTGTACCATCAACATTAGTAACAGCCTGACGCTTAGCAGTTTCACCCACTAATCTTTCGCCTGATTTTGTAAATGCAACAATTGACGGAGTAGTTCTTGCACCTTCAGCATTAGCAATAACTGTTGGCTGTCCGCCCTCCATAACTGCTACACAAGAGTTTGTAGTACCTAAGTCAATACCAATAATTTTTCCCATTTTAATCTCTCCTTTTTTAATTAGCTACCTTGACCATACTTGGTCTTATTACCTTGTCACCATGTTTATATCCCTTTTGGAACACTTCCACGATAACATTTTCATCACAACTCTCATCATCAATATGCATAACCGCTGAATGATAGTTAGGGTCAAAAGGCTCACCCTCAGCAGCAATTTCCTCAACACCTAAGGCTGTTAAAATTTCAAGGAACTGCTTTAATATCATTTCGATTCCTTTATACATACTGTTTTCTTTGTCCTCAGCCGCATTAACGGCTCTTTCAAAGTTATCTATAACAGGAAGTAATTTTTCAACGGTATCTCTTACACCATTGTTATACATACCTGTTTTTTCAGCATTAGACCTTTTTCTGAAATTTTCAAATTCAGCAAGCTGTCTAAGCCACTTGTCATAATTTTCCCGAGCCTTTTTTTCAGCCTCTTCAAGCTTTTCTTCAATAGTAGGTTCTTTTTGTTCTTCAGCATCAGGCTCAGCTGCTTCCTCCTTAATTTCTTCAGGAGCTTCTTCATTTTCAAGAACCTCATTATTTAACTCTTTATCCATCATTACCTCCATGTTTATCATCTAATATAGAATTAATAGCAGAGTCAAGAGTTTTGACAATTTCGTTAATGACCGAAACCGTCTGAGAATAATTCATTCTGGTAGGACCGATAACGCCAATCTTGCCATAAGAATTATTAAATTTATAATTAGCTCTGACTATACTGCAGTCTTTTAATTCGTCAAGATTATTCTCTCCGCCTATAAGAATTTGCACTCTTTGTTCATCATTGGAATCACCTCTGCCAAGTAAAGTAATAAGCATTTCTTTTTCTTCAAGAGCCTGAAAAATATTTTTAGCTTTTTCAACATTGCTAAATTCAGGAAATCCAAGAATATTTCTGACCCCGCTGGTATACAGATGCACATCTTCTTCTTCCCGAATAGTTAAAATAATAGCTTTAATAACCCTTGCAATAAGCTCCTTATGGGAAGAAAATCTTTCCAAAATATGAGCAACATTGTTTTTTTCAAAGCTGTCAAGGCTCATACCCCTTAGTTCGGCATTAATGCCCGATGATATAAGATTAAGTTCATCAATACCGGGAGCAGAATCAACTCTTATAATATGATTTTTAATAGCTTTGTTATCTGTAACAATGACTGCCGCAATAGACCTTTCGTCAATAGGCACAAGCTGAATATGCTTAATTTTAACAGAAGCTTTTTTATTTTTAGGTTCAGTCACTACAGTAGTGTAGTTAGTAAGCATCGCAAGAGCTTTAGCCGTCTGTTCCATAAGATATTCAATCCTGCTGGCATTAAGAGAAATTGCATTTTTAAGAAATTCAACTTCATCGCCTGTAAGCTCTTTTTGCTTCATAAAATTATCAACATATAACCTGTAGCCTTTTTGAGATGGCACTCTGCCTGAGGAGGTATGCACCTGTTCGATATATCCCAAATCCTCAAGGTCACTCATTTCATTACGTATAGTAGCAGGAGAAATGCCCAAATCATATTTTTTAGCTATAGTTCTTGAGCCGATAGGCTCAGCAGTAGCTATGTAGTCAGTGATAATGGCTTCTAAAATTCTGATTTTTCTTTCATTCAATTTCATAAGCCCCACATTCCTCCTTTCTTATTAGCACTCATTAGCTTTGAGTGCTAACTGTAGTTATAATATACCATAGCATCAAAACTTTGTCAATAGTTTTTAATAATTTTTTTTACAAGTTTTATATAAAAATATTTTCAGACAATACTTTACAAATTTCAACATATATTATATACTTTAAAAAAAGGAGGAATTTTTTAATGAAAAAACTTTTTTCGGAATTTAAGGATTTTGCCATTAAGGGCAATATGATTGATATGTCCGTTGGTATTGTTATAGGTGCTGCATTCACATCACTTGTAAACGACGGTCTTGTAGGCTGTTTTGTAACTCCTCTTATTAACTGGATTATCTCATTAATAACAGGAGGGGAAGATGTCAACAGTATTGCCGGAAACATTGGACCTTTCCCAATAGGAACACTTTTGGGAACTGTAATCAACTTTGTTATTACCGCCTTTGTGCTTTTTGTCATTGTAAAGGCGATAAACAAAATTCGTATGCCAAAAGCCGCTGAAAATGCTCCTGCAACAACAAAGGAATGTCCTTTTTGCAAAAGCGAAATTAACATAGAAGCAGTAAAATGCCCTCATTGCACATCAGATTTATAATAAGCAAAATGACTTATGATTTTCACGTCAATCTAATTTTGAAATATTAGTGTAATATAAGAGTTCACAACGTACATTTATAGTTAAAATTCTCCACTGCAAGAACCGGCTTCACCGGTGGAGGGATATATTGTAGGGGCGAGCATTGCTCGTCCTTAGTTCGTTGGTTGTCGTAGGGGCGAGCATTGCTCGTCCTTAGTCCGTTGGTTGTTGTAGGGGCGAGCATTGCAACCCCAAAATAGCCTCCTTTGCGGGGGATCGGCTTGCAACCCAACACAAAAAGCCTCCCTTGCCTAAAGGGAGGGGGACCGGCTTTTGCCGGTGGAGGGATACATTGATTTTACAGGGTATTGTCTTATACTCCAACAAAAGAATCCTCCCTGCAAATGCGAGCATTTGCTTCCCTCCTTTAGGCAAGGAGGGCTTATTTACATGGGACCGGCTTCACCGGTGGAGGGATATATTGTAGGGGCGAGCATTGCTCGTCCTCAGTCCGTTGGTTGTCGTAGGGGCGAGCATTGCTCGTCCTCTGATTTTTCGTGTAACATTTTCTGCAAAATATTTAATATCCTCCCTGCAAATGGCAAGCATTTGCTTCCCTCCTTTAGGCAAGGAGGGC
>CAZZLN010000005.1:0-62332 GCA_964654945.1 uncultured Lachnospiraceae bacterium
AACAAAATGCTGATGTGGGTTGTGTTAATTAGGGATTTTTTTACAGCCCCTTTTTTTTAATTTTGGAATAAATTTTATTTTTAAAATACCATTGTTTCTGACTAATATATAAATAGCTTTTTATCGAAAATCAATAACAGAATTTAACCGGGTAAGAAAGTCCCCGCATCATAACAAAAGTGCAAGATTTGAACCGGCTTGCACTTTTTGTATGAGTAATGTCTATTTTAACGCTGTCTTTGATACAATACAATATAGGACAAATTCATAAAGTACAGAAGAACAGGGGCTTTTGGGATTATGCTTGACCACATCAGTCTGTTTATATATCTATTAGAAGAATAAACTTGTTTTTGTCAGAAAAATAAGATATAATGGTTTATACAAGAGGGAATAACGGGTCGGGCGTAAAACACATACAGTGTTTTACTGCTCGCCCAAGGCGGTTGTCCCCCCAATCTGAAAAGAGAGGGGGTTTGTTATGACAGAAGCTCAAATAACATTGTTATTACTGTTACTAATCATAATATACATAAAAAAATAACCGCCCCATCCTCGCAAGATAAGCGGTTATTTAAAAATAACTTATAACTGTGAGGACAACCGTTCGGTTGCTCCCTCTTGTAATTTAATGATAGCACAGATTTACTGTGTTGTCAATTATTTTTTCGAGTGCTTTGCCAAAATGGCAAAGCACTTTTTTGATTGGGTGGTTGATTAAATGTTTCCTAATTTACAGAGGATTGTCACCTGTAAAAAATCCAAATAATTGGGTATTGAGGTTAGACTTGAGAAAAATAATAAAGACACCTCTAAATTTATTATGTAAAAAATCAGACATTAAGTATTGACAAAATTATACACAATATGTTATAATATAAACCGTAATCCATAATAGTAAATTTTTTTTTACAAAGAGTGCAAGATTTGAACCTGCTTGCACTTTTTGTATGAGTAATGTCTATTTTAACGCTGTCTTTGATACAATACAATATAGGACAAATTCATAAAGTACAGAAGAACAGGGGCTTTTGGGATTATGCTTGACCACATCAGTCTGTTTATATATCTATTTATTTTTATAGTAATAAATAATTTTTTGTAAAAATACAAAATATGATTAAATATATTAATAAAGATTAGAGTCTGTTCTTGTTGAATTATAAAATGAAATTTTAAATATAAGCAAGCAGGGGTGTAAAAAACTTAAATTTTTTACACCCCGATTTTTTGAAATTTTATTCAAGAGTAAGATTGAATATACCGTCTTTTCCATATTCACCTGTTATAGAAATTTTGCTGAAGCCTTTATTGCTGAGAATTTTTCTAATATCAGAAGCGTCATTAATAATATAGCCCTCTGTTTTAAATGTGAAATATGTTTTTGATTTTGAAAGACCGTCTGTAAGCAGCTTTTCAAGATCCTCATAACTGGTTACAACATAGTTGTTATAAATCTGATAGTTGTATATTGTTGCCGTACATTTAGGATAATTATCTCTTTCCCATGTATGATTAATTGAAATCATATCATCTGTTACATTAAAGAAATTATATCTCTGTCTGCCCTCAACATCAGGATAAGGGTCGTCGCTTGTAACATCAACATGATAATAATCTCCGTCAATATTAACAATATTCCACATATGACCAACACCATTGACTTCACCTGTTATAATCTGTGAATCAATACCTGCAAGCTTGCACATAAGCTGGAATGTATTGGCATAAGCCTCGCATATACCCTCTCCGTCAGTTACAATACCAACAATACTATGAGCTCTCTGTGGAACATTATCAGTATACGCAGGACCGTATTTATAGTTTGAAACTATAAAATCATGAATTGCAAGCTCTTTTTCATAATCGCTGAAGCTTGTTCTTTTTATTTGGTTTACAACATTATTAAGAGAAGTGAAAACCTGCTTTTCTTCTATAGTGAGCTTGTTATATAAGCTTCTGTTTTCACATACTCTTATCATTTTAAAATTAGGGTTATAATCGAAGAAATATGTTACTGTGGAATATTCACTCTCAATTCTTCCCTTTGCTGAAATTGCTACATCATAGGATTCAAGATATTTAAGGTCATAAACTGAAGCATCAAAGTTTTTAATATTTAATGTTATGCTGTCTGATAAATCGTTATATGCACTGTATATTGAATTTTTCCACTGGTCGAAAGTTGAAACTGTTGATGCAGGTATTTCATTATAGGTGTAACCCTGAACATTTGCATATAAGCTTTTCCATGCACTTAGTGCATTGTCAAGATTATCAGCCATAACAGTCTGAACCATCAAAACTGATGCAAAAATTACACTGAATACTTTTTTCATACTAATTTTCCTTTCTTTGCTTTATGTATTTCATTTCATTTTCATTAAGCTTGCGGCATTCTCCCTCTTTAAGAGAATTGTCAAGCTCAATTTCACCAAAGGCAGTACGTTTTAAATAAGTTATATTACACCCAAGTGCTTTAAACATTCTTTTAACCTGATGGTATTTTCCTTCACTTATTTTCACAATGGCAGAGCTTTCTGAAAGTATATTTAATTCTGCACCTTTGCATACAAAGTCTTTAAGCTCTATTCCTTTGCTAAACTGATTTACGGCATCATCAGGCAGACTGCCCTCAAATTCTGCATAATAAGTTTTTTGAATATGTTTTTTTGGTGACAGAGTGTTATGAGCAAACTCTCCGTCATTTGATAACAATAACAGACCAAGGGTATCTTTGTCAAGTCTTCCTATTGGAAACAGTCCTTTGTTTTTGTATTTATCAGGAAGAATATCTATTACTGTTTTGCAGCTTTTATCCTCAGTAGCCGATATAACTCCCCGGGGCTTGTTAAGCATAATGTAAATATATTTGCTATAATTTACTATATTATTTTTAAATTTAATTATGTCATTTAACGGGTCAATCTTAACTGAACTATCCTTAATAACAGTGTTGTTGACGGTTATCAGTCCTGATTTTATTATTTTTTTAACCTCGCTTCTTGTGCCTTTGCCGCTGTCAGAAAGATATTTATCTAATCTTATCATAAATAATTCTCCTAAAATTTTAATGAAAAAGTAAAGAATTTCTATGTACAAACTAAATTTAATTTGATATAATTATATTAAATAATTGATAAATTGTCAAAAAATTATTATGATTAAATTAATTCTTTCAGGAGGATATTAAAAATGGCAGTTATAAATGAAATAATAAGAGTGGAAGCAGACAACAGTTTAAGCTTTGGTAATTATGAGGCTGAAGTTAAACAGAAGGTTAATGATTTCGATGTTAATGGAGATAAATATGTTGTAAGAACTTATAAAGAAGTTACAAGAATTACAAAAAATTCCGCTCTTCTTCTTGAAACAGTGCCCGGCTCTGCTATACATAATTTAAAGGTAAGTGAAAAGGCAACTACTTTTAAAGCAGAGGGGATTGGTGATACAAGCTTTACATTAGAGCTTGAAAACGACACAAACTACACTGTTTATGTTGATGATATTAATATTGGCAAAATTAAGACAAGCCTTGCAGGCAAAATTTCTTTCAGTGCTGAGTTATCAGATAAACCACAGTCTGTAAGAATTGAAAAACATTAATTATGGCTAAGGTTAAAAGCAGGTTTATATGTCAAAATTGCGGATATGAAACCGTAAAATGGCTTGGCAAATGCCCTGACTGCGGGAGCTTTTCTTCTTTTGAGGAAGAAATTGTATCAGCTAAAAAAGACAGATATTCTTCTGCTGCTTTAAAAACAAGTAATAAATCAAAATTATTAAATGATATTACTGCTACATCTGAAAGCAGAATTACCACAGGTATGGGTGAGCTTGACAGAGTTCTCGGAGGAGGACTTGTTGAGGGTTCCCTTACTCTTGTTGGCGGTGACCCGGGCATTGGCAAGTCAACACTTATTCTTCAGATTTGTCAGAAGCTTGGTGACCAAAACAAAAAAATTCTTTATGTATCAGGAGAAGAATCTCCTCAGCAGATTAAAATGAGAGCTGACAGGCTTAAAATAACAACGGATAATCTTTATCTTTTGACAGAAACAAATTTAAGTGTTATCGAAGCTGCAATAAATGATTTAGAGCCTGATTATATTGTTATAGATTCTATTCAGACAATGTATATAGATGAGGTTGCATCTGCTCCGGGTTCTGTTACACAGGTTAGAGAATGTACTTCAAGAATTATGCACATTGGAAAGGGCAATGGTATATCTGTAATAATTGTTGGACATGTTACTAAGGAGGGAGCTATTGCCGGTCCGAGAATTCTTGAACATATGGTAGATACTGTGTTGTATTTTGAGGGTGACAAAACTGCATCTTACAGACTTTTAAGGGCAGTTAAAAACAGATTTGGTGCCACAAATGAAATTGGCGTTTTTGAAATGGCATCAGAAGGACTTAAAGAAATATTAAATCCGTCTGAATATATGCTTTCAGGAAGACCTGTAAATGTATCAGGCTCTGTTGTTACCTGCAGTATGGAGGGAAGCAGACCTCTTTTAATAGAGGTGCAGTCCCTTGTGAGCTTCACAAATTTTAATATGCCAAGAAGAATGGCTACAGGTATGGACTTTAACAGAGTTGTGCTTTTAATAGCAGTGCTGGAAAAAAGAGCAGGATTGCAGCTTGGAAGCTATGATATATATGTAAATATAACAGGCGGTATGAAAATTGCTGAACCATCTCTTGATGCTGCTGTTGTTTCAGCCATTGCATCAAGCTACAGGAATGTGCCTGTTGCTGCCGATACAATTATATTTGGCGAAATTGGACTTACAGGAGAAACAAGAGCTGTTACTATGGCTGAAAAGAGAGTTTCAGAGGCAAAAAAGCTTGGTTTTAAAAAATGTATACTCCCTATGGCTAATTTAAAAGAAGCTAAAAGAGTAGAGGGGATAGAAATAATTGGAGCTGCAACGGTTGATGAACTGCTGGATGCGGCTTTATAAAGAAAAAATACTAGACATATTTGTATATTTGTTGTAAAATAATTAAAGCAAATATTGCTTAGGAGGAAAAACTGAAATGACTTTATACGAACAATGGATTACCTCTGCTTACAATAAAAATGGCAGAATTAATAATGTACTTTGGAATGATTATCTTCCGAAAGAGCAGAAGATTTATGAAGATATTCTTGAAAATAAAATTACTGAATTAAAGGGTACTGTTAAAGAAATAGCTGAAAAGTACAATGTTCCGATAACTTATATTGTAGGTTTTGCAGATGGTATTAATGATTTGCAAAATCCGCCGGTTAATCTTGAAAATTTAACAGAAGATACAGAGCTTAATATTAATATTGACTTTAAGACTCTTTATAAGAAAATGGTTGAATATAAAGCAGACCATTTATATTCTTTATCTCAGTGGAAAGATATTTTTTCCGAGGAAGAACTTGAAAAATATTATAAAGAACAAAAGCGTTCAAAAACTGTAGTAAATAATAAAGAAAAGGTTGGCAGAAATGACCCTTGTCCTTGCGGCAGCGGCAAAAAATACAAAAAATGTTGTGGTGCAAAATAATTGGATACTATAATTTCTAAAGTTGATTTTGAAAATCCCTTAAAAAATATAGATATACTGAATAAGGCCGCTGAAATTATTAAATCAGGCGGTCTTGTGGCATTTCCTACTGAAACTGTGTATGGTCTTGGGGGTGACGGACTCAATCCTTCAGCATCAAAAAAAATTTATAAAGCTAAAGGCAGACCGTCTGATAATCCCCTTATTCTCCATATTTCGGATATATCAGAACTTGATAAACTGGTATATGATGTAAATGAAAATGCCAAAAAGCTTATGTCAGCTTTTTGGCCCGGACCTCTTACACTTATATTTAAGAAAAAGGATATTGTGCCTTTCGAAACCACAGGCGGACTTAATACAGTTGCAGTCAGGTATCCTGAAAATAAGGTGGCAAATCTTTTTATAAAGCTTTGTAAAACCCCTGTTGCCGCACCAAGCGCAAACACATCAGGCAGACCGTCGCCTACAAGGGCATCTCATGTTGAATTTGATTTAAAAGGCAAAATAGATATGATAATTGACGGAGGTCATTGTGAATTTGGACTTGAATCAACAATTGTAGATGTATCCGAAAATGATACTCCATGTCTTTTAAGGCCCGGGTCTATAACTTTTGAAATGCTTAATGAAGTTCTGGGAAATATAAATGTGGATAAGGCTGTGGTTACAAAGCTTGAAAAAGGAGAAGCACCAAAAGCTCCGGGTATGAAATATACTCATTATTCTCCAAGTGCAGATGTTGTTATTGTTCGCGGAAGTGATGAAAATGTTGTTAAAAAAATTAATGAGCTTATTGAACAGGCTAATTCACAGGGATTAAAAACAGGTGTAATTGCTACAGAAGAAAACAAAGATAAATATAAAAATACAGATATACTTGTTGTAGGAACTAAATCAGAACCTGCAACTATAGCTGCCAATCTGTTTAAAATGCTTAGAAAATGTGATTATCATAAAATTGAAAAGGTTTATGCTGAAGGACTTAAAGAAGATGAGCTTGGACTTGCTATTATGAACAGGCTGAAAAAGGCGGCAGGCTATTCTATACTTGACGTATAATAAATATAAAATTCAGAAGGGAGGCAGTTTTTATGATAGGCTTAGGTTGTGACCATGGCGGACTTGAACTCAAAAAAACAGTTATTGATTATTTAGAAAAAAACGGATATGAATATAAGGATTATGGTACTTACACAAGTGACAGCTGTGATTATCCGATATATGGAAAGGCTGTTGCAAATGCAGTTGTCAGCGGCGAATGTGATAAAGGTATTATAATCTGCGGTACAGGTATTGGCATATCGATAGCTGCCAACAAGATTAAGGGGATAAGAGCTGCTCTTTGCGGTGATGTGTTTAGTGCAAAGGCTACAAGAGAGCATAATGATGCAAATATTCTTGCTATGGGCGCAAGAGTTATTGGACCCGGACTTGCCATTGAAATTGTAAAGGCTTTTCTTGAAACTGAGTTTTCAAATGATGAACGACATATCAGACGTATAAATATGATTGAAGATTAGGGAGGACACAATATGAGCAATTTATATGTTATTGAACATCCGTTAGTACAGAGCAAACTTGCTCGTCTTAGAAACAAGGATACAAACAACAAAGAATTTAGAGAGCTTGTCAGTGAGATTTCAGCACTTTTATGCTATGAAGCTACAAAGGATATGACAACAAAAGATGTTAAAATTGAAACTCCTTTAGCAGAGGCTGATGGAAAGGTTATGGATCTTGATATTGGTATTGTGCCTATTTTAAGAGCAGGTATAGGTATGGTTGAGGGTATTATTGACCTTATTCCTAATGCAAGAATAGGTCATATTGGTCTTTACAGAGATCCTAATACTTTTATGCCTATTGAATATTACTGTAAGCTGCCTGATAATGTTGACAATCTTGAAATTTTTGTACTTGAACCTATGATGGCTACAGGCGGTACTGCTTCAGCAGCTATTCAGTTTTTAAAAGAAAGAAATGCAAAAAATATTAAATATATGTGCTTAATCTGCACAGCAGACAGTGTTAAAAAGCTTCAGGACGATCATCCTGATGTTGATGTTTATTGTGCTGCTCTTGACAGACAGATTAGTGAAGATGGTTACATTGTTCCGGGTCTTGGTGATGCAGGGGACAGAATGTTTGGAACTAAGTAATAAACTTCGGAGGATGGAATTATGTCACAGGATTGGCTTTTGTATATAGCGGCTTTTGCAATATCCTTTGCAGTTACTCTTGTTACAACACCTGTTGCTAAAAAACTTGCCTTTAAATTTAAAGCGGTAGATTTTCCAAGAGCCAGAGGTATGAATAAAGAGCCGGTTCCTCTTATGGGAGGTCTTGCAATAGTGCTTGGCTTTTTAAGCGGAATTGGGGTGCTTACTCCTTTTGTAGAGGATTTTCATACTGTTAAATTTGCAGGCTTTATAATAGGTGCACTTATAATAGTGATTGTGGGTATGTTTGACGATGTATACGAATTAAGTGCAAAATTCAAATTATTAATTCAGATACTTGTGGCAGTGCTTGTTGTTTTTACAGGCACAAAGCTTGACTTTATAATGTGGCCTTTCTGGGAATATTTAAAGCCCTTTGCAAGTGTAATTACAGTAATATGGATTGTAGGACTTATCAATGCGGTAAATCTTATTGATGGTCTTGACGGCCTTGCGGCGGGAGTTACAAGTATTGCTTCCATATGTCTTACAATACTTTGTGTTTTGTCAAATAATGCTCTTGCTACAGTTTTATGTACTTGTCTTGCAGGCTCTTCTCTTGGTTTTCTTCCAAGAAATTTTGCTCCGGCAGAGGTGTATATGGGTGATACCGGCTCTACATTTTTAGGATATGTTTTGGCTGTTAGCTCCTGCATAGGCGTATTTAAAGGCTATGCTATGCTTTCAATACTTCTTTCAATACTTGCAATGGCACTTCCTATTTTAGATACTTCCTTTGCAATGATAAGAAGGGCAATTAATCATCAGCCTATTATGAGTCCCGACAGAGGACATCTGCACCATCGATTAGTGGATTCAGGCTACTCAAGCAAACAGGCTGTAGTTGCACTTTATTGTCTTAGTATAGGAAGTTCTGCTATAGCAGTGGTTATTGCACTTCAGGATTACAGAGCTACTGTTGCAGTATTGCTTATTTTTCTTATTATTATACTTATGCTTATTGTATACAGACGCCGACTGCAATAAAAAAGTGTGGTCAGTAAAACAAATTTTAAAGGGGTATAGGCTATATAAGGCTTATGCCTCTTTTTGTTTTTAATCAAAAATTAATAAAATCTTCATTTATATTTAATTATTATTTGATATTCTTTTTTTGAAATATGTCAAATTACAAATTTTGGAGGATATGTGCGATGAAAAGGAAAATAGCAACTTTAATTATAGCCTCTATGGTTATAACAAATGTAACAGCCGTAAATGCAAATGCTTCCGATATTTTATATGGAGATGCCAATAATGATGGCATATTGACTGCTGAAGATGCAGCATGCGTACTCCAAAAAGTATTGAACAGCAGCTATGTAATGCCTATTGAAAATAATAATAATTATTTTAAGATAGTTGATGTCAGCAATGATGGTTCCATTTTGACAGATGATGTGGCTATAATACTTCAAAAAGTGCTTAACAGCAGCTATACCATGCCTGTGGAAGAAAATAAAAATTCAGATTCTGATACACCGGATACAGATGTAACCGAATCAACAACCGAGGCAACAACCGAGGCAACCACAGAAGCAACAACTGATGCAACAACTGAGGCAACCACAGAAGAAACAACTGAATCAACAACAGAGGCAGTAACCTACGAATCAGATATTGTCTTGTCTGACAATAACATTTTGGTAAATGGCTTGACTGAAAGTAATGGCGGTGTTGAAATATATAATGCTGATAATTATATAATAATAACAAATGGAGGCAGCTATAATATTAGCGGAACTCTTTCAGACGGACAGATAATTGTAAATTCAGCAACAGATGTGGAGCTTAATTTAAGTGATGTTACAATCACAAACAGTGCCGGTCCTGCAATATATGCCTTAGACGGTGATATTGACGTAAGTGCTAAAAAAGGCACCGTAAACACTCTTACTGATGGCACACCTGCTGAGGTTGATGCAGACGGCGAGCCTGACGCCTGCATATATTCCAAGGATGGGCTTAAGCTTAAAGGAACGGGAACACTTATAATAAACGGTACTTACGCAAATGGTGTAAGCGGTAAAGATGAGGTTATAATACAAAAGCTTAATCTTATCGTTAATTCTGTTGATAATGCCATAAAGGCTAAGGATTCCCTTACTGTTACAAGCGGTACTTTGGATTTGACAAGTGCAGCAGGTGACGGTATGAGATGTACCAAAGGTGATGTTGTCATAAATGACGGAACAATTACAATAAATGATATAAACAACGGTATTTATGCGAAGGCAGGAAATGTTATCGTAAACGGCGGAAATATAACAATTACTTCAAATGCCGATGTGCTTGACACCACAAATTATGATTATGACGGTATTAAGGCAAAAACAAGTGTATTTATATCAGGCGGTGAAATTAATGTAATTGCAGCCTGTGACGGAATACAGTCAACAGTTAATACTGAAATTACCGGAGGTAAAATAACTGTTAATGCAGGTGATGTAGGTATAGCTGCAGATGCAGATGTGATAATATCCGGCGGTGAAGTAAATGTTAATGCTGTTGACAAGGGTATTAATTCAACAGCAGGAAATATTACTATATCAGACAGTGCAGTGATTACTGTAGATACAACAGCTTCATCCTCAAGTGTTGACACAACTGCAAATAATTATGACGGAATACATACAAAGGTCGGCACAATAACCATTACAGGCGGCACTATTGATGTCAGTTCTTATTGTGACGGCATACAGGCAGCATCAGAGGTGAATATAAGCGGTGATACTGTTATAAATGTTACCACAACAGGTGTTATCACCACATCTTCAACAGGTAACGGCTTTAATGGCTTTGCGGGTAATGAAACAGCAGATATTTCAGCAAAGGGAATTAAGTCCGATACGAACATAGTTATAGACGGAGGAACAATTACTGTTAATTCTACAGATGACTCCATACATTCAAACAACAACATTACCTTAAACAGCGGCACATTTAAGCTTGCAAGCGATGATGATGGTGTTCATGCAGATAATACCCTTACAATAAATGATGTGGCTGAAATTCTTATAACAGAATGTTATGAGGGTATCGAAGCGGAAAAAATATATATTAACGGCGGTAAAATATATATTTATGCAGAAGATGATTCCATAAATGGTGCAGGAGGAAATGACTCATCCTCAGCAGGAGGCTTTAATTCTAATGCTACCGGATATATTGAAATAAACGATGGTTATATATATTGTGAAAACACCAAAGACGGAGATGGCATCGATTCAAACGGCTGTATCGTATTTAACGGTGGTGTAATGCTTATAAACGGTCCTTCTTCAAGCGGAAACAGTGCAATAGACTATGGTGATAATAGCTCTGATTATATGGCATATAACGGAGGAACGATAATAGCTGTTTCAGGAAGCTCTGATATGGCAGCATATCCAACAGCAAATTATTCAAAGGGAAACACTCTTGTCTATGGGGGTGCAAGCCAAAATAAAGGCGGCGGCTTCGGCGGCTTTGGAGATATGGGAAGTTCAAGCAGCAGCACAATTTCTGCAAATACACTTATAACCCTTGCAGACAGCAGCGGTAATGTAATTTTAGCCTTTAAACCTGTTAAATCAACAGGCAGTGTGGTTTTAAGCTCCGATAATATATTAAGCGGCGAAACATACACACTTTATAAGGGAGGCACTTACAGCGGTACATTAAACAGTGAAGGCTATGCTGAAGGCGGTACAATCACAAACGGCACAAAGCTTGCCTCCGCAACTGTATCCTCAAAACTTACAAAGCTCAGCTGATTTTTAGCTTATAAAATAAATGATAAACTATAGGGTATCCTATAATAAAAACCGAGAGCCTTAAAACTCTCGGTTTTTAATTATTATTATTCTTCAGTTGTTGTTTCTGAAGCAGATTCTTCAGTTGTTGTTTCTGAAGCAATTTCGTCAGTTGTTGTTTCGGTTGACAATTCTTCATTAGCTGAAATAATTGTTATTGATTTTGGATTATTGATAGGAGGTATGCTCATTGTCATAGCATCTCCATATTCAACTGTTAAACTATCATTAACCTTTATATCTTCTGCTGATACATTATTTCCGTTTTCATCAGAAATAACCGTATCTTCAGGGATTGCCAATACCACTTCGCCTAATTCAGCATCTTCAACTAAAATACCGCTTTCACTTATTTCTTTTACTGATACATTGTTTATAACAGATTTATTTTCTTCTGCTTTTTCATTAATATAACAGTTGCCCTTTTCAGAGTTTACTTCATAATTAAGTATTTCACTGAATAATTCAGATGGCACATATGTTGCACCGTCTTTAATAAATGGTGCTTTACCAAGAGGCATAGGAGCGGTTTTTGCAAATGTATAGCCGTCAATGCCTATTCTCATTGTAACATACTGGGGCAAATTTAAAATAGCTACAGATTTGTTTTCACTGTCCCATTCAACATCATATCCAAGAGCTTCAGCAACAGGTCTTAACGGTATGCAGCTCTCAATTTGAACCCCAACTTTTTCATTGTTTACATATACTTGATTTTCCTCAGCAATTACAGTTGAGCTTAAAGCAAGAACTGCAACAGCTCCCAAGGTTAAAAAATTTTTAAAATTCATATCAATTCTCCTCTGTTTTTTATTATAATTTGCTTTATGATTTTAACATAATTTATATTACATTTCAATAGCTGCAATATATCATATATATTTCAGTTTCATATAAAAAGTATATTGTAAAATTTTATATGATTTGATATAATAAAGTTAAATTTAAGGAGGTATATAAAATGATTTCTGATAAAATGAGCAATCTTGTTAAAAACAGTTCGGTTATAAGAGCAATGTTTACCGACGGAAAAATTATGGCTGAAAAATATGGTGCTGAAAATGTATATAATTTTTCTTTAGGCAATCCGTCTATTGTTCCCCCTGCATCAGTAAAACAGGCAATTATTGATGTTTTAAATGAAGAATCCGAAATGGAGCTTCATGGCTATATGGATAATGAGGGTTATCCTGATGTAAGAAAGAAAATTGCAGATTTTACAAATAAAGAGTATGGTACTGAATTTACTGAAAAAAATATAATTATGACAGTAGGTGCAGCAGGGGGACTTAATGTTGCATTAAAGTCACTTGTTAATCCGGGTGATGAGGTTGTAGTAATTGCTCCGTATTTTGGAGAATATAATAGTTATATTTCAAATGTTGATGGTGTCAAGGTTGTAATTAGTCCTGATTATGAAAGGTTCTCAATTAATTTTAAGGAACTTGAGGCTAAAATTACTCCAAAAACTAAATTTATGATTATTAATTCTCCCAATAATCCTACAGGTGCGGTTTATACCGCTGAAGATTTAAAAAAGCTTGCTAAAATTCTGGAAAAGAAACAGGCTGAGTATGGCACTTCAATTTATCTTTTCTCTGATGAACCTTACAGAGAAATTGCTTTTAACGGAATTGAAATCCCTTATGTCCCTAATTTTTATAAAAATACCATTGTAGGATATTCATATTCAAAGAGCTTGTCACTTCCCGGAGAAAGAATTGGTTATCTTGTAATTAATAATGGACTTGATGATTTTGAGAATACTATTGAAGCAATGAGTGTTGCAACAAGAATTATGGGCTTTGTAAATGCCCCAAGCTTAATGCAGAAGGTAGTCGCAAAATGTCTTGGTCAGACCTCTGATGTTTCTGTTTATGAAGAAAACAAAAAAATTCTTTACAAGGCACTTACTGAATATGGCTATGAATGTGTTGAACCGGGAGGAACATTTTATATGTTCCCAAAATGTCCTATTCCCGATGATAAAAAGTTTTGTGCCAAGGCTAAGGATTTTCGCCTTGTAATTGTTCCGGGCTCAGGTTTTAACTGTCCGGGATATTTCAGAATTGCTTTTTGCGTAGATAAGCAGACAGTGTTAAATTCCCTTGACAGCTTTAAAAAATTAATTGATTTTTATAAATAATATTTATTTCCCATATCGTTTTGATATGGGTTTCTTTTTTTGGCTGCATTCGAAAATATGTTTTAAAGACCGTTTTTTTGTACAATATATGTGCTACTATATTCTTGAAAAATAAAAGGAGGATGATATTTATGATTATTATGGAAATTTTTGCATTACTTTTTGTTGCAGTTGCAGCAAGCTATATTACAGGCCTTTGGGATAAAAGCACTGAAGCTGAAAAGAAAGCTGCAAGAAAGCTTATGCGTCAGGGAATATACGGACATTTTGAAAAAGGCGAGTTTGTGTTTGACACAATTAGAAGATAAAATTATTTACATATTAAATACTTTGATATATAATTGCTTTATGAGGTGATTATATGAAAATTGCATTGTGTCAGAATAAAATTGTGTGGGAGGATAAAAAAACTAATATCGGCAGGGCAGAACAGTTTATAAGAGAAGCTAAAGAGCAAAAAGCCGATATTATATTTTTTCCTGAAATGAGCTTTACCGGATTTTCTCTGGAAATTGAAAATATCAAAGAAAATGGAGAGAGTATAAATGCAGTCAGAAAGATTGCAACAGATAATGATATGACTGTTGGTTTCGGATGGGTGAGAGCCTGCGAGAATATGGCTCAGAATGTTTATACTGTAGTAAGCAGCAAGGGAGAAGTGTTGTCTGAATATGTTAAAATTCACCCTTTCAGCTATAGTGGAGAGGATATTTATTTTAAATCCGGCAGCCAATTGGCATATTTTAATTATAAGGGTTTCAACATAGGCACTCTTATATGCTATGATTTGAGATTTCCGGAGATTTTTCAGGCTCTTTCAAAAAATGCAGATTTAATTGTTGTGCCTGCCTGCTGGCCTCAGAAAAGAAATGACCATTGGAAAACATTACTTAAAGCAAGAGCTATTGAAAATCAATGTTATATTGCAGCAGTTAATTGTGTTGGTAATGTTGGAAGTCTTTATTATTCAGGTGACAGCAGTGTTATTGATCCTGACGGAAAAATATTGTATAGTGTAAGCAATGAGGAAAAGCTTATAGTTGCAGATATAAATAATGATGTTTTTGAGTTTAGAAATAATTTTCCTACTAAAAAAGACAGAAAGATATATCTTTATAAAGAATTGATTTAATCTTTAATAATAAACTTTAATAATAAAATATACCAAAATAATGTATTAATATTGACATATTCAACCTCAATTGTTATAATTAATCATAATAAAATATTTAAGTGATAGGTGTCAGATGAGAAATTTATTTCTTGGTCTGGTGAAAAGGGAAACAGGTGCAAATCCTGTACGAACTCGTCACTGTATTTAGGTAGTATAAGCCAATATGCCACTGAGCAATCGGGAAGGCGGTTTATGCGATAAACTATGAGTCAGGAGACCTGCCTATCATTGTACGGGAATTTTTTTCCAAGCCACGAGTAATTGGTTGTACATAAAAATACAGAAGCCTTTTTCTGTTTATTTTTGTTGTCCGTTTACTTGTGTAATCGGATTTTTTTGTTACCGTATAAAATTTTATATTTATAAACAGGAGGTAATAAAAATGAAAAAGACAATTTTAACTTTACTGACAGCATCAATTTTGGGTGTTTCACTTTCCGGTTGCGGTCAGTCTGATAAGGAGGCTGCAGATAAAGTGGCAGGTTTGATTGATACCATCTATGTTCAGGAAAGGACAGAGGATACTGATGCACAGTGTGCAGAAGCAAAAGCTGCTTGGGACTCTTTAACAGATGCACAGAAAGAGCTTGTAGCAGGTGAAGAAGCCGATCCTGATTATTTTGGCAAAGATACCGGAGATGCCGGAGCAGATGATCCTTTAAATCAGGATGGAATAGGTGAAAATGAGCTTTTGGCAGTCAGCTTTGGTACATCTTTTAATGACAGCAGAGCAGAGGATATTAAGGGTATTGAAGACGCCCTTAAAGAGGCATATCCTGATTGGTCTGTAAGAAGAGCTTTTACAGCTCAGATTATTATAAATCATATTCAGGCAAGAGATGGTGAGTGTATTGACAATATGCAGCAAGCTTTAGAACGTGCTGTATCAAATGGTGTAAAAAATCTTGTTGTTCAGCCTACACATTTAATGCACGGTGCTGAGTATGACGAGCTTATGGAAGCACTCGAAGAATATAAAGATAAATTTGAAACAGTTAAAGTAGCCGAGCCTCTTTTAGGTAATGTTGGCTCTGATGCTTCTGAAATTAATGAGGATAAAAAAGCGGCTTCAGTAGCTATTACGGCAGAGGCTGTAAAAACAGCAGGCTATGAAAGTCCGGATGCAGCAAAGGCAGACGGCGTTGCATTTGTATTTTTGGGACATGGAACTTCTCATACTGCTAAAATATCTTACAGCCAGGTGCAGACACAAATGAAGGAGCTTGGTTATGACAACGTGTTTATTGGCACTGTTGAGGGCGAGCCTGAGGATACAGAATGTGAAGCTGTGCTTAATGCAGTATCAGAAGCCGGATATAAAAAGGTTATCCTTCGTCCGTTTATGGTAGTTGCCGGTGATCATGCTAATAATGATATGGCAGGAGATGATGAGGATTCTTGGAGAAGTATATTTATTAATTCAGGCAAATTTGAAAGTGTTGACACTCAAATTTCAGGTCTTGGACGAATAAAGGCTATTCAGGATATTTATATCTCTCATACAGCAGCGGTTATCAATGGATAAAGGCGGGTTAGAATAATGATAAGCATATGGCATAGAAAAATAAAAGGATTTTACATATTATTCTGCATAGCAATAGTAAGTTGCATTATGTTTTGCGGCTGCGGAAATTCAGCAAAACAAACTCCTTTATTGGAAGATGGAGTATATTCGGTGAATTTTAATACGGATAACAGTATGTTTCATGTCAGTGAAGCTTGTGACGGAAAGGGAACTCTTACAGTATCAGATGGTGAGATGACTTTGCATATATCTCTAGCTTCCAAAAATATTGTTAATTTGTTTCCCGGACTTGCAGCAGATGCTCAAAAAGACGGTGCAAAATTACTTATGCCTACTACCGATACAGTAACCTACAGTGACGGTATGACAGAGGAAGTTTATGGTTTTGATATTCCTGTATCTGTTTTAGATGAAGAATTTGATTTAGCACTTCTTGGCACAAAGGGTAAATGGTATGACCATAAAGTAGTTGTTTCCAATCCTGTAAAAACTGAAGAAAACAGTGAAACTGCCGACATTGATGACGGCGAATACCTGATTGACGTTACATTAGAGGGAGGCAGCGGAAAAGCAAGCATTGCTTCGCCTGCAGCTTTAACAGTGAAAGATGGAGCAATTGCAGCACATATTGAATGGAGCAGTCCAAATTACGATTATATGATAATCGATGGAGATACCTATATGCCAATTAATAAAGATGGTAATTCAGTATTTGAAATTCCTGTTGCGGCTTTGGATAAGCCGTTAAAGGTTATTGCTGATACAACAGCTATGGGAACACCTCATGAGATTGAATATACGCTGACATTTTATGCAAATTCGGTGAGAGAAAATGAGTAAAAAAATATTATTATGCTGTGTCAGTATGTTTTTAATGATTATGTCAGTATCCTGTGTAAATTTGCAGGATACTGATAAATCAACTCAAAATATCAGTTCATCACTGGTTTACAGCTCAAAAATGGAGCTTGACTATGCCGATGGCTTTGGGGTTGATTACTATGAAGGCGGTTATGCACTGATAACTATATCTGACGGCAGCCGCTTTTTTGTTGTGCCTGAGGGTATGAAAAAACCAAAGGATTTGCCTGAGGATATTGTGATTTTAAAGCAGCCGATAAATAATATTTATCTTGCGGCATCAGCCGTAATGGATATGTTTATTTCTGCCGATGCTATAGATAATATTGCTTTGTCCGGTTTACAAAAAAACGGTTGGTACATAGAAGAAGCTAAAAATGCAATGGAGGCAGGAAAAATTTCATATGCAGGAAAATACAATACCCCTGATTATGAAAAAATTCTTAGTTCAGACTGTTCCCTTGCAATTGAATCAACAATGATACTGCACTCTCCGGAAGTAAAAGAAAAATTGCAGGATTTAGGTATACCTGTACTTATTGACCATTCCAGCTATGAAAATCATCCTTTGGGAAAAACAGAATGGATAAAGCTATATGGAGTACTTACAGATAGGGAAAAGGAAGCAGAGAGAGCATTCAAACAGCAAAAAGAACTTGTAAATTCAATTATTAGTGATGAAAACACTGAAAAAACTGTTGCATTTTTTTACATAACTTCAAACGGAACGGTAAATGTGCGTAAGTCAGGAGATTACGTTCCCAAAATGATAGAACTTGCCGGAGGAAAATATATATTCTCAAATTTGGGAGATGACAAGGCTTCTTCTTCTGTAAATATGCAGATGGAGGAATTTTATGCCACAGCAAAAAATGCTGACTATATTGTATACAACAGCACTGTTGACGAAGAAATAAGCTCTAAAGAGGAGCTTTTAAAAAAGAGTGAATTGCTTTCAGATTTTAAAGCATTTAAAGACGGAAATGTTTTCTGCTTAGGGAAAAATTTATATCAAAAGTCTATGAGTACGGGTGAGTTTATATTTGATTTACACAAAATGCTGACAACAGAAGGAGTAAAAGATGAAACGCTTAACTATATTTTCAGACTTAAATAAGAGAGCTGTAAGGTTATTTGCTGTACTGACAGTTCTTGTAATTATATTATTGATTTTAAATATAGTAACGGGAAGTGTATCTGTGTCTTTTGAGGAAGCTGTTAAAGGCATTCTGGGAATTAGCGGTAATGACAAATTTATGAACATTATACGCAAAATTCGTTTTCCAAGAGCCCTATCAGCTATTATTTTAGGCGGTGCATTGGCACTTTCAGGATATTTGATGCAGACATTTTTCCATAATCCTATTGCAGGACCTTTTGTTTTGGGAATTTCCTCAGGTGCAAAACTCACTGTTGCCTTAACAATGGTTTTTTTTCTTGGAAGAACAATGAAAATAAATTCGTTTTTATTGGTTTTGGCTGCTTTTGTCGGAGCAATGATTTCTATGGGTTTTGTACTTCTGGTATCAAAAAAGATAAAACATAGTGCAATGCTTATTGTAAGCGGCATTATGGTGGGTTATATCTGTTCTGCAATAACCGACTTGGTTGTTGCCTTTGCCGATGACTCAGATATTGTAAATCTTCATAACTGGTCAATGGGCAGTTTTTCGGGTATTTCTTGGAATGACGTAGCTGTTATGGCTATTGTGGTGTTAATAACGGTATGTATTATTTTTATGCTGTCAAAACCGCTTCTGGCATATCAAATGGGAGAGGCTTATGCAAGTAATCTTGGCGTAAATATTAAAGCATTTAGAGTGGCATTAATATTATTATCCGGTATACTTTCGGCTTGTGTTACGGCTTTTGCAGGACCTGTATCCTTTGTCGGAATTGCCGTTCCGCAAATTGTAAAGGGGCTTTTTCATACGACAAAGCCTATGACTATGATACCGGCGTGTTTTCTGGGCGGAGCCGTATGGTGTCTGTTTTGTGATTTGCTGGCACGTACAGTGTTTGCTCCCACAGAGCTTTCTATAAGCACAGTGACTGCAATATTCGGTGTGCCTGTAGTTATTTATGTGATAATTAAACAGAGAAAGGAGATTTAATATGCAGGATTATTTTTTCTCTGTACAAAAAATGACAGTGGGATATGACGGTATTCCTTTGATTAAAAATATAGAAATAAGAATAAAAAAAGGCGAAATTCTTACCTTAATCGGTCCGAACGGTGCAGGCAAGTCAACAATATTAAAAAGCATTATCGGACAGCTTCCATTAATTTCAGGTACTGTTTTACTAAAAAATGTTCATCTGAATGAAATATCTGAAAAAGAGCTGGCAAAAAATCTGTCTGTAGTTTTGACTGATCGAATTTATCCCGAATTACTGACTGTTCGTGATATTGTGGGTATGGGCAGATACCCCTATACGGGAAAGCTGGGTGTTTTATCGAAAAAAGATAAAGAGTTTGTCAACACAACAATGGAATTGGTACACATTTCAGATTTGGCTGAAAATGATTTTTCAAGTTTGAGTGATGGACAGAAACAAAAGGTAATGCTTGCAAAAGCTTTAGCACAAGAACCCGAAATACTTATACTTGACGAACCAACATCTTTTCTTGATATTCGCTGTCAGCTTGAATTTTTATCCATTATTAAAAATATGACTCGGGAAAAGCAGCTGACGGTAGTGATGTCAATGCACGATTTGGATATGGCGGAGTGGATTTCCGATAAGGTTATGTGTGTAAAGGGAGAATATGTTGAAGGCTTTGGAAATCCGCAGGATATTTTTACTCCTGATTATATCAGTGAATTTTATGGTATCAGTAAAGAGGATTTAAAAATGTTGGGAAGATGGAGAGTAAAATAAATTTGCCTTTGACATCAATGTCATAAATTTAGCGAAGGTTAGGCAATAAATGAAAATCTAAAAAGAAAAGAGGCTGCTGCAAATCAGTTGAAACAGACTGATTTGCGGCAGCCTCTTTTAAGCTGATAACGGGAGTCGGACCCGTGACCTCAGCACTACCAATTTATCGTTTTTTGTTGTGGGTAATGTTGCACAAATGTTTTAAACATAGTGTTTATGAGGGTTTCAAGCGGTTTAATAGGTTATGTAGTGTATAATAATAGGGGACTAAATTAAGTAAATAGTCCCCTAAAAGTCCCTTGTAGTCCTCGAACAGCAGAAATAATTTTGAGGGGATTATTGGGGGATTATTTGCATAAAAATAAGAGAGCAGCTCTGAGGGTTGCTCTCTGTTTGGGCTATTCGGTCATAGCCTTATCAATAGCCTCATTTACAAAGCCATTTATACTTTTGCCTTTGCTTTCTGCATAATCTTTTATAACCTGTTTTTTTCCTTTGGGTACAACAATTCTTAGGCTATCATAATTAGCAGCATTATATTTATTTTTGGCTCTTGTGGTTGCCTTTCCTATTGTTTCAGCCAAATAATCACCTCTTGACAATTTCATAATACTATGTTATTATAAAAACACAAGAGGGAGATAGCTACTTACAGTTATTGCCCCAACAGAATATTTAAGTTATTAAAAATAACCGCCTATGTCTGTAAACTGGGGCGGTTATTTTTTTATGATTAAAATAATAATAAGTAACAAAGTTAAATATGTAATTACTCATTCATAAAGACCTACCCCCTTTCCTCTGTAGTGGGGAAGTATAGGGGCAAATAACCGCTTTCGCTATTCCATTGTGTGGGCTAAAGTTTCCCTTAACTTAATAATAGTATATCACAAACAATAAGGTTGTACAAGTATAAAATTATACAAAATATGGTGCCATATACTTGTACAACTTTGTGCAACATTACGGCTGAAATACTTGTACAACTATACTATAATATAACCATAGCAAGGGAAAACAACAGAAAACAAACCCTTTGACTAAATATCATAGGAGGTACTAAGATATGAGTACAAACGAACTTAACGCAAAAGTAAAGGAATTAAAGCAACTTAAAACAATGGCAGCAGAGCTTGAAGCAGAAATTACAGCCATTGAGGATAGTATCAAACAGACTATGACAGAGCAGGGAAAGGAGGAGTTATTCATTGATGAATACAAGCTCAGCTATAAGCCAGTAACAAGCAATAGATTTGACACTAAGAGCTTCAGGGCTAAGTATGCAGAGCTGTATACAGCATTTACTAAAGCTGTTACATACAAGAGATTTACAATAGCATAAAAAATACCCTTGTCAAAGCCAGCAAGCGAACAAGGGTATCCAAACGAACTTAACCCCACAATGGAGTTATATACATTATAGCTTATAGCTCCTGTGGGTGTCAAGCTCTGAAATTGATTTTTTAAAGGAGTATTTAAGAATGGAAAATAAAAATAATGGTACATTACCAAAGGGGATAAAATACCAGTATCAGAGCAGACGAGCAGCAAAAGCAGATTGATGAATTGAGGGGTATTGTTGAGGATTTAGAACGGCAGAAGTAAGAAAAATAGTCCCTAAACAGTCCCCTAAAAATATAAATAACAATATTTTGTGCAATATTTTGATAAAAGAAAAAGCCTTGCAAGTAGCTTACTTACAGGGCTTTTATTGAAGCTGATAACGGGAGTCGGACCCGTGACCTCAGCACTACCAATGCTGCGCTCTACCTCCTGAGCTATATCAGCAGACACAAAGTATTTTATTATATTTTTGAGGTTATGTCAAGGACTAAAACGCTGTAAAATTCTATGAGATATATAAATTTATGCAATATTACCAAAAATAAAACGCAAAAAATTCAGCTTTAGATATTTTGCATAAAAAAATCAGAGAAATTTAGAACATTTGTTGCAAGGAAATAATATTGTACAATGATTGTAATCTGATTGTAATTTTGAATATAATATATGCATAAAAAAACGGAATAAATGTAAATATAACTGTGCATAATGCCGATAATATTACAAGATATTACAAATTATTAAACAAATGTTAAGAAATGTTGAAAATGTTAAAAATACTATATCTAGTTGTATAATTTTGTGGTATACTATATCTAGGGAATGAAAATTAATTCCCGGCTTTTTTAACCAACACTTATAAACACTAAAAAAATTTTTAAAAAATTTATAATTTTTACTTGATATTTTATCATTTATGTATTAAAATGATTATGAAGTGGTTAAAAGTGGTTTAAAGTGGTTACTGATGGTTGAAAAGCGGTGATAATATGTTTATAGGAGAATTTAATCATAATATTGATGCCAAAGGCAGAGCTATTGTGCCTTCTAAGTTTAGAGATGAACTTGGTGATAAGTTTATTGTCACAAAAGGTATGGATGGCTGCTTGTTTCTATATACTATGCCCGCTTGGGAAGCTTATGTTGAAAAGCTTTCAAAACTTCCGACAACTAACCCTAATGCCCGCCGCTTTGTAAGAATAATGACATCAGGTGCTTCAGAATGTGAGCCTGATGGAAACGGCAGAGTGATGATACCTGCTAATCTTAGAGAATTTGCAGGAATTACAAAGGAAATTGTGACCATCGGTGCTAATGACAGAGTTGAAATCTGGGACAAGCAGAGATGGGCTGATTATAATGGCGATGGAGATTTTAATGATGAAATAATTTCTTCAATAGCTGAATTTGGAATATAAGGGTTTGAGAATATGAGCTTTGAACATATATCAGTGCTGCTTAATGAATGTATTGACAATCTCAACATTGTGCCCGATGGTGTGTATGCTGACTGTACTCTCGGAGGCGGAGGTCATTCATACCAAATAGCAAAAAAGCTTAATAAAAACGGAATGTTAATCGGTATCGATCAGGACACAAATGCACTTAAAGCAGCAGGTGAAAGACTAAAAGAATTTGACAATGTTAAATATGTTCACAGTAATTTTTCAAACATTAAAAATATAGTTGAAGGTCTTGGCTTCGGTCAAGACAGCATTAATGGATTTTTACTTGATCTCGGTGTATCCTCCCACCAACTAGATGAGGCAGACAGAGGCTTCTCCTACAATCATGATGCTCCTCTCGATATGAGAATGGACATCACTTGTCCTCTGTCTGCTCATAAGGTGGTTAATGAGTATTCCGCTGATGAGCTTTCAAAAATTATCAGAGATTACGGTGAGGAAAGATGGGCAAAAAGAATTGCTGAATTTATTGTAAAAGAAAGAAATGTTAAACCAATAGATACTACCTTTGAGCTTGTATCTGTTATTAAAAAGGCTGTTCCTAAGGGCGCGAGGGCAGATGGTCCTCATCCCGCTAAAAGAACTTTTCAGGCAATAAGAATTGAAGTAAATAATGAGCTTGGAATTTTAGAGGGAACAATTAATGATATGGCAGATTTGCTAAAATCAAAGGGCAGAATTTGTATAATTACATTCCATTCATTGGAAGATAGAATTGTTAAAAATGTATTTAGAAATTTAGAAAATCCATGTACATGCCCCAGAGATTTTCCAATTTGTGTTTGCGGCAAAAAGCCGAAAGTGAAGGTTATTACAAGAAAGCCTATTGTTCCTTCTGACGAGGAGCTAAAGGCTAATCACAGGTCCAGAAGTGCAAAACTCAGAGTGGTTGAAAAATTGTAGCAACCTTGATTTTTAACAGAAAGGGTGGTGTAATATGAGGAGCAATGGTGCAAGAAGCAGCTACAGCAGATATAATAATTATAGAAGCAATGTAAATTCAAATACCGGAAACTATAGCAGAAGCAGCTATAGATATACTCCAAGATATAACTACACATCTGAAGCCTTTGATTATGTCGGCGATGTTGTTGACACTCCTTTAAGAAAATCAAAAAAGAAAAAAGGGGTTATAAGAATAAAGGAGGCGGCACCGTTGAGTTTGATTAAAACTTATACAACTATTGCAGTTATATTTTGTTTTGTTTTAACTTTATTGTGCCTATATGCTTCAAACAGCAGCCTTAAAACACGACTTGTTGAGCTGCAGGACAGACTTGTGGCTACACAAGAGGATAACGAATACATAAGAATTACAATAGAAGATAATCTTGATCTTGCAAAAATTCAGGAACAGGCTATGAAGCTTGGACTTCAGCTTCCTGCAGAATATCAAATTATGGAGATAAGTGTTCCTAAGGACAGCTATGCAGTTCAGTATGAATCAAAAGAAGTGGAAAAGGATGAAGGATTCTGGTCTTTTATTGGCAATATATTTTAAGGATTGATACATATGGCAAAAATGAATAATAATAAAAAAAATAATAGGCGAGAGGCAAGGGTAAACTATGCCTCTCGTCTTATGTTAATGCTGCTTGTCAGTGTTATTGCTCTTAGTTATGTAGGCTTTTTCAGAGTTTATGCTGTAAAGACCAAACGCACTGAATATGAGGCAGCAGCAGTGCAAAATCAGGTTAATAAGGTGCAGGATAAGGTGCTCAGTCCAAATAAGGGAGATATTTTAGACAGAAACGGAGAGGTTCTTGCTCTTGGTGAAACTGTTTATAATATAATTCTGGATGTAAGACTTCTTGTTGAGCAGGAAGCCAATGCTCAGAAAAAAAATCCGGACAGAGATGAAGAGGACAGAGTTTATCCTTTAAATGATACAAAGGAAGTTCTTCAGAAAATACTTGGTATAAAGCCTGAAACAATTGACTCCTATGTAGCCACTGATGCAGAGGGTAATCCTGCAAAAAATACACATTATCTTATTCTTCAGAAAAAAGTGCCCTTTGCAAAGGGTAAGGAAATAAATGACTTGGGATATAACTGGCTTTATGGTGAACAAGACACAAGCCGTTCTTATCCCAATGGTCAGCTTGCTGCACAGGTGCTTGGCTTTACAAGAGGTGACAGTGTATGGGGGCTTGAGAGTAAATACAGCTCAGAAATGACAGGTATTCCGGGCAGAACATTTAGAACATACGAATCTGACGGCAGCATTGTAACTCAAAAAGAACAGCCTATAAAGGGCAATAATCTTGTTACTACTATTGATATTACATTGCAGAAATATGCTGATCAGATTTGCAAACAGGCTTATGATGACTATAAGCCTAAGAACACATCATCAATAATTATGAATCCTAATACAGGTGAAATTTACGCAATGGCTCAGTATCCGTCATTTGACCCTAATGACCCTATGGAAATTACTGACCTTGAAAAAGAGGAAATCAGCAGTGTTTGGGATAAAATGAAAGATGAGGATAAATATAAAATTGCAAACAATGCTTGGAAAAACGTAACTATTTCCAATACCTTTGAGCCGGGCTCCATATATAAGCCCATTGTTGTTGCAATGGCTCTTGAGGAGGGGGTTATTTCTCCTGATGACAGCTTTGTATGCGGAGGCTATAAACAGGTTGCAGATGCAACAATTCACTGTCATAACCGAAACGGTCATGGTGCTTTAAATATTACTCAGATACTTGCACAGTCCTGTAATGTTGGTATGATGGATATTATTGCTAAAATGAAGCCTGAGGTTTATCTTAAATATCAGCACGACTTTGGGTTTGGTGAAAAAACAGGTATTGACCTGCCTGCTGAATCTTCTGCAGCAAGTCAGCTTTACACCATTGATAATTTAAGAAGTGCAGAAATGGCAACAAGTTCTTTTGGGCAGGGTTTTGGCTGCACTTCAATTCAGATTTTAAATGCGTTTAATGCTCTTATTAACGGCGGAAAAGTTATGCAGCCTTATATTGTTTCTCAAATTATTGACAATAATGGTAATCTTGTGGAACAGAGAGAGCCCCATGTTGTAAGGCAGGTTATTTCTAAATCTACCTCTGACTGGGTAAGAAATGCTCTTGAAACAACTATGACAGAGGGTACAGGTAAAAAGGCACAGATAGCAGGCTATGCAATAGGCGGTAAGACAGGTACTGCTGAAGAAGGTGACAGAAATAAGGATATTTATGCCCTTAGCTTTATTGCATATCATTCAGTTGAAAATCCTGATATTATAGCTATGGTTATGATTTATGACCCTGAAGGCTATGGAGATTCAGGCGGTGCAGCAACTCCTGTTCCTGCAATGAAACAGCTTTTTGAGGATATTATAGAATATAAAGGCTTGCAGCCTGATTATGAAAATGAGGGAAAGAGTACAGAGGAAGCTGATACATCATATACAGTTAAGGATTATACTAATTCTAATTTAAAGACTACTATTGATGAGCTTATTGGTTTAGATATTGATTTTGAAATAATAGGTTCAGGTGATACTGTTTCCAATCAGTCACCGGCAGGCGGAACGAAGCTTGAACAGAAGCCTAGTAAAATTCTTCTGAATATAACCAATCAAAATAATTCAAAGCTTGTGCCTGTGCCTGATGTAACAGGTATGAGTGTTTCCAATGCTAAAAAGATGCTTGAATCCTCCGGATTTAATGTTAATGTCAGTGAGGAAGACGGGGTTATTATTTCAGAAACTGAAACTGTTGCAGAAGAAACAACTGAAGAAGATACTGATGATAATAAAAAGAATGATAATAATAAAAAGACTTCTGACAATAACAGCACAGATGAAAAATCTGTTTATATTCAGATGCCTTCGGGAAGCACAAGAGTAGTAAGCGGTACAACTGTAAAGATAAGAGCTCATTAGCATAAATTCTTATATAAAAAAATAAGATATTGTAGCAGTATTCTGCTGCAATATCTTTTTTGTATAGTGAGGGAATTTATGTATCAACAAAGAGTTACACTAAAGGCAAGACGTCATACGGTATTTATGCTGGCAGTGTGGGAAGTTATGCTTCTTGTTTTGATTTTCAGAATATTTTACATACAGTATTTTAAGGGGGAGGAATATCAGGTTTTGGCATATGAACAGCAAACAAGGGACAGACTTATATCACCTGTCAGGGGAGAAATTCAGGACAGAAACGGTGTTGCAATGGCAACATCCACAACTGTTGCATCAGTAAGTGTTATTCATGCACAGATAACAGAGCCTGAAAAGGTGGCAAAAATATTGTCTGAAAAGCTTAATTTAGATTATGCTGAAACTCTTGAAAAAGTAAATAAAAAGGTAGCATTAATGCGAATAAAAACAAAGGTAGATAAAAAAACCGCAGAGGAAATTTCAGCCTTAAAGCTGGATGGTGTAATGGTTGACGAGGATATACTTAGGATTTATCCATATAATAATCTTGCTTCTCATGTAATAGGCTTTGTTGGCAAGGATAATCAGGGAATAATCGGACTTGAAGCAAAGTATGAAAATTATTTAAAGGGTGAAAAGGGTAAAATAAAGACACAGACCGACGGCAGAGGTATAGAGCTTAAAAACAGTGAGCAGGACAGAATCCCGCCACAGGCAGGATATAATCTTGTTACAAGCATAGATATAAATTTGCAGCAGTATGCAGAACAGACAATAGAAAAGGTTGTTAAGGCTAAAAATGCTAAAAGAGGTGCAGTCATAATGATGAATCCTCAAAATGGTGAAATACTTGCTATGGTATGCAAGCCTGATTTTAACTTAAATGAGCCTTATAAAATAAATAATGCAGAGCTTCAGGCTGTATGGGATACTATGAGTGAGGGTGATAAAAACAAGGCTCTTAATCAGATGTGGAGAAATTTTAATATAAATGATACCTATGAGCCGGGCTCAACATTTAAGGTCATAACATCATCAGCAGGTCTTGAAGAAGGAGTTGTGACAGAAAATGATAAATTTAACTGCGGCGGAGGAAGAACTGTAGGGGGAAGATATATTAAATGCTGGCGCTCACCGAGAAGTCATGGTTTAGAAACCTTTGTGCAGGGAGTTCAAAATAGCTGCAATCCTGTTTTTATGGATATTGCCGCAAGACTGGGAAGTGATAAATTTTATGAATATATGGTTAAATTTGGCTTTACACAAAAAACAGGTATTGATGTTGCAGGCGAAGCAGTAGGTATATTTCATAAAAAAGATAAGATAGGACCTGTCGAGCTTGCTACTATGAGCTTTGGACAAAGCTTTCAGATAACTCCTTTGCAGCTTATAAGAGCTATATCTTCGGCAGTAAACGGCGGCAGACTTGTTACACCTCATTTTGCCATAAAGCTTACTGATGAAAATGAAAATGATGTAACAACATTTCAATATGAAGATATGGGAAATCCTATTTCAAAGGATACTTCTGAAAGAATGAAAAAAATTCTTGAAAGTGTTGTTGCCGAGGGAACAGGAAACAAGACCTATATACCCGGTTACAGAATAGGCGGTAAAACTGCCACAAGTGAAAAACTCCCAAGAAAAAGCGGTAAATATATAGCAAGCTTTTGTGCCTTTGCTCCTGCTGAAAATCCACAGATTATAGCAATTGTTCTTGTAGATGAGCCTCAGGGGGTTTATTATGGCGGTCAGGTAGCAGGTCCGGTAATGAAAGAAATTTTATCAAATGCACTGCCTTATTTAAAAATTGAGCCAAAATACACAGAAGCTGAGCTTGAAATGGATGGTGTAGCTCCTTTTATTGTGTGTAATTATAAGGGCAGAAATATTAATGAGGTTAAGCTTGAGCTTAATAAGGAGCATATAAATGCTGAGGTAATAGGTGAGGGAAAAACTGTTGTTGACCAGTTTCCAAAAGAAAATACCGTAATTAATCAAAATAGTAAAATTATAGTGTATACAGATTAAGATTTTTGTAGTATAATTATTATATGTGGTTTTTTGATAAGGATTAAAAAATATGATTATATTAAATCTTAATAAGAAAGGCAGGTAGTTATTTTGAAGCTTAGCAGAATATTAAATCTGGCAGATGGAATTTTAATACAGGGAAATATAAATGAAGAAATAAATGCAATAACAATTGACTCCAGAAAAGCAGGAAAGGGTATATTGTTTGTTGCTATGGTTGGTATGACAGCAGATGGTCATAATTTTATAGAAAGTGCTTATGAAAAAGGCTGCAGAGCGGTTATTACTGAAAAGAATGTAGATAATATTCCTGAGGATATGACGGTATTTCAGGTTAGCTCATCAAGAACTGCTCTTGCAAAAATGGCAGCCAATTTTTATGATTCACCGTCAGAGCAAATGACTATGATTGGTGTCACAGGCACAAATGGAAAAACCAGCACAACTTATTTTATGGAATCTGTTTTAAACCATATTAAAAAGAAAACTGCTGTTATCGGTACTGTAGAAATAAGAATTGGCGGTGAAAAGAGAGAAATTGATTTTGCAACAAGCACAACACCTGATACTCTTGAACTTAATCAAATGCTGAGAATTATGGCTGATGAAAATGTTGATGATGTTATAATGGAGGTTTCATCTCATGGTCTTGAACTTCAGAAAGTAGACGGTATTAATTTTGAGATTGGTATATTTACAAATCTTACACAGGATCATCTTGATTTTCACAAAACCATGGAAAATTACTGCAAGGCAAAGGCTAAGCTTTTTAGAATGTGCAAATACGGCATAATTAATGCTGATGATAAATGGGCAGATAAAATTACTGAAGAAGCTGACTGTAAGATTTATACTTATGGTATTGATTCTGACTGTGATTTTAAGGCTGAAAATATAGAATATAAAATGGATAGAGTTGACTTTACAGTAAATATTGACGGCAAGGCTGTTGATTTTGAGCTTAAAGTGCCGGGAAGATTTAGTGTATATAATGCTCTTGGCGTTATTGGTGCTGCTTATGCAATGGGAATTTCCGCAGAAGATATAAAAGAAGGTATAAACAATATTAAGGGTGTTCCGGGACGTATTCAAAATGTTGAAAATGACAAGGGTTTTAATGTAATTGTTGATTATGCTCATACTCCTGACGGACTTGAAAATATATTAAATTCTGTAAGAGAATTTACAAAGGGCAGAATTATCACTGTATTTGGATGCGGAGGTGACAGAGATAAAACCAAACGCCCTATAATGGGAGAAATTGTTGCAAGACTTGGAGATATTCCTGTTATAACATCAGATAATCCACGTTCAGAAAATCCTGAGGATATTGTAAAAGAGGTTGAAGCAGGTGTTAAGAGTGTTACTGATGATTATATTATGATTGTGGACAGAAAAGAAGCTATATTTAAGGCAGTTTCTATTGCACAAAAAGGCGACAGTGTTATAATTGCCGGCAAAGGTCATGAAAATTATCAGATATTAAAAGATAAAACAATACATTTTGATGATGTAGAGGTTGCAAGAGAAGCTTTGGAGGAACTATAATGAAATTCAGTACAGATGAAATAGCCGGCATAACAGGCGGAAGGCTTGTTGGCGGTAATATAGAAATAACAGGTATTTCAACTGATAACAGAACTGCAAAATCAGGAGATTTGTTTATTGCAATTGTTGGTGAAATTCATGACGGACATAAGTTTATTGAGGGTGCTGTCAAAAATGGCGCATCAGCAGCTCTTGTTGAAAAGGACGGTGATTATGGTGTGCCTTATATAAAAGTTGAAGATACTGTAAAAGCATTTGGTGCAATATCAAAAGCACATAAAAATAAATTTAATATTCCTGTTATTGCAGTTACAGGCAGTGTCGGAAAAACTACCACTAAAGATATGATTGCCGGTGTTCTTTCAAAAAAATATAATGTGTTAAAAACAGAGGGTAATTTTAATAATCATATTGGTGTGCCAAAAACACTTTTAAGACTTGATGAAAGTCACCAATGTGCAGTTATTGAAATGGGTATGAATCATTTTGATGAAATAAGCTATCTTACATCTCTTGCAGAGCCTGATATTGCTGTTATAACAAATGTCGGTGTATCACATATTGAAAATCTTGGAAGCAGAGAGGGAATATTAAAGGCTAAGTGCGAAATTTTTGAGGGTATGGAAAAAGGCGGCTTAAAGATACTTAATTTTGATGACGATATGCTTGCTTCTGTTAAAGATAAGTATGAAAATATATGCTATTATTCTATGGAGCAAAAAACTCAGATTTATGCCGATAATATTAGTGAAAAGGGTATTGAGGGCATAAGCTGCATAATTCATACTCCAAAATTCAGCTTTGATGCTGATATTTCAATTCCCGGAAGGCATATGGTCGGAAATGCTATGGCTGCTGCTGCTGTGGCTGTTAAGCTTGGTATGACTGCTGAAGAAATTGCAAAGGGTATTTCTGATTTTGAGCCTACAGGAGGCAGAATGGAAATTATAAAGTGTGATGATTACACTATTATAAATGATGTGTACAATGCAAATCCTGTTTCTACAAAGGCGGGTATTGATGTTGTTGCCCATGGAAAAGGAAAAAAGTGCTGTATTCTTGGTGATATGTTTGAGCTTGGAGAATTCGGACCTAAGCTTCATTATGAGGTTGGAGAATATGCAGCAGAAAAAAATATTGACACTCTTGTTTGTATAGGTGAAATAAGCAGGAATATGTATGAGGGTGCTGTCCATAAAAAAGGAAATACTAAAATTTATTATTTTAAATCACAGGAGAAATTTATAGCCGAATGTGACAAAATAATTGAAAAGGGTATGACAATACTTGTTAAGGCATCAAGAGGAATGCACTTTGAAAAAATTGTAGGATATTTAAGAGGTGAAAACAAATGAGTGGTGAAATTTTAAATGTAGTCTATGCTATAATAATAGCATTTATTGTAAATGTAATTTTATGTCCCATTATAATTCCAATGTTACATAAATTAAAATTCGGACAGCCTATAAGAGCAGAGGGTCCTAAAAACCATATGAAAAAACAAGGTACTCCTACTATGGGAGGTGTAATGATAATTATAAGCTTTATTGCTGCATCTGCATTTTTTCTCAAAGGAAATTATGATGCTTGTGTAGTAGTGCTTATTACAGTTGGATATGGTGTTGTAGGCTTTATTGATGATTATTTAAAGATTGTTAAAAAGCAGAATGAGGGTTTAAAGCCTTTGCAAAAAATAATATTTCAGCTTATTGTAACTGTGCTTTTTTATATTTATATTACAAGATATACAGACATAGGTACAGAAATTTTTATTCCTTTTACAAATGGCTATACAATTGAGCTTGGCTGGCTATACGGACCATTTATGTTTTTTGTAATGGTCGGTACAGTAAACAGCGTTAATCTTACAGACGGCCTTGACGGACTTGCAAGCGGTGTTACTGTTCTTGTTGCAACCTTCTTTACTTATGTTGCCTATGCCTGCGGTTGTTATGAGCTTATGCCTATATGCGGTGCAGCAATAGGTTCGCTTATGGGTTTTCTTGTGTTTAATTGCCATCCGGCAAAGGTATTTATGGGTGATACAGGCTCTCTTGCTCTTGGAGGATTTGTTGCAAGTATTGCTATGATTACAAGAATGCCGATTATTCTTTTAATAGTAGGTTTTATATATGTATGCGAGAGTCTTTCAGTTATTATTCAGGTAACATATTTTAAGGCTACTCATGGTAAGAGAATATTCAGAATGGCACCTATACATCATCACTTTGAAGAAGGCGGTATGGCGGGTATAAAGGTTGTTCAGCTTTTCTGGATTGTTACTGCGGTTTTATGTTTAGTAGGTTATATTGCCTGCAGAAATTTATTCTAGGAGGTAGCTAAATATGATAAATAAAAAGGTTCTTGTCAGCGGTATTGCAAAAAGCGGTATTTCTGCTGCTAAATTATGCAGAAAGCTTGGTGCTGATGTTACAATTCAGGACAGCAAAACAGAGGATAAGCTTGACAAGAATGTTATAAAGGATTTAAAATCTCAGGGAATAAAGCTTTATACAGGGAAAAATCCTGATGATATAGTTGAAAATATGGATATTCTTATTATGAGTCCCGGTGTGCCTACAGATTTACCTTTTGTAATTAAAGCCAAAGATAACAATGTAAAGGTAATAGGTGAGATAGAGCTTGCTTACAGATATAACAAATCACCGATTGTGGGTATCACAGGCACAAACGGCAAAACCACAACTACAACTCTTGTTGGTGAAATATGCAAGGCTTATTTTAAAAATACCTATGTTGTAGGCAATATAGGAAATCCTTTTGCTGATGTATGCCTTGAAACTACCGAAGACGGTGTGGTTGTTGCAGAGCTTTCAAGTTTTCAGCTTGAAACAATAATTGATTTTAAGCCAAAGGTAAGTGCAGTTTTAAATATAACTCCCGACCATTTAAACAGACATCATACCCTTGAAAATTATATTGCAGCAAAAGAAAGAGTATTTGAAAATCAGGACGAAAATGATTACATCGTTTTAAACTATAATGATGAAACTACAAGAAAAATGGCTCATAAAACTAAAGCTAATGTTATATTCTTCAGTCTTAACAACAAGCTTGAAAATGGTATATATTCTGATGAAAGCAGCATATATATTAATACTATGGGTTACAATCAAAAAGTTGTTGATATAGATGATCTTAAAATTCTTGGAGGGCATAATGTTGAAAATGCTATGGCAGCAATAGGCTGCAGTGTTGCTATAGGTGTTCCTATGGATATAATAATTGATGTGCTTAAAAAATTTACGGCAGTTGAACACAGAATTGAATATGTTACAACTGTAAATGATGTTGAGTTTTACAATGACTCAAAGGGTACTAATCCTGATGCTTCAATTAAGGCAGTTCTTGCTATGAAACGCCCTATATGTCTTATTGCGGGAGGATATGACAAGGGTTCTGATTTTGATGAATGGATAAGCTGCTTTAAAGACAGAGTAAAATTTGTTGCAGTTATAGGTGAAGTTAAAGAAAATATAAAGAGTTCTCTTGAAAAATATAATTTCCATAACTATAAAATTGCAGAAACTTTTGAAGAAGCTATAGATTTATGCTATAATAATGCAGAAAAAGGTGATTGTGTTCTTTTATCTCCTGCTTGTGCAAGCTGGGATATGTTTAAGTCTTATGAACAGCGAGGAGAAATATTTAAGGAACACGTATTAAATTATAAATAAAGTAAGGCGGGTGTCTTATGGCTAACAGAAAAACAACTTCTTCTGCTGTGCAAAAAAATAACAGCACAGCAGGAGGAATTAAAAATATAGTAATAGGAAATGCAGACTATATAATTATGTTTTGCGTTATACTTCTTGTAATGTTTGGTATAATTATGGTATTCAGCTCCAGTTATTACACATCAGGCAGAGGTGACGGAGATATATATGAATATCTTAAAAAAGAGCTTGTTTTTGCCGCAGCAGGTTTTGTAGTTATGTTTTTTGCTGCAAAAATACCACATAAAAACTGGATGAGATTTTCAAAAATATTATACATAGTAAGCTGTATTTTCCTTGTAATAGTTATATTTGCAGGTAAAGAGGTTGGCGGTGCAAAAAGATGGCTTGAGCTTGGACCTGTCAGCTTTCAGCCTTCGGAAGTTGCAAAAATATCTGTTATACTTGCTCTTTCAACTGTACTTACAAAAAATAAAAATCTTTTGGACTCATGGGAGGGTGTAGGTGTTTATGCTCTTACACTGGCAATTCCATGCGGACTTGTAGCAGTTGAAAACCTTAGTACTGCTATTGTTATCGGTGCAATTGGATGTGGTATACTTTTTGTATATACGCCTAAACTCAAATATTTTATACCTGTTGCTGTAGCAGGTGTAATAGGCATAGTATTTATGATTGTATTTTCAGGATTTCGTTCTGACCGTTTCAGAGCATGGATAGATCCGTTTTCAGTATCCAGTGATACAGGTTATCAGATTGTACAGTCACTTTATTCCATAGCAAGCGGCGGCTTTTTTGGTCTTGGACTTGGAGGGTCAAGACAGAAGCTTGGATATATGCCGGAGGCTCATAATGATATTATTTTTGCTATTGTGTGCGAGGAGCTTGGCTGGGTTGGTGCTGCTATAATTGTAACACTTTTTATGGTGCTTTTATGGAGAGGTGTTCTCGTTGCGGTTAAGCATAGTGACGAACCTTTTTCAATGCTTATGGCTACAGGTATTACAACTATGATTGCGGTTCAGGTTATAATTAATATTGCCGTTGTTACAAACTCAATACCTAATACAGGTATTCCCCTTCCGTTTATAAGCTACGGCGGTACATCAATGATTATACTTCTTTTTTCAATGGGTGTGCTTATGAATATATCTAAATATAAAAAGCAGTGATTTTTCAGTCACTGCTTTTTGATTTTAATATTTAGCATATATATAATTTTGTCAATAGTAGAATTAATATCAATATTACTTACATCTATTGTCTTATCGGCACAGCGTTCATAAAGCTTTTTTCTTTCGTTTAATAATTCTGCTATTTTAGCCTCCTTATTGGCTACACGAAGAAGCGGTCTTGAATTATCATATCTTAAATTCATAGCAATTTGCTTTGGTGTTGATTTAAGATATATTATAACACCGCCCTTTTTTAGATTTTTAATATTTTCACTGTTTTTTATTATTCCTCCGCCTGTTGCAATAATTTTCCCTTTAGGCTGAGCATATCTTTGACAAAGTTCCCTTTCAAGCTCTCTGAAATAAGCCTCTCCCTTTGTTTCAAAAATCTTGCTTATACTCATACCCTCTCTTTTTACAATAAAATCATCAGTATCTATAAATTCTCTTTTAAGGACTATGGATAATTTTCTGCCTACACTTGTTTTTCCGCAGCCCATAAACCCGATAAGAACTATATTTTTATTCATTTTTAGCAATTCTCCTTGTAAAATTTTGATAATTCACTGCACAGCTTTTCTTTTAAAGTTTCGTCATAGCTTTCATCAAACCATATTTCTTCTGCAGCAACTGCCTGATATACAAGCATTGAAAAGCCGTTTATAGTATGGCAGCCTGAATTTCTGGCATCTTCTAAAAGCTTTGTTTTCCAAGGAGCATATATTGCATCAAATACAAGGTCTACACCCTTATCTTTGTAAAAATCAGTGTTAATTATTGGTGAAATACCGGCTTTATCTCCAAAGCCAACAGTTGTTGCATTTATAATTATATCGGCATTTTCTATGGTGTTAATTTCATTTATATTAAGGGCGGTAACCTGACAGTTATAGTTATTTTTTATTCTTTCTGAAAGAGCTTCTGCCTTTTCAACTGTTCTGTTTGCAATATATAATTTATTTGCACCCTTGTCGGCAGCCATAACACCACAGGCATTTGCCGCACCTCCTGCACCAAGAAGCACTACTGTTTTATTTTCTATTTCAAAACCTGCATTTTTAATTGCATAATACACTCCGATAATATCCGTGTTGTAGCCAACATAGCCGTTTTCTGTGTATTTAAGTGTGTTTACTGCACCTATTACCTTTGCGTTTTTGTCTATATCGCTTAGATATTTCATTACCTCCATTTTATGAGGTACGGTTACATTAAGTCCTTTTATATTAAGAGCATATGCACCTTTTATTGCTGCCTCTACGGAGTTATTTTCAACCTTAAAGGGCATATATGCAATATTTTTTCCGGTCATATCTGCCATTGTATTATGTATAGTCGGACTGAAACTATGATGTATAGGATTTCCAATAACGCCGAATATACTTGTTGTTCCTTTAATATTGTTATTTATCATTTGTTTTTGCCTCTTTTCTTAAATAGCGGTTAAGCACGATTTTTTCAAAAGGTCGTTTAGGAGCTGTAATAAGCTCATCTTTTTTGCTGACAGGCTTTACAAGTATAGAATATGCTCCTGCTCTATTGCCGCACCAAACATCAGTAAAAATTTGGTCCCCTACAAGCATAGTTTTTTCGGATTTTGAATTAAGCTTCCCCATTATTTTGTGAAATCCGGTTATTCCCGGTTTTTTAGCCTTAAAAACATAAGGTATATTTATTGGAGAACAAAATATTCTGCTTCTTTCCTCTTTACTGTTTGACAGCACACCAAGCTTTATTCCCTTATCCTGAAGCTTTTTAAAAAAAGCTTTGAGCTTATTATCGGGCTCTTTTATCCAGTATGGAACAAGAGTGTTGTCAATATCAAACACAACAGTATCTATATTTAATTTTTTTAATTTTTCAAATGTAATTTCATATACAGAGGATAAATATTCCTTAGGATATAAAAAATTTAACATTACATCACCTCTATTATACAATACACTAAAATTTTGAATTTGTAAATAATTTGTTGTAAAATTGACAATATTTCTTGTTTGTGGTACAATCTAATTAACTATATACAGTAATGGTGTTTGAAGGGAGGCAATTATGTCAGCTTATATATTTGAAAAGTTGAAGGAATTGATGAATAATAACGCATATCCTATGCATATGCCCGGTCATAAGAGAAATTATGAGCTGTTTCCTACAGAGCTTTACACATGGGATATTACTGAAATAGGCGATACAGATAATTTTCATAACCCATCAGGAATTATAAAACAGGCAAATGAGGCTTTGGCAGAAACTTTAGGTGCAGACAGGTCATATATGCTTGTTAATGGCGGAAGCAGCGGATTGATTGCTGCTGTTATGTCTGTGGCAGGTGAGGGAGATAAGATACTTATTGCTTCAAACTGCCATAAGAGTGTTTACGGTGGTCTTGTTATTTCAGGTGCAGAGCCTGTATATATTTCTCCACAAATTACCGAGGAGGGACTTTGCGGAGGTATTGCCCCATCAGATTTATTCAGATCCTTTTCAAATAATGACATAAAGGCCGTTGTTGTAACAAGTCCTACTTATGAGGGATTTGTTAGTGACATAAGAGTTATAGCTGATATTGTCCATAAAAACAATGCAGCACTTATTGTTGATGAATGTCATGGCTCACATTTCCCTTTTTCCGATCGATTTCCAAAATCAGCCCTTTCCCAGGGTGCAGATATAGTCATTAACAGCTGGCATAAAACACTTCCTTGTCCTAATCAGGCTGCTGTATTAAGTGTAAAGGGCAACAGAGTGGATATTGAAAGACTTGAAAATTCAATACATATTATGACTACAACAAGTCCTTCATATCCCATTATGGCTTCTATTGATTATATGAGAGATTTACTTGTAAAGGACAAAAACTTATTTACAGTATATACTAACACATTGTTGGATGCAAGACATCTTCTGGCACACAACAGAAGTCTTAAACTTGTAAGTGACAGTATAAAGGGTCAGCATTATATTGAAGATATTGATATTGGCAAATTTACAATTATGGTCAGGACTGATATGACGGGTTCTGATTTGGCTAAAATAATTCTGGAAAAATATAATATTCAAGTAGAATTAGCCGGACTGCATCATATTATTGCTATGACATCAGTTGCAGATACTCCAAAAGCTATTATGAAATTTGCAAAAGCAATTGCGGATATTGATAAAAAGTGCGAGAGAAAATTTATTGAAAAAATACCCCTTGTGGTTGAAAATGTATCACAATCAGAACTTTCTCCAAGAAAGATATTTTACAGCAAAAAAACAAATATTGATTTTGAAAAATCTGTAGGATATATTGCAGGAAAATCTGTTGTGGCATATCCTCCCGGAGTGCCTGTTGTGGCAATAGGTCATATTATAAAAAAAGAACATATTGATATTATAAATAATTTAAGAGCTGCAAATGTGGAGATTATGGGAATAGATAATAATAAAGTAACAGTAGTGGAGGAATAAAATGTTAGGAAACTTTATTGATGATATAAATTCTCTTATGGTATATAAGCAGATAAAAAATAATAAAATTGTACTGCTTTTAAAAAAAATTTTAAACAACCCTGATAATCTTGAGGATTTGACAGAGATTGTTTCAGAGCTTATGAGAATGGCTGAAAATAATGGATACAGCGGTAATCTTTTTAAAAGCTATATCACACACCTTATGTTAAAAGATGAAAATGTGTTTACACTTCTTTGTGAAAACAAGCAGAATGTTCAGGATAAATCCCTATTCAGACTTGCAAAAAGTGATATTGAAGCAATTAAAAATCTTGCTAATTTAGATTTAAGAGAGCTTCCTGATGCAAAATATATTTCAGGTGCTATTGATGAGGTAATAAATTATATGCCTGTTAATAAGTCAAAAACAGGTTATGCCAATTTATCAGATGACTTTACAATAAATGATGTTATAGCATTTCATAATAAATACGGCTGCGGTGATGTGTCTGTATACAGAGCTTTCAGATATAATGATGAAAAAAAGGAGCTTGTTGGTGTAGCTCATCCCGACCCTATTACATTTGATAAGCTTATTGGCTATGAGGCACAGACTAAAACCCTTATTGACAACACCCTTGCTTTTATTAATGGCTATAATTCAAACAACGTACTTCTTGTGGGAGCAAGGGGCACAGGAAAATCTTCTTCAGTTAAGGCTCTTATTAATAAATTTTTTGATGATGGTTTAAGGCTTGTTGAAATAAAGAAAGAACAGATTGAAAAATTGCCTGAAATTTTAAAGCTTTTAAGACCAAGAGGAAGAAAATTTATCATATTTATTGACGACCTTTCTTTTGATGAAAATGAAATTCAGTATAAATATATGAAGTCACTTTTAGAGGGCAGTTCAGAGGGTAAGCCTGATAATGTTGTGTTTTATGCCACATCTAACAGACGCCACCTTATACAGGAAAAATGGAGTGACAGAGATGACAGCGGCAGCAGAGATGCTGAAATTCATACATCGGATACTATGAATGAAAAGCTCTCTCTTGCTGACAGATTTGGTATTACAATCACTTATCCAAAGCCAACTCCTAAAGAATATATAAATATTGTTGCAGGACTTGCTAAAGATAAGGGCATTAAAATAAGTGACGAAGAATTAAAAGCTCAGGCAATGAGATGGGAGCTTCAGCAAAAGGGTATGTCAGGAAGAACAGCAAAGCAGTTTGTAAATCATCTGGAATGGAGTATGAATTTGTAAAAGGACTTGCAAAATGCTGTGAGATATGTTACAATTGTTGTCAAAGTTAATTATATGTTCTTAGAGGGAGGGGTGGCATATGATTGAAAATTTACCTATAACCGGAGAAGAAGTTATGTATGGTGCTGTTTTGGCATTGTGTATAACCATTATGATAAAAAATTTTATTAGAGTTAGGCAAATTCTGAAAAATGCAAGAGAACTTGCCCAAAACGGTCAATCTGAAGTAGGCAGTATTATGAGCAGATGCTACAGTATGTTTCCTATGGATGAAGTTATGTTTCATGGCACAAAGTTTACAAGAGGAATGAAAGTCAAGATTACAACTATTACCGATACCTATTTTGAGGGGGAATTAATTGGCGGCAATGATAAGAATATGCTTTGTATCAAAACAAATAAGTATATTATTGCTCATGAGATTAAAAACATCAGTGATATTACAATAATAAATAAATAATTTAAAGGTGCCCTTAATAAAAGGCTTTCTATGATAAAATAAAAAACATAGGAAGCCTAAAATTATGGCAAAAAAGAAGCTTACAAAATAAATTATTTTCAATATAATTATAAATGGTAAAAACAGCTAATGTTGCTTAATAAAATTTGCGGACATTTAATATTGCAATTTAGAAGTTAAAACATTATTTTAAAATTTGGTTGACAAAAAGTAATTGAAATGTTAAAATTTATGTGATGTTTTAAAGGCTTTGAAAAGAAGAGTAGGCAGATAACAGACTTCAGAGAATTCCCTAAAGCTGAGATGGGAGTGTCAAAGTGTCTGCTGAACATGGTCTTGGAGCTGCGTGCTGAGCCGTTTTGGTTAGGTTATGACGGGAACGCCCGTTACAGCGTCAGAGTATTATTGTACTTGCAGAGGTCTGTGTTGTGAAATACAGATAAATTAAGGTGGTAACACGAAGTTAGCTTTCGTCCTTATGTATAAGGAGAAAGCTTTTTTTATTTTAAAAAGGAGAATTAAGACAATGAGTAAAAAAAAGTACTATCTTACTACTGCCATAGCATATACTTCAGGAAAGCCTCACATTGGCAATACCTATGAAATTGTTTTGGCAGACAGTATTGCAAGATTTAAAAGATTACAGGGTTATGAAGTGTTTTTTCAGACCGGTACTGATGAGCATGGTCAGAAAATTGAGGAAAAAGCTAAGGCTGCCAAAATTACTCCAAAGGAATTTGTAGACAATGTAGCCGGTGAAATAAAGAGAATTTGGGATTTAATGAACACATCTTATGATAAATTTATAAGAACAACAGATGATTATCACGAAAAACAGGTTCAAAAAATATTTAAAAAGCTCTACGAGAAAGGAGATATTTATAAAAGTGAATATGAGGGCTTATACTGTACTCCTTGTGAGAGCTTTTGGACAGAAAGTCAGCTCGTAGACGGAAAGTGTCCTGACTGTGGCAGAGAGGTTAAAAAGGCAAAGGAGGAGGCTTATTTCTTAAAATTAAGCAAATATGCAGACAGACTTATTGAGCATATTAATACTCACCCTGAATTTATTCAGCCTGTTTCAAGAAAAAATGAGATGATGAATAACTTCCTTTTGCCGGGACTTCAGGATTTATGTGTATCAAGAACTTCTTTTAAGTGGGGTATACCTGTAGATTTTGATGATAAGCATGTTGTATATGTATGGCTTGATGCTTTAACAAACTATATAACAGGTGTCGGCTATGACTGTGACGGAAACAATACGGATTTATTTAATAAAATGTGGCCTGCTGACTTACATCTGATTGGAAAGGATATTATCCGTTTTCATACTATTTATTGGCCTATTATTCTTATGGCTCTTGATTTGCCATTGCCAAAACAGGTATTTGGACACCCTTGGCTTTTAAGAGGAGAGGGTAAAATGAGCAAGTCAAAGGGTAATGTGCTTTATGCAGATACTCTTGTAGATTTTTTTGGAGTAGATGCTGTAAGATATTTTGTACTTCACGAAATGCCTTTTGAAAATGATGGCATTATAACTTGGGAATTAATGATTGAAAGAATGAATTCTGATCTTGCAAATGTTCTTGGAAATCTTGTAAACAGAACTATTTCTATGAGCAATAAATATTTTGGGGGAATTGTTAAATCAACAGGTGTAACAGATGATGTTGATTCTGATTTAAAATCTGTTGTTACATCTGCTAAGGCTAAGATTGATGAAAAGATGGATAAGCTTAGAGTTTCAGACAGCATAAGTGAAATATTTGCATTGTTTAAAAGATGCAACAAGTATGTTGATGAAACAGAGCCTTGGGTACTTGCAAAAGATGAGGCTAAAAAAGACAGACTCTCAGAGGTGTTATATAATCTTGTGGAAAGCATTACAATCGGTGCTTCACTTCTTGAACCGTTTATGCCTGAAACTTCTGAAAAAATATTAAAGCAGCTTAATGCTGAAAAGAGAGATTTTGACAGTCTTGACAAATTCGGCTTATATCCAAAGGGAAACAAGGTTGCTGAAAAGCCTGAAATTCTTTTTGCAAGACTTGACCCTAAAGAAACTATGGAAAAAGTTGAAGCTATGCTTGAAAAAGAAAGCAAAGAAGCTGAAAAGCCTGCTGAGGCTGAAAAGGAATATATTACAATTGATGATTTCTGTAAAGTTGAAATGAAAATCGGTGAAATTCTTGAATGTGAAAAAATTCCTGAATCCAATAAGCTTTTAAAATCAACTGTAAAAATAGGCGATGAAACAAGAACTATTCTTTCAGGCATTGCAAAATATTTTACTCCTGAACAGATGGTAGGTAAAAAAGTAGTGGTATGCACTAATTTAGCACCTAGAAAAATGCTCAAGGGAAAATACACAAGTGAGGGTATGATATTGGCTGCTGAAGATAAAGACGGTAACCTTGATTTGTTAAGCGCTGATGTTAAAAACGGTGCAGAAGTAGGCTAAGGTGAAGGCTATGATGATATTTGATACTCATGCACATTATGACGATGAAATTTTTAATGAAGACAGATACTCTTTAATAGAAGAAATGCATCAAAACGGTATATGCAACATTATTAACGTAGGTGCAGATATGGCAAGCTCAAAAGCAAGTATTGAGCTTGCGGAAAAATATGATTTTATTTATGCAGCTGTAGGGGTTCATCCTCATGATGCTGACAATATGACCGATAAGGATATAGAAATTTTAGCTGATTATGCAAATTTAACAAAAGTTGTTGCAATAGGAGAAATCGGACTTGATTATCACTATGATTTATCTTCAAGGGATAATCAGAAATACTGGTTTGAAAAGCAGCTCAAATTGGCTCACAGACTTGATTTGCCGGTTATTATACATTCTCGTGAAGCAACACAGGAAACCTTTGATATTATTAAAAAAAGCAATGTTAGAAAAGGTGTAATTCATGCTTTTTCAGGCTCTTTGGAGTTTGCAAAGCTTTATACTGAAATGGGATTTTATATTGGTGTAGGCGGTGTTGTTACCTTTAAAAACGCTAAAAAACTTGTGGAAGTGGTAAAAAATATTGATTTGAACAAAATACTTTTGGAAACAGATGCACCATATTTATCTCCGGTACCTGTCAGAGGGACTAGAAATAATTCACAAAATATTAGATATGTAGCTGAAAAAATTGGAGATATTAAACAAATTTCACCCGAAATTGTGGTTGAAAAAACTCGAGAAAATGCTAATGTCGTATTTTGTAATAAAAAAAGTGTTGCATAATTATTACAAATGTGTTAAGATAGTCACTGTAAGATGAAACAGGGAATCAATCTTCATTGGGATTGATTCCCACAAATTGCGATTTTTTAAAGATATTGTTTATTTTTTATCAATAATTTTGGTTAAAATCGTTTGTAATGAAAATGGGATTAAAATTTGGGAGAATTTTTAATCCGAATAATTTGTAACATTTGGGAGAATTGTTACGAAATTATTTCGTTTTCTAAGGGAGGATATTACAATGACTAAAAAATTTAATTTAATCGGTCTTGCGGTAGTAACGGCATCTATGATGTTTAGCACTGTTTCCGCTGAGGCTGCTGAAGTATCTGCACTTACGGGCAACTCACAGGGATACTTCGAATCAACTGAAAGAAAAGTTGCCAACTATTTACAAAGTAATGATGTAACTGCTGATGAGGAGGTTAGCGTTACAGAAGAAGAAATACCTTTTGAAACTGCTTATGTAGGAAGTGATTCCCTTTACGTTGGTGAAGAAGTTACAACTCAGGAGGGTGTAAATGGTGTTAAAAAGATAACAACTACTAATAAGATTGTTGACGGAAAGGTTACTGACGTATCAATTTCAGAAGAAATTGTCAGTGAACCTGTAAATGAAATTGTTAAGATTGGTACAAAAGAAAAGCCGGCAGTAGAAGAGGCTCCTGTATTAGGGCAGACTCCTACAGGTCTTAACTACAGCAGGGTTCTTACTATTGATGCTACTGCTTACTGTCCATGTTCAAAATGCTGCGGCAAGTGGTCAAATGGCGTTACTGCAACAGGTTTAAGAGCAGGCTATGGTGTGGCAGCAGTAGACCCTAGAGTTATTCCTTTAGGCACTAAGCTTTATGTTGAAGGTTATGGTTACTGCGTAGCCGGTGATACAGGCGGTGCAATTAAAGGCAACAGAATTGACTTATGTTATGAATCACATTCTGCAGCTTTAGCTTCAGGCTTTGGACATAAAGCAACTAAGGTTTATGTTCTTAACTGATTTAATAAAATTTAATAAAAAATTAACAAAAAAGAGGTAAATTTTTGATAATTTATCTCTTTTCTTATTGCAAAATTAATTTTGATATGTTAAAATATATATAAATAAATTATAAAAATGTTTATGAAAAGACATTTCTTATAAAAGAGGAGGTATATTTTTTATGGAAAGAATTTTAGACAAGTATATTGATCAGCTTCTTGAAAAGAGTACTCCACAGGCTCCTATCTGGAATATCGAGAAGATTAAGAGCGGTGAACCATCTACTTGGAACTATATTGACGGCTGTATGATTAAGGCTATTCTTGACCTTTATGCTATTAAGGGTGATGAAAAGTTCTTAAAGTTTGCTGATGAATTTATCGACTACTTTGTTCAGGACGACGGAAGTATTACTTCTTATGATCCTGCTGAATTAAATATTGATAATGTAAATGCAGGCAAGACTTTATTTGAACTTTATAAATTAACAGGTAAGGAAAAATACAGAAAGGCTATTGAAACTATCTATACTCAGGTTAAAAATCAGCCTAGAACTAAAGAAGGCAATTTCTGGCATAAGCTTATTTATCCTTATCAGGTTTGGCTTGACGGTACATATATGGGTCAGCCTTTCTATATGCAGTATGAAGTTGAATATAACAACTGTGAAAACTGTATGGACAGCTTTAACCAGCTTATGAATGTTTATAAAATTTTAAGAGATAAAAAGACAGGTCTTTATTATCATGGTTACGACAGCAGCAGATTATCTTTCTGGTGTGATAAAGAAACCGGTCTTTCAAAGAACTTCTGGTTAAGAGCTTTAGGCTGGTATTCTATGGCTCTTGTTGATACTATTTCTGTTATGCCTGATGATATGGAAGAACAAAAGGCTCAGCTTGCCTCTAACTATAAGGAATTAATTGACTCTATGTTAAAATTCCAAGACGAAAGCGGTATGTGGTATCAGGTTGTTGATAAGGCCGGTGCAGTTGATAAATTTGGCAGAAAGAACTATCTTGAAACAAGCGGAAGTGCAATATTTGCTTACTCAATTATGAAGGCTGTAAGAATGGGAATTCTTGATGAAAGCTACTTCCAGTATGGTGAAAAGGCATTCCATGGTGTTTGCGATAAGTACCTTTCAGAAAAAGACGGAGAGCTTCAGCTTGACGGTATCTGTCTTGTAGCAGGTCTTGGACCACAGGGCAACACAAGACGTGACGGTAGTTTTGAATACTATATGGACGAACCTATTGTATCAAACGATGCTAAGGGTGTTGCTCCTCTTGTACTTGCTTATATCGAAATCCTTTATAAGGAACAGAATAATAAATAAATTATTAATTAAAGGGGCATAAGCTGCCCCTTTTTTAAATCCTTTAAATTTTTAGGATAATGGAGAAGGTTTATGACAGAAAAATCAAAATATGTTCTTAAATGGCTTTATAAATATATTAAAGGACAACTTTGGTGGGTAGTATTTCTTTCTTTTATAACAGGTGCTATTTCACTTGGCTATATTCTTCTTGCACTGGTATCAAAAAAAATTCTTGATATTGCAACAGGAGATATAAATGGAAATATGCTTATTGCAGTAGCAGAGGTTGTTGGTGTTATATTACTTCAAGGTGCATTAAATATTCTTTATTGCAATATAGTTATAAGAGCTATTGGAAAAATAAGTATTAAAATTAAACAGGATCTTTTCTGCTCACTTATAGGCAAAAAGTGGACAGAGGTGAATGTGTTTCATTCAGGAGAAATTCTAAACCGCTTTACATCTGATGTTGATGTTGTTGTAAGGGGTGTTGTAGACATTATTCCAAGTGCAATTTCTCTTGGTACAAGGCTTGTTGCAGGTATGTTTGTGCTTTTTGCCATAGACTGGAGATTTACTCTTGCAGTTGTTGCTGTAGGGCTGGTTGTGTTTGTTGCAAGTAAAATTTACAGTAAGCATTTTAAATATCTCCATAAAGAAAATCAGAGGGCTAATGGTGTTGTAAATTCCTATATACAAGAATGTGTCGAAAACATTGTTGTTATAAAATCTTTTGCAAATTTTGGCGTTGTATCATCAAAGCTTATGGATAAGCAGATGGCTTCTCTTAAAATAATGTATAAAAAACAGAGAATAAGCAATGTTGCAAATACTGCCGTATATATTCTTTTTACAGGCAGTTATTATGCTGCTTTGGTATGGGGTGCAATTAACATAGGTATTGGTGTTTTGAGCTTTGGTACACTTACTGCATTTCTGCAGATTTTAGATCAGATTAAATCACCTATGAAAGAAATAAGCGGTCTTGTGCCTGCATTTTATTCATCAATAGCATCTGCTGAAAGACTTATGGAGCTTGAAAATTTAGAGAATGAAAATGTTGTTGAATATAATGAATCAGCTAAAATGCTCTATTCAAAATTTAATTCAATAGTTTTTGACAATGTTTCATTTGCATATGAAAAAGAAACTGTTCTTGAAAACGCAAGTGCTGTTATTAACAAGGGTGAGCTTGTGGCAGTTGCAGGACCGTCAGGAATAGGCAAGTCAACAATGATGAAGCTTATTCTCGGACTTATAGAGCCTGATAAGGGAAATATATATATTGATACTAAAGATGGCAAAATACCCCTTGATGCAGGGTTAAGAAAGCTTTTTGCATACGTTCCTCAAGGCAATATGCTCCTTTCGGGAACAATAAGAGAAAATATAAGCTTTTGTTCTCCCGAAGCATCAACAGAGGATATTATAAGAGCTGCAAAGAACGCTATGGTGTGGGATTTTATTAAAGAGCTGCCTAAAGGAATTGAAACAATGGTTGGTGAAAGAGGTCTGGGTCTTAGTGAAGGACAAATTCAGAGAATAGCTATTGCAAGAGCATTGCTTTGCGATGCACCTATACTGCTTTTTGATGAGGCGACTTCTGCCCTTGATGAAAAAACTGAAAGAAAGCTTATTGATAATTTAAAAAGGCTTAAAAACAAAACCTGCATATTTATATCTCATAAACACAGAACTATTAAAATGTGCGACAGAATTATAAGTTTTAATAATAAAACCCTTTCAGAATGCAGTTTTGATGAGCTTTTTGAAAGCTGGAAATAATTTTTAAGATGTCAAGAAAAAATACTTGACATCTTTTGCTTTGTGTGATATTATAATCAAGATTGTTGTGTAAAGTAAAAATACTTGAAAGGGTAATTGTTATGGACAAGATTTATTATTTAACTCTTTTGTTTGATTTTTACGGAGAGCTTCTTACTGAAAAGCAGAAATCTGTCATTGATTTATATTACTTCAATGATTTTTCTCTTAATGAAATTGCAGAAGAACATAATATTACACGACAGGCAGTCCTTGATATGATTAAGAGAACAGAAAAGCTCTTAAATCAATACGAAAGTAAGCTTATGCTTGTTGAAAGATACATTGACAGAAAAAGTAAAATAAAAAATATACTTTCTCTTATAGACAAAGCCAATGATGATGGCAGATTATCACAAATCAGAAATATGATTGAAGAAATTTTGAGCTAGGAGTGATAATATGGCTTTTGAAAGCTTATCAAATAAGCTTCAGGAGGTTTTCAAACAGCTTAAAGGTAAGGGCAAGCTTACGGAAAAGGACGTAAAGGCTGCTCTTAGAGAGGTTAAGCTGGCACTTCTTGAAGCAGATGTAAACTTTAAAATAGTTAAAGAATTTGTAAATAAAGTAAGTGAAAAGGCAGTTGGAAATGATGTTCTTGAAGGACTTAACCCGGGACAGCAGGTAGTCAAAATTGTTAATGATGAGCTTGTTGCTCTTATGGGAAGCACTCAGTCAAAGCTGACTTTCAGCTCAAAACCACCGACAGTTTATATGATGGTAGGTTTACAGGGCGCAGGTAAAACAACTACTGCAGGAAAGCTTGCAGGGCAGCTTAGAAAGCAGGGCAAAAAGCCTTTGCTTGCAGCCTGCGATGTTTATAGACCTGCTGCTATAAAACAGCTTCAGGTTGTAGGCTCAACTTACAATATTCCTGTTTTTGAAATGGGGCAGGGAAATCCTGTTGATATTTCAAAAGAAGCTGTTAAATATGCTGTAAGCAATAATAATGATGTTGTTATTATAGATACTGCCGGACGTCTTCATATTAACGAAGAACTTATGGCGGAGCTTGATAATATTAAAAATCAGGTTCATCCACAGGAAATTCTTCTTGTTATAGATGCTATGACAGGTCAGGACGCAGTAAATGTGGCACAGACATTTAATGATAAATTAGGTGTTGACGGTGTTATAATCACTAAAATGGACGGTGACACAAGAGGCGGTGCTGCTCTTTCAGTGCGTTCTGTTACAGGAAAACCGATAAAATATGTCGGTATGGGTGAAAAAATGGAGGACTTAGAGCCTTTTTATCCGGACAGAATGGCATCCAGAATTCTTGGTATGGGCGATGTTTTAAGCCTTATCGAAAAGGCACAGCAGGCGTATGATGAAAATCAGGCAAGGGAACTTGAAAAGAAAATGAGAACTCAGGATTTTAATCTTGAGGACTTTATGTCACAGCTTCAGCAGATTAAGAAAATGGGACCCCTTAAAGACCTTATGAAAATGATTCCGGGTGTAGGTTCAAAGATTAATCTTGATGATGTGAATATTGACGATAATGCAACAAAGCATATTGAAGCAATTATTCAGTCAATGACACCTGAAGAAAGACGTGACCCTGATATTTTAAACGGGTCAAGAAAAAAAAGAATTGCCAAAGGCTCAGGACGCACTATTCAGGAAATCAACAAGCTTTTAAAACAGTTTGAGGATATGAAGAAGATGATGAAAATGGTGACCGGAATGCAAAAAGGCAATAAGGGCAGATTTAAAATGCCTTTTTTCTAAAAGCTTATTATCCTATTTATATAGGTTAATATATGTTCAACAAAATCAAGGAGGTGAATTAAAATGGTAAAAATCAGATTAAAAAGACTTGGAGCTAAGAAATCTCCTTTCTATAGAATAGTAGTTGCTGATTCAAAAACTCAGAGAAACGGTAAGACTATCGCTGAGTTAGGTTATTACAATCCATGTAAGGAACCAAATGAATTAAAGGTTAATGTTGAAGAGGCTAAGAAGTGGTTATCTAACGGTGCTCAGCCTACTGATACAGCTAAGGCTTTATTAAAGAGAGCCGGCGTTATTGAAGCTTAATAGCGTGGAGGTATAGCCATGAAAGAATTGTTAATAATTATAGCTAAAAATCTTGTTGACAAGCCGGAAGAAGTATCTGTTAATGAAAGAATGGACGAAGATGTTCTTGTTCTTGAACTTACAGTTGCTCAGGATGACATTGGCAAGGTTATAGGCAAGCAAGGTAGAATTGCCAAGGCAATCCGTACCTTCATAAAGTCTGCTGCTGCCAGAGAAAATAAAAAGGTAGTAGTTAAAATTATGTAATTAAAAGGGTGTTGTTTTCAACACCCTTTAATTTTACGAGGTGAAATATGACTGAAAATTATTTTATAATAGGGGATATTGTAAACACTCAGGGTATAAAAGGGGAAGTGCGAGTAATTCCATGTGTAGATGATGTAACAAGATTTGAACTTTTAGACAGAGTTTATATAGATAAAAAGGGTACAATAACCGAATATGAGGTTGAAAATATAAGATACCACAAACAGTTTGTGCTTTTAAAGCTAAAGGGTATTGATGATATGACAGGGGCAGAAGGATTAAAAGGCAGCATTGTTAAAATCACTGAAGATATGGCAATACCATGTGAGAAAGACGAATATTATTTAAGAGATTTATATGATATGCTGGTTGTAACTGATGATGGAGAAGAGCTTGGAGTAATAACAGATGTGCTTTTTACAGGTGCAAATGATGTTTATGTTGTATCCTCTGAAAAGAAAAAGGATATTCTTATTCCTGCTATAAAACAGGTAATTCTCAATGTGGATACTGAAAATAACAAAATGACAGTAAAACTTTTAGAGGGGCTGAGATAATGCATTTTTATGTACTTACACTTTTTCCTGAAATGATATATGATGCCTTAAAGCACAGTATAATTGGCAGAGCCTGTAATGAGGGGAAAATAGAAATTGAATGTGTAAATATAAGAGATTTTTCAAAAAATAAGCATAAGCACGTTGACGATTATCCCTATGGCGGAGGTGCAGGAATGGTTATGCAGCCTGAACCTATATATGATGCTTATATGAGCATAAAGCCAAAGCTTAGTAAAAATTGTCCTGTCATTTATATGAGTCCCCAAGGCAAAACCTTCAATCAAAATATGGCTGATGAATTTTCAAAGCTGGAGGATATGGTTATTCTCTGTGGTCATTATGAGGGTGTTGATGAAAGAATAATTAAAGAAATAGTTACATCTGAAGTATCTGTAGGAGATTATATTCTGACAGGGGGAGAGCTTGGAGCAATGGTTGTTATAGATTCTGTTTCAAGACTTATTTCAGGTGTTCTTAACAAAGATGAGAGCTTTAAAGACGAAAGCTTTTCTGATGGACTTTTGGAATATCCACAGTATACAAGACCGGTTGAATTTATGGGCAAAAAAGTACCTGATGTGCTTTTAAGCGGTCATCATGGCAATGTTGCAAAATGGAGAAGGGAGCAGTCAATAATAAGAACTCTTGAAAAAAGACCGGAGCTTATTAATAATGCAGAGCTTAGTGAAGACGATATTAAAATAATTGAAAAATATAGCAAATAATAAGTTTTATATTTATATATGATGTGGTATAATCAATTTACCGAGGTGAAAAAATGATTGAAATTAAAAGCATAAATATTGATGAAGCTTTGAGATATATGGGATATAGAAAGGATATTGATATAGAAAATATCAGACCAATTCTTAAATTATGTGAAAACAGGCTTTTATCGGTTATTAATCCACGTTTTATATATAAAATATATGATATAGAGCATATTGATAATATGGTGCATATTTTAAACAGCTCAATTTATTTTAAGGGAAATGATATATATTCCCACACAGAGGACTGCTCAAAGGCAGTATTTCTTGCTGCAACAATATCAAATGGAGCAGACAGGCTCATAAGCGAATATCAGGTGAGAGATATGACCTCTGCACTTATAACAGACTGTATGGCAAGTGCGGCTATAGAACAGGTATGTAACGAAGCAGAGGAAATTATAAAAGAAAATATAGGAAATTATTATATGACTTGGAGATTTTCCCCGGGATATGGAGATTTATCAATAGAATACCAAAAGGATTTTATTTCTCTTACTGATTCTATGAGAAAAATAGGGCTTACAATAAATTCAAATAATATTCTTATTCCGAGAAAATCAGTAACTGCAATAATAGGTTTATCAGAAAAGCCTATTCCCAAAAAAAGACGAGGCTGTGCCATATGTAATATGAATAAAATATGTCAATTTAGAAAAAGAGGTGAACACTGTGGATTTTAAAACACTTTTAAATACAAAGGAATTTGTAATTTTGGATGGAGCTATGGGCACTATGCTTCAGGCTTTAGGGCTTGAAGTAGGAGGTATTCCGGAGGAGCTTAATATAGACGAGCCAAGTAAGCTTATAAGTGTTCACAGAGCTTATATAGATGCAGGAAGTGATATTGTTTATGCAAATACCTTTGGTGCAAACAGATATAAGCTTGCCCACAGTAAATATTCAGTTAATAATGTAATTAAAAAGGCAGTTGAAAATGCAAAAAAAGCCTGTCAAAACAGTGATACTCTTGTTGCTCTTGATATAGGACCTATTGGTCAGCTTTTAGAGCCTACAGGAAGCCTTGGCTTTGAAGAAGCCTATGATATATTTAAAGAAGAAATTATTGCAGGCTGTGATGCAGACCTTATTGTTATAGAAACTATGACTGATTTATATGAGGTTAAGGCTGCAGTGCTTGCGGCAAAGGAAAATTCAGACAAGCCCATAATTGTAACAATGACCTTTGAACAAAATCACAGAACATTTACAGGCTGTTCAATAAGCTCAACTGCTTTAACCCTTACAGGACTTGGTGTTGATGCAATTGGCGTAAATTGTTCTCTTGGACCAAAGGAGCTTACTCCCATTATTGAAGAAATGTCAAAATGGACTAATCTTCCTCTTGTAATAAAGCCAAATGCAGGCTTGCCTGACCCTGTTACAAATAAATATGATGTTTTTCCTGAAGATTTTTCAGACTGTATTTTAGATATGGTTAAATATGGTATTAAATTTGCAGGAGGCTGTTGCGGAACTACCCCTGATTATATAAAGGCTACTGTTGAAAAGCTTAAAAATGCAAAAAGTGTCAAAAATAATAATATTATTCCTGCTGCTGTATGCACACCAAGCAAAACGGTTGTTATAAATCAGCCCAGAATTATTGGTGAAAGAATTAATCCAACAGGTAAAAAGCTTTTTAAAGAAGCTCTTAAAAACAATGACATAGATTATATTTTATCACAGGCTATTGAGCAGGTTCAGGGCGGTGCTGAAATACTTGATGTTAATGTGGGTCTGCCTGATATTAATGAAAAAGCTATGATGGTAAAGGCAGTAAAGGCAGTTCAGGGTGTTGTAAACTGTCCTTTGCAGATTGATTCAACTATTCCGTCAGTTCTTGAAGCAGCTTTAAGAGTATATAATGGCAAACCAATAGTAAACAGTGTAAATGGTGAAGATGAAATTCTTGAAAATATACTTCCTCTTGTTAAAAAATATGGTGCAGCAGTTGTGGGTCTTACTCTTGATAAGGATGGTATACCCAAAAAAGCTGAAAAAAGATTTGAAATTGCAAAGAAAATAATGAATAAAGCAATTGAATACGGAATACCAAAAGAAGATGTGTATATCGACTGTCTTACACTTACGGCATCTGCTGAACAGGAAGCTGTTATGGAAACAATAAAGGCTCTTAACAAAGTCAAAACAGAGCTTGGATTAAAGACAGTTTTAGGTGTTTCAAATATTTCATTCGGTCTGCCAAACAGGGGACTTATAAATTCAACATTTCTTACTATGGCTATGACTATGGGACTTGATTTGCCTATTATAAATCCTAATATTCAGGTTATGACAGGTGCAGTAAGAGCTTACAGGCTTTTAGCTAATCACGATGTAAATTCTGCTGAATTTATTGATGCCTATGCAGATTCGATAAATACAACAACTCAGACATTAGCTTCAAGTGAGCATACTCTTGATTATGCAATTGACAAGGGTTTAAAGTCAGATGCAAAATCTATAACGAAAAAGCTTCTTGAAGAAAAAGAGCCTATGGAGGTTATAAATGAAATTATTGTTCCGGCTCTTGACAGGGCAGGCGACCTTTTTGAAAAGGGAAAGATATTTTTGCCCCAGCTTATACTTTCAGCAGGTGTTGCACAGGAGGCATTTGAGGTTATAAAGGCTGTGATTTTGTCAAAGGGTGATAACAGTGTTTCAAAGGGCAAAATTGTAGTTGCAACAGTTAAAGGTGATGTTCACGATATAGGAAAAAATATTGTTAAGGTGCTTCTTGAAAACTATGGCTACACAGTTATTGACCTTGGAAAAGATGTTGAATATCAGACAGTTCTTGATGCAGTAACAGAAAATGATGCAAAGCTTCTTGGACTTAGTGCATTAATGACCACTACTCTTGGCTCAATGGCTGATACTATAAAGCTTGTTAAAAAAAATGTGCCTGAATGTAAAATTATGGTTGGAGGAGCAGTTCTTACTCCTGACTATGCAATAAAAATCGGTGCAGATTATTATTCTAAAGATGCAAAACAATCAGTTGATATAGCAAAATTGGTTATAGGATAAAATAAAAGGCTGTCAGTTAAAAAACTTGTCAGCCTTTATAATATTATCCTGCTGTATTAGTGGTATCCATATTATTATTGTCATTATTATCATTGCCGACAATATCATTAATGGCGTTGTCTGCATCATCAGCGGCATTGCCTATACCATCACCAATATCACTTACAATATTGCCGTTAGAGTTTTCGTTGGCACTGCCATTATCATTATTATTGGTATTATTAGCGCCATTGTCTGTCATATCTGTTCCTGATTCACTGTATGTGTCATTATTGTCGGTAATATTGTTGCCGTTTGTATTGTTTCCATCTGTATTTGTATCTGTACTTGCATTAGTGGTGTCTGTTGTGGTATTATTATTGTTAGTACCACATCCGACTAATAAAACTGCAAGAGATGATATTAAAATACAGAGAATAAATGTTTTTTTAAACATTTTAATTCCTCCTTGTTTTTTATTACTTCTGTAGTTTGTGCAATCAGGTAAAAAATATTAATGAAAATTTTTCCAATATAAAAAGGAGTAAAAATATGAGAAAATGCGGTGTTTTGGCTCACCCTATAAGTTTTCCGTCAAAATACGGAATAGGTGATTTGGGCAGTTATTGTAAAATATTTATAGATTTTTTAGAGGAGGCAGGTCAAAAGCTATGGCAGATTATGCCTCTTGGTCATACAGGCTTTGGTGATTCGCCTTATCAAAGCTTTTCAACCTTTGCAGGAAATCCTTTGCTTATAAGTCCTGAGGTTCTTTATTCCGACGGACTTTTAACTGCTGAAGATATAGCTTATGTACCTGAATTTTCTCAGGATAAAATTGAATATGGAAAGGTTATTGATTATAAATATTGTCTTTACAGAAAAGCATTTAAAAATTTTGTCGTAAACAGGGACTATGAAAAATTTTGTTCTAAAAATGATTTTTGGCTTGAAGACTATGCACTTTTTATGGCTCTTAAATATTATTTTATAGACCAAAGAAAAAATACATGGGAAAGCAAGGAATATAAAGCATATTACAAACTCGCTGTTAAAACTATGGATTTAGACAGCATAAAGGACTGTTTTTATGGCGGATGCTGGAATAGCTTTCCTCCCGATTTAAGAGATAGAAACCGGGAAGCTCTTTCAAAATACAGAGAGCTTTTAAAATCAGAAGTTGATTTTTACAAATTTTTACAGTTTGAATTTTATTCACAATGGGCATATATAAAAAAATATGCAGAAGAAAAGGAAATTGAAATTATAGGAGATATACCGATTTTTGTAGCATCAGACAGTTCAGACACGTGGGCAAACAGAGAGCTTTTCCATATTAATTCAAAAGGGTTTCCTACACAGGTTGCAGGTGTTCCCCCTGACTATTTCAGTGAAAACGGTCAGCTTTGGGGCAACCCTCTTTATGATTGGAATGCCCATAAAAAAGAAAACTACAAATGGTGGGTAAGACGAGTTGAAAATATACTTGAGCTTGTGGATATAGTCAGAATAGACCATTTCAGAGCCTTTGAAAGCTATTGGTCAATACCTGCAGGAGAGGAAACAGCGGTAAATGGAAAGTGGAAAAAAGGGCCTAAAGCAGAGGTATTTGATGTAATTGAAAATAAGCTTGGAAGACTTAATATAATTGCAGAAGATTTAGGTGACTTAAATTCTGAGGTTATTAAGCTTAGAAATGAACTTGGGTTTCCAGGTATGAAGATACTTCAGTTTGCCTTTGACAGCTGTAAAAATGAATATCTTCCTCATAATTATGAAAATAATAATTACATAGTTTATACAGGCACCCATGATAATGAAACCACTGTTGGCTGGTATAATTCAACAAATGAAAAAATAAAAGATTATGTAAGAAGAATTTTAAATGTCAGCGGAGATAGTATTAATTGGGATTTAATCAGGTATGCAATAAGCTCATCTGCTAAGTATGCAATTATCCCTGTTCAGGATTTAATGGGACTTGATAATAGAGCAAGAATGAATATTCCCGGTGTGGCAGATGGAAACTGGCAGTTTAGATTTAGAGCTGATATGCTTAATGAAAATATAGCAAAAGAACTTAAATATTTATGTGATTTATTTAATCGCTGATTTTTATGGATTTGGGGCATTGGGTATAACAAATGCCCCTTTTTACAATATAATTTAATTTATAATGACAAGGCTTCCCTTTTCAATATTATCATAAAACCATTTTGCATCTTCAACTGACATTCTGACACAGCCGCTTGAACTTTTTTTGCCAAGAGATGAATCTTTAATATTTTGATTTTTATCCATAGCAACTGAATGAAAAAGATAATTGCCATTATATCTGACCCAGTATTTTGCACCGCTTCCAAGTCTTTGAGAATAAAACCATTCTCCTCTATCCTGAATTTCAAACTGTCCTCTTAGTGTAGGACTTGTATTTTTTCCTGTTGAGCATACAATTGTTTTTTCATTCTGCCATTTATTATCCTTATTTTTTAAGATATAAATTTTCTGTCTTGCAATATCCACCCACACAATATTGTCTGTTTTGCTTTTTAGGCTTTTATTTGCATAATCTGTAAGAATGTTTGTATCAAAATCACTATTGTCTGTTCTTTCATCTTGGGGTATATTAAGAGCCTCTCTTTTTACCCAGCCTAATTTGTTGTTAAAACGCACATAATACCATTCTGATGACCTATCCTTTATTATTTCGACCTTACTTCCTGATAAAAGTATATCAACAGCCTTTCCGTTGCAGCTGTCATATAACACAGAGCCTTTTGGAAGTGTTGCATATACGGGAGAGGGTATAAGCTCGTTTGGACTTTCGTTGGCTGATATAAATATTGTATTCCCTGTTGAAATGATGTAAAATGTAAATACGGATACTATAACGCATATTGAAATTAGAATTAAAATTTTTTTCAAAATATCACCCCTTATACTAAAGTATTGCGTAATTAAATTATTTTATACTAATTTATGGCTTTTTTTATGTATATTTTTTAATTATTTCTTGAAATTTTGTTAAATTAGTGTAAAATGTAATTAACAGGTATTAACTATAAATCAATGGAGGGCAAAATGATAAGCTCATATAAATCAGATGTTTTGGTTATAGGCTCAGGAATAGGTGCATTAAGTGTTGCCGGTGAGCTTTGTAAATATAAAATAAAAGTTGATATTGTTACTAAAGGGCTTTGCAAATCATGCAATTCTTCTCTTGCCCAAGGTGGTATATCTGTTGCACTTTCAAAACAGGACGATTATCATCTGCACTACGAGGATACTATGTCAGCAGGCTGTAATATGAATGATGCACAAGCCGTTATGACCCTTGTGTCAAAAGCACCGGATGTTATACTTGAATTTATAAAATCGGGTATGGAGTTTGACAGGGACAGCAATGGTGAACTGGAATTTGGCAGAGAGGCTGCCCACAGCATTAACAGAATTATTCATGCAGGCGGTGACAGAACAGGTCTTAGAGTTGTTGAACAGCTTTTAAGAAATATTACAACTGATGTTACAATTCATCAGAATGAAATGGCACTTGAATTAATTGTTAAAGATGGAAAATGTTATGGTGTTATCGCAAGAGATAATGAGGGCAATTTATATAAATACACTGCTAATCACACAGTGCTTGCAACAGGCGGCATAGGTCAGCTTTATCCGTCAACATCAAATGATGTTACAATTACCGGTGATGGTATAGCTATGGCATACAGAGCAGGCTGCAAGCTTAAAAATCTTGAATTTATACAGTTTCATCCGACTATGCTTACAATAGACGGAAATGCTTACGGACTTGTTTCCGAAGCAGTAAGAGGTGACGGAGGCATACTTATAAATGAAAATGGAGAAAAGATAATGGAAGGTGTACACCCTATGAAAGATCTTGCTCCAAGAGATGTTGTTGCAAGAGAGGTTTATGCTCATTATTCAAAGGGTGAAAATATTTATCTTGACATATCGGCAATTGATGATTTTGAACAAAGATTTCCTACAATAACAGAGCTTTGCACAGAGCATGGTGTAGATTTAAGCAAAAAGCTTATTCCTGTTGCTCCCGGGGCACATTTCCATATGGGCGGTGTTGAGGCTACTCCGCAGGGAATTACAAATATAGATGGACTTTATGCAGTAGGTGAGGTTGCCTGCACAGGCGTTCATGGTGCAAACAGGCTTGCAAGCAATTCACTTCTTGAGGGTATTGTTTTTGGCAAAATGCTTGCTGATTACATTAATGATAATCCAAGATATGTTGATGAAATTGAGTTTGAAAATGCTTCAAACACAGTTGGAAAACTTCCCGATAAGCTTGAAATAAGAAAAGAAATGATGGATTTTGTGGGAATAGTAAGACACAAAAATCAGATACATAAAATTATTGACTGGTTTAAAAAATATATGCCTGATGGTAAAGATTTTGGAAAACTTGATATTAACAAAACCACAAATTCACAATATGAAATTTATAATATGCTTACAGCCGGCTGGCTTATTGCAAAGGCTGCTGAAAACAGAAAAGAAAGTATCGGAGCACATTATATTGAAGAATAGTAAAAACGGACTTAAATCAGTCCGTTTTTTGTATATTAAAATAATTACAGGTTATTATAAATTGTAGTAATGTAAATTTCTCTTATTTTAGTTTTATATCTTATAAATTTCAGAGCATTAAGAGCTTTTTCATAATCCTCATAAAAACCAAATACTGTAGGACCTGAACCACTCATCATACTTCCGACAGCATCTTTTTCGAGCATATATTTTTTAATATCTTCTATTATAGGATAATTTGCAACAGTAACATTTTCAAGAACATTACACATATTATCACATATTCCCTTTAAATCCTTATTCTTAATAAGTTTTGCAACTTTGTCATTATCGGGATGCTTATTAATCTTACTTAAATCAAGAGAGCCAAATACTGCCGGAGTTGATACATTAATAGGAGGCTTGCAAATTAAAACATAGCAATTGGGAAAAGGAGAAAGCTGAGTAAGCTTTTCTCCTATGCCCTCAGCAAGGGCAGTTCCTCTCATAATGCAGTATGGAACATCGGCTCCCAGTTCCTTTCCTATAATCATAAGCTCATCATTTGATATTGGGAGTCTAAATAGATTTCTTATACCAACAAGAGTCGCCGCACAGTCTGTACTTCCTCCAGCAAGTCCTGCCGCAACAGGTATATTTTTTGTAAGCTCAATAAATATGCCGTTTTTAATATTATATCTTGTTTTTAATAAATCTGCTGCTTTGTAAATAAGATTTCTGCCATCACATGGCAGCCAGCTTAAATTTGATTTAAGCTCAATAATATTATTATCTGTTTTTTTAATAAAAATATTATCACATAAATTTATTGTCTGCATTATCATTGACAAATCGTGATAACCATCTTCACGTTTTCCCAATACATCAAGTGTAATATTAATTTTTGCTCTTGCTTTTAATTTAAGATAGTCCATAATTTTATCCTCATCTGCTAATTTATATAAAATTATAATACCTTAAAATTCCCAATAAATCAACCATAAATTACTCTAATGTTTTCATATTTATTGCTCATAATAATATCAAAGATTATTTTTAGGAGATTTTAGTATGGAAAAATTTATAATAGAGGGAATGAATAATTTAAAGGGAGTTGTAAATGTAAGCGGTTCAAAAAATGCTGTTTTGCCTATGATTGCAGCAGCACTTCTTACGGATGAAACCTGTGAAATAATAAATGCTCCCGTTTTAAGTGATGTATATGATATGCTTAATCTTTTAGAGTACTATGGTGCAGAAATAAAATGGGACAACACTCTTAAAATAAACTGCAAAAATGTTTCTGTAAAACAGCCTAACGATACTGCTCAAAAAATACGAGCATCATTTCTTCTTGCAGGCAGTTTTCTCGGAAGGTTTAAAAAAGCTGATATGTATATGCCGGGAGGCTGTCTTATAGGATTAAGACCTGTTGATTTGCATTTGAAAGGTCTTTGCAGCTTAGGCGGTGAATATACAATTGAAAAGGGTATTATAAAAATATGTGCAGACAAATTAAAGGGTTGTGATATTTATCTTGATTTTCCAAGTGTAGGTGCTACAGAAAATATTATTCTTGCATCAGTTCTTGCCGAGGGTGTAACCACTATAAACAACTGTGCCACAGAGCCTGAAATAATGTGTCTTGCAGATTTTCTTATTTCAATGGGAGCTGATATAAAAGGTGCAGGAAGTGAAACAATAATAATAAATGGTGTTGAAAGTCTTGGAAGTGGAAAGCATTTTGTAATACCTGACAGAATTGAAGCAGGAACATATATGCTTGCAGTTGCAGGAGCAGGAGGAGAATGCAGAATAAACAATGTTATATGCGAACATATAAAGCCTGTTATTTTAAAACTCAGAGAAATAGGCGCAGATATAACAGAGGGTGAGAGCTATGCCGATATATGCTGTCATAAAAGGCTTCCAAATACTGATATAAAAACAATGCCCTATCCGGGATTTCCCACTGATATGCAGGCACAGTTTGCAGGAATAATGTCAAAGGGAATAGGAACTGGAATAGTAAATGAAACAATATTTGAAAACAGATTTATGTATATAAATGAACTTAAAAAAATGGGAGCAGATATAACCGTCGAGGGGAGAAGTGCCATTATAAAGGGTGTTGACAGGCTAATGGGTGCAAATGTAAAAGCAACTGATTTAAGGGCAGGGGCAGCTCTTGTTATATCAGCTCTCTGTGCAGAGGGTTTAACTGAAATAGGTGATATTCATTATATAGACAGAGGCTATGATCATATAGAACAAAAGCTTAAAAATATAGGAGCAAAAATAAATCGTATAGAGTATACAAGCTCTGAATATAATGAATAAAAGAGGTGGTTTTGTGAAAAAAATTGTATTTGCAGCAATAGTTGGTATGGTTATAAGCGGAAGTGTTGTTATAGGTGAAGAAAATATTCTGCCTGCTTGCAGTATAGTTGAAATTGAAAATGAAAAAAATGAAGCAGATAATGAGCTTGAGGATTATGTAATTGGTGTTGTAGCAGGTGAAATGCCTCCTGATTTTCCTTATGAGGCTTTAAAGGCACAGGCTGTAGCAGCCAGAACTTATGCTTACAGAGCTATAAAAAACAATCCTGATACTGATATAAAAACATTATGGCAGAATTATATTACTTCTGATGATATGAAAAAAAGATGGGGAAGTGATTATGATAAATGGTATGAAAAAATAAAATCTGTAGTTTATGATACAGAGGGAGAAATTGTGGAGTATAATAATGAGCCTATACTTGCCGCTTTTTATTCTGCAAGCTGCGGCAAAACCGAAGAATGCGAAAATGTTTGGAGTGAGGATTTGCCTTATCTTACAAGTGTTGATTCAGAGGGAGATGTGTATTCACCTTATTATGAAAACAGGGTTAAAGTTTCTAAAAATCAGCTTTTAAATATTTATGGCAGCAGCAATATAAGTATTTGTGAAAAAACGGATGCAGGCTATGTTAAGTCAGTTAAAGCCGGTGATAAAATAATTAAGTCTGAAAATATCAGGAGCACTTTTGGTTTAAGGTCAACAGCATTTGACATAATTGATAATGGCGACAGTGTTATATTTGTTACAAGAGGCTATGGTCATGGTGTTGGTATGAGCCAGTACGGTGCCTGCTATATGGCTAATAATGGTGCTGACTATAAGGAAATTTTAAGGCACTATTATAAAAATACTGACATTGTTAAATTACAAACAGAATTCAAATGAATAAGATTTTGTATCAGGACAGCACACCCCCTAAGGGTACCTGCCCGTAGCTGTCTTTAACCACAGCTG
>CAZZLN010000006.1:0-59663 GCA_964654945.1 uncultured Lachnospiraceae bacterium
CAGGACAGCACACCCCCTAAGGGTACCTGCCCGTAGCTGTCTTTAACCACAGCTGCAGAGGCTCGTTGTCAATAGAACGTGGAATAAATGCGGCAAATCAAATGCACCTTGACAAAATTAATATATGTTGTAAAATAAAATCAGGCTGAAGCTTTTGCTGCTTCAGCCCAATATATCAGTTTTTAGTGTTTACACAAAACTTGAAACGGTCTCCAATGCTTTTGTGTATTATTATATTGTTTCATTTTAAAGGAATAGTAACAGTAATTTCCGTACCCTTATCAACCTTACTTTTAAGATTTATATTGCCTTTATAAAAATTTACAATATGCTTTACAATTGCAAGTCCAAGTCCTGTACCGCCCATTTTTTTGCTTCTTCCCTTATCAACTCTGAAAAATCTTTCAAAAACTCTTTTTTGATATTCAATAGGAATTCCTATTCCTGTATCTTTTATAAAAAATTCATAATTGCTTTCTGAAATTTTTGAGCTGATAAAAATACTTCCATAAGCCTTATTATATTTTATTGCATTTACAACAAGATTATTTATAAGCTGATATAAATGATTATAATTTGCTTTAATTGAAATATCCTGACAGTCACATTTTATTGTAATATTATTTTCTTTTTTTATGGGCTCCACAGCATCAAGAATATCGTCAATAACACTGTTTATTTTTATAAAGCTCATATTTTTTCTGTCAGCACTGCTGTTTTTAATATTTGCCTCCATTTTGGAAATCATAAGTATATCATTTATTAAGCCTGTCATATTTTTAGCTTCATTTTTAATTCTGATTAAAAACTCTGTTTTCTGACTTTCATCATAATGTATACCGCTTGTTAACAGCTCTGCATATCCGTTAATGGATGTAATAGGAGTTTTAAGCTCATGAGAGGCATCAGAAAAAAAGTTCTGCCTTATATTCTGAGATTCTCTTTCATAGGTTACATCCATAAAAAGAATAATTGCACCTGTTGTAACTTTAGTAATATGCACAACATAAATTTTTCCTTCAGCTTCTAAATCAAAATAGCTTTCCTGTCCTGTTTTAAAAATTTTTTCAACACCATTTGCAATTTCAAGATTTTGAGTATACTGAACTATATTTTTGCCCCTGCCGGCATTATTGCACCCAAGTATTTCAAGGGCAATCTTATTTATTATAACAACCTCCTGATTATTGTCAATCAGAATAAGTCCCTCACTCATATTGTATAAAATGTTATCCATTTTATTGTTTTCAGCCTTTAAAAGCTGCATCTGATTTTCTATTCTTTCAGAAAGTATCTCAGTGGATTTAACTATATTGTTAATTTCATCATATTTGTATCTTTTAAAAGATATAAGCTGACCATTATTTTGTATTTTTAAAAGCTCTTTTGATATTTCATCAAGAGGCTCAGTAATATTTTTAGCAAGTCGTTTTGCAACAAAAAATGCACATAAAAAAGCTATTATTATACTCATAATAAGGGCAGGAATTATAGCCATTGCAAAGGAACTTATTCCGCTATAGGGTATAGCAAGCCTTACAACACAGTCACCTTTTTCAGAATATTTTGCAACATATAAAAGAGATTTATTAAGTGTAGATGAATATCTTTTGTTCACACTTTTTCCATATTTAAGAGCATCTATAACCTCTGCTCTGTCTTTATGGTTATCATCGTAATCAATGCAGCTGCTTGTATCAGCAAGAACCTGTCCGTTTTTATCTATTATGGTAATTCTTGATGCAGGATCAATAACCATTGGATTAATCTCATCTATTTGTTTTTGTAAATTATTTTCATAGTCAAGAGAATAATCAATAATAGAAACAGAATAGCTCATATCCTGCTCCATTCTTTTAACCATATATTCACCCATAATATATGAAAACATAATGCTTAACACAGCGAGCACAAGTATAATAACCCATAAAAAGCCGCTAAATACTGCTTTTCTCAATTTCTATTCCTCCAATTTAAAACGATACCCCATACCTCTTATTGTTTTGATATAAGCTCCTGCTTCACCAAGCTTTTGTCTTATTGTTCTGATATGTATATCAATAGTTCTGGTTTCACCTATATATTCATATCCCCATACTTCATTTAAAAGCTCTGTTCTTGACACAACTCTTTTATTGTTTTCAATAAGAAATTTTAAAAGCTCATATTCTTTAAATGTCAGTGCTATAAGCTCATTATTGACAAAAACCTCTCTTGTATCATTGTTTATTTTAAGACAGCCAAAATTACAAGCCTCATTATTATTTGTCCTTCTTAAAACAGACCTTATTCTTGCCATAAGCTCAAGTATTCCAAAAGGCTTTGTAATATAATCATCAGCACCATTGTCAAGTCCTTTAACCTTTTCAATTTCACTATCCTTTGCAGTAAGGTGAATAATAGGAATATCCTTATAGGCGTTATGAGATTTTAATTCTCTGACTGCGTCTGTACCGCTTATACCCGGAAGCATAATATCAAATATTGCAAGGTCAGGCTTCTTTTCTTTAATTCTTTTAAGTGCTTCTTCGGCAGCTTCAAAGGCTTCAACCTCATAATATGCACTCTCTAAGGCTATTTTTACCAAATCTCTTATATTTTCATCATCTTCTATTACATATATAAGCATAATATTACCTCACTTTTCTTATTAAAACAAGTATAACATAAAGGGAAATTTTTTTGTGTAAAATTTAGGTAAAATAAATTTTTATAAAACACCCGAACCAATCATAGAATTTAAAAAAAGAGGTAATATATGAACAGGAAAATTGTTGTTATTGAAATAATGCTGCTGGCAGTGTTTACAGGCTTAATATTCAGATGGATAAATGTAAATGCCAATTCTGAAAAATACTACATAGCAATTATAATTGATGATTTTGGAAATAATTCAAAGGGTACTGAAGAAATGTTAAATCTTCCCATAGAATTTACCGGAGCGGTTATGCCCTTTATGCAATCCTCATCAGAGGAGGCAGACAGACTAAGAGCTAAAGGCAAGGAAATAATTCTTCACCAGCCTATGGAAGCTCACACAGGACAGAGAAGCTGGCTTGGACCTGTGCCTATTTTAGGAAATATGAGTGTTGAAGAAAGTGTAAAAAGGTTTAATGAAAATGCAGAAAGTATAGATGCAAAGGGCTTTAACAACCATATGGGTTCACTGATTACAGAGGATAAAGCAAAAATGACTGCTATACTTAAATCAGCAAAGTATAAAAATATGTTTTTTGCAGACAGTGTAACCTCTGCAAAATCAATAGCTGCAAAAACAGCAGAGGAGCTTGGAGTGCCATATGTAAAAAGAGATGTGTTTTTAGACAGCACACAGGATATATCCACAATAAAAAATAATATTAAAAAAACTGCGGAAATAGCCAAGAAAAAAGGATATGCAGTTGCAATAGGTCATGTTGGTGCAGAGGGAGGAGTATGCACCGCAAAAGCAATAAATGATTTATATAAGGAGCTTGAAAATGAGGGTATCGAATTTGTTACAGTAAGCAGGCTTTTGAAGTTATTAAGTTAATATTATAAAGGAAATACAAAAACTTTGTCGAATATATAATACATAGGGAGGTGGTTAAATGAATTCATTAGCATGGCTTATTATAGCAGTGGTGCTTTTTATATTTGAAGCAATTACAGTCGGACTTGTTTGCATATGGTTCAGCTTTGGTGCTTTGGGAGCGTTTGCAGTATCATTTTTCACAGAAAATATTATAATTCAACTCATAGCCTTTGTTTTAATTTCAGGAATTTTATTTGTTTTGGTTAAGCCGGTTTTTAAAAAAATTATGCCTGAAAGAACAAATACTAACAGCACTACAAGGCTTATAGGAAAAACAGCGGCAGTTACCGAAAAAATTACATCCTGTTCAGGAAGAGTTAAAGTTGGAGATATAAGCTGGCTTGCTAAAAGTAAAGATGAAAAAGATGTAATAGAAATTGGCACTCAGGTTAAAATAATTGATACAAACAGCAATGTATTAACAGTAGAAAGGTTGTGAAGATATGTTTATACTTATAATTATTCTTGTAATAATAGCACTTGTTATTTTAAGCACCTGTATAAATATTGTTCCCCAGGCAAAAGCCTATGTTGTTGAATTTTTAGGTACTTATAAAACCACATGGCAGACAGGATTGTATTTTAAAATACCGTTTTTTGAAAGAATTGCAAAGAGAGTTAATTTAAAAGAACAGGTTATTGACTTTCCGCCTCAGCCTGTTATAACGAAGGATAATGTTACAATGCAGATTGACACAGTTGTGTTCTTTCAGATAACAGACCCTAAGCTTTACTGCTATGGTGTCGAAAATCCAATAATGGCAATTGAAAATTTAACCGCTACCACATTGAGAAATATAATTGGTGATATGGAGCTTGATGAAACTCTTACATCAAGAGAAACAATAAACACAAAAATGAGCACAACTCTTGATATAGCAACTGACCCTTGGGGAATAAAGGTAAACAGGGTAGAGCTTAAAAATATTATTCCTCCTGCTGCAATTCAGGAATCAATGGAAAAACAGATGAAAGCAGAAAGAGAAAGGCGAGAAGCAATACTTATTGCAGAGGGTGAGAAGAAATCTACAGTACTTGTTGCAGAGGGTAAAAAGGAATCTGCAATATTAAAAGCACAGGCAGAAAAAGAAGCCGCAATTCTTGCAGCTGAAGCAGAAAAAGAAAAAATGATTAAGGAAGCCGAAGGCGAGGCTGAAGCAATATTAAAGGTACAGCAGGCTAAGGCTGATGGTATCAAGCTTTTAAGAGAGGCAGCTGCTGATGAAAGTGTGCTTACAATAAAAAGCCTTGAAGCACTTGAAAAGGTTGCCGACGGTCAGTCTACAAAGATTATAATCCCATCTGATATTCAGGGGATTGCAGGTCTTGCAACATCATTAAGTGAAATTATAAAGAAAGAATAAAATTAATAAGTAAGTCCTTATAATTAATATATAACTCATATAATATTAAAAACATAAGGGACTTCTATATGGAAGTTAAATAGGAATAAATGTGACTTTTCTTAAAAATATTTTATTTTTCTATTCCATATCTGGCTTTAACACCCTTATCATAAGGGTGTTTTATTTTTTCAATATTGCTTACATAGTCGGCTTTTTCCACCCATTTTTTATCAGGATTTCTGCCTGTGAGAACAAGCTCAACATTTTCCGGCTTATTAAAAATATAGTCATCTACAATTTTTTTATCTATATATCCAAAATTATAGCAGGCAGCAATTTCGTCTAAAATCAGCATATCACAATCCATAGAAACTGCCTTTTTAAACATTTCATTATGAGCCTGTTTAAGCCCCGGTATATTTTCATAATCAAATGATGTTGCCCTGTCAGCTCTTATTATTTTTATGTCATCAATATTTTTAAGAACAGAAACTTCTCCTGTTTCAATTCCCTTTAAAAACTGAACAATAACAACTTTTTTCCCTCTGCCTGCTGCTCTGACTGCCATACCTATAGCCGATGTTGTTTTTCCTTTTCCGTCACCGCTAAGAATATGAATTAAACCTTTAGCCATAATATAATTCCTCTTTAATATATAATAAAGACCGCTGTATTTCAGCGGTCTTATAAAATTTTACTTAAATCTTACTGTGATATATTCTTCATCAGTTTCATCTTCATCATCTTCAGCAATGATTGTAAATGACTTGGTTTTCTTGGTTTCATTATCATCTACAGTGCTGAATGTAACTTCCCAGATATATTCATCGCCGTCTTCATCATCAGGAGTAGAATAAGTTCTTGATGCCTTAGTGCCTCTGCTATCCTCAACCCAAAGCTTTTCACAGCTGTTTGAAGTATATACAGTAATATCTATAGGGTCGCCATACTCATACTTTACACTGTCATCATAATCCACATCATTGATTTTGATTTCTCCGTAGGTTTCACCGGCAATCTTAAATGTATATGTTGAGCTGTCACCTGTTGAATCATAGGCATAAACAGTATAATAAGTATCACTGTTACTTACTTCAAAGCTTATTGAAACAGTCTTTGTGCTTGATGAAGAAGAAGTACTTGTTGCAGTGCCAAGAATAGAGCCGCCGCTTTCCTTTCTGACTTCAAGCTCGGTTACACAGCCGGTTACCTTTGCGGAAAACTTAGCCTCAGAGCCTACCTTAATATAGCTTGATTTTTGTTCCATACTTAAAACAGCAGGATTTGACTTGCTGTATTTTTTAGTTCTTAAACTGACTGAATAATCGTCAACAGGCTCATCGTCGCTGTAAGCAGTAACGGTATATCTGTTTGAACCAACCTCAGTAGTAGTAACATCAAGAGTCCATAACTTTTCAGACTTAGTCTTTGAAGTAGTGAAAGAAGTTTTTCCTACAACTCTGTCATCATTGGTATCATCAGTAATTTCCAAATAGTCAACATCTGTTGATGTAGTAACATAAATAGGGGAAGGCATACTTGCATAGAATGTATCGTTTACAACTTCTACATCAATAATTTCTCCGCTGCCTGAACTTGATGAGCTGCTTGAAGATTTAACTTCAATTTTAAAGGTTTCATTAATATCCTCATATGAGCCATCTACATAAAGGTCGATTTTAAGCCTTTGGGTGCCTTCTTCAGTGACTTTCAGCTTACCCTCAAACACTCTGTAGTCATCATCTTCGTCATAATCCTTAATAATAGTTTCTTCATCTATGATTGCAGCCTTTATTCTGCTTACAGAATCCTTTGTGGTTGCAGTAAATCTGCAATAACCGTCAACAACCTTACTGTCATAAGTAAGCTCTTCAAAATATTTTGATTCAAAATCATAAACATCTGTTTGAGTATTTTCATCATCGTCATCATCGTCATCGTCATCGTCACTTTCTGCAGCAATAATAATGCTTATGCTCTTCATCACATCTGTAAGCTCGGAATATTCTCCGCTTTCTGTTCCGGGAATTGCATTAATACTGACTATAGTCTGCTCAGAGCTTGAATTTTTACATTCATACTCAGCAGTAAACTCTCTGTTGCCTTCAGAATCAGTTGTATAAGTAGAAATTTCACTTATAATATCTCCTGTTGAAGCATTAACAAACTTAACTTTGTCTGTGCTTGAATTTGCATTAGCAGTAAGTGTAACACTGTCACCATTTGCAACTGCGGTATCACTGCTTGTTAAGAAGTTAACTTTAACATTAGAAACTGCACTTGAACTGCTATTGCTTCCTGTAGTGGTAATATGTACACTTCTTGTTGTATTATCCCAATCAACAGTTGCACCTATGGCTTCGCCCAACATTCTTATAGGCATTAAGGTTCTGTTGTTTTTGTTAATAGATGGTGTGTCAAAATTGAGAGCTGTTCCATTAACATAAACAATCTGTGAACGCATTGTGTGTGAAATAACTGTACCCTCTCTGGTGAAGGTAAGTGTTTCGGTTTTTGAGTTCCAGTCAATAGTAAGACCTAAAGCATCACAGGTTGCTCTTATTGGCACATAGGTTCTGTTGCTTATAATCTGTGGCTGAGCATCATTAGCCGAAAAAGTGATAGCCTTATTATCTAAATAAACAGGCACCACTTCTGTTGCTGCACTTACACTTACTGATGAAAGGCTGACAACAGAAACTACACTCATAACTAATGAAAGCATAAGACTTAATAATCTTTTTTTCATTTAATTCATCTCCTTACAAATTGTGTTTGTTTTTATAGGTAAACATAACTCCCTCCGCCTATAGAGGCGGGGACTTAATTGCTTGATTAAATTATATCAGATAATGACTTAAAATGCTATTGCAAAATTATTACATTAAATTTACTTTTATTTCTAAATCAGCACTAAATTCCGTAATTAGCTCTGTAATCTTTCATTGCCTGAAGATATTCCTTACCTTCAATAGTACCATCTTCGATACAGTCAATAATATCACAGACTGTAACTATAGGATAAACCTTAATACCAAATTCATCATAAACTTCCTGAACGGCTGATTTTTCACCCTTTCCCTTTTCCATTCTGTCTACAGAAATGATAACTGCCTTAACATTGCAGTCAGCAGCATTTTTTAATATAGGTAATGTTTCTCTGATAGCAGTACCTGCAGTAATTACATCTTCAATAACTGCAACATTTTCTCCATCTTGAATTTTATGACCTACAATAACACCGCCCTCGCCATGGTCTTTGGCTTCTTTTCTGTTAAAACAGTAATTTACACTTTTCCCTGTTTCGTTATAAACAGCAATAGCTGCTGAAACTGCAAGAGGAATACCTTTATATGCAGGTCCGAAATAAACATCGGCATCAATATTATTCTCGGCAATACACTTAGCATAAAACTTGCCCAGCTTTGCTATATGTTCGCCTGTTTTATAATTTCCTGTATTAATAAAATAAGGAGCTTTTCTGCCGCTTTTGAGAGTAAATTCACCAAATGTTAAAACTCCTGCATCACACATAAACTTAATAAATTCCTTTTTGTAACTCATTATAGCACCTCCTGAGTATATATGTTAATAATATCATAAAAGGTAATAAATTACAAGGAAATATTGAATATATAATATAAGAATTCTATGTTTTTACATACAAAAAAGGCAGGCCCACCAAACCTGCCGATTTTGCACAAGGCATTGAAGCTCATTTTGTTTAAACCGTAAAAGCACAAAAACGGGACACAATAATATTATCAAATAAAGCACAGAGGAAGGAGTCTTTATTTAATACTAACTCTTTAAAAGCAAGCAGAGAATTTAATAAAATCAGTTCATATAACGGATATAAAACTAATCATAAAAACAAAATGAGGCATTGAAGCCTAAGCCTCAACGCCTTTGTATGGAAATATTATAATACATAAATATTAAAATATCAATTACCATTTTTGATAATCTTTTAAAATTTTATACTTCTTTTTAAGTAGATTAAGCCATTTTATTTACGAGCTTTTCAAGCCTTGACTTCTTTCTTGAAGCATTGTTCTTGTGATAAACACCCTTAGAACAAGCCTTATCAATAGCCTTCTTAGCTGCATTTAACTGAGCTGTGGCAACAGTCTTGTCACCTGCCTTAACAGCAGCAACAACCTTCTTCATTGCAGTCTTAACGGCAGAAGTAATCATTTTATTTCTTAATGTCTTTTTTCTGATAACTAAAATTCTCTTTTTTGCTGACTTAATATTAGCCATTTTTATTCCTCCATAAAATAAATCAAAATTTAACTGTTTCTGTGGTATAACCGGGTTAGAGGGTTTTAAAGCATAGAACGACTATGCTTCCCTGAAATAGCACTTTTATGATTATACAAAATTTTTAAATGATTGTCAATGAATATTTTACAATTTTAAGGAAAAAATTTTATATATGTAAAATATTGATTTTTTATACCAAGGAGGCACAATATGTCGGACTTTTCACCCTATACGGACCTTGCAATAGAAATTGCCGAAAGCATAGCCGCAAAAGCATCTAAAATTGACGGTGTTGAAATAGCAGAAGAAAAATGTAATATTTCAGACACAGTTGTAACTGTTGTAAAGGTTACAAATGAAAAAGGCTCTGAGGCTATGGGAAAGCCAAAAGGAAATTATGTTACACTTGAAAGCCGTCTTATAAAAGAAAATGACAAAGAGGCACACGAAGAAATTATAAAAATTCTAAGTAAATATATAAAGTGGCTGTATCCTATTAATGAAAATTCCACTGTATTAGTGGTCGGTCTTGGAAATTCTCAGGTTACGCCGGATTCTCTTGGACCAAAGACAATAAACAGAATACTTGTAACAAGACATATTAAAGACACCATTCCTCAGGATATAATACAATCAGTCAGCTCTGTTGCCGCTATTGCACCCGGAGTAATGGGTATTACGGGTATTGAAACCGTTGAAATAGTAAAGGGCATAGTGGAAAGAGTAGAGCCGGACCTTGTAATAGCAATAGATGCTCTTGCCGCAAGAAAAGTATCAAGAGTAAATTCTACTATACAGCTTGCAGATACAGGTGTAGCACCGGGGGCAGGAGTTGGAAACAAGAGAAAAACTATAGATAAAGAAAGTCTTGGTGTTCCCGTTATTGCAATAGGAGTTCCCACTGTTGTAGATGCGGCAACCCTTGCAAATGACACTCTTGACAGAATGATTGAAGCAATGCTCAATGAAACAGATAAATCAAATCCTTTTTATAATATGCTGGATAAAATGGCAGAGGAAGAAAAATATCAGCTTATTACAGAAGTACTTTCTCCCTATGCAGAAAATATGTTTGTTACGCCAAAAGAGGTAGATGCAGTTATTGAAAACCTTGTAAATATTATTTCAAATAGTATAAATATAGCTCTGCACCCCGGTATTAATAACAATGATATAAGCAGATACAAATAAAAGAAGGGGTTATAAGCTTCTTTTATTCTTTAACTTCATTGTAGTCATATTCGGTTTTATCACCATTATCATCAATAAGCACAAGCTTTTTCATATCATCTTCAAATTCAACAGTATATGTTTTTATATTATCTTCATTTTCAGCAAGAGCAAGAGCTATTGTTTTGCCGTTTGAAACAAGAGAATATGTACCTGTATATTCGCTTTTGTCCTCGTCTACAGCAGTAAAATAATTATTTGCCTTAAAATTAATATACCGGGCATCATTTGTCCATAGTCCCACAAGGGATTTTTCAAGCTCAGCGTCAGGGTCATCTTCATCAGCAGTTTCATTTTCTGTTTCGGTTTCTTCCAAATCTGAATTGTCAGTATATTCTGTAGTAATTTCCGTATCAGAAACATTATTTTCTTCACAGCCTGTAAGCATAATGACAAAAGCCGCCATTAAAACTAAAATATATTTTTTCATAATTATCCTCCGTAATTTTAACTCTGTTAAAGAAGTCCCTCATCTGAAGCAGCCTTATAAAAAGCCGCAACAGGAATCATCATTTGTGCAAAGCTTTTGGTTCCTACATTTCCAACCATTACAGTGTCTTCAATAATATTTTTTGACATAGAAATTTTTGGAGCAGAATTTGCCATAATATGTTTAAGAGTAGGAATACCTTTTACTATATATTTTTTATTGCCTGTAAGCTCATAGGCAATGGCAAGAGCCTCTAAAACAGTTGGATTAATACTAAGACGCTGTAAGCTTGGAAGCTCCTTATAATAGAAAAGACCGCATTCAAGCATTGCATTATCGCATAAATCATCAACTGCTCTTAAAATCATATTTTTTATTTTTTCATCAGGTCTGATTCTGTAATATCTCATAAGGCTTCCGACTGCAACCCCAATCATAAACACAACCCTTATTAAAGTGTTATCGGTATAGGCAGAAAGCCACAAACCATATTTATTTTCCCATTGCTCAAAATGACCTACAATCCAATCACATTTTTCAAGCCATTTTTCGTCATTTGTTTCGGTATAAAGTGCAGAAAGGCTCCTTAATGCCCAGCCGGTTTCTCTTGCACTCATATCTCCGGGCTGATTAAATTTTGGAGTTTCAAGAATTTTTAAAATATTATTTCCTATACCAATAGCTGTATTATATGCTGCCTTGTTACCGGTAAAATGATAGCAGTCAAGAAGTCCCTCAACCCACTGATGAGAGCATACGATTTTTCCGTTTACGGTATGACTGTTTGTATGCTCATACTGTCCTCCGTAAATAAGAGGGTTGTCACTGTAATGACATACATCAACATCAATCCAATGGCTGCAGGCAGCAATATTATAATCCAAATATCTTCTTACGCCTGTTCTTATAAACTGCAATGTGCAGGCATGAGGAAAATCGTATTCATTATTTGTCCACACAAGCTTTCCGCCGCCTCTGCCCTGTTCTGTATAGACTGTATCAGCGGCATCTCCCCAGTTCATCATACCATAGCATCGTGCGTGTTCATCTGCTTTTCCTATTATAAAATTTTCAACATCATAATTTTTGTTGTTGACAAAAACATCTGTAAAAACCTCTGATTTTTTAAAAATTTCAGGCTCTAACAAAGGTCTGTCAGGCATCTGATATATTATAGAATGATTGTTTATGTCATAAATATCCATATTGGGACAATGAAATAGAAAATCAATTTTCTGCTCCCTTGCCATACCGCTTTCCATTTTTACACCGTCAGATATTTCGGGAACAAGCATAACTTCTATTCCCTCTTTATTTACGTTAACTGCCTTTGGAAAATTCTGCTGAGCCTGATATATAGTTGCACAAATACCCATTTCATCATCAGTATAATCACCAAAAAATGTTCCGTAAAACACTTCTGCAAAATGTTCATTTGGTTCATTTTTAAGAAATTTGGCATCAACATAAATCCTTGCTTCATCACCTGTTATAAATTTTGTTTTGTAATTTGAATGAGCAGCAGTATGCTTTGATACACCCTTCAGAGCTTTAGAAGCTTTAATGCTATAGCTTTTTATTTCAAGAGCATCATCTGTTGTATTTATAATTCTTGGAGCAAGCTCAAAATAGGGCTTATTAAGATATATTGTAAGTGTCAGTTCATTTTCATAAATATTCTGATTGTTCAGAATATAATTTCCCTTACATTTTAATATAAGGCACAAATTGCCGATTTCCTCAATTTCCCACTTATCGGCTTTAAAATCATATTTATTTCCTTTTTTATCCTCAAGGTGTGGATAAGAAATATCAATATTGTATTTTTTATTATATAAAATATATTCAAATATTTTATTTTTATCCTCGGACAGCTTAATTTCAAGACGGCCATTGTCAATAACATTGTTTTTAAAATTAATTCCGTTTTTGAAATTATAAAAGCTTTCTGAATTTATATCAACAAAATATTCAGCAGATTTATTTGCCTTTATATCGGCAAAAAATCTGGCAAAAAGCCATTTTATACTTCCGTCATCCCAATAGCCTGTTGCCAAAAGCTGATAGGGCACAGTATTTTTGCTGCTGTTTTTAACAGCAATTTTGTTTATATCAAAGGCTATTCCTTTTTTTAAAGGAACACCAACATAACAAGGCTCATTAATTCTGTCCACAGCATATAATTTTTCAAAATTAAGTTTTATCATAATATAATTCTCCGAATAAATTTATTGCTATATATCACAATGAATTGCCTCTTTCCAAGCTTATTCTGTTAAATATATTTAATATTTCATCAACAGATGTGTTTTTCTTTCTCTGTTCATCAAGATCCATTATGGTTTTACCCTCGTGCATCATAACAAGCCTGTTGCCATAGTTAAGTGCAAACATAAGATTATGGGTAACCATAATTGTAGTTATATTTTTTTCTTTAACAACCTTATTTGTTATTTCCATAATTGTATCTGCCGTCTTAGGGTCAAGAGCTGCAGTATGCTCATCAAGAATAAGAAAATCAATAGGTGTCATAGTGGACATCAAAAGAGCCATAGCCTGACGCTGCCCGCCTGAAAGCAGACCAACCTTAACATAAAGCTTGTCCTCAAGTCCAAGATTGAGCTGAGATAAAAGCTCTCTGTAATAATTTATTCTTTTTTTATCAGTACCCCATTTTAAGCCAAAAGCCTTTCCCTTGTTGTCTGCAAGAGCCATATTTTCAAGAATAGTCATTGATGAGCAGGTACCCATTGACGGGTTCTGATAAACCCTGCCTATTTTTCTGTGACGCTGAAATTCCTTTAAGCTGTTTATACAATCACCGTTTATTAAGATTTCACCGCCGTCAATAGGAATTGAACCGCATATAATATTCAAAAGTGAGGTTTTGCCTGAGCCGTTGCTTCCTATTATGCTTATAAATTTTTTATCCTCTACCGTAAAATTAAAGTTATTAAAAAGCTGGGTCTGGTTTACAGTGCCTTTATTATATATTTTGTTTATGTTTTTAAGCTCTATCATTTGTCCTCCCCCTTTCTGAAATTGCTGATTACAAGAATAATGAGGAAAAGTGCACCTGTAATAAGCTTCATATAGTTAGGATTAAGACCAAATGAAATAGCTATGGCTACACAAGCCTTATACACAACAGAGCCTATAATTACTGCACCTGTTGTTTTTAAAGGAGTGATTTTTGCAAACACATTTATACCTATAATAACAGAGGCAAGACCAATAACCATTGTGCCTGTGCCCATACTTATATCAAAAAATCTCTGCTGCTGACACATTACACAGCCTGAAAGAGCAACAAGGGCATTTGCAATTGTAAGACCGACAATTTTTACAACACCGCTGTCTTTTGCAAGAACCGTAACAACCTTTTCGTTATCTCCGACTGCTCTTAAAAGATAACCTGATTTTGTTTTCATATATAAATCAAAGAGAATTTTTGTAATCATCATTATTATAAATATAACAATTATTTTTGAAAACTCCTGTGGTATAAATTCAAGATTATTAAAAGGCGACAATGTAAAAATATTATCATTGCTGAAAAGAGGTATATTAGCTTTGCCGTCAGCAATAAGAAGATTTACTGAATAAAGCATTGTCATAGTGATAATGCCTGAAAGCAAATCTCTTACCTTAAATTTAACGTGAATTATACCTGTTACAAAACCTGAAATTCCTCCTGCAATAAATGCCAATGGAAGTGTAATATAAGGATTTATACCCTTTGTCACTAATATGGCACAGACAGCAGCTCCCAGAGGAAAGCTGCTGTCTACAGTCAAATCAGGAAAATCAAGTATTGTGTATGTAATATATATACCAAGAGCCAATATAGCATATATAAAGCCCTGTTCCAAAATACTTATAACCAGTTCCATATTAACCCCTTTTTATTATTCAGCTTCTGTTGCCTTATCCTTTAAGTTTTCAGGCACACTTAAACCAAGCTTAGTTAAAGCATCATTGTTTACATATAAACTGTATTCGGTAATAGTTTCAAAAGGTATATTTGAAATATCTTCTCCGTTTAACACCTTTGCCGCCATAGCACCTGTCTGCTTTCCTAAAGCAACATAATCAAGTCCTTCTGTAGCAACACAGCCGTTTTTAACCTGTTCAATTTCACTTCCGAATACAGGAATATTAGCATTGTTTGCAGCATCAAGCACTGTAGGAAGTGCAGCTACAACAGTGTTGTCTGTTAAATTTGAAATACAGTCAACCTTTGTAACAAGGTCAGAAACTGCCATAGGAATATCTGCCTGCTGAGAAATACCGCTTTCTACTATTTCAAAGCCATAGTTTGGAGCAAGCTCCTTATATTCAGCAATTGCACTTACTGAATTGGTTTCGCTTGTTGTATATAATATACCAATCTTTTCAGCATCAGGCATAAAATCTCTTATCATCTGAAGCTGAGCATCAACTGCAAGCTTATCACTTGTGCCTGTAGTGTTGCCTGTTGAAGAACCGTCTTCATTTGCAAGCTGAGCTGCAACAGGATCGGTAACTGCTGTGTAGATTACAGGAATTTTACCCTCTGCCGCATTAAAAGCTGCCTGAGCCATAGGAGTTGCTACTGCACATATAAGGTCAACCTTGTTTCCAACCATATTCTGTGCTATCTGATTTGTAACTGCCATATCTGCCTGAGCATTCTGAAAATCATATGTAACATTTTTGCCTTCTTCAAAACCGGCTTCTTTCATACCCTCTTTAAAGCCTGTAACACAGTTATCAAGTGAGCCATGTGCCGCAAACTGAGCAATACCAACTGTTACATTCTGTTCAGGTGATGTTCCTTCATTGTTTGATGAACCACAGCCGGAAAGCATAGAAACAGTAAGCATACCTGTTACCAATAATGATATAATTTTTTTCATAATTAATTCCTCCTTGATATATATTATATTTTTATAATATTTTATAGATTATATCATAAAACTTTAGTGATTTAAAGTTTATTTTCATTAATTTTTCTGATATTTTTTTCAACCTTTGATCTGGGAAGCATAACAATATGACCGCAGCCGCAGCATTTTATTTTTAAATCCGCTCCTATTCTAAGCACCTCCCATTGTTTTGTTCCGCATGGATGCTGTTTTTTCATTGTTAGAATATCGCCTATTTTTATATCCATAATAAATCCCGACTTTCACTAATATTTTTATGATATAAGTATACAACATATTTTTTAAATAATCAACTTGCATTATTTATATTTTCGTGATAAAATCAATTTATATGTCTTATACAAATGGAAAGTTGAGGTTTTAATATGAGTGGACATTCTAAATTTGCCAATATTAAGCATAAAAAAGAAAAAAATGATGCTGCAAAGGGTAAAATTTTTACGGTAATAGGTCGTGAACTTGCAGTTGCAGTTAAAGCAGGCGGTCCTGACCCTGATTCTAACTCAAGATTAAGAGATGCTATTGCTAAGGCTAAGTCTAATAATATGCCTAATGACACTATTGAAAGAAGTATTAAAAAGGCGGCAGGCAACCTTGATGCAGTAAATTATGAGGCTATTACCTATGAAGGCTATGGACCTAAGGGCATTGCAGTTATAGTTGAAGTTTTAACTGACAATAAAAACCGTTCTGCAGCAAATGTCAGAAGTGCATTTACAAAGGGCGGAGGAAATATGGGCACAAGCGGCTGTGTAAGCTTTATGTTTGATAAAAAGGGTCAGATTATTATTGAAAAAAATGAAGATATTGACTCTGAAGAACTTGAAATGGCTGCTATTGAAGCAGGTGCCGAAGATATTAATGAAGAAGATGAATGCTTTGAAATTTTAACTGCTCCCGAGGATTTTTCAGCAGTAAGAGAAGCTCTTGAAAAAGCAGGCTTTGAGATGGCAGAAGCAAATATTTCCATGATTGCTCAGACTTATACCCAATTGACTGATGATGAAGATATTAAGAAAATGAATAAGCTTCTTGATATGCTTGATGATGATGACGATGTTAAAAATGTATATCATAGCTGGGATGAGTAAATATATATAAACAGGTGCTTTTAATCTGTTTTTCAACATCTGCATATTTGATTTATTTTATGATATAATAAACTGAGGTGATTATAATGGGAACTATAATAGTGGGTATTATTCTTGGAATAATTGTTATAATTGCAGTTTATTCTTATGTAAAGGGGTTAAAAAAAGGCGGCTGCGGCTGCGGTTGCGGCGGTTGCAGTAAAAACTGCACACAAAGTAATAATAAAAAGGAATAATTTTTCATTTTACCCCTTTACAAACACAAAAAATTAATATATAATAATGTAGTTCAATGCTTGATTAAACACTATAGTTGGGACAGTAAATATATATTAATTCCACAGAGAGTCGGACTGCGAATTTTTCGTATGCTGAAAGTCCGATGATGCGTATATATTAAAAATCACCCATACTGTGGCATACCCAAAGGTTAAAACCAAGTAGGCTATGACGTTATTCCGCGTTACGGAAACAAGAGAGGATATGTTTTTAACATATCAATTCAGGTGGTACCACGCTGATGCGTCCTGTTAGGATGTATCAGCTTTTTTATTATTTATTTCTTATTGGAGGTAAGACGATGTATGATAAGGTAAGCACAAATCTCAATTTTGTGGAAAGAGAAAAAGAGATTTTAGGCTTCTGGAAGGAAAACGACATTTTCGGTCAGTCAATTAAAGCAAGAGAAAACTGTCCTGTATTCACATTTTATGATGGTCCTCCTACTGCAAATGGCAGACCTCATATAGGACATATTTTAACAAGAGTTATCAAGGATTTAATTCCAAGATATAAAACAATGAAAGGCTACAAGGTTTTAAGAAAAGCAGGCTGGGATACTCATGGTCTGCCTGTGGAGCTTGAAGTTGAAAAACAGCTTGGTATCAGCGGCAAGCCTCAGATTGAAGATTATGGCGTAGAGCCATTTATTAAAAAATGCAAGGATTCTGTGTTTACTTATGAATCTCTTTGGAGAGAAATGAGTGACAGGGTTGGTTTTTGGGCTGATATGGACGACCCTTATGTTACCTATCACAACAACTATATTGAATCAGTGTGGTGGGCATTAAAACAGATTTGGGATAAGGGACTTTTATACAAGGGTCATAAAATTGTGCCTTATTGCCCAAGATGCGGTACTGCACTTTCTTCTCACGAAGTAGCGCAAGGCTACAAGAATGTTAAAGAAACATCTTGTATCTGTCGTTTTAAGGTTAAAAATGAAGAAAATACTTATTTCCTTGCATGGACAACTACTCCTTGGACACTTCCATCAAATGTTGCACTTTGTGTAAATGGTGCTGAAAACTACTCTAAGGTAAAGTCTAATGACGGAAAAATTTATATTATGGCTGAAGCTTTGCTTGATGAAATATTAAAAGACGGCTATGATGTAATAGAAACCTATAAGGGTCAGGATTTAGTGTATACTGAATATGAGCCGTTATTTGACTATGCCAAGCCTGATAAAAAGTGTTATTTTGTAACTGCTGACCCTTATGTAACATTAACAGACGGTACCGGCATTGTTCATATTGCTCCTGCATTTGGCGAGGACGATGCTAAGGTAGGCAAAGATTATAACCTTCCGTTTGTTCAGCTTGTAAATGAACAGGGCTGCTTTACAGAAGAAGTTGAAGGACTTTCAGGGGTATTTGTAAAAGACGGTGACAAGGAAATTTTAAACAGACTTGAAAAATCAGGCAAGCTTTTTGCTGCAATTCCTTTTGAGCATGACTATCCTTTCTGTTGGAGATGTGACACTCCTCTCCTTTATTATGCAAGAGATACATGGTTTATTGCAATGACAAAGGTAAGAGATCAGTTATTAAAAAATAACAACACTGTAAACTGGATGCCTGATAATATTAAGACAGGCAGATTTGGAAACTTCCTTGAAAATGTTATTGACTGGGGTCTTTCAAGAGAAAGATACTGGGGTACTCCTCTCCCTATATGGGAATGTAAATGCGGTCACAGACACGCAATAGGCTCTATTGAAGAATTAAAGAGTATGAGTGACAACTGCCCTGATGATATTGAACTTCACAAGCCGTATATTGATGCTGTTGAACTTAACTGTCCTAAGTGCGGAGGAAAGATGCACAGAGTAACAGAAGTTATTGACTGCTGGTTTGACTCAGGCTCAATGCCTTTTGCACAGTGGCATTATCCTTTTGAAAACAAGGAAATTTTTGATGAAAATTATCCTGCTGATTTTATTTCAGAGGCTATTGACCAGACAAGAGGCTGGTTCTACACATTAATGGCTATTTCTACTCTTATTTTTGACAAGAGTCCATATAAAAATGTTATAGTTTTAGGTCATGTTCAGGATAAGGATGGCAGAAAAATGTCTAAGCATTTAGGTAATGTTGTTGACCCTTGGACTGTTCTTGACAATCAGGGTGCTGATGCAGTCAGATGGTATTTCTATGCTAATTCTGCCCCATGGCTTCCTAACAGGTTTGATGAAAAGAATGTAAATGAATATCAGAGAAAGTTTATGGGTACTCTTTGGAATACTTATGCTTTCTTTGTGCTCTATGCTAATATAGATAACTTTAACCCAATGGATTATAAGCTTGAATACAGCAAGCTTCCTCCAATGGATAAGTGGATTTTATCAAAGCTTAACACTCTTGTTAAGTATGTTGATGAAAGCCTTGACAAATACAAGATTACAGAATCCGCAAGAGCAATGGCTGATTTTGTAGATGAGCTTTCAAACTGGTATGTAAGACGTTCAAGAGAAAGATTTTGGGGCAAAGATATGCCGCAGGATAAGATAAACGCATATATGACATTATATACTGTTCTTACTGCTATGGCTAAGCTTTCTGCACCATTCACACCATTTATGGCAGAAAATATGTATCAAAATCTTGTCAGAAAAGTTGACCCTTCAGCTCCTCAGTCAGTTCATCTTTGCAGCTTCCCTGAAGTCAACGAAGAAATGATTGATGCTAAGCTTGAACACAATATGGATCTTGTATTATCTGTTGTTGTGGCAGGGCGTGCTGCAAGAAATACTGCAAATATAAAGAACAGACAGCCAATTGGAAATATGTATGTTAAGGCAGACAAAATACTTGATGAAGAATATTTCGACATTATTCTTGATGAGCTTAATGTTAAAAATGTTGAGTTTGTTGATGATATAAGTAAGTTTACAAGCTACAGCTTTAAGCCCCAGTTAAGAACTCTGGGAAGAAAATACGGAAAGCTTGTTCCAGCAATTGGTGAATATCTTAAAACCAATGACGGCAATACTCTTATGAATGAATTAAAGACCAATGGAGTTATTAAGTTCAATATTGACGGTACGGATATTGAGCTTTCTGAAGATGATGTTCTTACAGAAACTGCACAGGCGGATGGCTATGTAGCAGAAAGTGATAAGTCAACTACTGTTGTATTATCAACAGAGCTTACACCTGAGCTTATTGAAGAAGGCTTTGTAAGAGAGCTTATTTCAAAAATTCAGACAATGAGAAAAGAAGCTGATTTTGAGGTTCTTGACAGAATTAAGGTTGGCTACAAGGGTAATGACAATATTGCCAGGATATTTACAGACAACAGTGAGTCTATTTCTTCTGATGTACTTGCAGATGAAATCAGCGAGGGTGAATTTGGCTATAGCAAGGAATGGAATATCAACGGTGAAAAGGTTACACTTTCTGTTGAAAAATTATAATTAAACAATACGGGACACTTAATCAGTGTCCCTGTTTTATGAAAAGCAATTAAACTAAAGTTAAAAAGGGTAAATTAATGTATAAAAAGGGTAAATTAATGTATAAAAAGGGGTGGTTATTTTTATGGAAAGGCAAAACTATATTGACAGACTGATGCTTTTATCAAGTCTTGATTTTAACTATCTGAATATTGATGCCATTTTTTCTGATGAAACCGAAAACTACAGAGAACCTGCTGTGCCAAAGGTAGGCAAAAAAATTACAATTAAAATAAGAGTGGGCAAGGATAACGTTGATGAAGTATATATTGTCACACAAAACAGTACTATAAAAATGAGCAAAATTTCTACGAAGGGCAGAGTAGATTTTTATGGCGGAAGCTTTAAAATTGAAAACAGTGAACCTTTAAATTATTATTTCAGAATTGAAAAAGATAACAGACATTATTATTATAATAAACAAGGTATAACAAAAGAGGTCAACACAGATTTCAGCTTTATTATAATACCCGAATTTGAAACACCTGACTGGGCAAAGGGTGCGGTTATGTATCAGATTTATGTTGACAGGTTTTATAATGGTGATAAAACAAATGATGTTGTTGACAATGAATATGCCTATTTAGGTGTTACTTCAAAACAGGTTAAGGATTGGAATTCACCTGTTGAAAATCTTGATGTATGCAATTTTTATGGCGGTGATTTGCAGGGTGTCCTTGATAAAATGGACTATCTTTCAGAGCTTGGAATAGATGTTATTTATTTCAATCCTGTTTTTGTATCTCCAAGTAATCATAAATATGATATTCAGGACTATGATAATATTGATCCTCATTACGGAGTTATTGTTAAAGACGGAGGCAATCCTCTGCCAAAAGACTGCAAAGACAATACAGAAGCAACAATGTATATGATAAGAACTACTGAAAAGGAAAACCTTGATAAAAGCAATGCGCTTTTTGCAAAGCTTGTTGAAATTGCCCATTCAAAAGGAATAAAAATTATTCTTGACGGTGTTTTTAATCACTGCGGTGCATTTAACAAATGGCTTGACAGAGAGGGCTTTTATTACAGAAACGGCTATCCTTATGGAGCATATCAGGCTGAACAGAGCAAATATCATAATTTCTTTAAATGGCATGGTGGTCATTGGCCCGGGAATGAAAGCTATGACGGCTGGTGGGCTCATTCAAATCACCCAAAACTTAACTATGAAAATTCAAAGGAATTATATGAATATATTATAAATGTAGGAAAAAAATGGGTTTCTGCTCCTTATAATGCTGACGGCTGGAGGCTTGATGTTGCAGCAGATTTAGGTTCAAGCAAAGAATTTAATATGCAGTTTTGGAGAAATTTCAGAAAGGCAGTTAAAGAGGCAAATCCTGATGCAATTATTCTTGCAGAACATTATGGCGACCCTAAGGACTGGCTAATGGGCGACCAGTGGGATACTGTTATGAACTATGATGCCTTTATGGAGCCTATTACATGGTTTTTAACAGGCATGGAAAAACACAGTGAGCAATATAATCAGAATAAATATAATAATGCTGCTGATTTTGAAGCATCTATGCGTTATTTTACATCACGCTTTTCAAATCAGAGTCTTATGGTTTCGATGAATGAGCTTTCTAACCATGACCATTCACGTTTTCTAACAAGAACAAACAAAAAATCAGGACGTTTGTGTAATATGGGAGCAGAAGAAGCTGACACAGATGTAAACATAGCTGTAATGAGAGAAGCAATTACATTTCAGATGACTTGGGTTGGCGCACCTACAATATATTATGGTGATGAGGTCGGTATGACAGGCTGGACAGACCCTGACAACAGAAGACCTTTCCCTTGGGGAAATGAAAATACTGATATTTTGGAATTTTATAAAAAGCTTATTTCAATTCATAAAAGCTCATCAGCTTTTTCAACAGGCTCTACTGATTATCTTTATATGGATTATGGAATTATATGTTATGGAAGATGGAATAAAAAAGATAAATTTGTAGTAATATTAAACAATAATGAAGCAGAAAAAGAAATAGCCGTACCTGTATGGAGATTAGATGTTGATGATAATACTATTATGTCGGTTATTGTCAAGTCTGATTATAACAGCTGGATAATAGGCGGCGGCAGCTATATTGTAAGAAACGGATGCTTCAGAATAAAGGTAAGAGGATATGGCTGTTGTGTAATAAAAAATTCCTAAAGGCAAAAATGGTGAGTACAATGGATTTTTTCGGTCATTTAAAAACAATTACAAAACACAGGCATATGGTCATATATCACTGCTTTAAGGCAGGTATATTTTTTCAGGGATTGAAGCACGATTTGTCTAAATACTCCCCAACTGAATTTATTGAGGGTATAAAGTATTATCAGGGCACAAGGAGTCCAAATGAAAAAGCAAGAGAGCTTAACGGATGTTCTCTTGCCTGGATGCACCATAAAGGCAGAAACAGGCATCATTTTGAATACTGGAGAGATATTAATATTAAAACAGGAAAATATGAGCCTGTTAAAATGCCCCTTAAATATGTTATAGAAATGTTCTGCGACAGAGTTGCGGCAAGCAAAATATATGGAAAAAATAAATATAATGACAGCTATGCCCTAAACTATTTTCTTAATAAAAAAGGAGAAAGAGAAATTCATCCCGAAACAAGTGAGCTTCTTGAAAGGCTGTTGAGAATGTTAGCCGAAAAGGGCGAAGACGAAACCTTCAGATATATAAGAAAACTAAGGAGGGTGAGCAAATGATACCCAAAGACCCTATAATGCTTTTAAGCTTTGTAAATACTCAGCTAAGAGATAATTATTCATCCCTTGAAGAATTTTGCAGAGCCTTTAATACAGATATTAATAATATAACAAAAAGCCTTAATACAGTTAATTATTTTTATGACAGAAGCCTTAATCAATTTAAGTAATCCTGTATAAAATATAAAATTTAGTAAATTATATATTTATAGCTTAAAGATAAACATAAAGGAGTTATAAATATGGAAACACTAAAGGTATCATCTTCTTCACAGCCTAAATCTGTTGCAGGTGCAATTGCTGCAATACTCAGAAGCAACAATGCTGCAGAAATATTTACAATAGGTGCAGGAGCTGTAAATCAGACTGTAAAATCTATAGCTATTGCAAGAGGATATGTTGCACCAAATGGAATTGAGCTTGTATGTATACCTGCATTTTCACAGGCAGAAGTTGAGGGAGAAATGAAAACTGGTATAAGATTTATAGTTACACAAAGATAGAAACAAAAAAGCTGCTGCACAATGCAACAGCTTTTATTATTGTAAGAAAATTATTCCTGAATATATGGTAAGATTGCAACGTGTCTTGCTCTCTTGATTGCAGTAGTTAATAATCTCTGATGCTTAGCACAGTTACCGGTAATTCTTCTAGGAAGAATTTTGCCTCTTTCAGAAACAAATCTACGCAACTTAGCTACATCCTTGTAATCAATTGAAGTTACCTTATCAACACAGAAAGCACAAACCTTTTTCTTTCTGCGGCCACGCTTTTTATTAATCATAGTTAAAACCTCCTTGCTTTAGATTTTACAGACAAAAAATATTGTCAGAAATTCTACATCTCTAAATTAAAATGGTAAATCCTCGTCATCTGTACTGTCATCAATACTATAGAAGCCTTCAGGCTGAGAATTATTTTTAGGAGCTGATGAAGCAGGTGTAAATCCGCTATTTGAGGCGGATGCTTCTCTTTCTGCCTTGCTTTCAACAAACTCAAAACCATCTACAACTATATCAGTTGTATATCTCTTATTGCCCTGCTGGTCAGTATATTCACCGGTCTGAATTCTGCCTGTTATAGCAATTCTGTTACCCTTTTTGAAAAACCTGCCAATATTTTCGCCTCTTACACCAAAACATACACAATTTAAGAAATCGACAGTTTTTTCGCCCTCGTTTCTGTTTCTTGAGTATGGTCTGTCAACTGCTACAGAAAATCTGCATATAGCCATAGGCTCGGCACTCTGAGTATATCTGACTTCGGGATCTCTGGCTAAACGACCAATTAATATAACCTTATTCATAAAGAATCCCTCCTCGGATTATGCTTCTTCCTGAGCAACAATTAAATAACGAAGAACGTTTTCTTTAATACGCATACGGCTTTCAATTTCAGCCGGAGCAGTTGGCTCTGCACTGAAAGAGATGAAGCTGTAGAAACCTTCGTTTACCTTATTAATTTCGTAAGCAAGTCTGCGTTTACCCCATTCGTCAACATTATCAACAGTACCGCCAAATCTCTCAATAAGAGCCTTTACAGCGTCTTTTTCTGCAGTTAATGCTTCCTCATCTAATAATGGGGATAAAACTAAAGCTAATTCATACTTTTTCATTATTTGCACCTCCTTTTGGACTTTGGCCCTTGCCGCTTTTAGCAAGAGCAAGGATGTGTACACATTAGCACACGAAAAGTATTGTACCACAATTAGTTTTTATTGTCAATAATTTTTACCAAAATCATATTAAAATCTGCAATTTGACGAAAACTGCATAAATTATGAATAACAAACAGAAATAATCAACAATTTATAATAAAGAAAAATTATGCAAATAAATCAAAGGCTTCACCTATTGGCTTTGACTTAATATTTATATTTTCTCCGTCATATCGGAAATTCAGCTCACCTGCATACAGAGCTGTCATAACGCCTCTTTTGTGCTTAAACTGCGGATTGTATTTTGTATCGCCGTAAAGGGGATAACCTATATTTGCAAACTGCACTCTTATTTGATGATGTCTGCCTGTTATAAGATTTATTTTAACAAGAGTCATATTATTTATGTATTTAATAGGAGTATATTCAAGTATGGCAAGCTTTGCTCCAATGTTTCCTTTATTTACAACCTTTGTAATATTTTGTCTTTGGTTTTTAAAAAGATAGTTTTCAAGCTTTCCGCCGTTTTTTATTTCACCGCAGACTACTGCGTAATATATTTTGTTTAATTTATGTTCCTGCACAAGCTGACTAAGCCTTAAAGCACTATTTTTGTTTTTTGCAAAAAGTGTAATACCTCCAACAGGTCTGTCAAGCCTTGTTATAACATAGGCAGTATTTTTTATATATTCCTCAACTTCTTTAAGAAGTGATTTTACTCCTGAATTGTCCTCCTGAACAGGCTTTCCCCTTTCTTTTAAAACGATTATTAAATTTTTATTTTCATATAATATATTCATAGCAAATACCTCATTTAACAAGTTAATTTACCCACGATGTATACAAGGCTTGAGGGTGTTTAAATTAGTATTTATTTAAGTATAACATCATTTTGTCAAAATTTATATAAATTTTTTTGGAATAACAAAATTTACTTCGACAAATTAAATATAACCTCTCTATTATAATTTTTTGTGTAAGGAGGTTTTACTAATGACAAAATTAAATAATATACTGAAATGGGGAAAAAGCTCAAAAAGTGTTTTTGGCATAATTGGTTTTTTGTTGGGAAGGTGTGTGTTTTTTTCTGCGTTTAATCCCTTTGTACTTGCTTATGTTACTGCATTTTTTAACAGGAGAGAATTTTACACTGTGGCTGTAATGTCTGCAATAGGACTTTTGACAGTTACAAATGAAATAAATGTTTTCAGATACATATTTGCAATAGTTATGCTTTCACTTTTTAATTTTACAAACAACAAAGATGCTATGACAAATTTTAAAATTATGGCTTTGGCTGCTCTTTCTGCATTTTCGGGAGGAATATTATATACTCTTTTCAGCAATATGACATTATACTATTCAATTATGTCTGTGCTTGAAACAGTACTTACGGCAGTACTTTATTTTATAATAAAAGACAATATCGGAGCTTTAAATTTTTTTGATATAAATGTTGTTCAGACTGAAAGTTATTCAAATCAGGTCAGCAGAGTGATTTCAAGAAAGCTTAAAAAAGCATCGGATATATTTTCCAGAATATATAAAACCTACAATTCTTCTCTTATGCTTGAAGTAATTGATGAAAAAGAGGCTGCTGCAAACATTATTGAAAATATTAGTGAAAATATTTGTGAAAATTGCAGTATGTGTAATATATGCTGGAGTAAAAACAGAACTAAGACCTATAATAAGCTTTATTTTATGTTAAATAAATGGATTGATGAGGGCTTTGTAAAAGCTGAAAAAATATTTACTCAGGAATGCGGCAGATCCGGAGAAGTATATATGCTTTCAAAAGGCTGTCTTGAAATGTACAGATTTAATAAGCTTTGGATTAACAAACTTGAACAGTCAAAGCTGTTGACCTTCAGGCAGATTAAAATAATGTCCGATTTGCTTTCTGAACTTCACAAGGAGGCACAAACCGGATTTTATATTGACAAAGAGCTTAGCAATAAGCTTTACAAGGAGCTTACCGGACTTAGTGTAAATTCTGTTGTAGTATGCAATGGCAAAAGGGGCTATGAAATATCAGTTGATATTCCTCATTATTATAACTGTAATTCCTGCGGCAGTGATATAATATCTCATATAAATGAAATTCTTGGAGTAAGTATGGTTAAGGAAAGCAGCAGCTGCAGAAGTGAAAACAACAGATGTATTTTAAACCTTGTGGAAGAACCAAAGCTTAAAATTGCTGCTTATTCAGCATCGGTAAAAAAAGAAAACAGTGAAGTTACAGGGGATTGCTATACGTATATGGAACTTGATGACGGCAGGTATCTTCTTGCTCTTGCTGACGGTATGGGCAGCGGAAATTCTGCCAGAGAAGAAAGTGCGGCATCAATAGAAATGTATGAGGATTTTATGGAAGCAGGCTTTGACAGAGATACAGCTCTTGATATTATAAATTCTGTGCTTCTTGCATCAAATGAAAAGGACAGTTTTTCAACTCTTGATATATGCACAGTTGATTTATACAGCGGTATGGCTGAATTTGTGAAAATAGGTGCAGTTTCAACATTTATAGTAAGAGAAGATAAAACAGAACTTATAAAGTCATCAACTCTGCCTGTGGGAATACTTGGGGATATAGATACAGAGGTTGTTTCAAAACAGCTTTATGAAGGAGATGTTATAATTATGGTGACAGACGGTGTGCTGGATTCAACAGGAAAGGTTATCAGAAATGAAAAATGGCTTTTGCAATTTATTAACAAAAACAAAGATAAAAATCCTAAAAAGCTTGCTGAGCTTATACTAAAAAAAGCAAAGGATAATTCTCATAATTTAATAAGAGATGATATGACAGTGCTTACAGCCGAAATTTATTAGTTTACAATATTTTACTATTGGGTTATAATTAAGGAAATACTTAAAACAGGATAAAACTATGATTAATAAAATACTGAATACAATAAAACAATTTAATATGCTGCAAAAAGGCGACAGGGTTATAATAGGAGTATCAGGGGGAGCAGATTCGGTGTGTCTTTTAGACGTACTTAATGAGCTTAAATCAGAATATGAACTTTCTCTTACAATTGTGCATATTAACCATAATATAAGGGGAGAGGAAGCTGACAGTGATGAAGATTATGTTTTAAGTCTTGCTGATTACTATGATATACCTATTAAAATTTTCAGCTATCCCGTTGAGGATATGGCAGCGGCAGAGGGAATAGGCACAGAAGAAATGGGCAGAAAGCTAAGGTATCAGGCATTTGAAGAAATTGCAGGAGAAAATGGAAAAATAGCCGTTGCCCATAATATAAATGACAACTGTGAAACTATGCTTATGAATTTTTTCAGAGGTACAGGTTTAAAGGGACTTGGAGGAATAGCACCGGTAAGAGGGAATATTATAAGACCTCTTATTGGAGTAACAAAGGCTGAAATTACAGAATACTGTAAATCCAAAAATTTGAGATATTGCAATGATTCTACAAATTCAGAGGATATGTATACAAGAAATAAAATAAGGCTTAATATTATTCCTCTCCTTGAAAAGCATTTTAATAAAAATCTGGCTGCAGCTCTATTCAGAACTTCCAATATTCTCAGAAGTGAGGAGGAGTACATAGAAAAACAGGCAAAGCTTGCATATAGTGAATGCAGTGAGGACAATCACAGAATAAATATTGAAAAGCTTAAAAATTATGACAGGGTTATTCAAAGGAGAGTTGTAAGAATAGGCTTTAGAGATTTTCTTGCGGACTTGCATGATATATCCTTTGACCATGTAGAGTCTGTGCTTTCTCTGATGGAGGGAGAAAGCGGAAAAACTGCAGAGCTTCCGACGGGTCTTAGAGCAATGAGAGAACATAATTTGTTGTATTTTTATAAAGACAGTAAAGACGATAATTCTTTTTGCTATAATATTAAAATAGAAGATAAAATATATATAAAAGAAATAAATTGCTGTTTATTATTAACAAAATTTAAAAAAAATGCTGAAAATTGTAAAATTTTATATACTAATTCCTTTGATTGTGATAAAATAAAATCAGAACTGTTACTCAGAAACAGACAAAAGGGAGATAAAATTTACCTCAATGGAATTGGCGGCTCAAAAAGCATTAAAAAGCTTTTTATTGACATTAAAATTCCACGTTCAAAACGTGAGAGCATACCAATTCTTGCTATGGGTAATGAGGTTTTATGGATAAAGGACTATAAGACCTCAGATTATTTCAAGGCTTCTTTGAGTACAGAAAACAAATTATATTTATATTTATTGGAGGAATGATTATGAGCAAGGTTGAGAACATAACTGTATTAATAAGCGAAAAGGATATTAAAGACAGGGTTAAGGAATTGGCACAGGAAATTTCCAAATATTACAGAGGAGAGCCTGTAAAAATGATTTGTATTTTAAAGGGTGCGGTTATGTTTATGGTAGACCTTGCAAAATCAGTGGATTTACCTGTAATGCTTGATTTTATGTCGGTTTCAAGCTATGGCAATTCTACAGTTTCAAGCGGCAATATTAAAATATTAAAAGATTTGGATACATCTATTGAGGGTCAAAATGTGCTTATAGTAGAGGATATTATTGACAGTGGCAGAACACTTCATTATCTTATGGATTATCTTGCAAGAAAAAATCCAAAGTCACTTAAAATATGCACTCTTTTTGACAAGGTGGAAAGACGTGAAGTTGAAGTAGATGTTGCATGGACAGGCTTTGATATTCCGGATGAGTTTATTGTAGGCTATGGTCTTGACTATGATGAAAAATACAGAAATTTACCATACATAGGAGTTTTAAGCTTTGATGATTAATAATAATCCCCCTTTTTGGGGGATTATTATATTTATTCTTCGGTTTTTGGAACATTTGGTATAAATATATCTTCGGTTTTTGCTTTTTTAAAATTTTTGTATCTTGCTTCAAACATTTTATAGAACTCAATCTGACTTGCAAAAACTTCCTTGCCTCTTTTATCAATATGTTTATAGCTGCCGTCAGGCTGCTGTATTCTTGCCTTAACATTATCTTTTAATGTCATATCTATTACTTCCATAACCTTTGCTTTTGTTTCGGCACTTTCAATTGGGAAAGCAACTTCAACTCTCTTATTAAGATTTCTGTCCATCCAGTCGGCACTTGAAAGGTAAATCTTTGGATTGCCGTTGTTTTCAAAATAATAAATTCTGCTGTGTTCAAGAAATCTGCCTACGATACTTCTTACCCTTATGTTTTCACTGATTGTGGGAATACCGGTTTTAAGGCAGCATATACCTCTTACAATAAGCTCAATATTAACACCTGCCATACTTGCCTTATATAGTGCTTTAATTACACCCTTATCTACAAGAGAATTCATTTTTGCAATTATTTTTGCAGGCTTGCCCTCAAGAGCATTTTGTTCTTCTCTTTCTATATTTTTAATAAACATCTGTCTTAAATCTGTTGGAGCAGCTGCAATCTTGTTCCAGTCAGGTGATTTTGAATAACCTGTAAGAACATTGAAAAGTGCAGACACATCGGCACATATGCTTTCATTGCACGTAAAAAGCCCCATATCAGTATAAAGCTTTGCGGTTTTGTCATTGTAATTACCTGTGCCTAAGTGACAATATCTTACAATTCCTTCTTCTTCTCTCCTTACCACAAGACAAAGCTTGCAGTGAGTTTTAAGTCCCACAAGACCGTACACTACATGACAGCCTGCTTTTTCAAGCTTTTTTGCCCAGTTAATGTTGTTTTCCTCATCAAATCTTGCTTTAAGCTCTACAAGCACTGTAACCTGCTTTCCGTTTTCAGCTGCTTTAATAAGTGCTTTAATAATTGGAGAATTGCCTGATACTCTGTAAAGTGTCTGCTTTATTGCAAGAACATTTTTATCTTCAGCAGATTTAGCTGCAAGATTTACAACAGGGTCAAAGCTTTGATAAGGGTGATGCACAAGAATATCTTTTTCTTTTATGGCGTCATATAAATCTCTGTCCTCAAATTCCTCAACAGGTATCGGAGGCATTGGAGTATCAATAAGCTCGGTATTGTCTGTAAATGCTGCAAGGCCAAATAAAGATGTTAAGTCTATAATACCATTTACCTTATATATTTCCTCTGAACTTAGGTTAAGCTGCTTTTTAAGAAATTTATATGAGCTTTCACACATATTTTTATCCATTTCAAGTCTTACAGGTTCTCCCCATTTTCTTTGCTTAATTGAGTTTTCAATCTCAACAAGAAGATCCCTGCTTTCTTCTTCATCAAAATCAAGGTCGGCATCTCTTGTAACCCTGAAACAATATGCGGATAACACCTGCTGACCGTTAAAGAGCTTTCCTATATAATTTTTTATTATTTCTTCCAAGAAAATTAACTGGGTTTTACCATCTTTAAAAGGCAGCTTTACAATTCTGGGCACAACTGATGGAATTTGCACTAAAGCAAACTGTTCTTTTTCTTCATTCTTAATTTCAACAATAAGGTTAAGACTTTTGTTAGCCAAAAGCGGAAATGGTCTGCTGTTATCAACTGCCATTGGTGTAAGAATAGGGAAAAGTGTTGTGTTAAAATAAATTTTTGTATACTCCTTCTGTTCCTTTGAAAGCTGATTAAAATTCAGTATATTTATATTGTTTGCATCAAGCTGAGGCATTAGAAGTCTGTTTAATGTATTATATTGTCTTTGTACTAAATCGTGTACTTTTTCTGAAATTGCAGTCAGCTGTTCCTTTGCTGTCATTCCTGCAATATCTTTTTTTGTAGTGCCTGAAAAATCCTGAGCCATTAGTCCGGCAACCCTTACCATAAAAAATTCATCCATATTTGATGCGGTAATTGCAAGAAACTTAAATCTTTCAATAACAGGATTTGTTTTGTCAATTGCTTCTTCAAGAACTCTTGTATTAAATTCAAGCCAGCTTAATTCTCTGTTATAATAATATTCTTTGCTGTTTAAGTCAATCATTTTACATCACACTCCTTTTGTTAAGTACTGCCTTTATACCATATACATCTTCAAATAATTTTGATTTTGATTTAAAATTCCATTTTTCAAGATTAATATTTTTATAAGTAGATGCAGTTATAATAAGCTCTTTTCCGCTTAATCTGACATTTATATCTTCAAATTTAGGGTTATGGCTTGAATGAACGGCATTTGCAAGCTTTAATAAAGCACTTATTTTTGATACTGTAACTCTCTCATCAATAGGCAGACTGCAATATTCTTCATCTTCTTCATTAGGAGTAAGACTGTTATGATATAAAACTGCTGTAGCTATAATATTTCTGTCATCCTCATTTATTCCAACAATATCAAGACCTCTTATCATATGATAAGAAAGCTCATTGTGATTTTTGATGCTTATTGTTTTTCCTATATCCTGAAGAATGGCTGCAATATGAAGAAGTATCCTTTCTCTTTCTCCCATACCATGTATTTTTTTCATTCTGTCAAATATTTTAATGGCGGTAGAGCTTACTCTTTCTATATGAGCAGTGTCACAGTCAAATCTTTCAGCAATTGCAATAGAAGAATTTATTGAAAATTTTGCATATTGTCTTGAAAACCTCTTTTCCTCAACAGGATAGAGATATGAAAACAACAGTGCATCTCCCAGGGTATATATAGGAGAAATAATATTCTTTGCTGTTGTGTATTTAAGCAATCTTGATACTACAATAATTGTAGGCAGAAATATCTCTGCATTTTCAGGTGAAAGATTAAATTCATCAGCAATAATAGCAGGCGTTTTATTTTTAATGCTGCTGTAAAGCTTTTGAAAAGCATCCCTTGAAATAATATTGCTTTTGCCTTTTTTCTTTGAGCTGCACATTTCAGAAATAGTGTCGGTTTCGTTTCCTGTCAATATAAAATTATTTGCCTTATCACCAATAAAGGCTGAAATACTGTCTGTAAAAGGATGAAGATATTCTTTTATAATCTGAACATAGTCTGCTGAATTTTCAATTGTATCATCAAACAATTCTGAAATTCTCAATGCTCCAAGCTTAATATTAAGAGTTCTTATAATTTCTCCCTTTTGTACTATAAATATATTTATATTTCCTGAACCTAAATGTACTAAAAGTGTAGAGTCCTTTTTATCCTCATCAAGATTTGAATATACAATTTTGTTTATATATATTTTTTCCTGACTTTCATCAATAACATTTAAAGCAATACCTGTTTTAAGTTTAAGCTGGTCTAGGATATAATCCTTATTTTTAGCTTCTCTGACTGCTGTTGTTGCCACTGCATATATTTCTGTTACACCATAGTCTTTTGAAACTGCAAGAAAGCCTTTTATAATATCAGCAGCCTTATCCTGACTTTCAAATGAAATTCTGCCGTTGTGGAATGTATCTCTGCCAAGAGCAAGGGGGTAGGAAATAGATTCTATTACCTTAACTCCTTTTTGCGACCTTTCGCCTATTTTAAGTCGCAGACAATTAGAGGCTAATTCTATAATACCGATGATTTTTTTCATATTGATTACCTCTTTTCTTTAATATATTTATCTTGTGGAAGAAGCTGCACCTCTATAGCTGGCTAAAGTACAATCTCCTTTCAAGATAAAGCCTATGGCGGATTGCAGAATAACTAAAAGTAAATTTATAAGCTAACGTTGATAGCTGTTCGTGCAAGTACGCCCGGGCGTATTTGAAAATTATATTTATAATTTAATAATACCACTTTTTCGGAAGATTTACATTAAAAATATTGTAAAATTCTATTAAATTTTAAAATCACCATTTACAACTTTATGATTTTGAAGTAAAATGTAAAAGAGAGGAAGTGAGATATATGATTACCATTCTTAAAACTGAAAATTATGCAACTACTCAAATTCAAAACTTTGATGAGGGTTCGTGGATTATTATTACAAACCCGAGAAGTGAAGAAATTATGAGAGTGTCGGAAGAATGTAATATTGATTTAAAGGATTTGCGTTCTGCTCTGGACAGAGAAGAAGTATCAAGAATTGAGGTAGAAGATGATTATACTCTTGTTATTGTTGATATTCCTTCAATTACAATTAAAAACAAAAGATCAATATATACGACAATTCCTCTTTCCATTATATTTACCAATGACAAGGTTATTACAGTCTGCCTTGAAGACAGTTCAGTAATAAAAAGACTTAAAAATTCAAATAATATCTGTACTTTCAAAAAAACTCAGCTTATTTACAGAATACTTCTTTCAAATGCAAAGCTCTATATGGAAGACCTTATTAAAATTAACAGTATGCGTTCTGCCATAGAAGAAAAGGTTTCTACAAAGGAAACTCTTGTAGAGCTTTATGAGCTTGAAAAAAGTCTTGTGTATTTTAAGACCTCATTAAGAAGTGATGAGCTGGTGCTTAGCAGAATTAAAAAGCTGCATTCTCTTAAAAAATATGAGGAAGATGAGGAGCTTTTTGAAGATGTTATGATTGAATATAAACAGGCTATTGAAATGACACAGATTTATTATGATATTTTGGACAATACCATTTCTAAATACAGTGCATTAATGAATTATGATCTTAACAATGCAATGAAGCTTTTAACATCTCTTACAATTGTTATGGCTATACCAACACTGGTATCAGGATTTTTTGGTATGAATGTTTTAAATTTGCCTTTTGGTCAGTCGCCAATAGGTTTTTGGATTATAGTTATTCTTACGATAATTATATGTATTGTAACTTTAATGCTGCTTAAAAAGAAGAAAATGCTATAGGGCACCTCTAAAAATTATCATTTTGATTTTATTTTAAAACAGGACTTAACAGAATTTTTTTTGTTAAGTCTTTTTAATAAAATAATTCCTAGTAAAATACTTGACTTTATTGCATAATAGTGGTAATATATTTAAAGCCCAGTAAAACACTGGGATATTTTGAGAGGTGATTATGTGAAAATATCTACAAGAGGCCGCTATGGCTTAAAAGCTATGGTTGATATAGCAGTCAATTCTGATAACAGCTCTTGTGTGTGCCTTAAAAGTGTTGCCAAAAGAACAGGAATAAGTGAAAGCTATCTTGAACAGCTTATATCACTTTTAAAAAAGGCAGATATTGTTAAAAGTATAAGAGGTGCTTCAGGTGGGTATATTTTAAGTAAAAAGCCTGAAGAAATTTCTGTAGGCGATATATTAAGAGTTGTAGAAGGTCCCCTTGAGCTTGTGGAGTGCCTTTCTAAGTCAGAGGCGTGTGGTACGGGAGATTGCGATAATTGTTTAACAAAAAATGTTTGGGCTAAGTTGTCTGAAAGCGTAAGCGAAACAGCAGACAATATTTCTTTAGCTGATTTAATAAATTAAGGAGTTGAAAAATAATGGAGTATTATTTTGATAATGCTGCAACAACCAAAACAAGACCTGAGGTTGTTGAAGTTATGATGAAATATTATAATGAAAGCTATGGCAACCCATCAAGTGTATATAAATTTGCACAGTCAAATAAAAATGCGGTTGAAAAAGCGAGAGAGCAAATTGCAAAGGCAATAAATGCCGAAAACAATGAAATTTATTTTACTGCCGGTGGTTCAGAATCTGATAACTGGGCAATAAAAGGTATTGCCGAAAGCTATTCAAATAAGGGAAAACATATTATAACTACAGCAATTGAGCATCATGCTGTTTTGCATACTTGTGAATATCTTGAATCTAAAGGCTATGAGGTAACTTATCTTCCTGTTGATGAATATGGTATGATTTCTTTAGATGAATTAAAAAATGCCATAAGAGAAGATACCATACTTATTTCAATTATGTTTGCAAATAATGAAATTGGTACAATCGAGCCAATAGCTGAAATAGGAGCAATTGCTCATGAAAAAGGTATTGTTTTCCACACTGATGCAGTTCAGGCTGTAGGTCATGTGCCGATTGATGTAAAGGCTATGAACATTGATCTTCTTTCAATGAGTGGTCATAAATTTTATGGACCTAAGGGTATTGGTGCTATGTTTATAAAAAAAGGTATTAAAATTAATCCTTATATTCATGGCGGTGCACAGGAAAGAAGAAGACGTGCAGGCACAGAAAATGTACCGGGTATAGTGGGTATGGGACTTGCTGCAGAGCTTGCCTGTGCCGAAATGGATAATGAAATTAAAAGACTTACTTATTTAAGAGATAAGCTTATAAAAGGTATTTTAGATGCAGTTCCTTATTCAAGATTAAATGGTCACCCTACAAACAGACTTCCGGGAAATGCTAATATTTCATTTGAATTTGTAGAGGGTGAAAGTATACTTTTGCTTCTGGATTACAAGGGGATTTGTGCATCAAGCGGAAGTGCCTGCACAAGCGGCTCTCTTGATCCATCTCATGTTCTTCTTGCAATTGGTCTGCCTCATGAAAAGGCTCATGGCTCTGTAAGAATGACTATGGGTCATTTCACAACAGAGGAACAGGTTGATTATTTAGTTCAGGAGCTTCCTCCTATTATTGCAAGATTAAGAGAAATGTCACCATTATATGAGGAATTTGTAAAAAACAATAAATAAGGAGAAATGAATATGCAATACAGTGAAAAAGTTATGGATCATTTTATGAATCCAAGAAATGTTGGGGAAATTGAAGATGCAAGCGGTGTCGGCACAGTTGGCAATGCCAAGTGCGGTGATATTATGAAAGTTTATTTAAAAATAGAAAACGGTGTGGTTTTAGATGCTAAATTTAAGACTTTTGGCTGCGGTGCTGCCGTTGCCACAAGTTCAATGGCTACTGAAATGATTAAGGGCAAGACTATTAAAGAAGCTATGGAGATTACAAACAAGGCTGTTATGGAGGCTCTTGACGGACTTCCTCCTATTAAGGTTCACTGCTCATGTCTTGCTGAAGAAGCTTTACATGCTGCCTTATGGGACTATGCCGAAAAAAACGGCATTGTTATTGAGGGTCTTAAAAAGCCTGTAAATGATATTAGTGAGCATGAGGAAGTTCCTGAAGAAGAATACTGATTAGGAGTTTGATATGAAAAAGGTAGTAGTGGGTATGTCCGGAGGCGTTGATTCCTCTGTGGCAGCATATCTTCTTAAAGAGCAGGGCTATGAGGTTATAGGAATAACAATGGATGTATGGGGAGGTCCGGACTTAGAGGGCAACTGCTGCGGCTTTACTGCTTCACAGGATGCGGCAAAGGCTGCATATAATATTGGAATTCCTCATTATGTACTTAATTTTAAAGATGTTTTTAAAGAAAAAGTTATAGATTATTTTATTTCTGAATATATTAAGGGCTTTACACCAAATCCTTGTATTGCCTGTAATCGCTATGTGAAATGGGAGGCACTTTTAAACAGGAGCCTTGCAATCGGTGCAGACTATATTGCCACAGGCCATTATGCAACTGTTGTAAAGCACCCTGTTACAGACAGATATACCCTTAAAATGTCAGGCAATAAAGACCAGACCTATGCTCTTTATAATTTAACTCAGAAACAGTTAAGCCATACAATTATGCCTGTTGGTGTTTATGAAAAAACAGAAATAAGAGCTATTGCAGAAAAAATAGGTCTTAATGTTGCTCATAAGCCTGACAGTCAGGATATATGTTTTGTGCCTGATGGTGACTACGGTACTTTTATAAAAGAAAACACAGATGCAGATTTACCAAAGGGTAATTTTATAGATGAAAACGGTAATATTTTAGGAGAGCATCAGGGTATTACAAATTATACTATTGGTCAGAGAAAAGGACTTGGCATAGCTCTTGGTGTGCCTGCATATGTAACGGAAATAAGAAGGGATACCAATGAGGTTGTAATCGGCTCTAATGAAGATTTGTTTAAAACAAGAGTAGTTATAAGAGATTATAACCCTATGGCATTTGATGATATAGAGGGTGAATTAAGAGTAGAGGGCAAGCTTAGATATGCTCAAAAAAAGGCAGCCTGCACTCTTAGAAAAAAAGATGATTATGTTGAGGCTGTATTTGACAAGCCTCAAAGAGCAGTTACTCCGGGACAGGCAGCTGTATTCTATGACGGAGATTATGTCGTAGGCGGCGGAGTGATTGCAGCTGAATAAACCTTTTAACCGCAGATTAAAAAACTGCGGTTTTGTTTTTTTAATCATTTTCTAATCTAAATATACTTTGTAATTAATTTTTGTTTGATATACTCCCTACAAATGAAAGGAGTGGTATATATGGCAATTGAAACATTCAACAGAGTTGAAGAAAAATATATTGTTACAACAAAAGTATATAATTCAATTATGAAAGACATTGAAGATTATATGATATTTGATGAATACAGTAAAGATGGAAAATTTTATCAGATATGTAATATTTATTATGACACAGAGGACGATGATTTAATCAGAACTTCCTTGCAGAAACCAAAATACAAGGAGAAATTCAGACTTCGTTCTTATGGTATTCCAAATTATGACTCAAAGGTTTTTCTTGAGGTTAAAAAGAAATTTAATGGAGTTGTAAATAAAAGAAGAACTACTCTCACATTAAGAGAAAGCTATAATTTTGTAAACACAAATATTATTCCAAACATTAAGGAATATATGAATTATCAGGTGCTGAAGGAGCTAAAATATTCCTTTAATATTTATAATCTCATACCAAAGGTTTTTATATCCTATGAAAGAAGAGCAATGTTCGGCAAAGAGGACAGCAGCTTCAGAGTTACCTTTGACAGAAATATAATAGGAAGGAGAGAGGATATAGGTCTTGAATACGGTATCTTTGGAGAAAGAGTAATAGACAGAGATATGATGATTATGGAGGTTAAATTTTCAGAGAGAATACCTCTTTGGTTTACAAAAATTCTCAGAAAATACAATCTTGAAAAAACCAGTTTTTCAAAATATGGTACAGAATATACCAACTATCTTAAAAATGACAGAAATATTAATGTAAGAGAGGTAAGAAAATATGCTTAATTCAGTTATTCAGTCCACTGTGACAGATATTAATATAATTTCGGTTATTATGACTATTGTTGTTTCTTTTGTTCTTGGATTAATTATAAGCGGAACTTATGTGTTGACTGCTGAAAAGGAACATTATTCCTCAAGCTTTTGCTATACACTTGTTATTGTTCCTGTGGTAGCATCAGTTATTATTCTTCTTGTAGGAAGCTCTATTGCATCAGCTTTAAGTGTAAGCGGTGCTTTTGCTCTTGTCAGATTTAGAAGTGAGCCGGGTTCTCCTAAAAACATAGCATACATATTTGCCACTGTTGCAGTTGGTCTTGGCTGCGGGCTTAAATGCTATTTGTATGCAGCAATATTTGCGGTTTTCCTTTGCTTTGTTTTAATTATATTCACTAAGATTAATTTTGGAAATAAAAATATAAGAAGCAGAAAACTTAAAATTTTAATTCCTGAAAGCCTTGATTTTGAAAATGTATTTGAAGATATTATTGATAAATACACAGTTAAAGCCGAGCTTACAAAAATTGCAACTGCTGATTTAGGCAGTATTTATGAGCTTGATTACGATATTGTTATAAAAAGTGATATGAACACAAAGGAATTTATTGATGAAATAAGATGCAGAAACGGTAATTTAACTGTTGCAATGTATCTTGATAAAAGAAATTAACAGACATTTTTTCTTTGGTGAAAATTTATATAAAATATTATAAAATTTTACTAGCTTTATTGTAGATAATGATGTATAATAATTTATATAAAGAACGAGAGAAGGGATGTGTATATATGTTAACTACAGTTAGTTTAATGGAATTACAGCTTATAGTTGATGCAAATCATGGTGATCCTCATACAATACTTGGTATGCACGAAATGAATGTGAACGGAAAGGACTGTGTTGTAGTCAGAGCTTTTGTTCCCCAGGCAAAGTCTATTACTGTTATTGATGACAAAAATAAGGACAAAACCTTTAAAATGGAAAAAATCCATGATTATGGCTTCTTTGAGTGTGTAATTAAAACCAGAAAAAGATGGTTTAGATACCAGCTTGAAATTGAGGGATATGAAGATAATAAGTGGACAGTTTATGACCCATATTCATTTACACCGGGTATTGGTGAACAGGATATTTATTTGTTTAACCAAGGTACTCACTATAATATCTATGAAAAGCTTGGTGCCAATCCAACAACTATTGATGGTGTAAAGGGTGTTCTTTTTGGTGTATGGGCACCTAATGCAAAGAGAGTTTCTGTTATAGGTAACTTTAACAGCTGGGATGGCAGACGTCATCAGATGAGACTTTTAGCAGGTTCAGGCATATGGGAAATATTTATTCCCGGACTTAAAGACTGTGATCAGTATAAATTTGAAATCAAGACTACTGACGGCAGTATTATAGAGAAAACTGACCCTTATGGAAAGTTTCAGGAATTAAGACCATCTACAACTTCACTTGTGTTCGATATTAACAATCATAAGTGGAAGGATTCAAAGTGGTATAAGACTCTTGAAAAGAATGATAAATTTAATGTGCCTATGAATATTTATGAGGTGCATTTAGGCTCATGGAAAAGAGTAGCAAGTGAAGATAACAGGTTTTTAAGTTATCTTGAGCTTGCTAATGAGCTTATTCCTTATGTTAAAGAAATGGGATATACTCATATTGAAATGCTGCCTATAGAGGAGCATCCTTTTGACGGCTCATGGGGCTATCAGGTTACAGGTTATTATGCTCCTACAAGCCGTTATGGCAATCCGGAGGAATTTATGACATTTGTTGATAAGTGTCATCAGGCAGGTATAGGTGTTATACTTGACTGGGTTCCTGCTCATTTCCCTAAGGATGCACATGGACTTGCTAAATTTGACGGTACAGCTCTTTATGAACATGCTAATCCTATGCAGGGTGAACATCCTGAATGGGGTACTCTTATATTTAATTATGGCAGAAATGAGGTTAAAAACTTTTTAATTGCCAATGCTTTATACTGGATTGAAAAATTTCATATTGACGGTTTGAGGGTTGATGCAGTTGCATCTATGCTTTATCTTAACTATTGTAAAGAAGACGGTCAGTGGATACCAAATCAATACGGCGGAAGTGAAAACCTTGAAGCAGTTGAATTTATGAAGCATATGAATTCTGTTATTCTTGGAAGAAATCCATCAGCTCATATGATTGCTGAGGAATCTACTTCATGGGCAGGTGTAACAACTCCTGCTGAATATGATGGTCTTGGATTTACTCTTAAGTGGAATATGGGTTGGATGAATGATTTTCTTGAATATGTAGAGCTTGACCCTATTTATAAGAGCTATCATCATTACAATATGACATTTGCATCAACTTATGCTTACAGTGAAAAGTTTGTGCTTGTTTTATCTCATGATGAGGTAGTTCATGGCAAGAAGTCTATGCTTGATAAGCAGCCCGGTGATTTGTGGCAGAAATTTGCTAATTTAAGAGCAGCATATGGCTTTGCTATGGGACATCCTGGTAAGAAACTTCTGTTTATGGGCGGTGAATTCGGTCAGTTTATTGAATGGGATGAAAAACGTCCTCTTGACTGGTTCTTGCTTGAATATGACCATCATCAGCAGATGCTTGATTATGTTAAAGAATTAAACCATATTTATCTTAATAACTCTGCTTTATGGCAAAAGGACTTTGACGGCTTTGGCTTTGAATGGATAGATGCTGATGACAGAAACAGAAGTATCTACAGCTTTATAAGACGTGGCGAAAAGAAAGAAGATACTCTTATTATAATCTGTAACTTTACTCCTAATGTTATTGAAGATTACAGAGTTGCTGTGCCTTTTGAGGGTACATGGAAAGAAATTTTAAACAGTGATGATACTAAGTTTGGCGGAAGCGGTGTTGTTAATACTATTCCTGCTAAGTCAGAAAAAATTCTCTGCAATAACAGAGAAGAAAGTATTGGATTAAGACTTCCTGCTCTTGCTGTTGTTATTTTAAAGAGTGAATAATTTTTTATAAGGACTGTTTCGGCAGTCCTTATTTTCTTATATTTTTTTAAATAAATTGAATTAATATATATTTTGTGGTATACTATAAAAACTAATAAAAATTATAAAGGAGGATATTTATATGGCAGATTTACACCAACATAATGAACATTGCGAATGCGGTTGTGACCACGATCATGAACAAGAAGTGCAATATATGACACTTCAGACTGAGGATGGTCAAGAATTAAAATGTGCAGTTATTGGTATATTTGATGTTGAGGAAATTGAGGGCAAGGAATATATTGCTCTTGTGCCTGATGACAGTGATGAAGCTCTTGTTTATGAATATATTGAAACTGAGGGTACTGACGGATTTAAGCTTAACAATATTGAATCTGACGAGGAATTTAAAATCGTTGAAAATGCTTTAATGGATATGCTTGTTGATGAGTGTGATGAAGATTTTAATGAAGAGGATTATGAATTTGAAGAATTAGAGGATGAAGAATAATTTTTCGCTTTTTGAGCAGTTGTTTTAATAAAGACAGTCTGATTAGCCGTTATAATAAAAAAGATTATAATAAAATATTTCAAAAAACTCTTTACAAAAACAAAATATAGTGATATACTATGACTAATTTAAAAAAATAATTTTTGTCGGTGATTAAGAGGAGTACCTTTAAGAAGAAGCTGCAGAGAGTTGGCGGTTGGTGCAAGCCAATGCGGATACTTTTAGGGAATGGACTTATGAGATCTGAAGAAGAACACTTTTTAGCAAGTATTTTTCAGCGGGTTCTCCCGTTACAGAGATAAGATATGATTGTATCTGAAAATTGGTGGCTTTTTATGGTATTTGTGACCTTGTCCAATTTGGGCAAGGTCTTTTATTTTATATAAAGTACTTCTCTGCTGACCTTTGGAGGTGATAATATGGCTTTTGAGCTTAAAAATGTTGTGCCATGGGGCAGAAATATGGAGGAGTATAAGTCTATGTTTCTTTTAAGCAGCAATGATTTGAAAAAGAAAATTGCAGGCTTTGGTGACGGACCTGCTTCATTTAACTGTGAGGCAGACAGACTTGGCTATGATGTAATATCCTTTGACCCGTTATATGTTTTTTCAAAAAAACAGATAGCACAAAGGATTGAAGAAACAAAAGAAATTGTAATTAAACAAATGTCAGAAAATATGGATAATTACAATTGGAGAAGCATTAAAAATATTGATGAACTTGAAAAAATAAGATTGTCGGCAATGAATGAATTTTTAGAGGATTATGAAAAAGGGAAAAGCGAGGGTAGATATATATGTGCCGGACTTCCCGAAAGAATTAATATTGAAAAATACTTTGATATTGGTTTAAGCTCACATTTCCTTTTAATGTATAAAAATCTTGGATATGATTTTCACATAAAATCTATTAATGAAATGTTAAGACTTTGCAAAGAAATAAGAATTGCTCCTATTGTAGATTTAAACGGCAATTCTTCTAAGCTGACAGAAAAAGTAATTGAATATTACAGCAAAGATTATAATGTTAATGTAGCAAAAACAGATTATGATTTTCTTAAAAACGGAAACAGAGTACTTGTTATAAACAGGAGGTAATTATGAAAAATTTAAAAACCTTTGTAAGAGAGTTTTCAGGTGATACAGAAACACCTATTACTATTTTTTATAAATATGTAGGTGATGAAAAGGGCTTTCTTCTTGAGAGCCGAGGAGAAGGAAAAACTAATATTTCAATTATGGGTAAAAATCCTATGGCAGTATTAACCGGAAATGATGAGCTTACTATTGAAGAAAGAGATGGCAGCAAAAAAACTGTAAAGGGCAGACTTCTTGACGGAGTAAGAGGTTATGTGCAAAATATACATATTGATACTGACCTTGATATGAGCTTTATTGGCGGTGCAGTTGGCGCAATAGGATATGATGTTATTCGTCAGTATGAAAAAATACCTGATGAGAACAAAGAAATTGTAGATACTCCTACAGTTCATCTTATGGTGTTTGATGAATTTATAGTTTATGACCATCTTCATGACAGAATTAAGCTTGTTGCACTTGCAGAGCCTGAAAAAGAGGATTATGCAAACAAAATTCTTGACAGAATGGAGGCTGAAATAAAGTCCTCTGTTCCTGCCAAGCATTATACTATTAAAGAAGCCCAGAACATTAAGTTTACTTCAAATATGACTAAGGAAAAATATGAAGGGATTGTAGAAAAGGCTAAAAAATATATTTATGACGGAGATATTTTTCAGGTGGTGCTTTCTCAGAGATTAATGGCAAAAACCGACCAGAAACCTATTGACCTTTACAGAAGATTAAGAGCAATAAATCCGTCACCTTATCTTTTCTTCTTTAATTTTGGAACTTATCATGTTGCAGGTTCATCACCTGAAATGCTTGTTGAAGTAAATAAGGAAACAGTGAGAACCTGCCCTATAGCAGGCACAAGAAAAAGAGGCAAGGATATTAAACAGGATTTAGCTCTTGCAGAGGGACTCCTTGCAGACCCAAAAGAAAGAGCAGAGCATATAATGCTTGTTGACCTTGCAAGAAATGATATGGGACGTGTTGCAGAAATAGGCAGTGTAAATGTTAAGGAATTTATGCAGGTACATTATTATTCACACGTTATGCACCTTGTATCTCTTGTTGAAGGTACAAAGAGAAAAGATAAAGACAGCTTTGATGTGCTTTCAACATTTCTTCCTGCCGGCACACTTTCAGGTGCTCCTAAAATAAGAGCTATGGAAATTATAGAGGAGCTTGAAGAAGAAAGACGTGGTCTTTATGGCGGTGCAGTGGGATATTTTAGCTTTAATGGTGATATGGATACCTGTATTGCAATAAGAACAATGGTTATAAAAGATGGCAGGGTTTATATGCAGGCAGGTGCCGGCATTGTTGCAGATTCCGTTCCTGTTATGGAATATGAGGAAAGCCACAATAAGGTCAGAGCCCTTGTGACTACAATAGGAGGTGAGGTATAATGATAGTTTTAGTTGATAATTATGACAGCTTTACTTTTAATCTCTATCAATATATGGGTGAATTTGATAAGGATATAAGAGTTTTTAGAAATGATGAAATTACTGCTGAAGAAATTTTAGAGCTTAATCCTGACAGAGTTGTTATATCTCCCGGACCAAAAACTCCTGAAGAAGCAGGAAATTGTATAGATATTATTAAAAAAATCGGAGGTAAAATTCCCCTGATGGGTGTGTGTCTTGGTCATCAGTCTATAGCAGTTGCCTATGGTGGGGTTGTATCAAATGCGAAAGAGCTTTTTCATGGCAAATCATCTATGATGGAACATAATGGAAAAGGGATTTTTGAGGGCTGTCCCAATCCTATGCAGGTTGCAAGGTATCATTCTCTTTCAGTAAAGGCTGACACTATTCCTGATTGTCTTGAAGTTACTGCTACAGCAGATGGAGAAATAATGGCAATACGCCATAAAAAATATGATGTTGTGGGACTTCAGTTTCACCCGGAAAGCATAAATACACCTGACGGAATGACAATAATTAAGAATTTTTTAGAGGGCAGATTATGATACTTGATGAAATAGTGGCAAAGAAAAAACAGACTTTATTAAAAAGTGAATATAAATTTGATGCAAAAAGGCTTTATGCTGCTATGGAAAAGCCTGCTGCAAGCTTTTATGATGCTGTGGCAAAGGATGGACTTTCCATAATAGGTGAGGTAAAAAAAGCATCACCGTCAAGAGGACTTATAAAGCCTGATTTTAATCCTGTTAAAATAGCTAAGGAATATGAAAATGTTGCAGATGCAATATCAGTTCTTACTGAAGAAGATTATTTTCAGGGAAGTCCCGAATATCTCAAAAATATACATAATGAGGTTAAACTTCCTCTGCTGAGAAAGGATTTTGTTGTAAGTCCCTTGCAGATTTTTGAAGCAATAGAGCTTGGAGCTTCAACAATATTGCTTATAGCAACAATTCTAAATGATGTGAGAGTATTAAGAGAATATATAAATATTGCAAGAGGTGTAGGTTTTGAGCCTCTTGTTGAAACCCACAATAAAGAGGAAGTTGAGCTTGCACTTTTAGCAGATGCAAAAATAATTGGCATAAATAACAGAAATTTATATGATTTTACTGAAGATATTTATACCACTGTAAGATTAAGAGAGCTTATTCCAAAGGACAGATTGGTAATAAGCGAAAGCTCTATTCATACAGCTGAAGATATAAAAATATTGTCACAGTCTGATGTAAATGGTATACTTGTAGGTGAAAGTTTTATGAGAAGTGATAATATTGCAGAAAAAGCAAAGGAGTTCAGAGATGCCTATGGACATTAAAATTTGTGGTTTAAAAAGAGTTGAAGATGCCCTTATGGTAAATGAATTTAAAAATATCAAATATGTTGGCTTTGTGTTTGCGGATACAAAAAGAAAAATAACTGCAAAACAGGCAATAAAAATTAAGGCGGCTCTCAGAGATGATATTAAAACAGTAGGAGTTTTTACTGAAACATCAGCTGAAAAAATATCTGAAGTTGCAAAGACTGTTGGACTTGATATATGTCAGCTTCATTCAGATGAAAATAATGATGACTGTAAAAATGTATGCACTAAAGTGTGGAAAGCCATAAGGATTAAAAATGCTGAAAGCTTAAAAAATGCCGACAGCTTTACTGCTGCTGACGGTTTTGTTCTGGATAAATACAAAGCCGGAGAATATGGCGGCACAGGTGAAGCTTTTGATTGGAATATAGTTAAAGATTTCAGCAAAAATCATTTTACTGTGCTTGCAGGCGGACTTAACAAAGACAATATACTTAAAGCTATTGAAATTGTTAAACCTAATGTAGTAGATTTAAGCTCTTCAGTTGAAACTGATGGCTTTAAGGATTATAATAAAATAAAAGAATTTGCGGAAAGGATTGAAAAGAATGGAATTAAATAAGGATTTTGGACCATATGGCGGTCAGTTTGTACCTGAAACACTTATGACAGTATTAAAGGTCCTTGAAAAAGAATTTAAGGAATATTGCTATACTGATGAATTTAAAAATGATTATTTATATTATATGAAGCAGTATATAGGCAGACCTTCTATTTTGTATTATGCAAAGAGAATTACAGAGGCTTTAGGCGGTGCAAAAATATATTTAAAAAGAGAAGATTTGAATCATACGGGTGCGCATAAAATTAATCATTGTCTCGGGGAAGCTCTTTTAGCAAAAAAACTTGGAAAGAACAAGCTTATTGCAGAAACAGGAGCAGGTCAGCATGGTGTTGCAACTGCAACTGTAGCTGCTCTTTTTGGTATGGAATGTGAAGTATATATGGGTGTTGAGGATATTGAAAGACAGAAGCTTAATGTTTTCAGAATGGAGCTTTTAGGAGCAAAGGTTGTTCCCGTTTCAAGCGGCACAGGCACATTAAAGGACGCTACTAACGAAGCTATCAGAACATGGGTTGCAAGAGCAGAGGATACCTTCTATATTATAGGCTCTGCTGTAGGACCTCATCCATATCCTACAATGGTAAGAGAATTTCAAAAGGTAATAGGTGAAGAAACAAAAAAGCAGATTATGGAAATTGAGGGCAAACTTCCTGACAAGGTTTATGCTTGTGTAGGCGGAGGCAGCAACTCAATAGGTATGTTCTATCCTTTTGTTGAAGATAAAAATGTAGAGCTTATTGGTGTAGAGGCAGCGGGTTATGGTATTGAAACAGGTAAACACGCAGCAGCATTTTCTCCCGAGTCAAGAATTGGTGTGCTTCATGGTATGAAAACTTATCTTTTACAGGACGAAGATGGTCTTGTTAAGCCTGTATATTCAATAAGTGCGGGACTTGACTATCCGGGCGTAGGACCTGAACATTCATATCTTCACGATATAGGCAGAGTAAACTATACTTCAGTTACTGATGATGAAGCTATTGATGCTTTTAAGGCTTTATGCAAATATGAGGGTATTATGCCGGCTATTGAAAGCTCACATGCTATGGCACAGGCTATAAAGGATGCTCCAAAAATGAACAAAGACGAAATAATTGTTGTATGCCTTTCAGGCAGAGGCGACAAAGACGTTCATACAGTTGCTAAGTATCTTGGAAAGGAGATTTAATTATATGAACAGAATAGATGAAAAATTCAAGGCTTTAAAGGCTGAGGGCAAAAAGGCTCTCATTCCATATATTTGTACCGGTGACCCAAGCATTGAAGCTACAGAAAAGCTTGTTTATGCTCTTGAAGAAGCCGGAGCGAGCATTATAGAGCTTGGAGTGCCTTATTCTGACCCTCTTGCTGACGGTCCTGTTATTCAGGCTGCTGCTTTAAGAGCATTTGCAGGCGGCTTCAGACTTGCACAGGTCTTTGATGTGGTTAAGAATGTAAGAAAAAACAGTGAAATTCCCCTTGTGATTATGATATACTACAGTTCAATTCTTGGCTTTGGCAGAGAAAAATTTGTAGATCTCTGTGTAGAATCAGGTGTTGACGGTCTTATTATTCCCGATCTTCCTTATGAAGAATATGATGAAATAAAGCCGTTAATTGACAAAACTGATGTTTATATGATTCCTCTTGTAGCTCTTACATCAGGCGATAGAATTCCTATGCTTGTAAAAGGGGCAAAGGGCTTTGTTTACTGTGTATCCTCTCTTGGTGTAACAGGTGAGAGAAAAGCCTTTGACAAGAGAATAGACAGCTTTTTAAAATCTGTTAAGGAAGCTGCGGATATTCCTGCCTGCATAGGCTTTGGCATTTCTTCAAAGGAAGATGTTGAAAGATTTAATAAAATCAGTGATGGCTGTATTATGGGTTCAGCCATTGTAAGAAAAATATATGAGTCTAATGTAGATTTTAGTGAAATAAAAGACTTTATTTCAAGCTTGGTTTAGTAAAAATGCACAAGAATTAAGGAATTCAAGCTATACTGTTCATAATCTTATGGTTATAGCTTATAAAAGAATAAACATAATGTATTAATGAATTTAGAAATATTTAACAAAAAAATTTTCATTTAAAAAAACATTGAGAAAAAATTAACAAACTTTTTAAAACCTATTGAAAAATTATGGGAATTTGTTATAATAATATCAAGCTAAGTTAAATTGCTTGGGTATAATAGTATTGAAAATAGGGCAGACGCTTGTTTGTCCTTTTTCTTGTGAAAAGCAACAAATACGAAAGGTATTACACTGTTATGAAAAAATTAAAAAGTATTATGTTACTGTTTATTACAGCTATTATATGGGGCTGTGCTTTTGTAGCTCAAAGTGTGGGAATGGATTATGTAGGTCCCTTTACCTTTAACGGATTAAGATTTATAATAGGTGCTTTAACACTTCTGCCTGCTGTATTTTACACCATAAAAAGAGAAAGAATTAATAAAAAAATAACATTAAAAGCCGGCTTGATTTGTGGTGTGTTTCTTGCTGCTGCAAGTATGTTTCAGCAATGGGGTATTAATATTATACCCGTTGGACGTGCAGGCTTTATAACCTCTCTTTATATAGTTATTGTTCCCTTTTTAGGAATATTCACAGGAAAAAGAATAAGCAAAAAAATATGGATAAGTGTTGTTATTGCAGTTGTTGGTCTTTATCTTCTCTGTATAAAAGAGAAGCTTGCTTTTGAAACAGGAGATATTTATGTTATAATTTGTGCCTTTCTTTTTTCACTGCATATTATAATTATTGACCGCTATTTTATGGTTAATGGCATTATACTTTCTTTTATACAGTTTTTTACAGCAGGTATATTATGTTCTATTGGTATGCTCTTTACTGAAACTTTAGATTTTAATACTGTTATTGCAGGCTGGAAACCTTTAATTTATTCAGGGGTGCTTTCAAGCGGAGTTGGTTATACATTTCAGGTTTTAGGTCAGAAGGGGGTAAATCCCACAGTTGCATCACTTATTTTGAGTCTTGAATCTGTAACCTCTGTTATTGCAGCCTTTATTATTCTTAATCAGAGCCTTTCGGTAAAAGAGCTTATTGGCTGTTGTGTTATGTTTTGTGCAGTAATTCTTGCTCAGCTTCCTGATAAAAACAGTTGATTTATATTATAAAATATGTTAGAATGTTTTAGATTAAAAATATAATAGTTAATAACAGACAGTTCGCAACCCTCCTGTCTTTAAATAAAACTAGGTTTTTGAAATTAATCGCATGTGAGATTGTACTCCCGCCTCTATAATCAGAACTTTTGCTTACGCAAAAGCCGCCTTTGGCGGTCGGATAAGTCTTTCTTATTTAATGGTGGTGAGTAAAGTAAACTTTTAAATCAATGGAAGCACAATATCCCATCCGATTAACGCTCCGCAAGGATGTGCACGAATTTGGAAAGGAATATGTTGGCTAAAGCAACCTAAATTCAGCACCAATGCTTGACGGAGCAAGCATTGAATTTTTGAGGGCATTTATTGCCCTTTTTTATTTGAGCAGGAGAAATCTTGGAGGGAAAATATGTACAGTTTAAAAACAGAACACAGCTTTGACTCTGCACACTTTTTAAGTGGATATAACGGAAAATGCTCAAATATTCATGGTCACAGATGGAGAGTTATTATAGAAATAATCAGTGAGAATGTTAAATCAGAGGGACAGACAAGGGGAATGCTTGTGGACTTCGGAACATTAAAAGAAGATGTAAAAAGAGAGGCGGATTATTTCGATCATAGTCTTATTATAGAAAAAAACACTTTAAAGACTAAAACCCTTGAAGCATTTAATGATGAGGGCTTTAAGGTTATATCTGTTGATTTCAGACCTACTGCTGAAAATTTTGCAAAATATTTTTATGATAAATTTAAAAGCCTTGGATACAGAGTAAAAAAATCGACTGTATATGAAACGCCTAATAACTGTGCAGAATATTTTGAGGAGTAATTATGAAAGTAGCAGAAAAATTTGTAAGTATAAACGGTGAAGGACAGAGAGCAGGAGAGCTTGCTGTTTTTATAAGATTTACAGGCTGTAATTTAAACTGTTCTTATTGTGATACCAAGTGGGCAAATAAGGCAGACTGTCCTTATGATGAAATGACACCTGATGAAATATATGAATATATTTTATCAAAGGGTGTTAAAAATGTAACACTGACAGGCGGAGAGCCTTTACTGCATAAAAATATAACAGAGCTTGTTATGCTGCTTTCAGAAGATAAAAATTTATCAGTTGAGATAGAAACAAACGGAAGTGAGGATATATCTTATTTTAAATCAATACCTAATCCGCCGTCTGTTACCCTTGATTATAAAACAAAATCAAGCGGTATGGAGGATAAAATGCTTATGTCAAACTACAAATATATTGATGAAAGAGATACGGTAAAGTTTGTATGCGGAAGTGTTGAGGATTTGGAAAACGCAAAATACATAATTGAAAAATATGTAACTAAAGCAAAGGTTTATTTAAGTCCCGTATACGGAAGAATAAAGCCTGAAAATATGGTACAGTTTATGATAGATAATAATATGAATAATGTCAGACTGCAATTACAGCTTCACAAATACATTTGGGAGCCTGACAGGAAAGGAGTTTAATATGGCAATAGATACTAAGGCAATTGAAGAACATATAAGAGGAATATTAGCGGCACTTGGTGATGACCCTGAAAGAGAGGGCTTAAAGGAAACTCCGGAAAGAGTTGCCAAAATGTATGAAGAAGTTTTTGAGGGTATGAACTATACAAATAATGAAATTGCAGAAATGTTTGATAAAACATTTTCTGAGGATTACAAAACAAGCTCATCTGATTTAGTGGTTGTTAAGGATATAGATGTTTTCAGCTACTGCGAACATCATCTTGCTTTAATGTATGATATGAAAGTGTCTGTTGCCTATATTCCAAAGGGCAGGGTTATAGGACTTAGCAAGATTGCAAGAATAGCTGATATGGCAGCAAAAAGACTTCAGCTTCAGGAAAGGCTTGGAAATGATATTGCAGATATAATGAGTATTGTTACAGGTTCAGAAGATGTTGCCGTAATGATTGAGGGATGTCATAGCTGTATGACTGCAAGAGGTATTAAAAAGCCCGGCTCAAAAACTTATACTGAAACTCTTAGAGGAGTTTTTGCAGAGGATATTAATTTGCAGATGAGAATAAGGAGATAATATAATGAAAGTAATGGTTTTATCAAGCGGCGGAGTTGACAGCTCAACCTGTCTTGGCTTAGCCGTTAAAGAATACGGAAGCGAAAATGTTGTGGCTCTTTCCATATTTTATGGTCAGAAGCATTATAAGGAGATAGAAGCATCTGATTCTGTTGCGAAATATTATGGGGTTGAGCATATTAAACTTGATTTAAGCACAATTTTTGATTTTAGCGATTGTTCGCTTTTGGCTCATTCAGATAATGAAATCCCAAAAGAAAGCTATGCTGAACAGATTAAAAAAACAGCCGGCAAGCCTGTTTCTACTTATGTTCCTTTCAGGAATGGTCTTTTTATATCAAGTGCTGCAAGTATAGCACTTTCAAAGGGATGCAGCAAAATATATTATGGCGCTCATGCTGATGATTCGGCAGGCAATGCCTATCCTGACTGCAGCAGTGTATTTAATGATGCTATGAATAAAGCAGTATATGAGGGCAGCGGCAGACAGCTTGAAATTGCTGCTCCTTTTGTGGGACTTAACAAATCACAGGTTATTAAAAAGGGACTTGAAATAGGTGTGCCTTATAAGCTTACATGGAGCTGCTATGAGGGCGGAGATAAGCCTTGCGGTGTATGCGGCACCTGTATAGACAGAATGAAAGCTTTTGAAGCTAACGGTGTAAAAGACCCTATTATTAATTGAATTTTAAACAGGAGAAAAATATGACAGGAAGAAATAAAGAAGAATTAAACGGAGTAACACTCCTTGGAAATCAGGGCACAAAGTATCCGGCAGACTATGCTCCGGAAATGCTGGAAACCTTTATAAACAAGCATCAGGAAAATGATTATTTTGTAAAATTCAACTGCCCTGAATTTACAAGCTTATGTCCTCTTACGGGTCAGCCTGATTTTGCAAAAGTATATATAAGCTATGTACCTGATATTAAAATGGTGGAAAGCAAAAGCTTAAAGCTTTATTTATTTAGTTTTAGAAATCATGGAGATTTTCACGAGGACTGTATAAATATTATAATGAAAGATTTAATTAAGCTTATGGACCCTAAATATATTGAGGTATGGGGAAAATTTACTCCAAGAGGAGGAATTTCAATAGACCCTTACTGTAATTATGGAAGAAAAGGAACAAAATGGGAAGAAGCTGCATGGAACAGACTTGCAAACCATGACCTGTATCCTGAAAACATTGATAACAGATAGTAATATTTTAAATGATACAACAAATTCACCAAGAGCCTTTTTTCATTAAAAGGCTTTTATTATAAGACTTTTTTTAATTGTTAAATTTAAAATTAGTTCAAAATGTTAATTTATATTGTATTTTTTAAAAAAATCAAGAGTAAAATTTACTAAATTTTTAAAAAATTCTGAAATGCTTTGTTTTCCTTGGCTTTTTATGTCAAGAAAAAATAATTAACAAAAACATACAGCTTTTTTTGTATAAAAATTATAAAAAGAAATATTGACAACACTATATCTAGTGGTGTAAAATGAATAGGAACACAATATATAGGAGGTGTTGTTTAAAATGATTGATATGAAAGATGTTAATATCATCAAAAAAGATGGCACCTTAGAACAGTTTGACTCTACTAAAATTGTGGCAGCCATTACTAAGTCAGCCAACAGAGTAATGTATACATTTACTCAGGAGGAATATGAAGAAGTAGTAAATTGGGTTGAAAGTAAAATTGACGAAAGCGGTATTAAAAATATACCAATTCAGACAATGCACAATTTGGTTGAGAGCGCTCTTGAAAGTATAGAGCCTAAGGTAGCCAAAAGTTATAAGGATTACAGAAATTATAAGAAGGACTTTGTACATATGCTTGATGATGTGTATCAAAAGGCACAGAGCATTATGTACATTGGAGACAAGGAGAACTCAAATACTGATTCTGCCTTAGTAGCCACTAAAAGAAGCCTTATTTATAATCACTTAAATAAAGAACTTTATCAGAAATTCTTCTTAACCACAGAAGAAAAGCAAGCTTGTAAAGATGGATATATATATATCCACGATATGTCTGCAAGACGTGATACAATGAATTGCTGTTTATTTGATATGGGAGCAGTGTTAAAAGGTGGCTTTGAAATGGGAAACCTTTGGTACAATGAGCCTAATACATTATCTGTTGCATTTGATGTGATAGGTGATGTAGTCTTATCTACAGCATCTCAGCAGTATGGCGGATTTACAGTGCCCGAAATTGACAAGATTTTAGCACCTTATGCAGAAAAAAGCTATAAAAAATATTGTGATGAAATTAAATCCTATATGGAAGATCTGAAAGGCACAAAGGAGCTTTCCATAGAGGATATTAAATATATTGATAGTGTTGCTAATAAAAAGATTAAGCGTGAATTCGAGCAGGGCTTCCAGGGTCTTGAGTATAAGCTTAACTCAGTAGGTTCCTCTCGTGGCGATTATCCTTTTATTACATTTACAATGGGTCTTGCAAAAGACCGTTTCGGCAAAATGGCTTCCATTACTGCCTTTGAGGTACATTCAGGCGGTCAGGGCAAGAAAGGCAACAAAAAGCCTGTGCTTTTCCCTAAATATGTTTTCTTATATGATGAAGCATTGCATGGTGAGGGCAAAGAGCTTTATGATGTTTTCCTTGCAGGTGTTGAATGTTCAGCAAAGACTATGTATCCCGACTGGCTTTCACTTTCCGGTGACAGCTATGTTGCAAGGGCATATCAGAAATATGGTGTTGTTATAAGTCCAATGGGCTGCAGAGCTTTTCTTTCATTATGGTTTGAAAGAGGAGGAATGGAGCCTGCTGATGAAAATGACAAGGCTATTACAGTGGGCAGATTTAACCTTGGTGCTATAAGTCTGCATCTTCCTATGATTCTTGCAAAAGCACGTTCAGAAAGCAGAGATTTTTATGAAGTCCTTGATTATTATCTTGAAATGATACGAAATGTACATAAAAAGACTATTCAGTATCTTGGTCAGATGAAAGCTTCAACAAATCCTGTTGCTTACTGTGAGGGAGGCTTCTATGGCGGTCACTTAAAGCCTAATGATAAAATTGAATCTATACTGAAACCATGTACTATAAGCTTTGGCATTACTGCTCTTAATGAGCTTCAGGAGCTTTATAATCAGAAAAGTCTTGTTGAGGACGGTCAGTTTGCTCTTGATGTTATGGAATATATCAATAAAAAGGTTGACCAGTATAAGCATGAAGATGGTATATTATATGCACTTTATGGCACACCTGCTGAAAGCTTATGCGGTCTTCAGGTTAAGCAATTCAGAAGAAAATATGGCATAATTCCTAATGTGTCTGACAGAGAATATGTTTCAAACAGTTTCCATTGCCACGTTAAAGAGGATATTTCTCCTATTGAAAAACAGGATCTTGAAAAGAGATTTTGGAATTTAATGAATGGGGGAAAGATACAGTATGTTAAATATCCTATTTCATATAACAAAGATGCTATTGTAACTCTTATTCACAGAGCAATGGATATGGGATTTTATGAGGGTGTAAACCTTAGTCTTTCTTATTGTGATGACTGTGGTCATGAGGAGCTTGAAATGGACGTTTGTCCAAAATGCGGAAGCAAAAACCTTACTAAAATAGAAAGAATGAACGGTTATTTAAGCTATTCAAGAGTTAAGGGCGATACAAGATTAAACGAAGCTAAAATGTGTGAAATTGCAGATAGAGTAAGTATGTAAAATAAAAGATTAGATAAGTGCCAATTATGTTGGCACTTATTTAATGTTAATGCAGGAGAAAACGAGTATGAGATACCATAATATTACAAAGGACGATATGTTAAATGGTGAGGGTTTAAGAGTTGTGCTTTGGGTAAGCGGCTGTACTCATCATTGTCATAATTGTCAAAATCCCATCACATGGGACATAAACGGAGGCTTGTTGTTTGATGAAGCAGCAGAAAGAGAATTTTTTGAGGATGCTGCAAGGGGCTATATATCAGGCATAACATTTAGTGGCGGTGATCCTCTCCATCCTGAAAACAGGTCAGAAATAACAAGGATTGCTAAAAAATTTAAGGATAAATATCCTGAAAAGACTGTATGGCTTTATACAGGCTTTATGTGGGAGCAGATAAGCAATCTTGAGGTTGTTAAATATGTTGATGTCCTTGTCGACGGAAAATTTGATGAAACACTTAAAGATAACAAAATTCACTGGAAAGGTTCATCAAATCAGAGAACAATAGATGTAAAATCTACCCTTAAAAAGGGAGAAATTGTACTGTTTGAGGATTAATATTAGGAGATAATTATGGATAAAATATATTTTGCAAAGGTTAAGGCTCAGGCTAAAATACCTGATAAAGAAATTTATAATGCAGGTATGGATATTTATCCATGCTTTGAAGATGCTTATATGATAATTCCTCCTCATAGCACTGTGCTCGTGCCAACGGGCATAGCCAGTGCTATTCCGGAAAATTATTACATTCAAATATATGAAAGAGGCTCAACAGGCAGCAAGGGTATTAAATACAGTGCGGGAGTTATTGACTCCGGCTACAGAGGAGAGTGGTTTTTAGCTACCACAAATACTAATGATAAGCCTGTGCTTATTTCAAAATTAAATCTTGAAAGTCTTGATAAAGATGTAAAAGAAGTTATTGAAAAGGCTTATATTGTCTATCCTTATAATAAAGCTCTTTTTCAGGGTGTAGTTCATTGCGTTCACAATGAGCTTGAAAGAGAAGAAATAAGCTTTGATAAGCTTTCTGAAATACCGTCTGACAGAGGTGCAGGTAAGCTTGGAAGCAGTGGAAAATAAGCTTAAAAATGTTTGAATTTTTAATAGATAAAAATCTAAAGTTTATGATATAATATTTATATAACATATTTGTTAGAAATGCTGCAGAAAGTTAAAGATAAAATTGGAGCCTATCCCAAAGATTGTGTAAACCTCTAAACTGATATATTGGGGGCTGTAAAAAAATCCCTAATTAATCCAACCCGCATCAGCATTTTGTTGATGTGGGTTATCTTTTATCGTTATATATGCTTTTTTCATCTTTTACGGCTTATCATAACAAAAAAATGGTATACTAATCAAGCTTTGCTGTTTGCGAGGCTTTTTAGGTGCTAAATTTACTCTAAATTTATCTTATTTATGCAGCAAATCTCTTAAAGAACTGATTCCGTGTTCCATGAATGCAAACAATACCACTTTAAGTAATTTCTGTGCATCACATCTTGGGCGACCTGTTTTACAGCCCCATTTTTCTTTTGGTTTTTACAGCCCCTTTTTTATGTAGCTAAGTACAAAAACTAATTTTTTATAATATTTGACAAAGGCATTAAATTAGTATATAATTATAAAGATTTTTAATGCGGTTTAATAAAGGAGAGAGCATATAATGTCTGACGAGAAAAAAATTATTTTAACAAGAGAAGGCTATCAAAATCTTGAAGAAGAGCTTCAAAATCTTAAAGTTGTAAGACGTAAAGAAGTTGCAGTTAAAATTAAAGAAGCAAGAGCTCAGGGTGATTTATCCGAAAATGCTGAATACGATGCAGCTAAGGAAGAACAGGCTGAAATTGAATCAAGAATTGTTACAATTGAAAATATGTTCAGAAATGCTGAAGTTATTGATGAGGAAGAACTGAATACAGGCAAGGTTAATCTTGGCAACAGGGTTAAGCTTTGGGATGAGGAATTTGAAGAAGAAGTTGAATATACTATTGTAGGTCCTGCTGAAGCTGACCCTGCTTCTTTTAAAATTTCAAACGAATCTCCTCTTGGCATTGCTTTGATTGGTCATAGCATAGACGAAATTGTTGAAAACAATGCACCTGATGGAGTATTCAGGTTTAAGATTTTAGATATAAAGTAGGAGAAATAAAAATGGCAGATAATAAGCAAAATAAGCAACCTCTTGAGGGCAAGGCTCTCAATGAAATATTAAAGTTAAAAAGAGAAAAGCTTGCTGATTTACAGGCTGATGGCAGAGATCCTTTTAAGATTGTTAAGGCTGATGTTACTAATCATTCTATGGAAATTAAAAATGATTATGACAGCTTTGAAGGAAAGGAAGTTGCCGTTGCAGGCAGAATGATGAGCAAGCGTGTTATGGGCAAGGCAAGCTTTTGTGATATTCAGGACAGAGATGGCAAAATTCAGTGCTATGTTACAAGAGATGAAATAGGTGAGGATAACTATAAGCTTTTTAAAAAAATGGATATTGGTGATATTGTGTTTGTTAAGGGTACAATATTTAAGACCAAAATGGAGGAAATTTCTGTTCATGCAACAGAGGTTACATTGTTATCAAAGAGCTTACAGGTATTGCCTGAAAAATTTCATGGATTAAAGGATCAGGATTTAAGATACAGACAGAGATATGTTGACCTTATTGTAAATCCTGAAGTTAAGAGAAACTTTTTCATAAGAAGTGCAGTTATTAAGACTGTAAGAAATTACCTTGACAATCTTGATTTTTTAGAGGTTGAAACACCGATTTTACAGACAATTCCCGGTGGTGCCTCTGCAAGACCGTTTATTACACATCACAACACACTTGATATTGATATGTATATGAGAATTGCTCTTGAGCTTCCTTTAAAAAGGCTTATTGTTGGCGGACTTGAAAGAGTATATGAAATAGGCAGAGTATTTAGAAATGAGGGTATGGACTCTAATCATAATCCTGAATTTACATTACTTGAGCTTTATCAGGCATATACTGATTATTATGGTATGATGGATATTACCGAGGGTATTATAAAAGAAGTTGCTCAAAAGGTTGCAGGCACTGATAAAATTACATATCAGGGTGTAGAACTTGATTTTGGCAAGCCTTTTGAAAGAATAACAATGGTTGATGCTGTTAAGAAATATACAGGAGTTGATTTTGATGAAATTAAAACTCTTGAAGAAGCAAGAGCAGCAGCTAAGGAGCATAATGTAGAGTTTGAGCCTATTCATGAAAAAGGTGATATTCTTAACTTATTCTTTGAAGAATTTGTAGAGGAAAAGTTAATACAGCCTACTTTTCTTATGGATCACCCTGTTGAAATTTCTCCCCTTACAAAGAGAAAGCCTGACAAGCCTGACTATACAGAAAGATTTGAGCTTTTTATCTGCGGTCACGAATATGCTAATGCTTATAGTGAGCTTAATGACCCTATTGACCAGAGAGAAAGATTTAAGCGTCAGGACCAGCTTAGAGCTAACGGCAATGAAGAAGCTAATATGATTGATGAGGATTTTATGTTAGCTCTTGAATACGGTATGGCACCTACAGGCGGTATGGGTATGGGAATTGACAGACTTGTGATGCTCTTTACTGATGCAAGCACAATTAGAGATATTCTTCTGTTTCCGACAATGAAGCCGTTGGAGAAATAAGTGGCATAGATATGCGATTTGCGGCGTTTTAAGCCGGTGGTTGACAGCAATTTGACAGCAAAATTTTGAAGAATAACGCATCGTTACGGAGCGTAACGAATTTCAGGTGAATATAGAATGACCTATAAAGCACTTCCCCGGAGGTAATCCCAGGGAGTGCTTTTTACTTTTCATAGTCAACCTATGTCAGAAAAATTATCAGGAGAAATACGAAATGAGAAATTTTATAGAAAATTGTATTACGGCAACATAAGATCAAACGATAAAAAAATAAGAAACACGCAGTAGTCAAGGATAAAACTCAACTGAAAATATAATCCCATCTTTGACACTTCCAAAAGCCAAAAAGTCTGCTAATCGGCTTAAACA
>CAZZLN010000007.1:0-54928 GCA_964654945.1 uncultured Lachnospiraceae bacterium
GCTTGACCCCGGTAGGTATATTTTTTTACTTTTTTGTGTCCACTTTATTGACTATGGTTCAAAAATCCTTCCATTGATTCTCTTAATGCCTGTCTTTCAGGACTTTCATTTCTTTTTCTTCTTGCCATAATAAAAAACCTCCAAACTGATAATTTTATTATATATCAGTTTAGAGGTTTACACAATCTTTAGGATAGACCCTATACTATTTATAGCAATTAAAATATATCTAAATTAAATATATTTCCAGTTCATGACAATGAAAATAACAAAAATGTATTAACATGCCACTTGCCAAAAATCCAGTAATTATACAGCATACAAACCATTTTTTAATTATTCCAAATCGGTACTTTCAAAACTGTATAAGTTTTTTCACCTGATTTTAAGCCCTTTTCCTCACCGTTTCCGCTTAAAGAGATTTAAGATATACATTTCTCACTCAAAATGTTCATATCATATAACACCATCTAAAATCACTTGCTTATTTATAATTTTTTCTACACTTGAAACTATATCATTTTTCAACAATCTTAAAGTATCATTCTTGACATCAATTTCTTCGCAATATTTTGATATAACAGCTTGTTCTTTTAGATTAATTTTATCTTTAAAAGTTGGTATTTTAATAAGAATATCCCCAAGCCGAGTCTTATTTCCCTTATTAGTAAAAGAAAAAGGATTCTTCATTACTTCAGACAATATTGCATATCGCAAATAACTTCTATTCAACAGTTTATCATACTCAAGCTTAACAATTAATGGTATTACTTTTTCTGATAAAGAAAATTTCCCATTTCTATAGAAAATACCAATAGAACCATCAATATTCCATGTCAAGCAATTGGAAAAATATTTTACTTTTTCTAAGTTATCTTTTATATATCCGTATCCTATATAGTCCTCAAATTTTGATGCACCATATACAGGAATATCACCTTGATTAGCTCTTACAAAACTTTTTGTTAAAAAAGATCCATTGGTTGTGTGTGACAAATCAAATATATCTCTAACATATAGTTCTTTATATTCATCCAAAAACTCATCAAAGCTATACGGTATACTTATGTCGGCATTAACTAACTCAGTAAGCTGATTCTTTAATTCACCCTTTTTCATTAAAATTGCTTGATATTTTTTTATATACTCATACTGCTTTTCTACATTAAATTCACCGTTAGAATCTATAGGAACATTAATAGAAATAGTTTTCATATTAAATAACGAAGCTCTGAAATTCCTATCGAAAGACAAATCTTCTTTTAAAATATATAGTGAATATAGAATGTATTGCGGAACTATTTTTTCATTAAGGATGTGAATTGTCCCACAGTGGTCTGTAGTAGCAAACTGTATGTTGGGTTTTAAATAATTCAGCTCAAAATTGCCATCAATGCCCCACAATATTGCAGGAAAGCTAAAGTCGTCTATATTACTAATCGAGACGTATCCGAATGGTTCAAACACATTTGCACTATATAACGGAATATTTCCATTTAATTCCTTCAATTCTTTCTTGAGTTTTCTTTTTCCTATTGATAGCTTGAAATATTCTTCATTTGATAAAAATATTTTTTCATATTTCATTTATTGCTCCTTTATCTTTTCAATAACTTTTATATACTCATCTAAAACACTCTTTAGACTTGAGAGTTCTTCTTCAAAATCATCTACGGAAACGGTTTTCTTGGTTTCTTCTATTCCTAATGCAACCTTTTCATCAATTGTCCACCATCTATCAATAACCCAATGAGATGATTGTTCAAATAATTCAATGGGCTGTACTTTGCAACGTGGATATTTCCCAGATATAAAATCATCAAAATTAGATTTTGAACCACAAAACATCTTAAATAATGTCTCCATTTCCGGCAAGTCCGTATTTGGTATATCTTCTCTTGTTACGCTAGTTAGTTTTTCACCTATATTTGATACAATATAAGTAAACACTGGCTCAGTCTGTCTTTCACCAATATCGTTCTTTTTGGTTATTGCCATTACATAAGCATGTACATTATTAGCAAAAAAAGTCCTTACTGGCAGCGATATAATTGCATCTAAGTGACAATTTAACAATATATGTTCTCTTAGTTTCTTTCCGCTTATACGGCTTAGTATTCCATCCGGAATAACTATGAATGCCTTACCTCCTTTTTTTAAAGAACGAATTATCCATTCCATCGCAATCCCCTCTAAGCCTAGAGCATTTACAGGATATTTGTCTCGTGTATGAGGAGTAGCTTTTATTTCTTCTTTTATTATTCCTGAACCCCTTGTAACATAAGGTGGATTACTAAGTATATAGTCATATTTTTCATTTTCACATTCATCATCTATTATATATCCAAATGTACCCAAATTATCTTTAAACAACTTAAAAGTGTTATTAAATATATTAGCAAAACTATTTGTACAATGAGGATATTTAAAAAGAATTTCGGCTAAATAGATCAACATATTTGCTTTTGCTAAAATTATTGTTCGTTCATCCTCCTTTTCAAATCCTTTATCAAAGCCGTGTAAAACGAACGATGGTTTAATTTCCCCTTTTTTATTCGGAGTATATTCCTGTCTCATAGAATCATTAAGGTTTAATAATTCAAGCAGAAATCCACCCACACCACAAAAAGGATCACATATTCGTTTATCTTGATATTTAAACGATGCATCATTCATTTGAGCCATCCTTATAATAGATTGAACTAATTTTCTTGGAGTAAAATATTGCCCCATTGCTTCAACCTCTTGTTTCAAGAAGCTCTCGTACAAACGAGTTTTAAATTGCTTATCTATATTGGTCAAACTACCAACTTCATCACTATAATCATTTAAGTGTTTTAATGATTTTGCAAACAACAACGATTGAGATAAATTGGCATTTCCTGATTCGTCAACAAAAATAGTTCCATTGATTATAGTAGTTCCATCTTCTCCCTTTGGAAACAATGTTCTTATTTTAGGACGAGAGTTTTTTGCATAATAATCTAATGCATCACCTGGATTGGTTTTAGACTTATTATACACCTTTTCAAAATTATAGTCCTCATCCAAAACTTTCAAGTCACTTAAAAATTTAAAAATAAATAATTCAACAACATTATACAGGCACTTGACTGGTGTTTTTCCAGTAGCTGCCCATATAGTCTGCCACAAACGGTTTGCTAATGATGTTGGATTGATATATTCAGCACGTTTAATAGTTGAATTTGTTTTAGATATTGAATTATTAATTTCATCAATTAAAAACTCAAGCGCATCCGAATTCTCTATCTTAACATTGTTAAATACTGTGCGTATTTCATTTCCGTTTGAATCACATATTCTTTCTCCATTAAGTGCATTTAACCAAAAAGATTTAGTGCCATCCGTTACTATAAAAATTTTGCATATTAACTTAGCAACGTCAATTTCTTGAGCAATTGCGGAGCTTATTTGTTTGTCAGTTGATAATTCTTCTGGCAATTTATATTCAACAAATGCAATTACTTTATTTTGATAAAAAACAAGCCCATCAGGTTTTTTGTTAGTCACTCCTGTATACCTTTTTTTAGGTAACAAACCGCTATTTACTAATTGCCCAATTGTTGTACTACCTAACTTGTAGTATGTAAATTTTCCTATCTGCTGAGGTATTGTTTGAATAAGTTCTTCACTCATTAAAAATATCCCCTTTCTTACTTGGTATTTTTCAAATGCAACATCGAGTTCTTTGCAGTACTTCTCAAACGCAAAAATCTGTTGTATACTAGGAATATTACTTCCTTTTTTCCAACAATTCACAGTTGCAAACATACACCTAAATTTCTTACAAGTGTTTCTTGACTCATATTTAGATGCATTCTTAGTTGAAACGCCTTACCTCCAAACTCCATGACATAGTCCCATAATAAATGGTTTTTCTTAAGATCCTAGCTAAACACCTTCTTATCAAAGCTCTTTGTTCTTATAAGTGCATACACAGGATAGAAATCTTTCCATCTTGTTTTTTGGTCACCTCATGATATAATTATTTCAAGCTTTTCCACAAGTATTGTTTCAACTGAATAGTACAAAAGGTCTGAAATTATCAGGTCTTTTATACTATTTATCGCGATTAAATTATACTAAATTCTAATATATTTTTAGTATATGACAATAAAAACGCATCAAAAACGTATCACTGCTTATTAAAAATCCAGTATTTATGCAGTATACAAGACATTTTTCTGTTTACTCCCACTCTATTGTTGAAGGGGGCTTTGAGGTAATATCATACACTATTCTATTAATTGATTTTACTTCATTTACAATTCTGCTGCTTATTTTAGCTAAAACATCATAAGGAATTCTTGCAAAATCAGCAGTCATAAAGTCAGATGTTGTTACACCTCTAAGTGCAAGTGTATAATCATAAGTTCTGAAATCTCCCATAACACCTACACTGCGCATAGAAGTAAGAACAGCAAAATACTGATTAATATCTCTGTCTAAACCTGCATTTGCAATTTCTTCTCTGAATATTGCATCTGCATCCTGTAAAATATCAACCTTTTCCTGAGTAATTTCACCTATAATTCTGATAGCAAGACCGGGGCCGGGGAATGGCTGACGCCAAACAAGATAATCCGCAAGTCCAAGCTCAATACCAAGCTGACGCACCTCATCTTTAAAAAGAAGTCTTAAAGGCTCAACAATATCTTTAAAATCAACATAGTCAGGAAGTCCTCCAACATTATGGTGGCTCTTTATAACAGCTGCATCACCGGCACCTGATTCAATAACATCAGGATAGATTGTACCCTGTGCAAGAAAATCAACTGTGCCTATCTTTTTAGCCTCATCTTCAAAAACTCTTATAAATTCTTCACCAATAATTTTTCTCTTTGTTTCAGGGTCAGAAACACCTGCAAGCTTATTTAAAAATCTTTCGCCTGCATTAACTCTTACAAAATTAACATCCCAATCGGCAAATGCTGCTTCAACTTCATCTCCCTCATTTTTTCTCATAAGACCATGGTCAACGAAAATACATGTAAGCTGACTGCCAACAGCCTTTGAAAGAAGTGCAGCAAGAACAGAGCTGTCTACACCGCCTGAAAGTGCAAGGAGCACTTTTCCGTCTCCAACCTTTTCTCTAACCTGCTTTATTGCAGTTTGAGCATAATTGCTCATACTCCAGTCACCTGAACATTCACAAACTTCATAAAGAAAATTTCTAAGCATTTCTTTGCCGTTTTCAGTGTGCATAACCTCAGGATGATACTGAATGCCATAAAGCTTTCTATCTTTATTTTCAAAAGCCGCTACAGGACAATTATCCGTATAAGCAACAATATTAAATCCATCTGCTACCTTATCAATATAATCTGTATGGCTCATCCATGTAATGCCCTTTTCAGATAATCCCTTAAACAAAACACTTGATGTATTAAAATATGTTTCTGTTTTACCATATTCACTTGTAGCTGCACTTTTTACAACACCACCTGTTAAATAAGCTGTAAGCTGAGAGCCATAGCAAATACCAAGAACAGGTATGCCAAGTTCAAATATTTCCTTGCTGATTGATGGTGAGTCCTCAAGATATACACTGTTAGGACCACCAGTAAAAATAATGCCTTTTGGATTTAAAGCCTTTATTTCTGCAATAGAAGTTTTGTAAGACTTTACCTCGCAATATACATTACATTCACGCACTCTGCGTGCTATAAGCTGATTATACTGACCTCCAAAGTCAAGCACTATAACTAATTCATGCATTTGTATATTCTCCTTATTTAATATAATTATTTTTCAAAAACATTCTTCTCGGTGTTAAATCAGTTCTCATAGCCTTTAATATTTCATCACAAGGTTCAATGACAAACTTTCTTTTTTTACCTTTATAAACAGCCACAAAAATATATGTATTTTCTTTTTTGATGCCGCTTGAAAAATCTTTAGTTTTAAGACTGTCATACATAGCAAGATGCTGAATATCATCAATATGTGCCATAATTTCAAATTCCTCAGCATAGCCTGAAAAAACTCTTTTTCTTTTTGATTTATTCATTATAGCATCTATATCAAGATTACCGGATGTATAAGCATATTCATATTCCTTGGCAAGATTGCTTATAAGCCGGATTGTAATAAAAATCACAATTCCGACAAATATAACAAGCAATATCATTAATGAATAAAAATAATCCTGATTGAGATAAGCAACACTGCTGATTATATCCCAAAGCAAAATAATAATAACTGCTGAGCCTATAATCATAACAAATTTTTTAATTTTATCCTGTTTAGTAAATTCCTTTGAAACAAGCTGCTCCTTAAAAAAGTCCTTCATCAACAATTACTCCTCATCGGTTACAATGTCTTCAGCAGCTGCATCATCATTATTCTTACTGAAGAAATTAAACTTTGAAACTACTCCCGGAACCATATCAATAAGCTTGTTTAAGCTGTTCTGGTCACTTGTGCTGACCATTTGAACATTACCGTTATTTATAACAAGAACCGCTGAAGGAGTAATTTTAGCACCAATACCGCCCATACCTGAACTTTTTCCATTTTTATCCTGTCTTGAGTCAGAGGAACCCGCACCCACACCAAATGATACATCAACCAATGGCACAACTATAATCTCTCCATAGTTAATAGGCTCTCCTACTACAGTTTTTGATGATACAAAATTTTCCATTTTATTGAATAATACTTCAATATTTTCGCCAATACTACTCATTTGTCTACCTCCAGTATTTTTTAATAATAGCCCATATAGGTTCAGTAAGAATATATTTTATAACAGGGATAAGTATAAAAAGCAGATTTGTTCTTCCTTTTAATAGAATATCTCCTGTAAATATTTTGTTATTAAAATCTCCGTCAATATTTATATTTATGGGAATATAAGGTCTTATCATTGCAATAGCACCAATGGCAACACCTGTATCAGCAGGATTGTCAAAACCAATTTTACCATTTACAACAAACTTTTTCAACCTTAATGCCTTTAATATTTTTACAAAATATTTCCAAGTTATTTTAAAAACATTTTTTATTCCAAATTCCTTATCAAAATCCTTAGCCATATCCTTATATTCTATTATTTCAGGAATAAGCTTTCTGATTCTCTGAATAAAAGATTTAAACTTTTTTAAAATTTTGTGCTTATTTTTTGTATTATTTCCTTTTTCTTCTGAAGCTTCAGCATTTGTAATATGATGAACACTTGCAGGTGCATCTGTGTGAAAATTATCTTCATCTGATTTTTTGGGGGATTTTTTATCAGATTTTTTTATTTTTTTATTTTTAATGCTTTTTTCTTTATCTAATTCATCATCAGCCAAAAGCTTATTTAAAAACGGTATTCTCAAATTAAAATCATCAGTGCCGTCTCTTAGTATATATTGTACACTAATTATTGAAAATAGCCAAGTAAATTTTGTATCAATTTCAAAATTATCATTTTTGTTTCCTATAAAATAATATTTCATAGGCAAAAACAGCAAAAGCATAATAATAAGCATAATAAGGGCAAGAATGCTAAGTAATATTATTCCTATAATTTTAAGTATTAATAAAATAATACCAACCACAAAATCACCCTTTCAGCTATCTGCATCTATTATTATAATATCTTCTTATAAAACATAAATCCTTATTATCCTTTACCCAGTCTTCAATAAGTTGTATAAGAATTTGATTTATTCTTTTTCTTCCTTTTGCAATTGCAATAACTCCGTAGTTTTTTGAAGAATTGACTGTTTTTATTAAATTTGAGGAATTTAAAATCTCCATAATTCCATTGCCAACAGAGCTTACGCATATAACATAAAGATTATATATTGAAGTGCCCTCATCAAGCATACTCTTTATATCTTCAATAGCAATATCAACATTTTCATCAACAATAAGATTTTCATAGTATCTTATAAAAATCACCTCACACTGATATACTCATACTCAGCATATCCATTGCTGTACTCACCCTTAGTATTAACTGCAAATATACCAATTTTTCCGCCTACCCAGCTTTTTCTGGATACATTATAGCAAACATCATTTCCAATTTTTTTATAATTTATGCCATCAGTGCTGACATAAGAAGAAATTATACAAGGATATTTTATCGTAAGTCTTAAATAAACTGTATCTGAATTTATTTTTTCACTGCCGCCTATAATTTCATTTGTATCTTCATTTTTTAAAAGCTCAAAGCTGACCTGATTTGCTATTATACTGTTATTTATTTTTTCAAGTCTTAATCCATAATAGCTTCCGCCTGTTATAACAAGTCCACAGCTGTCACCATCTTTAAAATACAGCTTTATTTTTGTATTCACAGTAAAATTAGGTCTGTTCATAAGCTGGCATAAAACATTAGGTGCATCAGATATATTTTTACCTTTAAAAGGAAGCGCATATAATATAAGGGAACTTCCTGTTAATTTATAAAACTCATTTTTTGAATGTGCCTGCCACTGCCACTGAATTCCAAGTTTATCAGAATTAAATTCATCACTGTCAACAGGATATAAAATCACACTTTCACAATCTTTAGGCTTTGTATATTCAAGAACAGGTTCCCCTATATGGTCATTGTTGGTATCAACACCTATTTCCAGCCAATCGTCATCTCTCCATTTTGCAGGCTGCAAATGACAAACCCTGCCATATGCCTCTAAATCCTGAAAATGAATAAACCAGCTTTCACCATTATCCATATCTACAATAGCTCCCTGATGAGGACCGTTTATAACAGAATTTCCCTGATGGAACACCACTTTATGTTCATAAGGGCCATATATATTTTTACTTCTTGCAAGCATCTGCCAGCCTTGCTGAACTCCGCCTGCGGGAGCAAATATATAATACCAATTATTTCTTTTAAACATTTTAGGTCCCTCAACAGTAGGGTGATTTATCCTGCCGTCAAACACGAGTATACCATCATCTAAAAGCTTAGTACCGTCACTGTTCATTTTATGTAAGAACAATTTGCTCTTATACCCTATTCTGCTTTTTGCAACACCTCTTATAATATAAGCATTGCCGTCATCATCCCAAAAAGGACAGGTATCAATCCAGCCCTTAGCCTTTGCCACACAAATTGTATCCTCCCATTTATCAAAAGGATTGTCTGTACACGACATAAATATTCCTTCGTCAGGGTCACCAAAATACACATAAAACTTATTGTTATGATGTCTTATTGAAGGTGCCCACACACCACAGCCATGTTTGGGTGTGTCATATTTATCAATAGGCATTTTGTTCACTGCATAGCTTATTATTTTCCAGTTTACAAGATCCTTTGAATGAAGAACGGGAACTCCGGGAAAATATGTAAATGAGCTTGATACCATAAAAAAATCCTTTCCAACCCTTATAACATCAGGGTCAGAATAATCTGAAAAAAGTATTGGATTTTTATATCTTCCATTTTTAAGATCTCCAATCCATTTTCCCTCAAAATTTTTATACATAGCCTTATACCTTATTTATAGTTAATTATTTCATCAGTTTTATTTCTTGTCATTAAATCATAAACCGCCTTGTCAACCTTTTTGCCATTATAAAGAACATTGTTTATTTCAGTTGTAATAGGCATATCTACATTGTATTTTTGAGCAAGCTCATAGGCTGCCTTTGCATTTGAAATGCCTTCTACAACCATATGAATTTCTTTAAGAGTTTCTTCAAGACTTTTGCCCTGACCTAAAAGTATACCGGCGCGTCTGTTTCTTGAGTGCATACTTGTGCAGGTAACAATTAAATCTCCTATACCTGTAAGTCCTCCAAAGGTTTCTGACTTTGCGCCCATGGCAACACCTAATCTTGTAATTTCTGCAAGACCTCTTGTCATAAGAGCTGCCTTTGGATTATCGCCATAGCCAAGTCCATCACATATACCTGCTGCAAGAGCTATAAGATTTTTTAATGCTCCCCCAAGCTCTACACCTATAATATCAGTATTTATATATACTCTGAACATTTCTGTCATAAATGTATCCTGAACAGCCTTTGCCACTTCATAATGCTCTGAAGCTGCAACTATTGCAGTTGCCATACCCTTGCCAACTTCCTCTGCATGACTCGGCCCTGACAAAACAGCTACTCTGCACTGTGGCATTTCTTCTTTAATTACTTCTGAAAGCCTTAAAAGAGAACCCTCCTCAAAACCTTTTGCAACATTGACAACAATACGGTCTTTATTTATATAAGGAGAAAATCTCTTTGCCATATTTCTTACAAATTTAGATGGAGTTGCGAGAACAAACATATCTGCCCAAATAACATCTTCATCTTTATATGTTATTATAATATCAGATGGAATTTTTACCCCGGGAAGAAACTCCCTGTTTTCTCTGTCAGAAAGCATTGCTCTTGCTTCTTCTTCCTTAAAAGACCATAATATAACATTATTTCCTGCATTTTTAAGCTGAACGGCAAGAGCTGTACCCCAACTTCCTGAGCCAATAACTGCTACTGTTTTCATATACATACCCCTTTATTTTTTCTTTGAACCAAATTTATTTTCTGTGCCATTTAACAATCTGCCTATATTGGATTTATGTTTAATGTAAGCAAGAACACAGAGAATAAACATAAGTACAATAGCTTCAGTTTCAAAATTAAACATATTTCTTGTTAATATCATAAACACAGGATACAATATTGCCATTGTAAGTGAGGAAAGGGAAATATATTTCTTTGCCATAAAAACAACAAAACCTATAACATATGTAACAAGTGCAACCTGCCAGTTTACACAAAGCATAAGTCCAAGTGTGCAGGCAATGCCTTTTCCTCCTCTAAATCCCAGATAAAAAGGAAAGTTATGACCAAGCACTGCACCAAGTCCTGCATAAATGCCTGCAAGTATTGGTGAGCCTGCCATATCACCAAAGGAGAAATAGCATATAAAATATGCTGCAATTACTTTTAGTAAATCAAATATAAATACACAGGCACCAACCTTTTTGCCAAGAACTCTGGTTGTATTTGTAAAGCCTGCATTTCCGCTGCCGTATTCTCGTATATCAATTTTACCTACGGCTTTGCCTAAAATATAAGCTGACTGAATGCAGCCAAGAGCATAGCCTATTAAAAGGCAATATAGTCTGAACATAGTATTATTCCTTTCTGTTTCTAGCTATAAAATGGAGAGGTGTACCTATAAAACCAAAAGCCTCTCTTAACTGATTTTCAATATATCTCTGATATGAAAAATGTAAAAGCTCAGTATCATTTACAAAAAGAACAAATGTAGGAGGTCCTACTGCAACCTGAGTCATATAATAAATTCTAAGGGGTCTGCCCTTTTCTGCCGGAGGCTGATTCATAGCCATAGCTTCAATAAGCACATCATTAAGCATACCTGTTGAAACTCTCATATGAGAATTTTGACTTACAGTTTTAATAAGCTCAAAAAGCTTAGCAACTCTCTGACCTGTTTTAGCTGATATAAACAGTTTAGGCGCATATGAAAGATACTTAAATTCAGTATCAATATCCTTCATAAATTTATTCATTGTTTTGTTGTCTTTTTCAATTAAATCCCATTTATTAACAACAATTATAACTGCTTTGCCGGCTTCATGAGCAATGCCTGCAACCTTTGTATCCTGATCTGTAATACCTTCTGTTGCATTAATCATCATAATACATACATCAGCTCTTTCAACTGCTGCAACAGCTCTTATAATAGAATATTTTTCGATACTTTCTTTTATCTTTGATTTTCTTCTCATACCGGCAGTATCAATAAACACATATTTCTGACCCTCATATTCATAAGGAGTGTCTATAGCATCCCTTGTGGTGCCTGCAACATCACTTACAATAACTCTTTCCTCACCTAAAATTCTGTTAATAAGTGATGATTTTCCAACATTAGGTTTTCCAATAATTGCAACCTTAATAACATCATCATCTTCTTCATTTATCTTATCTTCAGGAAAATGCTTAACGACCTCATCAAGCATATCCCCAAGTCCAATCATCTGAGAAGCGGAAACACCAAAAGGCTCACCAAGTCCAAGAGAATAAAACTCATAAATATCCATACCAAACTTTGCAAGGTCATCCATTTTATTTACAGCAAGAACAATAGGCTTATTTGAACGTCTTAAAATATTTGCAACCTGCATATCAGCATCTACCATACCGGTTCTGACATCAGTTACAAATATTATAACATCAGCAGATTCAATAGCAATTTCAGCCTGTGAGTACATATTTTTAAGCATCAAATCATCGGTTTCAGGCTCTAAACCGCCTGTATCTATTAAAGTGAATTTATAATCAAGCCACTCTGCTTCTGCATAAATTCTGTCACGAGTTACCCCCGGTGTATCCTCTACAATGGAAATTCTCTCTCCGGCTATTCTGTTAAACAATGTAGACTTTCCTACATTAGGTCTTCCCACAATAGCTACAATAGGTTTTGACATAATTACCTCCGTTATAATTTTATAATCTGTTCAAACATTCTGCCGCCGTCCTGTTCGGCAACAACAATGCTGACGCCAAGTTCCTTTTCTATATCCTTTATATCAACATCATCAAGAAGAACCTGTGTTTCGGCTCTAAGGCAGTTTTCAGGCAGAAAAAGATAATCTCCAAGATTTTTATCTTTAAGCTGATTTATAATATCCTGTCCCGTCATAAGGCCGCTTACAGTTATTGTTCTTCCAAAAAAATCATTTTCAATAGCAAATACTTTTATTTTAGTATTTTTATACTTTTTCATTATATCACAGCTTAAAGAATAAATAAAGTCATATGCAATTTTTCCGGTTGCTATACTTATATTTCTGACTCTGTCATCACCCTCAGCACTGTTAAATTTATCATAAAATTCTTTAAGCATAAGAGTAATCATACCTACTCCGTTTTCAAACTGGGGATAGCCCTCATAAAAATCATCATCAGGCAAAGGCACATCAGCAGTAATATAAAATTCATCACTAAGAAAGCAAAAACGTGTGCCGTATTTTTCAAGAAATTTATTCTGCCACTTTTCAACCTGCTTTATAATCTTTATACAATCCTCTTTATTATAAAGCTCTATATCATAAAGTCCCTCTCTGTGAGCTGATTTTCCAAAAGGCACTATTGACATACTTATTGCTGTTGGAAGAAACTTTGATAAATCTCTTATACTTTTGTCAAGATATTCTCTGTCATTTATATTTTTACACAATACAATCTGAAAATTCATTTCAATATTATGCTTATTAAGTTGATTAAGGTATTCCATAATCTTAGTAGAGTTAGGATTTTTAAGCATAAATTTTCTAAGCTCCATATCTGTAGTATGCACAGAAATATTTATAGGCGAAAGATGATAGAATATTATTCTGTCTATATCCTCCTGCTTCATATTTGTAAGAGTAACATAATTTCCCTGCAAAAAGGACAATCTGGAATCATCATCCTTAAAATACAAATCTTTTCTCATACCCTTTGGAAGCTGGTCAATAAAACAGAATATACATTTATTAGAGCAGGATTTTGCTTTATCCATAAGACCTGTTTCAAATACAATGCCCAAATCCTCATAGGGTTCCTTATCTATTTCAAGAAGCCACTCATCACCATCAGATTTTAGTATACCAACCTCAATATATTCTTCCTGAATTAAATATCTGTAATCAAAAACATCTTTAACAGACCTGTTGTTAATATCCACAAGAATATCCCCAACCTCTATTCCCATTTCTTCTGCTATGCTGTTTTTTTCTATCTTTATAATAACATTTTGCGGAAGCATATTTTAACATTTCCTTTTTAATGATTTTACAGTGAAATCAATCCTGCAAGTGACCCTCTTTTCTCACCCATAATTCTGTGAGAAAAAAATCTGTCAGGGTCACACATTGTACACATTCTGCTATTTTCAATATTTTCTCTTTTAATTCCTGCATTAACTAATATTTCCTCATTTATGCCATGCAGGTCAATATAAAACTTATCTTTATTTTTATTATCCTTTTCAATAAATTTATTTGCCCATTCAAAATTTTCTCTAAAAGCCGATACAACGGGAATATCTACCTGAAAATGATCTTTTGCTATAGCCGGAGAAATACCACAAAGTATATTTTCTCTTTTACAGCCATAATCATTCACCATTTTATCAACAGTTTTAGCACCAATATTTTTTACGGTTCCTCTCCAGCCGCTATGGCTTATGGCAACAACTTTTCTAATGCTGTCATAAAAATACAAAAGAACACAGTCTGCTGAAAATCCAACAAGTGTAACATCGGGACAGTCTGTTATAATTCCATCATATCCCTCTAATTGTCTTGGTTTTAAAAGACCTGTGCCGCAATCATTTTTTGTGATATTTAAAATATTGTCACCATGAACCTGTCTTGTCCACACAGTAGTTCTGTAGTCACAGCCTATTGCATTACATATTATTCTGTAATTTTCAATTATATTTGTCATTTCATCTTTTCTCAATGTTAAATTCATAGATGAATAACAGCCTTCAGATACCCCTCCATATCGGGTTGTAAAACAATGTCTTAAATCGCCGAATTTTTCAAACTGATAATATTCAAGCTTACCTTTTTTAATTAATTTCATATTAATCACCATTTAATAAAAAGCATCTTTAATATGCTCAATTTTTCTGCCTAAAATTTCTATAACATCAAATCTTACTTTTTCTTCCATAAGATTATTTTTCATCATATATACTACAGCAGTTTTTCTTATCTGATTTTTTTTAAACTCTGTTACTGCTTCTCTTGGATAGCCTTTTGAAATATTATTTCTGTATTTAACCTCTACAAATATAATATAGCCGTCTTTTTTTGCAATAATATCTATTTCTCCTGTTTTAGCTGTAAAATTTCTTTCCAGTATTTTATAAAAACGGAGCTTTAAATAAATAGCCGCTATACTTTCGCCTATATTTCCCTTTTGCCTGTTATTTAATATACTCATACAAAATTACCTGTAAAGCTCTTTCTGTGAATAGGAGAAAGACCATATTTTTTAATAGCTTCAATATGCTTTGCAGAGCCATAGCCTACATTGCTTTCAAAGCCATAATGAGGATACTCCTTTGAATATTTCACCATCATTTTATCCCTTGTAACCTTTGCAATTATACTTGCGGCACCTATTGACATTGATTTGCCATCACCTTTAATTATAGATGTTTGAGGTATTTTTACATATGGTATTGTAAAATTGCCGTCAACAAGTATGTAATCGGGAGCTAAAGAGGAATTTGAGATTGCCTCTCTCATTGCCATAAATGTTGCCTGAACTATATTTATATTGTCAATAACATTGTTATCAACAACACCTATTCCTACAGACAATGCCTTTTCATTTATAATATCAAAAAGCTCCTCCCGCTTTTTTTTAGAAAGCTTTTTGCTGTCATTTATACCTAAAATATCACAATTTTCAGGGAGTATAACACAGGCTGCAACTACAGGGCCTGCAAGAGGACCTCTGCCTACCTCGTCGATACCGCATACAAATTTAAAGCCGTTAGCTCTGTATTTATTTTCATATTCTGTAATAACCTTTATTCTTTCAAGCTCTGAAATATATGAATTATATTTTTTATTAGCAGCCTCTATAAGTTTTTTAACGCCTGCTCTGCCGTCATCATAATATTCATTGATAAAAGCTATTATATTTTTAACATCATAATTATTAAGTTCATTTTTAATTTCAGCAACAGATTTCATAATTTTTCCTTTTGTAAAATTTAAGTATACATAGTATAGTATAACCTATTTTTAAAAAATTTTCAATAACAATAGTACAAAAAATCTCATAATATACACTATGCAATTAAGGGAGGCAATTATGGAGGTTATTGTAAAAGGCAATATTGATAAAATCCCCTCTGAGTTATATAAAATAAAATACAGACTGCCATTAATAGACAGCACTGTTATAGAGGTTGATGAAAAAAATTTAGATATAATAAAGGAATATACAGAATATCATATAAATGTGGTTTTAACAACCTGTATGAACAGGGCAAGAAAGCTTGTTCATTGGGAAGGCAAATTCACAGGTAAAGGTGTGACAATAGCTTTTCTTGACACAGGTATATGCAAAACCTCTGATTTTGACAACAGAATTCTCTGCTTTAAGGATATTGTAAATAACAAAAGCAAGTCATATGATGATAACGGTCATGGAGTGCATATAAGCGGAATTGCCTGCGGCAGCGGTAAATCCTCATTTGGAAAATACAAGGGGATTGCTCCCAATGCCAATATAGTTATGATTAAAACCCTTGATAATGAGGGCAGCGGAAACGGAAGCGATGTGCTTGCAGGTATACAATGGATATATGACAATCATAAAAAATATAATATAAGAATAGTAAATATGTCTATAGGCACAACAGAATCAGGAAAGAGTGACCCTCTTGTGGCTGCGGTTGAAAAGCTATGGGACAATGGGATAGTTGTGGTAACTGCTGCAGGAAACAACGGACCCGAGCCATATACTATTTCTTCTCCCGGAACAAGCAAAAAGGTTATAACAGTAGGCTCAAGTGATGACAGTGAAAACAAAACCTTAAAAAAGAATTATTCAAGCAGAGGCCCTACAAGAGAATGTATAATAAAGCCTGATATTCTTGCACCGGGAAGCAATATAACCTCCTGTATGTGTGATGACGGGCAATACAAAAGCCTAAGCGGTACATCAATGTCTACTCCCATTGTAAGCGGTGCTATAGCTTTGCTTCTTGAAAAAAATCCTGATTTAACTCCTGATGATGTTAAATATATGCTTAAACTTTCTGCCGACAATCTTAATCAGCCGTCTAACAGACAGGGCTGGGGTTTATTAAATATTAAAAAGCTATTAAATATGGAGGTGTTTTATGTCAGAAAATAATAAAATATATGAAATAACAAAATTAATGCAGGACCCTGACAATTTAAAAAATGACATTAAAGAGGCTCTTGATATAGTTTCAGAGCATTTTAAAAACAAATATATTGTGCCTGTTGAAAGAGAAATACAGTGCTGCAGTGAAGAGTGCAGAAAAGAGCCTGTAAAGGAAATTGCTCTTCTTGAAGCCTGCCGTCCTTTTGTTAATCACACAGATACAATTGATATGTTTATAAATATTGTAAACAGTATTAATGTAATAAACAGATTAACTCCTATAAAAATAGGAACTGCCCAAATAGATGACAGTTCCATTCACAATGACGGAATTTATGATATTGACAAAAGCTGCTCAGTGTCTAAGCATAATTCAAATGTATTAATGAGTATTAATCCAATTATAATTATAGCAATAATACTTATTATAGATGTTTTATAAAATAAAAATGCCCAGAGACGGAATTGAACCGCCGACACGAGGATTTTCAGTCCTCTGCTCTACCAACTGAGCTATCTGGGCATATTTGTTATACAATATTCACAACAAAAAGTATTATACTCCTATATTATGAGTATGTCAAGAACTTTTTTTGCATTTTTTGACAATTTTTTGATAATATTTACAGATTTATTTATATTTACAAATTACAAATTTTGTAATACAATTAAGAAAATACAGAAAGGCATTTTAACCTATGATTAAAACTTGTGCATTTACAGGACACAGAGATTTACCTAAAAACAAAATAAAAAATATAAAAATAAAACTCGAACAGGAAATTGACAAAGCTATATCAGAGGGATATAAACACTTTATTTCAGGCGGTGCACCCGGAATAGATGTTATGGCAGCAAGAATAGTAACGGAAAAAATAGACTTTGATGAAAGTATCAGTTTAAGCCTTATACTGCCCTTTGAAAATTTTATGAATAAGTATGATTATTGCTATCTTCAGCCCTACTGCTTTACAATATCATATATACACAAAAACTACTGCATAAGTGCATATTATGACAGAGATAAAAAAATGATTGATAAAACAGATTTACTTATAGCCTATTATGATAACAGGGAAAAAGGCGGTACATATGCTACAATAAATTATGCCAATAAAAAAGGTATAAAAACAAAAATAATATACGAAAATGATATTCCCGAGGATTTAACCTAAAAATTCATTTATAATCTTTGCAGCCTCATTTGGCTTTCTGTAAATCCAGAAATGGTCGCCCTTTACTATTTTAAGCTTAGCCTTTGAAATATTATCTGCCATTGACTTTGCGTGTGAACACCTTATCATATCCTTATTTCCAACAATAACAAGGGTATCGGATTTTATATATCTCAGGATATTTTTCTTTATTTTAGGCTCCTTATACATAAGAGCAAGATACTCCTTATTAAGTCTGTTTCTAGGGTCTATAGCTCCTCCAAGCACACTGCACCAGTAGCCAACAAAAATCATAGCCATAGTTGAAAATTTTAATCCTCTGAAATTATAGTTTCCGCCTATAAGCACAAGCTTTTTTACAATATCCGGATTTTTTACAGCAAACAACATTCCTATATTTGCACCATCACTAAAGCCCACAATATTGACACTATTATATCCAAGCTCTGAAAGTATATTTTCAAGGTCAATTACCATTGCTCCAAGGGAAAGCTCCCCTCTGCCAAATTCTGACTTACCATGTCCTCTGCTGTCCACAGCTATAACCTTATATTTATTTTTAAGCAAAGGTATCAATTTTTTAAAATTGGCACTTGATTCGCCATTACCATGCAAAAGCACAACTACTTCATTATTCTGCTCGCCATATATTTCATAATATATATTTGCGCTGCCGGATTTTACATATCCACATTTCATAAAATACTCCTATTCAAAAACCTGAAGAACGCATTTAGTTGAAATTTTATCAAAAACTTCATTCAAAATTTTAACAAGTTTATGTTCATTCATAAAATAAGTTTCAACATCTTTATCAAGCATAAGCTTATAAAATTCCTGTGATAAATATTTTTCTCTGCCAAAATCGTAATTGCCATCTTTGCAATTTTGAGCAAAGTCAATATGTTTTCCTTTTATACTGCTTATTTTTTCCATTAGTTCGGCATTATTTTTAATCTTGTTGTAGGCTCTTTCATATTCAATATATTCTTCACTATGTTTTATAATATCTGAAATCTGTTCTGCTAAATCTAATACTTTATCCATTGTAATTCTCCTTTATTATTTATCCTTTATTCCGTATAAAATTCCATTGCATATGGCAGCAGCCAAATTTGAGCCTCCTTTTCTGCCTCTTGCAACTATTACAGGAATACCGCTTTGTTCAATAATTTCCTTTGCCTCAACTACATTTACAAATCCTACAGGAACTGCTATAACAAGTGCAGGCTTTACTATCCCCTTATCTATAAGCTCTCTTAATTTTATAAGGGCTGTAGGTGCATTTCCTATTGCAAATATATTGTTATCTCCAAGCTCAGCTGCTTTTTCCATTGATGCTGCCGCCCTTGTAGTACCGTTAATTTTTGCCTTTTCTGCAATATCCTTATCAGCCATATAACATATAACATTTCCTCCAAATCGTTTAAGGGAGCTTTTGTTTATACCTGATTTTGCCATATTTGTATCTGTTATAATATCAGCACCATTTATAATTGCATTTCTTGCTATTTCGACTGCATTGCTGCTAAAATACAAATTTTCTGCATAATCAAAATCTGCAGTAGTATGAATTGCTCTTTTTACAATATCCTTATATTTTTCGGGAATATCAACTGTAAGCTCACTTTCTATAATCTCCATACTTCTTTTTTCAATATCATTCGGAAGCACATAGCTTATCTGTGAGCTTTCATCTTTATTTTCCATTATTTTTATTATCTTGTCAATATCCATATTTTCTTCAATCATATCTGCAAGAATATCATACTGTTTTTCCTTGTATTCTTTAAAGCTTATAAATTTGCTGTCAGCCTTAATTCCCTTTTTATCAGCTATATATTTAATAAGATTTTCTCCAAAGCTGCCCTCATCAAATATTCCATGTACATAAGTCCCGAAAATATTATCTTTAATAAGTCCGCCATTTGTATCAAATTTTTCTCCGCTGTGTATTACAGTTTCGCCACAATGAATTTCATAACCCTCATATTCAGAACCGTTTAAAAATTCAGATATAATTTTCCCCTTAGTCTGTATTCTCTGCTTTTCGGCATTAATATATGTATCACAGTCAAGAAGTCCCATACCTCTTATATTTCCCTCGTCATTATCAAAAATATTTTTTCCAAGCATCTGATAGCCGCCGCATATACCCATAATTAAAGTTGATTTTGGAAGTCTTTTAATATTAGCCTCAAGACCGTTTTCTCTTAACCATTTCATATCACTTACGGTATTTTTAGTCCCGGGAAGTATTACAATATCGGGAGTACCAAGCTCTGATGTTTTTTTTACATATCTCACACCCTTTGATTCAAGAGAAATAAAATCGGTAAAATTTGAAATTTTAGGAAATCTTATAACTGCAATATCAATTTCTGATTTAATATTTCTGTCAAATCTTTCTGAAAGGCTGTCTTCATCATCAATATCAAATTCAGTATACGGAAGAACTCCTACAATATCTTTATGGCATTTTGATTTAAGCATTTTAAGTCCCGGCTCAAGAATTGACTTATCACCCCTAAATTTATTTATGACAAGTCCCTTAATTCTTTTTCTTTCTGATGGTGTTAAAAGCTCTATTGTGCCATACAGCTGAGCAAAAACTCCGCCTTTGTCAATATCTCCTACAAGTATTACGGGAGCATCTGCAATTTCAGCCATACCCATATTTACTATATCATCAGCCTTTAAATTAATTTCGGCAGGAGAGCCGGCACCCTCTATAACAACAACATCATATTTTTCACACAACAAATCAAAAGCCTTTTTTATAGTCGGCACCAGATTTTTTTTATACTTAAAATAATCTCTTGCGCTCATATTGCCTATTGGTTCACCCATAACAATAACCTGTGAGCCAGTGTCGGAATTAGGCTTCAGCAAAATAGGATTCATAATAACTTCAGGCTTAATCCCCGCTGATTCTGCCTGTACAACCTGTGCTCTGCCCATTTCAAGTCCATCATCTGTTATATATGAATTTAAAGCCATATTCTGTGACTTAAAGGGAGCAGCCTTATATCCCCGCCTTTTAAAAACCCTTAAAAGTCCTGCTGTAACAATTGATTTTCCAACATTAGACATTGTTCCCTGTATCATTAAAACCATAGCCATATTACAATACCTCTTAAAATTAAACCTATAATCAAAAACAAAAATGCAGCTGCAAACATTATATCATTTGCACTTTTTATATCGTCATATTTTATATTTCTGATATTATCGCCTATATATTTCTTTTTGTAAAGCTTTCCAAAATAATAAGCATCACCTGCAAGCTGAATATCCAATGCCCCTGCACATACGGATTCTGTCTGTGCCGAATTGGGACTTGCATGATTAAACCTATCTCTTTTCCATACAATAAAAGCATTTTTATAATCATATTTAAGTACAAAAGACGCTGCAATCATAAACAATGCCGATAATCTTGAGGGTATAAAATTAACAATATCATCAAGCTTTGCACCGGCTCTGCCTATATCAATATATTTTTCATCTTTATATCCAAGCATTGAATCTAAAGTGTTTATTGCCTTGTAGATAAGTGCAAGAGGCCCTCCGCCTATAAGCATATAAAAAAGAGGTGCCATAACTCCGTCAGAAGCATTTTCAGCAACAGTTTCAACAGCAGCCTTTGTAATGCCTTTTTCATCAAGATTTTGTGTATCTCTGCCTACTATCATAGAAACAGCTTTTCTTGCCCCCTTAATATCACCTTTTTTAAGCTCATAATATACTTTCATACTTTCATTTTTAAGGCACCTCATAGCAAGAGCATAATAGCACATAACGCCATTTAAAATAACTGCTAATCTTATGTCAATTTTACAGCATAAAAACAAAATACCATAGCCTGCAAAACCGGTTATAAAAACAGTAACAAAAGTTATAATATATCCTGAAACAACAAGATTTTTACACTTTCTTCCAATATTTTCAAGAATTGAAATAAGAGAGCCAATCCATCTTACAGGATGTGGCATATTATAGGGATCACCAAACAAAAAATCAAGCAAAAAGCCTAAAACAACACTTATCATATTTTTTCTTCTACCTTAATTCTGTTATTTTCAAAATTGCAAATATATCCCTTTCCATTATCTGCAATATGGTCAAAATAATTATATCCGCCAAGTTTATATAAAACTGCCATTATAGTTCCGCCATGTACAACAAAAGCAATATTTTTACTTTCAGCATTTTTAATTGTTTTTAAAAAGGCATTACAGCATCTTTCGCAAAATTTTTCAAAGCTTTCGCCATTTGGAATTTCAGCAAGTCCGCCGCTGTCAAGCCATTTTTTATATTCAGCATTTCCATTTAGCTCATTATGATTTTTACCCTCAAAAATACCAAAATCAATCTCTCTTAAATCTTCAACTATTTCAGCATTATATTCCGGAAATATAATTTTAGCAGTTTCTCTGCATCTTTTCATGGGACTTGTAAATACCTTGTCCACAGATGGATAGGTTATTTTTTTGAGAAGCTCTTTTCCCTTTTGGGAAAGACCCTCATCAGTAGCACAGCCTATAAATTTTTTATTAATATTTCCCTCTGTCATACCATGACGAATTAATATAACTTTCATTTTATTACCTGTCCTATTCCGCAGAATATTCTCGTTACACTCTCACTTTTTTCAGCAAGTATGCAACAGCATCTGCCAACATATTCTCTGTATTCTTCTTCGCTTTTGTCCATAGGTACAATCCCATTTCCAACTTCATCACATATAATAACATCAGCATCAATATTTTTAACAAAATCTATAGCATCAATATTTTTATTAATCAGTCTTTTAATTAATAAATTAAGTTTATTTATTCCTCTATAGTTATTTATAAGAGAAATATCTTCTTTTTCTCCATCAAAAAACTCTGTTATATTTTCATTATTTTTAACATAATTAAGTTTACACTGTCCAAAACCGCCTATATATAATTTCATAAAACTCCACCTATTCCTATAACAGCAATTGCAATAAGCTCTGTCATACTTATAAACCAGCCTATTAAATCTCCGCTTATGCCGCCAATTTTTTTTACAATATAATGTAAAAAATAAACAGTAACAATAAACAATGCTCCAACCACAGCTGCACCTGTAATAAGATTAAGCATTTCAAAAAATGCTGCTGATATAAGTATAAATACCAGAGCAAAAAGACCTGTTATAATTTTATCAGCACTATTTTTAAATGTATATAAAAGTCCTGATTTTTTTGAAGCATCTGTAGACACAATAACAAATGCAGATATTGCCCTTGACGCAAAAAATGCAGTCATACACATCTGAACCTGCCATAAATTACGAACACAGGTCATTGCACCAAAGAATACTAAAAAATAAAGTATAACACCAATCATTGCAAAAGCACCTGCTCTGCTGTCATCAAGAATTTCAAGCATTTTTTCTCTGTCAGCGTGAGAGCCAAGCGCATCACAGGTATCCATAAACCCGTCAATATGAATACCACCTGTTACAGCAACAGGAATAACGGTTGCAACAGCACCAAAAACAATGTTGTTAAGCTCCATATATTCTGCAAGCTTAAACCAGCCTATTTCAACAATGCCAATAATCAATCCGATAAAAGGAATAAAGCAAAACATATATTTCATATTTTCTTTTTCCCACTTTATATTTGGCATAGGTATTTTACTAAACATACTAAATGCTATAATTATACTCTTAACTACATTCATTATTTTACCTCCAAAGCTATACCGCAGACTACTTCAACTGCCTTGTCTGCCATTTTAGTAAGCTCACTGTTTATATAAGCCATATTTTCAATGTATTTTTCAGTTTCACTGTCATATTTAATACCATCTTCAAAAATATTGTTTGATACAACAATTATATTATCACATTTAATTTTAGATATGCTGTCAACAACATACCTTCCGTCCTTTGGATTTTTTTCAAACATTTCATTAGCTAAAAGATTTGACATACATTCTATAATAACAGTATCACTTACTTCAATTTCACCTATATCTCTGTATTTTTCAATTAATATAAAACCCTTTCCCTCTCTAAGCTTTCTGTGTCTTTTTATTCTTAAATCTGCACTTCCTCCATAGGGGAACATTGTTGCCACATAATATACTTTTTTGCCAAGACTTTGAGCAAGTTTTTCACTGTATTCGGATTTACCTGAGGCACTGCCCCCTAAAACTAAAGCTAACATCTTTTATATTCTTCCATTTCAAGCTGTTCAAAGGTTTTGTTGTTATAAATTTCAATAGCCATATCCAAAAGGGGAAAAAGCATTACTGCACCGCTTCCCTCTCCCAGAGCCATATTCCCATGTATAACAGGGTCAAACTCAAGCTTTTTAGAAACAAGCTGAGATACCGGCTCTTTTCCAATATGAGATGGCAAAATATAACTGCAAATATCATTGTCAATATAATATGCAATAAGAGCTGATACTGCTGATACTGCACCATCAATTATAACAGGCACATTATATTTTTTAGCTCCAATTATTGCACCTGCCATAGCAATTATATCATATCCTCCAAGCTTTGACACTATATCCCATAAATTTTTTGGCTTATGAAGTGCTATTGCTTTTTTAACAACATTAATTTTGTTTTCAAATTTTTCATCAGTAAGTCCTGAACCCCTGCCTGTCACAATTTCAGCAGGCATATTAAGAAGCACAGCTGCAACGGCAGCAGTTGTTGTTGTATTGCCTATTCCCATTTCTCCTATTGCGATAATATTATAGCCTTTTTCTTTAAGCTCGCCTATTGTTTCAACTCCTGCATTAAAAGCCTGTTTTGCCTGTTTGACAGTCATTGCAGCTTCTTTCGCAATATTTTTAGTGCCTCTTGAAACATTTTTATTTATAACACCCTTAACCTCTGCTTTAATACCAACATCTACTGCAAAGCAGTCACAATTACATACCTTTGCCATTTTTGCAACAGTTGATATTCCCTTGGTTATATTTTCTGCAACAAGGGCAGTTACAAAATTATCTGTCTGTGCAATACCTTCTTCAACAACACCATTGTCAGAACAAAATATAGCTGCTGCCTTTTTATTTATATGTATATCAGTACTTCCTTGAATTGCACCTATTTTGCATATTAATTTTTCAAATTTTCCAAGTCCGTCAATTGGTTTTGCTATGTTATCCCATTTTTTCTGAACCCGATTATATATTTCATCATAATTCATTATAATCAATCCTCTAAAAAATTTTCAAGGGCTTTTCTGTTTCCGTAAAAATAAATATGGGGGAAACCTGCATAAAGATTAGCAGTTGTATTCACCGCCTTATGTTCTCTTGTGCTGTTTGGTTTTATAAGCCTGAAAGAATTTCCGGAAAATGTGCTGTTCCAGTAGTGAAACTCATGACAGGTAATACTCTCTCCTTTTTTACAAAGAATATTGTCCTTCTGTGCAATCATAGTAAAATATCCAAAATTTTGAAGTCTTTCGGTTCTATAGGCAATACCGTTAATAACATTTGCCATATTGTAAATATGACCGCTTACACTTTCAATCTCTCTGTGAAGATACATAAAACCTCCGCACTCTGCAATAGTTTTAAGTCCACCGTCAATTTTAGATTTAATATCAGCTAAAAGCTCCTTATTCTCTGAAAGCCTTTGAGCATAAATTTCGGGATAGCCTCCGCTTAATATAAGTCTGTCACAATCAGGCAGTGTTCTTGCTCTTAAAGGAGAAAAAAACACAATTTCGCATCCATATTCTTTAAGCATATTTATATTATCATCATATATAAAAGAGAAAGCTTCATCATAAGCAATTGCTACTTTTTTATTATATTTTTTTGTAATTTTTGTTTTATTGTATTCTAAATCCGAAGTATTCTCTGCAATTTTTATAATACTGTCAATATCAACAGACTCCAAAACCTGTTTTTCAATTAAATTGATTTTAGTATCAATAGCTTTTGGTTCAGTAAGTCCAAGATGTCTGCTTTTAAAAGCCATTTTTTCGTCATCAGGCATATATCCTAAAGGTATTATATCCATATTCTCCGCTATCTCAGCCATTTTTTTATACGTCATTGCTGAAATTCTGTTAAATATAACGCCCTTAATATTATTTTTTCTATATTCTGAAAATCCTTTAATTAATGCTCCCACTGAATTTGCAATACCCTTGCAGTCCATAATAATTACAACAGGTGTATCTGTCATTTGTGATATTTCATAAGCAGAAGCCTTTTCGGTAAAACTGATACCATCATAAAAACCCATAGCTCCCTCTATAACAGAAAACTCAGAACAATCAAGAAGCTGACAAATCTCATCTCTTTTGCAAAAAAAGCTGTCTAAGTTGCTGCTTAAAACATTAATTGACTTATGATACATACTGTCAATATAATCAGGACCGCACTTAAATGCTCTTACAGGTATATTTTTGTTTTTTAAAGCCTTTAATATTCCACATACAACTGTAGTTTTACCACTGTTGCTTCCTATAGAAGAAAACATAATTCTCGGCATTATAGCACCTCACTTAACATAAATAGTATACCACTAAATTAAAAAAAGTCCAATACATAAATTGGACTTTAATCTTGTTTTTCTGTTGCTTGGGGAACAGCCATAGTGGAAATTTCGGTTACTCTTATTTTGGAATTTTGTTCAACACTATTGCGAACATTGTTTGATTCCATAATTACTCCAATAAGTGACACAACCATAATTATAATGATTGCATATATTGTTATTCTTATCCAAAACGAAGATTCCATTATAAAGCTGTAATCTTTTTTATATTTTCCCTTAACTCGTTCCCATCTTCTCTGGGTATTTTTATTTATAATTTCTTCATAAAAAGTATCTAAATCAGCAGTTCTGTTTTTAGGATTTATATTAAGTGCATTAAATATTGCATTTTCAATATTTTTTCTTATTTTTATACCATTTGTGGATGGAGGAACAAGAGTATCGGAATAACGTCTTGATTTTGCATCAACAGGATTTTCTTTTGTAACAACGGCATAATAAACTGCTGCTATAGAATAAACATCAGATTTTTCAGTTAGCCTTGTATAGGGCATATACTCCTCTATAGACGAATATCCCTCATTAAGAGGAAGGGGCAAAATTTCACTTAAACTTCCAAAAAACTGAAAATTAACAATCTTTACACAGCCTATTGGGTCTATAACAATATTTTTAGGCTCAATATTTCCGCATATAATTCCTAATTTATGTAAAGGATTTATAATTTTAATAATTTCAACGGCAATATGGCTTGCATAATCAATGTCAATATTCTCTGTATTTTTTATGTATTCATCGAGAGTGTTGTCCCTAAATAATTTTCTGATTATATAAACAGTATTATTATCCTCAAATGCACCGGTTATATCCAGATTTTTAATATCTTCATTAAATATTGTCTTTACATCATTTAAAATTATCTTTTTAGCTTTTTTAAATTTTTTTAATTTTTCGCCTTTCTCAACATAAACATCTTTCTGCCTTTTGATTCTTTTTGCCATATCCTTTGGAAGAAATTCATCAATATGTATTTTAGTATTCTTTTTTAAATCATAAGCTATATATGTAGTAAATATACTGTTATATTTTTTACTCAGTCCAATTACAAATCTATTTTTAAGAACTGTTCCCGGAGTCAAATGTATTGATTTTACAGGGGCAGATATATTATTATCATAATTGCATACTCTGCACACATTACCTTTTGTAATTACTGACATACAATTTTTACATCTATTCATTAAATCACCATCCTAAAAATGAAGCATTATTCATTATAAAGGCTTTTTGTGAAAAAAACAATAAAAATTTGATTAAAAATATACTTTCTTGCAAATTAAATAATAATGTAAGGATTATACGCAAATTTTTTATAATAAACTTATATTAAGTTTTGTTTACATTTTGTTTACAAATCAAATTCTTAAAATTTCTTTACTTTTTTATTAAAATATGTTATACTAAAAACAAGTTAAGATATTTAATTTGCTAAACTCTATTATTCATATACAACTCTCCACGAAAAAGAACATCTCTCTCCACGATGTTCTTTTTCATTTTATCACATTTCATATTTTATTACATTTCATCTTCAATTAAATTGCCGCTTATAATTGCGTTTCTTGCAAGCTCATCACATCTTTCATTTTCAACATTATTTGCATGACCTTTAACCCACACAAAATTGACATCATGAATATCTAAAAGCTTTAACATTCTTTCCCACAAATCAACATTAAGAGCTTTTTTTCTATCTGATTTTATCCAGTTTTTTTTCTTCCAACTATAAACCCATCCTTTTGTTATGGAATCTACAACATATTTAGAATCTGAATAAAGAGTAACCTTGCAGGGTTCTTTTAAAATTTCAAGCGCTTTTATAACTGCAAGCATTTCCATTCTATTGTTAGTTGTGTTTTTATAGCCCTGACTAAGCTCTTTTCTTACACCCTTATATAACAGCACTGCACCATAACCGCCTGTTCCCGGATTACCTGAACAGGCACCATCTGTATAAATATCAAGTTCTTTCATAATTTTCTCCTTTAAAAAAGGACTGTATATACAGCCCTTTTTTATCACTCACCATAAATTTCTCTTACTTCTTCGAGAGCCTTAGATGTGCCAATGTCATAACATTCTCCATTCATTACATAGGCATATACATCTTTTTTCTTATGAAGCCACTGAAGAAAATATCCCGGAGCATCAGGACTGTTTCCTGTTGCAAGATATTCATTAAAAAGCTTTACAGTTTCTTTAGTGTACATATATGTAGCAAATGCTGCCTTGTTGCTTTTGGGATTAGAAGGCTTTTCTTCAAGGTCAAGAACCTTATTGTTTTCATCAAGAAGCACAACACCAAGCTGTTTAATCATTTCCATATCATCAAACTGTTTTACACAAACACAATCAGCTTTTTTTTCATTGTAGAAATCATAATATTCCTTTAATTTATATGTAAAAAGATTATCTCCGGCAATAATAACGACATCATCATCAATATTTCCCTGTTCAATTGTATACTGAATGTCCCCAATGGCACCTCTTTTTGTTTCATCTGAATAAGTGCCGTCATCAATAACAGTAATAGGTTTTGGATTAATCTTGTTTTTTGCCCATTCTTCAAAATTAGATGCAAACTTATGATTACTAACAACAAATATTGAATTAACTGCATCAAGAGTGTTAATTTCTTCTACAATATAATCAATAATAGGCTTTCCGCCAACGTGAAGCAATGGCTTTGGAGTAGTTTTTGTCAATGGATATAGTCTGGTGGCATACCCTGCTACCAAAATAATTGCTTTCATTTTTTATTTCCTCCCAAAAATTCATTTTTATTTAGTATATCATAAAAATATTTTTAATTCAATATATTTTCATTAAACAATTTTTTAACAATGTTGTTTTCTTTTTTTGACAACTGTGCATAATATTTTTTATTATTTAAGTAGCTTAACAATCCATCACTAAATCTAAATTTAATCTCATAGCTATGAAGAAGCTGACTTCTTAATTTATATTTATCTCTAAAATAGCGATTTGTTTTTTCATCTCCATATTTTGCATCACCTATAATGGGGTGATTTATATGTGCCATACACACTCTTATCTGATGAGATTTACCTGTTTCAAGCTTTATTTTTAAAAGAGAATAATCACCGTTTGTACATATAGTTTCATATTTTGTAAGAATAAATTTTCCCTTATCGCCTATAGACGCAAAATTATTATCATTTTTTGAATGATAGCCTGAAACCTCTCCTGAACAATTAACCTTACCCTTTACAACAGTTATATAATATTTATCAATTAGCCTTTCTCTAAAACCTTTATTAAGCTGCTGAACTGCCTCCAGATTTTTTCCCATAACAACAATACCGCTTGTGTTTCTATCCAGCCTGTTGCATATTGAAGGAGTAAAATCAGATTCGGCAGAGGCATCAAATTCACCCTTTTCATAAAGATAGTATAAAAGCTGATCATTAAGAGTATTTTTTTTGTTATCTTTATCAGGGTGTACAATAAGTCCCTTTGGCTTATTTACAAGAATTATATTTTTATCCTCATATATAATTTCAAAATTTCTCTCAGTCCTTTCAATTTTTTTGACCTCCATAAAATTTGAAAGAGTATCATCTGATAAAAAAAGTTTAATACTGTCGCCCACTGATAATATCTCATTGCCCTCAGCTTTTTTATTATTAAGTTTTATATTTTTCTTTCTCAGCATTTTATAAATAAAGGATTTAGGCGCTTTATTTAAATATTTTAAAAGATATTTGTCAAGACGCTGTCCTCTTTGAGCTGAAGTTATTATTATTTCTTTCATTCTATCCTCTAAAAAAGGGAAACCTTAGGCTTCCCTTAATTAATCCACTTTAAATAAGCATTAATAAACATTTCAAGATCTCCGTCCATAACAGGCTGAACGTTACCTGTTTCAGCATTTGTTCTATGGTCTTTAATCATATTATAAGGGTGGAAAACATAGCTTCTTATTTGAGAGCCCCATGCTATATCCTTAACCTCTCCTCTTATACCTTCAAGCATTTCTCCCTGCTCTTTAAGCTTTAATTCATAGAGCTTAGCTTTTAACATCTTCATAGCCATATCCTTGTTCTGAAACTGGCTTCTTTCATTCTGACACTGAACAACAATATTGGTTGGAATATGTGTAATTCTTATAGCTGAAGAAGTTTTATTAACATGCTGCCCGCCTGCACCGCTTGCTCTGTAGGTATCAATTCTCAAATCATCAGGATTGATTTCAATTTCAATATCATCATCAAGTTCAGGCATAACATCACAGCTTGCAAATGATGTATGACGTCTGCCGCTTGAATCAAAGGGAGAAATTCTGACAAGTCTGTGAATACCCTTTTCACTTTTTAAATAGCCAAAGGCATTTTCACCGCTTACCATAAAAGTGACCGACTTAATACCGGCTTCATCACCCTCCTGATAATCAAGAAGCTCAAAAGCAAAATCCTGTTTTTCAACCCATTTACTGTACATTCTGTAAAGCATTGAAACCCAGTCACAGGCTTCTGTACCGCCTGCACCTGAATGAAGTGTAACAATAGCATTACAGTGGTCATACTGACCTGTGAGAAGTGTTGAAATTCTAAGATGCTCATAACTTTCAATAAATGATTCCTTAATAGCCTTAACTTCAGTCACGACAGATTCATCATCTTCCTCATTGCCCATTTCAATAAGGGTCATCATATCATCATATTTTTCTTTAAGACTGTCAAAGCCTTCTATTTTATTTTTTAACTGCTTTGTCTGCTGCAAAATTCCCTGGGCTTTTTCCATATCATTCCAGAAATCAGGGTCAGCAGCTATATCCTCCAGCTCAGTAACCTTTTCTAAAGCTTCCCCTATATTCAGAGAATCCTTAAGCTGAACAAGATTTTCTTCATAAGCTGCCATTTCTACAGCAATTTGTTCTAATTCAAAAATCATATAAATCTTCCTTTAATGCTATCTTCCGCAGCAATTTTTATATTTAAGACCGCTTCCGCAAGGACATGGCTCATTTCTGCCAATCTTAGCTTCTTTTCTTACCTTTGGTCCTTTTGAAGCAGACTCATCTTTATTTGTTGCGGTAGGAGTTGCAACCTGCTCTCTTTCAGGAGCAGTCATAACTCTGACATGGAACATACCCTTAACAATATCTCTTTGAATATTGTTAGTAAGCTCATCAAACATATCATAGCTGATAAACTGATATTCAATAAGAGGGTCACGCTGTGCATAAGAACGAAGACCTATACCCTGACGCATTCTATCCATATCATCAATATGATCCATCCATTTGCTGTCTACTACTCTCAGAGTTATAACTCGTTCAAGCTCTCTCATAATTTCAGAACCATATTCTTCTTCTCTTGAATTATATTTTTGCACTGCCGCATTATATATTCTTTCGATTAATTCTTCTTTTGTAAGCTTATCCTTATCTTCATCAGATAATAAGAAATAATCCAGCTCAAATATAGGCTTAATCTGCTCATTAAGCTCTGCCATATCCCACTCATCCGGTTCATCATCATGAAGACAGGTAGCATTTACAATTCTTGTAATAACAGCCTTAATCATAGCAAGAATTTTATCTTTGAGTTCTTCTCCGCTTAATACCTCTCTTCTCTGAGCATATATAATTTCTCTTTGCTCATTCATAACCTTATCATAATCAAGAAGTCTTTTTCTTGCTCCAAAGTGGTTAGCCTCAACCTTTTTTTGTGCATTTTCAATTGCCTTAGAAAGAAGATTAGCTGCAATAGGCTCATCTTCAGGAAGCCCAAGCTTTGAAATCATAGCCGCTGTCTTTTCAGAGCCAAAAAGTCGCATAAGCTCATCTTCAAGAGATAAAAAGAACTTAGATTCGCCTGGATCACCCTGACGACCTGAACGACCTCTCAACTGATTATCAATACGTCTGGATTCATGACGTTCAGTACCTATAATTTTAAGACCACCAAGCTCTGTTACACCCTCTGCAAGCTTAATATCAGTACCTCTGCCGGCCATATTTGTTGCAATTGTAACTGCATTCTTTTCGCCTGCTAATGCTACAATTTCAGCTTCCTTTGCATGATACTTGGCATTTAACACCTGATGCTTGATGCCCTCCATTTTTAACATTTTGCTTAATTTTTCAGAAATATCTATATTTACTGTACCGACAAGCACAGGCTGACCTTTTTCATAAGCCTCTTTAACCTCATTCACAACAGCTCTGTATTTAGCATCTTCTGTCTGATAAACAACATCATCAAGGTCTTTTCTCACAACCGGTCTGTTAGTAGGAATACAAACTACATCAAGACCATATATAGCTCTAAATTCTCCTTCTTCTGTCTGTGCAGTACCGGTCATACCTGCTTTTTTGGCATATTTATTAAAGAAGTTCTGGAAAGTGATTGTAGCAAGAGTTTTGCTTTCTCTTTGAACCTCAACGTGTTCCTTAGCTTCAATAGCCTGATGAAGTCCATCAGAATATCTACGACCCGGCATCATACGACCTGTAAATGTATCTACAATAATAATTTCTCCATCGTTAATTACATAGTCCTTATCTAAAAACATATTGTAATTAGCTTTTAAGGCATTGTTGATATGATGCTGAATATCAAGGTTATCAGGGTCTGAAAGGTTTTCAAGATTAAAAAATTTTTCTGCCTTTGCAACACCCTCCTGTGTAAGGCTGACAGCCTTTGCTTTTTCATCTACAACAAAGTCACCTTCTTCTTCCAATTCAGCCCTTATAAGAGGATTCATAGCTTCATCTTCATTTAAAATTCTACCCTTTGTGAGAGTTTTTGCAAATGTATCAGCAAGCTCATAAAGCTTAGTGCTTTTTGCAGACTGACCTGAAATAATAAGAGGAGTTCTTGCCTCATCAATAAGTACAGAGTCCACCTCATCAATTATAGCATAGTGAAGCTCTCTTTGAACAAGATCTTTTTCATAAACCACCATATTATCTCTAAGGTAATCAAAGCCAAGCTCATTGTTAGTTCCATAAGTAATATCGGCTGCATATGCTTCCTGTCTTTCAGTCTTTTCAAGGTCATGAAGAATAACGCCAACTTTAAGACCTAAAAATTCATGCACCTTACCCATCCACTCAGCATCACGTTTAGCAAGATAATCATTAACTGTTACAATATGCACACCCTTACCCTCAAGAGCATTAAGATAAGCAGGACAGGTTGAAACAAGAGTTTTACCTTCACCTGTTTTCATTTCGGCAATACGTCCCTGATGAAGAACGATACCGCCTATAAGCTGCACATCAAAATGACGCATACCAAGAACTCTCTTTGCTGCCTCTCTTACAACTGCAAATGCTTCAGGAAGAATGTCATCAAGAGTTTCTCCATTAGCAAGTCTTTGTTTAAATTCATCAGTTTTTCCTCTAAGCTGCTCATCACTAAGCTGTGATATAGAAGTTTCAAGAGAATTGATTTTAGCAACTATAGGCATAATCTTTTTTATTTCCTTATCGCTGTAGTTGCCAAATATTTTCTGTAATAATCCCATTTGTTACACCTCATATTAATTTCTTGCGTTTATATTAATTTTAGCAAAATACACATTTTCATACATATTATATTCTAACAGATAATAGAGCTATTATCAACCATAAATTACAAAAATTATATATTCTTTATGAAAAATTAAGTTTCTCAATTTTTTTATTTCCTAGTATATCGTATCATTTATTATATAATTTGTCAATGTTTTTATATAAATTTATTATCAAATTTAATGTTGATTATTTTTAAAATGTTCTATTCATAGTATAATAGGCAGAAATATTTATTCCTTTCCATAGACTTTTCCCCTGCATCCGATTTATTCAATACCATTGATAATATTATCTTATTTATAACTGCGAATGACTCTTTTCTGTCCACTTTATTGACTATAGTTCTATTAATGGCTGTATTTCAGTACTTTAATTTCATTTTCTTCTTGACATAATAAAAACCTCCAAACTGATAATCTTATCATATATCGGTTTAGAGGTTTACACAATCTTTGGGATAGACCCAACACAATCCACATTAACAAATTCTGATGTGGTTTGTGTTAATTATGGACTTTTTTTACAGCCCCTTTAACTATTATAATATTCATTTAAAAACATTGCCGCTTCATTTTTTATGGACTCTACAGGGTGTTTTTCGGCTACAGTTGTATAATACTTTGCTGCTGCTGTCCTATCTCCCTGTTCAAGGGATATTTTAGCAAGCTGATACATAGCAGAATATCGCATTTCCTCTCCGCCCTGGGTGCACTTAATACATTTATTATAATAATCTATTGCTTCTTCTAAATTATTATTTTTCTGAGCAGCCTGTCCCTTGCTGAAATAATCTTCAGCAGCAGCAGGAAGCACAGAGGAACAAAGACTTCTGTATTGGTCTACAACCTCACCGGTAAATCCCGATGCATCAAGTGAAATTAGTCTTTCGGCTGCAAGGTCAAGCTTGCCCTCTTTATAATTGCTTTCAATTTCGGCAAGAACCTTTACTCTTTCCTGCAAATCCTGTTCTCCCGCAGTATAAAGCTTTGACTTTAAGTCCTCATTTTCTTCAGTAAGCCGGCTTATTGTTTCATCTTTTTCACTAAGTGTGGTATCAGTCTGATTTTTAAGCACAACATAATCTGTTTCATATTCGCCTATTTCTCTTTCATAATGCTTAAACATTGACGGAACTACAAGAGCACCGCATATAATGGCAGTAACAACAAAACCCATTATAAAATAAAGTATGTTACCTTTATTGTTTGAAATTTTGTTAATTGCATTTGCGGCATTTTTGTTATACCCGCCATTATTGCTGTCTTCTTTTGACTTAAATATTGTAAGTCTGTCAGGACGCAGAATTTTTTGATAGCTAAGAGCTATGGCGTTTGCTTTATCAATTTTAAGAACTCTCTCAACATATCTGTATGCCTCATTTTCAGCACCCTGCATCATTAAACAAAAAGCAAGAAGATTTAAAATATCAACAGATTTTGAATTAAAATCAAGCCCTCTTTTTAATCTCATAACTGCCATATCATAATTACCCTGTTTAGCGTGTTCAAGAGATTCATTAAATTTTGAAACCGCCTTTGATTTTTCAGAAAAATCAACGCTGTTTAATATATCCTGAAGATAGGTTACCGCATTATTATCCTCATATCTGCATTGAGCAGACACACTCCAATGAATAAATGCATTGGTAATTCTGCCCATTCTGTAATACAGAAGTCCTAAAAGATTTTGAGCATCAATGTTGCTTTTGCAATAAGCAACACTTTTTCTTAAAAGCTCAATTGCAGGGGTAAGCTTTCCCTCTTTTGCAAGGTCAAGGCTTTCATTGTAATATTTTACAGACAAGGCTTTAACCTTTTTTTCAAGGGAATTAAAATTTGAAAAATACATTATTTTTTCACCCCTTATTTGACCTTGCATAAATCTGTCTTAATATATCCATTATGTCTTCAACATCATTATTATCCACAATTTCCTTAGCCTCCTCAGGCTCAGGCAATGGGTGGTATTTGTTAATTTCCTGTTTAAAATCAAACATCAATAGCTCTCCTGTTATTTTTCGTTAATACTAATACCAAGTTCCTCAAGCTGCTTAGGCTCAACAACATTAGGAGCATCTGTTAAAAGACAGCTTGCATCCTTAACCTTAGGGAATGCAATAACATCTCTGATACTTTCTGCCCCTGTAAGAAGCATAACAATTCTGTCAAGACCGAATGCAAGTCCTCCATGAGGAGGAGCGCCAAACTTAAAGGCATCAATTAAGAAGCCGAAGTTTTCCTGTGCAGCTTCAGGTGTAAAGCCTAAAAGCTTAAACATTGCCTTCTGAATTTCCTGTGAATGAATTCTTATAGAGCCGCCGCCTATTTCGCAGCCGTTTAATACCATATCATAAGCCTTTGCTCTTATTCTTCCCGGATCAGATTCAATATACTCTAAATCCTCATCCATTGGAGAAGTAAAAGGATGGTGCATAGCTACATATCTCTGTTCCTCCTCACTGTATTCAAGAAGAGGAAATTCTGTTACCCAAAGAAATTTGTAATCCTCTGAATTAAGAATGCCAAGATTTTTAGCAACCTCTAATCTCAATGCACCAAGAGCATCAAACACAATCTTGTTTTTATCAGCACATAAAAGAATAAGGTCACCTGTTTTTGCACCAAAGGCATTTATAATTTCATTAATCTGTTCTTCATTAAAGAATTTTGAAATTGTAGTCTTTACTCCGTCTTCTTTAAGAGCAATCCATGCAAGACCCTTTGCCCCATAGGTTTTAGCTGTATCAACAAGGGCATCAATCTTTTTTCTTGGAAGATTGCCGCAATTTTCTGCATTAATACCTCTTACGCTTCCTCCTGCATCAATAGCATTTTGGAACACACCAAAATCAGAGCCCTTTACAATATCGGTAATATTATGAAGCTCCATACCAAAACGAATATCAGGCTTGTCAGAACCAAATCTTTCCATAGCTTCACAATATGTCATTCTAAGGAAAGGAGTTTCAAGGTCAATACCCTTTATTTCCTTAAATATCTTTTTCATAAGTCTTTCATTTACACTCATTACATCTTCTTCTTCAACAAAAGAAAGCTCCATATCAATCTGTGTAAATTCAGGCTGTCTGTCTGCTCTTAAATCCTCATCTCTAAAGCACTTTGCAATCTGATAATATTTATCAAATCCTGACACCATTAAAAGCTGCTTAAAAAGCTGAGGTGACTGAGGAAGTGCATAGAAATTTCCCGGATGCACTCTGGATGGCACAATATAATCTCTTGCACCCTCAGGAGTTGATTTTGTGAGAATTGGAGTTTCGATTTCAATAAATCCCTCATCATCAAGAAAATTTCTTACAAGAGAAGCAAGCTTGCTTCTTAATATAATATTATTTGCAACATTTTTTCTTCTTAAATCAAGGTATCTGTATTTTAATCTTAATTCTGTGCTTACATTTATGCTTTCTTCAATCTGGAAAGGAGGAGTTTCTGACTCTGATAAAATCTTCATATCCTCAACATTAACCTCAATTTTTCCTGTTTCCATATCAGGATTTATATTTTCAGGCGTTCTTGCCATTACTGTGCCTGTAACGGCAACTACATATTCAGGTTTAATTTCTTTATCCTTTATAACCACATCATCAGAAGAATTATCTCTGTCGACAACTACCTGAACAATTCCTGTTCTATCTCTTAAAAGTATAAAAGAAAAATGAGAAAATTCTCTCTTACGGCTTACCCAACCCATAAGAGTAACCATTTTGCCAACCATTTTTTCATTTATATCTGTGCAATAGCAGGTTCTTTTCAAACCACTCATTAATTCTGCCATTTTATTTTTATCTCCTTATTTATTCATTTGTTTTTTTATTTCATCTGCAATATTGTCAAGGCTGATATTTATCTGTTCTCCTGTAGCCATATTTTTAAGAGCAGCACTGTTTGTATTAACCTCATCTTCACCTATAACCACAACAAAAGGAATACCAAGTTTATTTGCATATTTCATTTTATGCTTTACACCCTTTTGTGTATAATAAACATCTGTAACAAGACCTGAATTTCTTATTATTTTGGCTGTTTTTAAAACATAGCTCATATCAACATTCATAGGCACAACAAGGCAGTCTGCAAGACTTGAACGTCCGGAAGAAATAATTCCTGCGTCCTTTAACTGATAAAACAATCTTGTTAATCCTATTGAAATTCCTATACCGGGAAGCTTAGCATTTGTATAATATTCAGCAAGATTATCATAACGCCCTCCTGAGCATACACTTCCAAGTCCCCTGTAGTCATCAAGAGTAGTTTCATAAACTGTGCCTGTATAGTAATCAAGACCTCTTGCAATTGTAAAATCAATAGCAAAATAATCTTCTTCTATTCCAAAGGCTCTCATATATTCCGTAACAGTTTCAAGCTCGCTTATGCCCTCTTTAAATTTTTCATTTTCAATATTCATTGACTTAACCTGTTGAAGCTTTTCTTTATTTGTGCCTGATACTGTTATAAAATCAATAATATTTGCTGTTTTCTCCTCGTCTATTCCAATATCTTTAAGCTCTGCAATAACATTATCTCTGCCTATTTTATCAATCTTATCTATGTTTCTTAAAATATCCGAAATATTGTCTGAAAGACCAAGGTTTTCAAAAAATCCGTTTAAAACCTTTCTGTTGTTAAGTCTTATTGTAAACTTGCCAAAATCAAGCTTTCTGAAAACATTGTATATAACAGCAGGTATTTCAGCATCATAGGTAATGTCAAGCTCCTCATTGCCTATTATATCAATATCACACTGATAAAATTCTCTAAATCTGCCTTTTTGAGGTCTTTCACCTCTGTAAACCTTACTCATTTGGTATCTCTTAAACGGAAAAGTAAGCTGACCTGAATGCTGTGCAACATATCTTGCAAGAGGAACAGTAAGGTCAAATCTTAATGCCAAATCATTATCACCCTTGTTAAATCTGTAAATCTGTTTTTCAGTTTCTCCCCCTGCCTTTGCAAGAAGCACCTCTGAAAGCTCTATTACAGGAGTATCAAGAGGTAAAAATCCAAAGCTTTCATAAACCTCTCTTATATTGTCATATATTTTGTTAAATAATATCTGGTCTTCAGGAAGAAGCTCCATAAAGCCTGTTAAGATACGAGGTTTGATTTTGTCCTTAGCCATAAATGTATCTCCTTTTTCTGTCTATCATTTCGTCAATTCGTGTAATGTAATCGTCTACACTTTTGACGTTAAATACTCTTTCAATTTTATTTAATTTATTGTCGACTATTTTAGTTGAGCCTCCTGCTCCAAGAGCAATTATATTCTGCTTTTCTTCCATAATCGCAACATTATATATACACTGACAATTCTTTTTGCAATAGCCCACATTTTCAAAATTGCCAACCATATTTTTCTGTCTGTACATATAATAAGGCTCCATACCCATACTCTTAGTATACTCTCTTGAAATATTTATAAATTTTTCCATATTTACAAAATCGGTAAGAGGATATTTTTCAAGAGTTTCCTTTAATCTTGATGCCCTCTTTACTGCAAGAGTATGAACTGTTATGCTTTCGGGAGAAAGGCTTTTAAGCCCCTCCATTGTATTTATAACCTCTGTTTCTTTCTCATTTGGAAGTCCCAGAATTATATCTGTGTTAATATGGTTATGACCTGCTTTTCTCGCCATTTCAAAAGCATTATAAAACATTTTTACACTATGATTTCTGCCTATAAGCTCTAAGGTTTTATCATTAAGAGTCTGTGGATTTATTGAAATTCTGTCCACATTATAGTCCTTTAAAAGCTTTAGCTTATCATAAGTAATTGTATCAGGTCTGCCTGCCTCTATAGTATATTCTACAGCACCTCTAAAGTGTTTGTCAATAAGAGATAACAGTCTTTCTAACTGTTTTTCATTTAGTGATGTGGGAGTTCCTCCGCCTACATAAATACTTTCTACATTATGTATAAAAGGTGATGTATATTCAATTTCCTTTTCAAGACAATCCAGATATGCATCAACCTTTAATGAGTATCTGTCAAGAGGGTAGGAAGTAAACGAACAGTAAAGACACCTTGTTGGGCAAAAGGGAATACCTATATATATTCCGGTTTTTCCCATTCCTTTTTCAACAATCTTCTTTTCCTCTGCCGCAACCTTTATCATAAGCTCCAGCTTTTCATCACTTACACAATATTTATTTTTAAATATATTTTTTATTTCATCTGTTGTTTTCCCCTCTGCCCAAAGCTCAGATACAAGCTTTGCGGGTCTTACCCCTGTGAGTATACCCCAAGGCATAGGCAGATTTAATATAGAATTTACTGCCTTGTTTATTGAAAGACCTAAAATTCTTTTCTGTTCTCTTACACTGTCATTTTCAGATGCTGCATAATATTCTGACTTTTTTTCACCATTATAATAAACGACAGCCTTACAGCCATTGTTTCCCATTATTGTTTCAACAGTTATTCCCTCTTTAGAAATATCCTCTGTCTGTGTATATTTGTCATTTGGATAAAACATCATAAGAGAGGACACAACATCATCTTTGCAGTTATGTCCTTTTGTAATATAATTCATAATAATCCCTTAATTCAAAAACATATTATTATCTTTTTCATAGCCTATGCTTGTCTGCTGACCATGACCGCAATAAACAACTGTATCATCAGGCAAATTAAAAAGCTTATTTTTTATTGAATTGACAAGAGCTGAACTGCTGCCTCCGGGAAAATCTGTTCTGCCTACACTCATAAAAAACAAAGTATCTCCTGAAAAAACCGCTTTATCCTTTTCAAAATAAAAGCAGCCTCCCCCTTGAGTATGCCCCGGAGTTGAAATAACCTTAAATTCAAGATTTCCGAATTTAAAACTTTCTCCATCTTTAAGCACTCTGTCATAGGGCACAGTAAAAGGTTTCCCAAACATTGCAGACAAATTATAAGATGTACTTTTGGCAACAGCTTCTTCATTCTCACATATTAAAATTGGAGCAGAGGTATATTTGCTTAATCCTTCAGCAGCTCCTGCATGGTCAAAATGACAATGAGTAAGGCATATTGCATTGACATTTATTTTCTCTTTATCAACAATCCGACAAAGTTTATAAACATCATAACCCGGGTCAATAACTATAGCCTCGTTTGTGTTTTCATCTATTACAAAATAACAATTTTCACCCATTTCAGGTGAAACAATAACTTTTAATCTCATTAATATCAACCTTTACTTACATTAATTTTAGAAAAGCTTATCACTATCTATAAGAATTGTTACAGGTCCGTCATTTAAAAGCTCCACTTTCATATCCGCCTGAAAAATACCCCTTTGAGTTTTGGGAAAATTCAGCTTTGCGTATTCCACAAATTTATTAAAGCTTTCTCTTGCTTCATCAGGCTTTGCACCCATAGCAAATGATGGTCTGTTCCCTTTTCTGGCATCAGCATAAATCGTGAAATTAGGCACAAGCAGAAGTCCGTAATCAAGGTCTTTTATAGACAAATTCATTTTATGATTTTCATCTTCAAAAATTCTTAAATTTATTATTTTAGACAGCATTCTTTTAAATGTATCCTCATTATCGCCTGTGTTCATACCAACAAGAGCAAGAATGCCTCTGTCAATACTTCCTACAGTTTCACCGTCAATTTTAACACTTGCATATGCTGCTCTCTGCAAAACAATCCTCATTATGAATTCACTCTCTCAATCTGATAAACTCCGCTTACCTGCATAATCTTTTTACATACAATTTCAAGCTGTTCTCTGCCTGTAATCTTCATTGCAATATCCACAACCGCATCACTGTTTTTAAGGGAACGGGCATTAACATTATTAACAGGTATGCCCTCATCAATAAGTATCTTTAAAATATCAACAGTAAGTCCGCTTCTGTCAGGAGCAAATACTCTGATTTCAGAAACATAACTTGCCCTTTCGCCTGTGTTCTGATCAACTGACCATTCAGCCTCAAGAAGCCTGCTTCTTTCTTCTTCACTTAAATTAATAATATTTATACAATCGGTTCTGTGAATTGATACACCTCTGCCTCTTGTGACAAAACCAACAATTTCATCTCCAGGAACAGGAGTGCAGCATTTTGAAAATCTTACATCTATATCACCTACACCATGAACATAAATTCCGCTTTTTGACTTGTTTCTTGGTGTTTCTGCACTTTGAGCAAGATGTGCATTAATAGCCTTCTCCTGCTCCTTTAAAAGCTCCTGAGCAGATTTGTTTTTTTGAATTTCCGCTTCATAAATATCTCTGAGCTTATTTATAACCTGCCCTTCCTTTAATCCTCCGTGACCTACAGCGGCACAGATAGAATCCCAATCCTTAAAGCTGTATCTTTCAAGAACGCCCTGTATAGCCTTTGGCGTTAAAAGCTCTGATATTGTAAGGGCTTTTCTCTTTGCTTCTTTTTCAAGAAGCTCCTTGCCCCTTAAAATATTTTCTTCTTTATTTATTTTCTTATACCACTGATTAATTTTTGACTTAGCCTGTGAAGTCCTTACAAATTTAAGCCAGTCACGACTGGGACCTCTTGAATTTTGAGATGTAACAATTTCGACTCTATCACCGTTTTTAATCTGATAATCAAGGTTTACAATCCTGTTGTTTACTCTTGCACCAACCATTGTATTTCCTATAGCGGAATGAATGGCATAAGCAAAATCAACAGGTGTTGAGCCTTCTGCAAGAGATATAACCTCACCGCTTGGACTGAAACAGAATACATTTTCACTGAAAGCATCAAGGTCTGTCTTTATTGTATCCATAAACTCTCTGTTATCAGACATATCTCTCTGCCATTCAAGAATTCGTCTTAACCATGAAAGCTTTGCGTCTTCTGTTGTTTCCTCACCGCCGTCAGTTTTGCCCTGCTTATATTTCCAATGAGCTGCTATACCATATTCAGCAGTTTTGTGCATTTCATAGGTTCTTATCTGTATTTCAAATACCATACCGTCAGGACCTATTAATGTATTATGAAGCGACTGATACATATTAGCCTTTGGCATAGCAATGTAATCTTTAAATCTGTTAGGCATAGGAGTATAAGCCTCGTGAACAACACCTAAAACTCCATAACAATCCTTTACGCTTTCAACAAGCACTCTCACAGCAAAAAGGTCGTAAATCTGGTCAAGAGTTTTATTTTTATTGTGCATTTTTTTATATATGCTGAAAAAATGCTTAGGTCTGCCGTAAACAGTGCATTTTATGCCTGCGTCTTCACATTTTGTTTTTATTTCATCAACAATCTTTTCAACAAATTCTTCTCTTTCAGACTGTTTTCTGTGAATTTTATCAACAAGGTCATAATAAGCATCAGGCTCTAAATATCTAAGACACAAATCCTCAAGCTCTGTTTTAATTTTTGAAATACCAAGTCTGTCTGCAAGAGGAGCATAAATATCAAGAGTTTCCTGTGCTTTCTCCTTTTGTTTTTCAGGCGTCATAAATTTAAGAGTACGCATATTATGAAGTCTGTCTGCAACCTTAATAAGTATAACTCTTATATCCTTAGCCATTGAAAGGAACATTTTTCTGTAGTTTTCAGCCTGTAATTCTTCCTTTGAGGAATACTCAATTTTTGCAAGCTTTGTAACACCATCTACAAGATGAGCAACATCAGGATTAAACATATCCGCAATATCTTCTATTGAATAATCCGTATCCTCTGCAACATCGTGAAGTAAGCCTGCAACTATACTTTCAATATCAAGTTCCAGCTCTGCCAGAATTTTAGCAACACAAAGAGGATGGATAATATATGGCTCTCCTGATCTTCTTTTCTGCTCACCATGAGCTTCTCTAGCCAGATTATACGCCTTTTCCACCATAGATAAATCTTTAGTTGGATGATACCTGTTTATTTCATCAATAAGCTGCTTATATAAAATTTCTACCTGATTGGCAATATTTGTATCTTTTTCTGACATATTATCACCCCTTTACTTGAGTCTTTAAAGTATGATTATATAATATTTTACAATTTTTTTCAAGTATTTTACTTTCTAAATTGCAAAAATTAATTAAATTAATTAAAATCAAAATTTTTATATTGACATATACCCCATAAGGGTATATTATAATAGTGTAAAACATACCCCATAGGAGTATATTAAGGCTGGTGATATTATGAATAATGAATGCTGCACTCATAAAACAAAGCATCGTTGCGAAGATGAATATAAAAAACTTATTAACAGGCTCAACAGAATTGAGGGTCAGATAAGAGGTATAAAAGGTATGGTAGAAAAAGATGTTTACTGTACTGATATACTTATTCAGGTTGCTGCGGTAAATGCCGCTTTAAACTCCTTTAACAAGGAGCTTCTTGCAAACCACATTAAAACCTGTGTTGCAAAGGATATAAAAGACGGCAAAAACGAAACAATTGATGAGCTTGTTGCAACATTGCAAAAATTAATGAAATGAGGTGAATATTTTGGAGCAATATAATGTAACAGGTATGAGCTGTGCTGCCTGCAGCGCAAGAGTTGAACAGGCCGTTTTAAAGGTTGAAGGAGTTAAAAGCTGTGCTGTAAGTCTGCTGACAAATTCAATGGGCGTTGAGGGAACAGCATCGCCAAAGGATATTATAGCGGCAGTTGAAAAGGCAGGATATGGTGCAAGCCTTAAAAGCAGTTATGAAAATAAAAAAACATCTGATGAAAAAATATTAGAGGATAAGGAAACTCCTATACTTAAAAAAAGACTTTGTTACTCTCTTGTATTTTTGATTATTCTTATGTACTTCTCAATGGGGCATACAATGTGGGGCTGGCGGTTACCGGAATTTTTTAATGACAATCATATAGCTATGGGATTAGTTCAGCTTTTGCTGACTGTAATTATTATGGTTATTAATCAAAAATTTTTTATAAGCGGATTTAAAAGCCTTATTCACAAAGCACCTAATATGGATACTCTTGTAGCTTTAGGCTCAGGTGCCTCATTTATATATAGTCTGTATGCCCTATTTGCTATGACAGATGCACAGATAAAAGGTGATATGACAGCAGTAATGAGCTATATGCACGAATTTTATTTTGAATCTGCAGCAATGATACTTACTCTTATAACAGTAGGCAAAATGCTTGAAGCTCATTCAAAAGGAAAGACAACAGATGCACTTAAATCCCTTATGAGGCTTGCTCCCAAAACCGCAATACTCATAAAAGACGGCAAAGAAACAGAAGTAAGCATTGAGCAGGTTAAAAAAGGAGATATATTTGCAGTACGTCCGGGAGAAAATATACCTGTTGACGGTATAGTAATTGAGGGAGAAAGTGCCGTAAATGAAGCTGCACTTACAGGCGAAAGCATACCTGTTGATAAAACAATCGGAGATAATGTATCTGCTGCCACAATAAATCAATCAGGCTATATTAAATGCGAAGCATCAAGGGTTGGCGAGGACACAACTCTTTCACAGATTATTAAAATGGTAAGTGATGCAGCAGCAACAAAAGCACCTATATCAAAGGCAGCTGACAAAGTTTCGGGAATATTCGTACCTGCAGTAATTACAATTGCATTAATCACAACCCTTATATGGCTTTTATTAGGTCAAAGCATAGGATTTGCACTTGCAAGAGGTATTTCGGTTCTTGTAATAAGCTGTCCTTGCGCATTAGGGCTTGCAACTCCCGTTGCAATAATGGTTGGCAATGGTATGGGAGCAAAAAACGGCATACTTTTTAAAACAGCAGTATCTCTTGAAGAAGCAGGAAAAATTAATATAGCAGTACTGGATAAAACCGGCACAATTACAAAGGGTGAGCCTGATGTTACAGACATTATTCCAATAAACTGCAATGAAAATGAGCTTTTAAAATATGCCTACAGTCTTGAAATAAAAAGTGAACACCCTCTTGCTAAGGCTATAATAAAAAAGGCTGAAAAATTAAATATATCGGCATTTGAGGTTACTGATTTTAAAGCACTGCCCGGAAACGGCTTATCAGCAAATGCCGATGGAAAAATATTAAAGGGCGGAAATATAAAATTTATAGGAAATGTTTCTAAAGAAATAAATAAAAAAGCTGAAGGTCTTGCAGATAACGGCAAAACGCCAATATTTTTCAGCAGGGATAATGAAATCTTAGGTATAATAGCAGTTGCTGATGTAATAAAAGAAGATAGTCCCTCAGCAGTAAAAGAGCTTCAAAATATGGGTATAAAAGTTGTTATGCTTACAGGGGATAATGAAAAAACCGCAAAAGCTATAGGCAAACAGGCAGGTGTTGACGAGGTAATAGCAGGTGTGCTCCCTGACGGCAAAGAAAAGGCAATAAAAAATCTTATGAAACAAGGCAAGACTGCAATGGTAGGCGACGGAATAAATGATGCACCGGCACTTACAAGAGCCGATATAGGCATAGCAATAGGTGCAGGCACAGATATAGCAATTGATGCTGCCGATATAGTGCTTATGAAAAGCAAATTAAGTGATGTTCCCGCTGCCATAAGATTAAGCAGAGCAACCCTTAAAAATATTCACGAAAATCTTTTCTGGGCATTTATATATAATATCATAGGTATTCCTCTTGCGGCAGGTCTTTTTATTGCTTTGCTGGGATGGAAGCTAAACCCTATGTTTGGTGCAGCCGCAATGAGCCTTTCAAGCTTCTGTGTTGTATCAAATGCTTTAAGACTTAATTTATTTAATATCCATAATTCCAAAAAGGATAAAAAAATAAAATCAAAAAAATTAAACACAAAGGAGAATGAAACTATGGAAAAAACAATTAAAATTGAAGGTATGATGTGCCCTCACTGTGAAGCAGCCGTTAAAAAAGCACTTGAATCACTTGCTACTGTTGATGAAGCAGTTGCAAGTCACAAAAAGGGAAATGCTGTTTTAAAGCTTAATGCTGAAACTTCTGATGAAATTTTAAGAAAAACTGTTGAAAAGCTGGGTTATAAAATGTTATAATGTTTTTATGTGGGACTGCTTCCCTTGAAAAAATGAGTATAAAAATAAGAATACTTGATTTTGAATTTAATCAATTACACAATTTTTTATAAAAAGTTTGTATAGATTGATGTTATTGACAATTTGATATAATTCATGAACTTATTTATCAAATTAGAGATGGTATTCCCTTTGCAACAATTTAGGTAAATAGGTGTACTTATAAAAATCAATTTTATATTTACAAATAAATTATGAAATATAAATACATAAGGAGAGATGATAAATGTGAAAAAAATAATTGTATTTATTGTGGTTGTGATGCTTTTTTCTTTTAATACTTTTTCTTTTGTATATGCTGGCGAAAGTCCTATTTATATAAATGGAATTAAATACTTAGGCAAAAGTACAAATATTAATGGTAGATTCTATATATCTTTATCTGATATGAAATATAATATTGGAGTTATAAGTTATTATGATAAGGACACAGATAAAATAAGTTTTAAAAGAGCTGATTTGAGTTTTTTTATGAAATTAAACAGTAATGTAATATATATTAATGGTAGCTCAATTATTATGGATGCAAAACCACAGATAATAGATGATGAAATCTTTATTCCTGTAAAATACCTAGCTGAAGCGTTAGGTTACACAATAATATGGGATGATACAATTAAATCTGTGAATATAAACACAAATGGTATAATGATTGGTAGTGGTACGGTATCAATACCTTTAGATAGAGTGGACTTAAATAAGGTTAATTGTAATAAAGTTTATGATGAAGATTATATAGATATAGAATTATTTAATAAAATGTTTTCTAAGGGATGGAAAATAGTTGATACTAAAAAATATCTATCAGAAGATCTTATTACTGATGAAAATACAATAGAGATATATACAAGATGGAAGATACAGTATAAGGATAATGAAAATAAAGATAGAATGTTTTATATTTCAAATGCAGACAGTTTAGCGTACAATATTAATAATATTATATTAAATCATATAAATACTTATTATACTGAATATCTATTTGATGATTTAGATAAAGATAATATTGAGTGTAGTATAGATTTTAGTTTTACCGGCAATAATGTAACTACATCGGCATCCCCAGGAATAGCTTATAAAAGATATATTGAAAAAATATGTACAAAAGAAGATGTAGTTGATATATCGAGCTTAAATATTAAAAATACTTTTAAAATGCTTCCTGTATATTGTTGTATAAATATTAAATATAGTAATTCAGATCTTAATAATACTGCTTATTCATATGCTTATAAAATTACTAATAAAATTAATACAATTACTGATTATACTGCTAATTTTGTTTATTGCATAAGCTGTAATAAGAGGGATATTGTAAAAAAGTATTATATAAATGGTAAAGAATATATTGGAAGTCCTAATGTGCTTAAATATATGTCGGATTTGACATATGATATTTACAAATATTCTTTTTTTGCTTATTAATATTATTAAATGTTTTATATGAAGTAAGTACATATTGATAAAAAGGAAACAGTTACATCAGGAGTTACAAACACAAATACTTATGACAGCACAGATAAATTGACAAATGAAACCGTATCAGGTAATGATAATTTTGGAATTTCTTATACCTATGACAAGAATGGTAATCAGACTAAGGTTAAAAAGTATTCAAAAGACAATAACAAACATTTAAGCTCAAGATTTTAAGTGCTATGGCTCTAAACAGCACTACAAGCACAGAGAAATTCATTTACAACGGTTTAAATCAACTTGTTAATTATGAGAATACCAATGGCAATTATAACGGTAAGGTTGGCTTGTCTGCTCAGTATGAGTATATGGCAAACGGCTACAGAGTTTCAAAAACTGTTAATGATGTTGAAACTCGCTATCTTTGGGACAAAGACAATATTGTTGCAGATATGAACGGCAGCAATGTTATCAGCAATAATTACTACAGAGGTGTCAACCTTGTTTGTGATGATTTAAACAAATATTATATGCACGATGCTCACGGCAATGTGATAGAAATTTATGGCAAAAGTGCTGATGAGCCTTATAATTGGTACAGATACAATGCCTTTGGCACCAATAAGTACTTTGGTGATTCTGATATATTGTATTCAGGACAGCCTTGGGGCTACTGCGACCAATATTATGATTGGGAAACTAAAAACTACTATATGAGGGCAAGGTATTATAACCCTGTAAGCGGTAGGTTTATAAGCGAGGACACTCATTGGAATCCTAGTAATATGATTTATGGGGATAAAACCTATAAAGAAGATGAAACCAAATACCCTGATATTACTGCAAGTCTGCAAAGTTCAAATTTGTATGGGTATTGTATGGGTAATCCTGTTAAATATAATGATATATATGGCGAAAAAACATATGTAACTGGAATTGCAGGTGAAATTGGTGCCCCACTTATTATTTCAGGAACAATTGCCAAAGTTTATGATGACTTTGGGAATAAAGGTTATCTAATTGCACCTAGTGTTGGTGCTGGAGCTGGAATTGGATTAGGACCAAGCTATGGAGAGTATGATGTTGATACAATCTATGACTTAAGAGGAACAACAGCAGATGGATCAGTTGCAGGATTTTCAATTAACTTGGAAAAACCTGATGATGGTATGGCATATAGTTTTGGACTGGAAATAAAAATAACAGTTACTAAAACTTTTGTAATATCAAAGGATGCATTAGTAAAGGCAATAAAATCAAAAATAAAAAACGTAGTTGACTTTATATTTTAAAGTAAAATACAATAAAATGTAGGTATGATAAGTATTTGTATAAAGAAATTGATATTTGAGTTAAAGTTTTAAGAAAACGCAATGATAAATATTTAGATTGTATAAAATTTACTTTTTTATTTATGTTTTGTGAAATAATATAGTATATTTTGTACAAAAAACTAAAAAAATAAAAATCATATAGTGTGAATTTTTTGAGATAGTTTGAGCGGAAGTCATAAAATTAAGTTTTATGAGTTTATATATATCTTATACACTATTTTTGTAAAAAAATATATTTAACTATTTGTTAGTGTATTATTGAATTTTTTGCTTTAGGTAAACTAAATAAAAGCATTTATTTGATTTGAAATATTAATAGAGTAAAATTATGTTTATTATTAATGATAAAATTTTAAATTGCATAGTTAACAATATAATTAAGTATTATTATTTAATCCGAAAATATACTTCAATAAAAAAGGAGTTGGTTTAAATGATTTTGTATATGCCTCAAATAAGTATAACATGGATTGTTATTCTATTTTTGTTGCTATATTTTGTCTGGATAATTTTTATGTCCTTTAATTCTAAGGAAGTATATATCAAAGTATGTATAATATTTGGTGCTATGCTTACATCAATTTTAGTTGTTTTAATTTTTTTATCGTTCTTGATTTTTCAAATATCAGATTTTATAGATTTTGTAAAAGAAGACTATTCTATAGTACAAGGTTATGTGACAAATTTTGAAAAATCTAAGGAAGATGGTATTACAAGTACCTTTGAGAGTTTTGAGGTAAACGGAGTTAAATTTGAATATAAGGATAATGTAATACGTTCGGGATATAGAAAAACTATGGGGAATGGGGGAGTTATAAAGGGAAATGGTCAATATTTAAAAATTGGATATATTAATCAAGGTGATTACAATGCGATTATATTTATTGAAGAATCACCCTTTAGTGAAAATAATAATAATAATAATAATGCTCATACAATGTTAAATAGAGTTATAATTAAAGTTAGTTTGTTGTTATCAATTGGTATTTTTATTTTTGTGATTTACAAATATTTAAAAAGAAAAAGAATATTTGTAGATTACAATTATAGTTTTATTGATAGTAAAAAGGTGGACGAGGATGTAATTGAAATTGTGTGTACTTTAAGGGTTAATAATATGTATGAGATACCACATAAAATTAAGCTGTTTTCAAAATATAAGTCAAAAAAAATATTAGGCAAGGCTATTAAGGTTAAAGGTATTGATTTGGCAAGTTTAGAGGATAGTTTTATTGTTGAAAGTGGTAGTAATAAAATTAAGGTGGCTTTTAGTTTTGGGTGTTATGAAAGATATATAATTAGTGAATGGGTGTCTAAAATTAATGTTAAAATTGTGGGTTAATGTTATTAATATGAACGGAGATAAATTATGAAAAGATTATTTAATTTAATAGCTACTTATGTGTTATATTGAGAATATGGACAAGTAGCTTAAGTGTTTGTTGTGGTAATTAATGACAAGGCGATTCATTAGTTATCTTCTGTAACAAGTATAAAAAGTATTGATATTTCTGCTAAAAGTTATAAAAATGCAAGTAGTTTAAAAAGTAGGTTATTATGATGACAATGGTTCTGAAAAGAGTAATGTATCTCTCAATTATGATTATACTAACAACAAAATAACTTATACCAACGAAAATGGAAATGTTGAAGTATATGACTATGACCCTGTTGGTAATCCTGCATCAGTCACAAAAGGCGGTACAGTTATTTCAACATACACATATGATACACGATTAAGACCCTCAACATACACAGAGGGTAAGGCTGTAACAACATATACCTATGACAACAGGGACAGGCTTACATCTGAAATTATTAAAGAAGGCTCTGCAACATTATCAAATAAGACTTATACCTATGAGAATAACTCAATAGGTCTTAAAACAACAGAATCCATAAATGGTGATACCTCATCGGCTACAGTAACAAATATCACACAAGCAGATATTTTAGGCAGAAATGTAATGACAAATGAAGCCGGCAATATCAACAATTACAGTTATGATATGCTTGGAAATATTATTGAATGTCAAAATTATATCGGCAGTGATACATACCTTGTTATGGATTACACATATGACCATTTTGGCAATGTATTGACAACAACAAGAACTGACGGCAGTGATGTAGTTTCAACATCAGCTAAATATGACCTTCTTGGCAGAATGACAGAATCAACAGACGGCAAAGGTAATACAACAGAGTATACATACAATGTTTTGGGACTTGTCACAAATAAAAAAGTTCCATTTTCGCTTGATAACAGTGGAAATATGCAGTATACTAATTATGGATATACCTATGACCTTGTTGGAAATGTTACAAAGGATACGGTCACATCAGGTGTTACAAATGAATATACCTATGATTATAGGAACAATGTAACACAGGTTAAAACAGGAGAACAGATTGTCAACTATACTTATGATGCCGTGGGCAATATGACTCAATATTCTACAGCAAACGGAACACAGATTCACAAATATACTTATAACAGTCTTGGCAATATTACTAAATACACAGACGCATTAGGCAATTCCGAAACATATACCTACGACAGCAACCAAGATATGATTAAAAAGGTTGACCGCAATGGTAATGCAGTTACATACACCTATGACGGACTGCACAGAAAGCTGACTGAAAAGGCAGACGGAGTCAACAATTCGTGTACATATGGTTTAACAGGCGGAATTTTGACAGAAACAAACAGTAATGCCGAAAAGACATATACATATAACTCTTATGGCTTGCCTAATAAGGAATTTACTAAAATAGGTGATGATACCTTTGGTATTTACAGATATTACGACACACGAGGCAATGACATAACTGATGCATATTACAAAAACGGTACAATATATGAAAAAAGGCAGTATGTTTATGATAACAAAAACAGACTGGCAGGAGTTGGCACAGCATCGGGAACAAGTGATACTTACACTCGCAAGGTGACATACTACTATGATGCAAATGATAACTTAACATCTGCTAATTACGATAACAACACATATCAGGCATATTATTATAATGCCGCTAACTTAATTTATTGTGTGGATATGGTCAACAAATCTGACAGCAGTAATCCTGAGCATTTGGTTTATAGTTACAGGCTTGACGGAAATATATCCGGCAAAACAGAAACCTATGATAATTATACCGACACAACAGCTTACACATATGATAGTTCAGACAGACTGATAAAAGAGGCTGTATCAGGAGATAATAATTTTGACATAGCTTACACATATGACAATGCGGGAAACAGAAGCTCTATGACTTATTCAAACAGCTCTTCTGTTCTATCAACCGAGAATTACAGCTATGACAAAAACAATAGGTTAATAAGCTCTGTTAAGAAAAACAGCACCACATCTGATTATACAGACTATACATATGATAAAAACGGTAATCAGACTAAGGTTAAAAAGTATTCAAAAGACAATAACGAAACATTTAAGCTCAAGATTTTAAGTGCTATGGCTCTAAACAGCACTACAAGCACAGAGAAATTCATTTACAACGGTTTAAATCAACTTGTTAATTATGAGAATACCAATGGCAATTATAACGGTAAGGTTGGCTTGTCTGCTCAGTATGAGTATATGGCAAACGGCTACAGAGTTTCAAAAACTGTTAATGATGTTGAAACTCGCTATCTTTGGGACAAAGACAATATTGTTGCAGATATGAACGGCAGCAATGTTATCAGCAATAATTACTACAGAGGTGTCAACCTTGTTTGTGATGATTTAAACAAATATTATATGCACGATGCTCACGGCAATGTGATAGAAATTTATGGCAAAAGTGCTGATGAGCCTTATAATTGGTACAGATACAATGCCTTTGGCACCAATAAGTACTTTGGTGATTCTGATATATTGTATTCAGGACAGCCTTGGGGCTACTGCGACCAATATTATGATTGGGAAACTAAAAACTACTATATGAGGGCAAGGTATTATAACCCTGTAAGCGGTAGGTTTATAAGCGAGGACACTCATTGGAATCCTAGTAATATGATTTATGGGGATAAAACCTATAAAGAAGACGAAACCAAATACCCTGATATAACAGCATCATTACAGGCTAGTAATTTGTATGTATATTGTATGAACAATCCATTAATTTTTGGTGATCCTTTTGGCTTGGCTGTCTATGCAACAGGAGTTAGTGGCAGTATTGGATTAGGGGCAACTCTATCTGCCGGATCATATTATATATGGGATGATAATGGAAATTCAGGAATTATGATTTCAGGCGGCATCGGCGGGGGAGTTGCTGCAACTATTGGTGCAGATACAATGATGTTTCCATCATTATCAAACATAGATGAGTTGAGCGGTACAGGTACTAATATTAATTGCATATTAATAAACTTATCTTTATCAGATAGCGGCACTGGTGTTGGCATTTCATATCCAGGAATTAACATACAGGTTTCTTTTTCAGGCTCAAAAGTTATTAAATTTTAGTGTGGTGAATTTTGATGGAAGTCTTATATAGGTTGCGTTTCGAATGGAATATATTTTATAATTTTATAGTTTTCTTTATAATTTTTATTATTATAGAGATAATAGCTATAATAGTTATGAGTAAAAATAAAAATGAAGAAGACTTGGAATTTTCTAAAATACCTAAAATTGGTAAAATTTTTCCATCTCGAAACATAAGAAAAGAGAGGGCAATATTTGCTTGCATATTTACTATTATATTATTTTGTTTATTTTTAGTGAATACAGGAAGAAAAATTCTATATGTTTACAATAATTATTATAATAACAATTTTAATATTGTTGAAGGAGAAGTTGAGCAATTTGTTACAAATTTAACTTCAAATAAATCTGAACGGTTTAAAATTAATAATATAGAGTTTGAATATTCTGATAATACATATTGTGGTTATAACAAAATTAGGGATAAGGGAGGCGTTATTATGGGTAATGGACAAATGTTAAAAATTGGATATATTAACTATAATTCAGAAAGAATAATTGTTAGTATTGAACAAAGATAGTTTGGATGATGTTAACAAGTATGGATTTAGCGGGGA
>CAZZLN010000008.1:0-42724 GCA_964654945.1 uncultured Lachnospiraceae bacterium
TCAGACCTGCTTCTACAAGCGGTTACGGCAGAGTAGATATTCCCGGCTTAAAGGCAGGAAGATACGATATTCAGATTACTGCTTCTGACGGTACAGTTCACGAAAGAAGCGGCATCAATGTTGAAGAATATGACCGTTCAGGCTATGCTCACTGGAATTATAGTGAGGGTATCGGCGCTTACAACAATGACGGTACATTAAAGGATAACGCAATTGTTGTTTATGTAACTGATGAAAATAAGGATACAGTTGAAGTTCCGGGATATGAGGGAGCTTCTTATGATTATCATTCAAATTCATTTAATCTTGATTATACAAGAACCTGTGAAGGTGTCGGCAATATATTAAATAATAATATGAAATTTATTTATCAGGTAACTGCTACTGATAATCATCCGCTTGTTTTAAGATTTATCGGTAAAGTTAATCCTCCAAAGAATTTAACTCCTTATGATACCAAGGATCCTATTCTTGGCGGTTCTTCAGGTGATAACGGTAATCTTGCAATCTGTAAGTACGGCAGAAACATTACTATTGAAGGTATTGGTGATGACGCTGTAATTGATGGCTGGGGATTTACATTCTCTCAGACTTCAACTTGCCCTACAGATGCAGGCAAGAGCTTTGAAGTAAGAAACCTTACCTTCCAGAACTATCCTGAAGATGCTCTTGGTTTCCAAGGCGATGATGCTATTGATTGCCCAATTGAAAGAGTATGGGTACACAACAATGTTTTCTATCCGGGCTATTGTGCTAATCCTACTGAATCTGATAAGGCAGAGGGCGACGGTTCTCTTGACTTCAAGAGAGGTCAGTATTATACAATGAGTTATAATCATTATATTAAATGTCATAAGACTAACCTTTTGGGTGCAGGCGATTCTGATGACCAGTTCTTTATGACTTTACATCATAACTGGTATGAAGATGTTGCATCAAGACAGCCTCTTGGTTCAGGTGGCAATATTCATATTTACAATACTTACTTCCAGGATACAGGAAGCTCTAAGAAACATAATACAAGCCAGGTTATTGATTTAAGAGGCAAGGCTTCATGCTTCTCTGAAAATAACTATTTTGACAACTGTAAGAATACATATCAGACAAGAAAATCTACCTCTGTTCTCAAGACATTTGGAGATTTGCTTGTTGCTGATTCATATCCTGATTCAATGACAGGAGAGGTTGTTTATGCAACTTCAAGAACCCAGGCAGGTCCTGCTGATAACGGTCTTAAAATGCCTGACGGCGGTTCAATTGCTAATTGGGATACTAATTCAAAGTATTTCTACTGCGATGCATCCGGTTATACTCAGGTTTCAGTATTAAATGAAACTGCTGATGTTCCTGAATATGTTCAGACTTATGCGGGTACTTTACATGAATTACCTGTTACTGAATCAGGCACAGTTATTATTACTGTTAAGGCTCCTGACGGAAGTGCTGTTACAGATGCAGTTGTAACTGCAAGCGGACTTAATTTCTTAAACAACGGTGACGGTACTTATTCTGCAAAGGCTTCTCTTGGTGCTGAATATCAGGTTAAGGTTTCTAAGGAAGGTTATTCTAATGTAATTATTAAGTCAGATGTTCTTAATAATGACGGAGATGTATTTGCCGCAACTGCAAGCTTGGTTGTTGATACTGACGGTTATGCTGTTGTCAGCTTAACAGGCGGTTCTGATAATGCTCCTGTTAAGGGCGCTACTGTTGTTTTATCAGACGGCACAGTATTAAAAGATCAGAATGACGGCACTTACTGTTCAGAAAATCAGATTTCACTTGGTGAAAAGACTGTTACAATTTCTAATACCGGTGATTATGTAGCTCCGTCTGCTCCACAGACAATCGTTGTAAAAACAACTGATGAGGCTACTGAAATTCATCTTGATAAGATTCAGGGTGCAGTTTCCGTTACACTTCAGGCTGAAGCTGATGAAACAGAAACTCTTAATGCTTCCGCTGCAAAGGTAACTGTTGGCGGAACTGAACTTAAATATGCCGGCAATGGTGTATTTACAGGTACTGTGGATATTAACACAGCTTATGAAGTAATAGTTACGCTTTCAGGCTGGTCAACTACTTCAATAACTCCTGCCAAGCTGACTGCTACACAGACAGGCACTGCTTCTGCAACTGCTTTATTAAAGCATAAGGGCACAGAATATGTATGGAATAAAACAGAAGATATTAACACTGATGATTTCTTTACAGTTGATGCTAATAATAAGAGTAATGCCACAACTGTAACCTATGATGGTATGGAACTTACCTTAGCTTGTAAGATGGAATCTTCCACAACTATTACATTTGATGCACCATCAACCGGTACTCTTATAATGGTAATGGATAAGGATAGTGTTAAGATTAAGATTAACGGCACAAGCACAACTATTCAATCAGGTGTTCCTTTTGAGGTTCCTGAGGGCACAGTTACAATCACAAAGGGCGACACAATGAACTTCTACTATATGCTTTATACAGCAGATGAAGCAGCTGTTGACACTGCCGGCGATGAATTAACAGATGATATTATGTGGGATATTACCTCTGATTTTGCTGTTGAGGGTTCAAATGGCTTAACTTCAGGCTGCGTATTTGGTACTAACAGTGAAGAAGACGGCCCTGTTGAGTTCGTTGAAGATGACAAGATTTATAAACTTGAAAATTACTTACAGTCATCTGCTAATCCTGTTGCAGAAGACGGCTATAATCCTGCAAATTCTACAGGTATTCCTGTATCAGGCGGTTTCTTCAAGTTTACAGCTCCTGAAGACGGTGCGTTTACTGCTGCTATTAAGACTAATGCAGGCAAGGTTACTTATATTAACAATGAAGACGGCTCTAACATTATTACAATTGGTGAATCCAATGTAACTCCTAAGAGCTATGATGTTGTAAGATTTAATGTAGAAAAGGATAAGAGCTATTATATCTTCTCAGGCGGTTCTAATATATGTATTTACTACTTAGGCTATACATCAGGAATAACTGTTTCTACAGAAACAACAACAGAATCAACAACAGAAAGCACAACAGAGTCAACAACAGAAAGCACAACAGAATCAACAACAGAGTCAACAACTGAAAGCACAACAACCGACCCTGATGTTCCTACTCCGCCAACTCCTGTAAATACTTATGGTGATGCAGACGGAAATGGTGCAGTAGATGCAAATGATGTTGCACTTGTTGTTAATTATATATTAAATGGCACAGCTCTTGGTAACGATACTAAGTATGTAGATGTCAATAGTGACGGCAAGATTGATTCTGAAGATGCTGCTATGATTTTACAGAATGTATTAAACAGCAGTTATACATTACCAAAAACAAAATAATATAATTAAAAAATGGCGGATTTTCCGCCATTTTTTTATCCAAGCAAATAACTCCCGCCTATAACCCAAAAGAAATTGTGATACCCATAGGGCAGGATTTGAAAAGCAAAGCTTATGAGCCTAATAGTATCGGAAGGATGTCCGACTGCCCCAAGCAAAACTGCCTGAAAAGGCGGGGGACTTCCTTACTTGGTTAAATTTTTTCAAAAACCATTGTAGCCTGAATTCTATCTCCTCCGAGCATACCTTTGCTTCCGCCATTTGATGTTGATATTGTGTGCAGACGATACCCTTTTGCTGCTTGGGCATTAATTACTTTTTCAAGTTCAGTTAAATTTCCGGAACCTGTACCAAATAATTTTTCCTTTAATGTTACCTGCAATACAACATACTGTAAATTTTGTCCTGAAGCTGTTGAAAAAGTAGAGCTGTCATTGTAATTAACCATAATTTTATCTCCTTTATATTTGCGTTTATATTGTATTTTTATTATAAAACAGATTGTTTTTATTGTCAATTAAATATTATATAATTACAAATTTCTCTCTGTATTCCCTTCCGATTTCACCGTTTAAAAATATATTGTAAATATCTGTTGTAATAATTTCTTTTTTCAGCAGATTTTCATTTTCGGCAACCTTAGTTATAACGGGTACATCGGACTTACTGCTAAGTTGAGAAAGGAGATTGATTTTATCCTTTTTTACCCCAAGCACTCTTATATATTTAACTCCTGTCATATCCTGGTCATTTTTTTTAATTCCAAGAATAATATGGAGTATAGCTCTTTTTATTTTAGAATAAGTGTATCTTTTTGTTTTTACCTCATCAATAAGTTTAGATATTTTTTGATTATTGGCAAGAGCCGGTATTCTGTTGTCAAGTCCCTCTGTTATATCAGCATATTCTTTTAAATCATTTTTATATACTCTGAGTATATAATGAAATATTGAAGAATAATCGTCAATATCAGGTATATGTTTAATATTTTTTAAACTATCAACAGTATTGTCGGGAACAGCAGAAAATATCTCTGAATTATGCTTTGCAAAGCCATTTCTTATGGCAGATGCAGATGAAATTTCTCCTGTCATTTCTTTACTGTTGTATTCTGATATATGCCTTTGAACAGCAATGGGCTTAATATTTGTATTATATATATTTTTTAAATATTCAAGTGCTAAAATATTGTTTGAATTGTTGAGAAAATCTGTATTTATATTAAGATATTTGCCTATTGCCGATGCTCTTGCAGATGGATAGCTTATTCCTTTTTCAAGCTCCTTTTTAAGCATAGCTTTAAATTCTTCTGTTTCATTACATAAAAGCCTGACTATATTTTCAAAATCCTCTGTATTTCCCTGCTCACAGCCAAATGATATGCTGTCAATAATATTGCTTTTTTTAATTATGTCACAGCCTCCGAAAGCAAATATATCTGCACTTGACGTTGCATATTCAACAGGCAGTTCAAGCACCATATCAACACCGTTTAAAAGTGCAGCCTTTGCTCTTAAATGCTTTTCCATTATGGCAGGCTCACCTCTTTGTACAAAATTACCGCTTATTATAGCAATAATATTGTCACTGCCTGCTTTTCTTGTTTTTTCTATATGATATAAATGCCCTTTGTGAAAAGGATTGTATTCCGCAATTATTGCCGTATTCATTGTTTACCTCCTTTGAAATTGCGTTTTTAATTAGTATAGTACAAATTAAAAAAAATTACCATATTTTTAAAAAAAATTGTTGAGAAATTATTACAATAGGTTTATAATAAAAACAGGTATGAGTGATTACTCAAAATTAAAAAAATGAAAGGAGAAATAACTATGAGTATTATGGACAGCCTTAAGGCTAAAGCAAAGGCAAATAAAAAAACTATTGTTTTACCTGAATCTATGGATAAAAGAACATTTGCTGCTGCAGAACAGATTTTAAAGGAGGGTATTGCTAATCTTGTTATTATCGGTACTCCGGATGAAATTGCCGAAAACAGCAAGGGTTATGACATTACAGGGGCAGTTATTGTTGACCCGTTTACTGATCCTAACAGACAAAAATATATTGACAAATTCGTTGAATTAAGAGCTAAAAAAGGTGTTACTCCTGAAGCTGCTGAAGAAATGATGACTAAGGATTATATGTATTATGCTTGTCTTATGTGTAAGTGCGGAGATGCCGACGGTGCAGTTTCAGGTGCCTGCCATTCAACAGGAAATACTATAAGACCTGCATTGCAGTTATTAAAGACTAAGCCGGGTATCAGTTCTGTTTCAGGTTTCTTCCTTATGGAAGTTCCAAATTGTGAATTTGGTGATAAGGGTCTTTTTGTATTTGCTGACTGTGCAGTTAATACCGACCTTGACTCTGCTAAGCTTGCAGAAATTGCCGGTCTTTCTGCTGAATCTTTTAAGACATTTACAGGGGGCACTCCAAAGGTTGCTATGCTTTCTTATTCTTCTAAGGGCAGTGCTAAGCATGATGATGTTACAAAGGTAGCTGATGCAGTTAAGATGGCACAGGAAAGATTTCCTGATATTGAAATTGACGGTGAATTACAGCTTGATGCAGCCTTAGTTCCAAGTGTTGGTGAATTAAAAGCTCCTGACAGTAAGGTTGCAGGTCATGCTAACACTCTTGTATTTCCTAGCCTTGAAGCAGGAAATATTGGCTATAAGTTAGTTCAGAGATTGGCTAAGGCAGAGGCTTATGGTCCTGTTTTACAAGGACTTTCAATGCCTGTTAATGACCTTTCAAGAGGCTGCTTTGCTGAAGATATTGTTGGTGTTGTAGCAATGACAGCAGTTCAGGCTCAGTTAGCAGAATAATTATTCAAAATAAATTATAAGGAGAAGAACGATGAAAATATTAGTTATTAATTGTGGTAGTTCATCATTAAAATATCAGTTATTCAATATGGATAACAACGAAGTTATGGCTAAGGGTCTTGTTGAAAGAATTGGCATTGAGGGCTCCAATCTTCAGCATTCTGCTGCAGGAAAGGATAAGATTGTTTTTGAGCAGCCTTTAGCAAATCATGACGAAGCTATTAAGCTTGTTATGGATAAATTAGTTGACCCTGAGGTTGGCGTAATTTCTGACTTAAAGGAAATTACAGGTGTTGGTCACAGAGTTCTTCATGGAAGCAAGTATTTCAACAAGTCTGTTGTGATTACTCCTGAGGTTCATAAGTTTATGGAAAAGTGTATTCCTTTAGGACCGCTTCATATGCCGCCAAACATTATGGGTATTGAAGCTTGCGAAAAGTTAATGCCGGGTGTTCCTAATGTTGCAGTATTTGATACTGCTTTCCATCAGACAATGCCTGCTAAGGCTTATATGTATGCACTTCCTTATGAATACTATGAAAAGTATGATGTAAGAAAGTATGGTTTCCATGGCACAAGCCACAAATTTGTTACTCAAAGAGCTATTGAAATGCTTGGAGGTAAGGCAGAAGGTACAAAGATTATTACTTGTCATTTAGGTAACGGTTCTTCTATCGCTGCCGTTAAGGATGGCAAGGTTATTGATACAACTATGGGTCTTACTCCTTTAGCCGGATTTGAAATGGGCACAAGATGCGGTGATATTGACCCTGCAATTGTTCCATTCCTTATGAAGAATGAAAACTTAACTCCTGATGAAATTGATAACATTATGAATAAGAAGTCAGGTATTCTTGGTGTAACCGGCAGATCAAGTGACTTCAGAGATGTTGAAGCAGGAATGAATGAGGGTGATGAAAGATGTAAGCTTGCTCTTGATATGTTCAGATACCAGATTGCAAAGTTCATCGGTTCTTACTATGTTGCCTTAGGCGGCTGTGATGCTGTTGTATTTACTGCCGGTATCGGTGAGAATAACTCCGGTCACAGAGCTGCTATCTGTAAATATCTGAAGTGCTTGGGACTTGAAATTGATGAAGAAAAGAATAGCCAGAGAGGTAAGGAGCTGGATTTTGCTACTGCCGATTCTAAGATTAGAGCTTTACTCATCCCTACAAATGAAGAATTAATGATTGCTCAGGATACAGTGGAATTAATTGGTTAAACTAAATTTATTGCTTGACAATATTATATTTAGGTTGTATAATAATGTCTGATGTGTTTGCCGAGATATATCGGCTGACTTAATAGGCTAAACAAAGTGTATGTATTTACAGGAGTGTATTATGCTTATTGATGTTAAATATTTGGCAGAAAATAAAACAGAAAATATCTGCTTTGATGATACTGTTGTTATTAAACATAATGGAGAGGATATTAATTGTAATGTTAATGTTCTTGGAAATGTATCAAAGGTTAATGGTAATTATGTTGTTGATGCTAAATTACACGTGGTTTTAAATTTGAATTGTGACTTATGTCTTAGTGCTTTTGAAACCCGGCTTGATTTTCATATAAATGAGGTGTATTCTCAAACACCTGATTCAGAAAAAGAGTTTTGGGAGCTTTCAGATAAGACGATTGATTTAAAGCCTGCTGTTATTGCTGCTATTGTTATGAATATACCTATGAAAAATGTATGTTCGCAAGATTGCAAGGGTTTATGCCCAATATGCGGTCATAACCTTAATGAGGGTGATTGTGGCTGCGACAGAGGATATGTTAATCCACAATTTGAAAAGTTGTTGACTCTTTTTAATGATTAATCAAGGAGGTGTGAGAAATGTCAATTTGTCCTAAGGGAAAAATGTCTAAGTCTAAGAGAGATAAGAGAAAGGCTCAGAGCTGGAAGATTGCTACTCCTACTTTAGTAGCTTGCAGCAAGTGCGGCGAATTAATGATGCCTCATAGAGTTTGTAAGTCTTGCGGTTCTTACAACAAGAAGTCTGTTGTAGCTGTTGACTAATTTGGACTGATAATAAATAAGAGCTTCGGTTTATTGCCGAGGCTCTTTTTATTTTAATTAGTTGTTTAATTTTTTTGTCATAAATGTAACAGATATATACTCACCGTTTTTAAATGCAAGCTCCCTGAATGTACACATAGGTATAAATCCGCAGCGGCTGTGGAGAGATATGCTTGCTGTATTATTATCGACAATTACAGCAATAAGAGTGTGAAATCTCTTTGCAATTCTTTCAAGTTCTGATACAAGTCTTATTCCTATACCTTTGTGTCTGTGTTCCTTTGATATATATACTGAAACTTCAGCAGTGCAGTCATAGCCTGAATATTCTCTGAAATGTGATAATGAAGCCCAGCCAACTACCTTGTTATTAAGCTCTGCAACTATCACAGGATAATTTTCTTCTGTATGCCGGTTAAACCATTCATAGGCTTCAGCCGCAGAACGGGCTGTTTCTCTCAGGTTATAATTAGTGTTTTTAATTGCATAATTAAATATATTGTTTATTTCCTCAATGTCATCTGTTTTTGCACATCTTATGTTTAAGTTTTTCATTTAATTCACTCCTATTATAATCATAAAATAAAATTGAAGCTAAGTCAATATTAAGTTATTGATTTTTGCGAATAATTTGTTTATACTATATTTAATGAATAAGTGGAATAAAACAGAAAAGGTGATAATATGAAAATACAGCAGATGTTAAGTCTTGTACGCAGAGCTGTGCAGGATTATAATATGATAGAAGATGGAGATAGAATTGCAGTTGGTATTTCGGGAGGCAAGGACAGTCTTGCTTTGCTTATGAGTTTAAAGCATCTTCAAAGATTTTATCCAAAACATTTCAGCCTTGAAGCAATAACCGTTAATCTGGGATTTGACGGTATGGATTATTCTCCCATACATAAATTCTGTGATGACCTTGGTGTAAATTATAGTGTAGTTGATACTGATATAGGCGAAATTGTATTTGATGCAAGAAAAGAGAAAAATCCCTGTGCATTGTGTGCAAAAATGAGAAAGGGAGCCTTAAATACAAAGGCTGATGAGCTTGGCTGCAATAAAATTGCTCTTGGTCACAATAGAGATGATGTTATTGAAACATTTTTAATGGCACTTTTGTATGAGGGCAGAATTCACTGCTTTAGTCCCTATACATATCTTAGCAGAAGAAAAATTGTATCTATAAGACCTCTTATATATGTTTCTGAAAAAGATGTTATAGGTTTTGCAAAAAAATATGAGCTGCCTATTGTTAAAAATAAATGCGGTGCAGACGGTAATACAAAAAGAGAAGAAATAAAACAGTTAATGAAAGAACTTGGCACAAGATATGACCATTTTGAAGAAAGAACATTTAATGCTGTTAAAAGGTCATATCTGGAGGGTTGGCATATTGAATAAAGGGTTGATTTAATGAGCTACAGAGAAGAAGAAGATAAAAGAGCATTGGCTCTTTTAAAAGAAGTTAAAAAGGAGCTTCCTGAATTTACTGATGAATTTTTTATTGCGAAAAATGAGCTTGCAGCAAAAACAAGACTTGGATACGCAAGGGATTTAAAGGTGTTTTTTAGCTTTCTCTATGATGAGGTAAAAATATTTGAGGGCAAAACTGCTGAAACATTTACTATTAAAGATCTTGAAAATGTAAAGGCAATTCATATAAGACAATTTTTAGCCTACCTAGATTTTTATGTTAATGAGGACGGAACAAAAGAGCTGACAAATCATAAAGAGGCAAAATCCAGAAAGCTTGCTGCCATAAGAGGACTTTTTAAATATTTTTACAGAGAAGAAAAAATAAGTGCAAATCCTGCTGAAATTGTTGAAACACCATCTAAGAAAAAGGACAAGGCAATAATCCGTCTTGAGCCTGATGAAACTGCAAAGCTTCTTGATTTTGTTGAAAGCGGTCAGGGACTTACAAAAAGACAGCAGAAATATCATTCTCTTAATGTAAAACGTGATGTAGCTATTATGACAGTGTTTCTTGGCTGCGGACTCAGAGTTTCCGAATGTGTTGGAATTGATATAAAAGATATTGATTTTAACATAAACGGTATAAAAGTCAACCGAAAGGGAAATAAAACTATGGTAATCTATTTTGGTGACGAGGTTGAAAAGGCTCTTAGAGAATATCTTGAAGTCAGAAAAAATATTGAGCCTGTTGAGGGCAATGAAGATGCACTGTTTTTGTCTATGCAGAAAAAGAGAATTGGGGTAAGAGCTGTTCAGCAGCTTGTTAAAAAATATAAGGAGCAGGTTGTTCCCCTTAAAAAAATATCACCCCATAAGCTTAGAAGTACTTATGGCACAACATTATATCAGGAAACTAACGATATATATTTAGTTGCAGCAGTTCTTGGGCATAATGATGTTAATACAACTAAAAAATATTATGCAGATATGAGTGATGAGTACAGAAGAAAGGCGGCAAATGCAGTCAAATTAAGAGAAGATGACGAAAATTAAAAGTGAAATATTAGCAGGGATAACAAATTATTTTACAGTTATATATATTGTCATGCTTGTGCCTGAGGTACTTATTGAGTGTTTTCCTTATGGGGTTGACGAGTTTGGCGAGGTGACAGCTATGGGAGCAGATACTCTTGTGTCACTTACAACAATTTCATTTATTGTAGCAGGCATATCCTCTGTCATAGTGGGACTTTTTGTGAATTTACCCATAATTCAAGGACCAAGCCTTGGTATAGCTGCATTTGTGACCTACACTATATGTAATGGCTTTGGCTACACTTATTCACAGGCATTAGCTATAGTTATGTTATCTGCAATTGTATTTTTTGTGCTTTCGGCAACAGGTGCAGAAGAAAAAATACACAGTATAATCCCCCATAATATAAAATATGCGGTTTGCGGCGGAATAGGTCTTTATATTATATTTAACGGACTTATAAAGGCTCATATTATTGAATATTCAAATAACGGCTTTGTTTTTTTTGACATTTCAAATATAAGTGATTATGGCACATTAAGTGCTTTTCTTGCTATAATTGGTTTAATTTTTATAATTATACTTTTAAAATATCATATTCATGCTGCAATATTTATTGGCAAAATTGCCTGTATAATTGCAGCAATACCCTTGGGACTTATTCATTTTGAAAATACAGGCTTTAAGTATATCATTGATATTTCTGAATTTGTTTTTAATATGGATTTTAACGGACTTATCGGTGAGGACAGATTTAGAAGTGTTTTAACAATTATTGTTATTGTTTTTTCAATATGTATAATGGATATTTTTGAAACTGTTTCAGTTCATATAGCTATGAATACCTTTGTAGATAAAAAACACAAGGTTACAGGTATTCTTGAAGCCGACGCAGTTACAACTGCTGTTGGTGTGTTTATGGGTATGACTAATGTTTCAACTTATGCTGAAAGCACTGCCGGAATTATTGAGGGCGGCAGAACAGGAATTACAGCAATTGTTACAGGTATTCTTTTTTTGCTTTCTGTTCCCTTTGCACCTTTTATGAGTCTTGTGCCTTCAGCAGCTACTGCCACAACACTTATTGCTGCCGGGGTAATGATGACAGGTGCAGTAAAACAAATTGATTTTAATGATTTCCATGAAGCAGTGCCTGCAATTTTTACTATGATACTTATGCCGTTTACAAACAGTATTATTATCGGTGTAGCAGCAGGCATTATTTTGTATGTTCTTATTCATATATTTATGCCAAAAACAGAGAAATTTAATATTTCTTTGGCTATTTTGGCTGTTTTGTTCGTAATTATGCTTTATTTCTTGCCAAAATAAAAGCATAATTTTTTTTATTCACCATATATTTATTATCAGACTAATAAAAAATATTTTTTAAAGGGTGAATTACATATGAGTAAAAAGTATTATTCAAACAGACATAAGAAATACAACAAAAAATCACAAAATACAAAAACAACATTTATGCTGAGATTAAATTTATCTCTTGGCATAGCAATTATTGCAATAGGAATTTATAAGCTTAACAATGATATTAGCAGAAGTTTCTTAGATAAATATAAAAATCTTGCTTCAGAAAATATTTCATTTTCACAGCTTAGTAATACAATAAATGCAATTTCAGATTTTGGTAAAAATGTAAGCACATTTGCATATAGTGATGATGATTCCATAACTCTTGATGAAAGTATTATTGAATATATAAATAATATTGAAGATACATACACCTTAAACAATACTCCCGCTGTTTCTCCCTAGCTATGATAAGTGGCTTGACCCTGTTGAAAATGGAATTATTACATCTTTGTGTGGCAGCAGAACCAGTCCCATATCAGGCAAAAATGAGGTACACAAGGGTATTGATATAGGTGTGCCTGTTAATACTGAAGTGGTTGCAGTTAAATCAGGTGAGGTAACAAAAACAGGCTATTCAGAAAGCTATGGTAATTATATAGGGTATAAAACCTATGATGGCTATGATGTTTTTTATGCTCATCTTAACAAGGTCAGTGTGGCTGCAGGTGATGTTGTGGAACAGGGTCAGACTGTTGCATATTCAGGAAACACAGGATATTCAACAGGTCCTCACCTACATTATGAAATAGAATACAATAACCAAATGATAAATCCTGTAGAATATGTTTCTATGAATTAATAAAAGAGGTTATGTATGAAAATAAAAATCATAGATTTTATTATTAATATAAAAATTTCATTTTTTGTTTTACTTATGTTAATGATTGCCCTTAATTTATTGGGGCAATTTTTTATTTTGCTTATACTTGTCACACTTCACGAGCTTTGTCATATTCTGACTGCAAAATTTTATGGGGCAGGCTGTAAAGAGATTGTTATAACTCCTGTTGGATTTTGTGCAAAAATTAATATTGACGATTTAAGCTTTTTTCAGAAGCTTGCAGTTTTATTTTCAGGACCTGTTTTTAATATAGCTTTTGGACTCATTACCGGAAGTATGACAAGTATTCTTATTGGCTTATTCAATTTATTGCCTGCTTATCCCTTAGACGGAGGACGAATAATGAATTATACTATGGGTTATATTCTTGGAACATTAAGGGCCAACAGATATGTTGTTTCCATAAGCGTAGGTGTCTGCTATGTGCTTTTGGCAGCAGGAATAATTCAGCTTTCTCTGTTTTACTGTAATTTTTCAATATTGGCAATAGCATTTTTTCTGCTTAATATAAATAAAAAAGAATCTCAAGCACTTACCTACAGCTTTTATAAATCACTTATACACAAGCCTAATAACAAAGCTCTTAAAGTACGCAATGTAATGGTTAATAAAAACACTAATCTTAAAACCGTTATATATCGTTTATGCACTGATTATTATACTGTGTTCTATGTTCGTGACGGTGATATTGTAGGCTATGTAAGTGAGGATAAATTGCAGAATTTTATAATAAAAAACGGCATTTCCTATAATATAATTGATGTACTTAAAAATTTGTGATAAAATATAAATAATACTGTGTATATACGGAGGATAAAATGTTAAAAGAATTACTGTTACAGGTTGAAAAACCGGGAAGATATATAGGAAACGAAGCAAATATGACAGTCAAAAATCCTGATGATGTTGATATACGTTTTGCTTTTTGTTTTCCTGATGTTTATGAAGTGGGTATGAGCCATTTAGGCTTGCAGATTTTATATTTTTTCTTAAACAGGAGAGAGGACACCTATTGCGAAAGAGTGTTTGCTCCATGGTATGATATGGAGGAAAAAATGAGAGAAAATAATATTCCTCTTTTTGCTCTTGAAACAGGAGATAAAATTAAAAATTTTGATTTTGTCGGCTTTACACTTCAATATGAAATGAGCTACACAAATATTATAAATATGCTTGATTTGGCAGGCATACCAATATGGTCAAAGGACAGAACAGAAGCTGATCCTATTGTAATTGCAGGCGGTCCCTGTGCCTACAATCCTGAACCGTTAGCTGACATTATAGATATATTCTATATAGGCGAGGGTGAGGTAAGCTATGACGAATTTCTTGATTTATACAGAGAACATAAAAAATCAGGGGGAACAAAAGAGAAATTTTTTGAAAAGGCTCTTAAAATAGAGGGCATATATATTCCCAAATTTTATGATGTGGAATATAAGAAAAATGGTGAAATTGCATCTTTTACTCCAAACCATATTGATGCTCCAAAGACTATTCGTAAGGTTATTGTAAAGGATATGAATAAGGTGTATTATCCTGATAAGCAGCTTGTGCCTATGATTGAAACAGTACACGACAGGGTTACTCTTGAGGTGTTCAGAGGCTGTATAAGAGGTTGTCGTTTTTGTCAGGCAGGCTATGTTTACAGACCTGTAAGAGAAAAGGGAAGTGAAAGACTTTTAGAGCTTGCAAATTCTCTTATTGAAACATCAGGTCATGAGGAAATAAGTCTTACAAGTCTTTCAACAGGTGATTACAGAGAGTTTAAAAATCTTGCAGAAAACTTAATTGAAAGATATGCTGATGAAAATATAAGCATATCTCTGCCGTCATTAAGAGTAGATGCTTTTTCTCTTGACTTAATGAAAAAGGTTCAGGAGGTCAGAAAATCAGGACTTACATTTGCTGCTGAGGCAGGCACACAAAGACTTCGTAATGTCATAAACAAGGGCATTACCGAAGAAGAAATATTAAAAGGCTGTGCTTTGGCATTTAATGGAGGCTGGAACAGAGTTAAGCTGTATTTTATGGTTGGATTGCCTACTGAAACAGAAGAAGATTTGCAGGGCATTGTTGACCTTTCAAATGCAATTGTTGAAAAATTTTTTGAAATTCCAAAAGAAGAAAGAAAGGGCAGACCTATTTCTGTTGTTGCAAGCTCATCATGTTTTGTGCCAAAGGCTTTTACGCCTTTTCAGTGGATACCTCAGTGTACTGTTGAGGAATTTATGGAGAAAACAAAATATGTTAAAACCCATATGACAAGAAAACAGGTAAAATATAACTATCATGAAGCTCAGCTAAGCTCTCTTGAAGGTGTTATTGCAAGAGGTGACAGAAAAGTCGGTAAGGCTATAGTAAGAGCTTGGGAGCTTGGTGCAAAATTTGACAGTTGGAATGAGCATTTTAAATATGACCTATGGCTTCAGGCATTTGAGGATACAGGTGTGGACAAGTCTTTTTATGCAAACAGACAGAGAAGCTATGATGAAATTCTTCCTTGGGACCATATTTCAATTGGTGTAAGCAAGAGATTTTTTATAAATGAAATGGAAAAGGCAAAAAGGGGAGAAATAACAAAAAATTGCAGAACAGAGTGTGCCATGTGCGGTGCAAGGTGTTTTGGAGGAGGTGTCTGTTTTGAATAATAACATTAAATATAGAATTAAATTTACAAAAACAGACAATATGATATTTATAGGGCACCTTGACCTTTTAAAATTCTTTCAGAGAACAATCAAAAGAGCAAAACTGCCTGTTGCCTATTCTCTTGGATTTAATCCTCATCAGCTTATAACCTTTGCCATTCCCTTATCTCTTGGTATGTCAAGTGCAGGAGAGTATTTTGATGTGCAATTTACAAATGAAATGGACTGTAATGAAATCGTTGAAAGATTTAATATGGCTGTTCCGAAGGGTATAAAAATTCTTTCAGCAAGAAAGCTTAGGGAGGGTGAAAAAACCTGTGCGGCAGCAGTCGAGGCAGGAACATATAAAATTACGCTTCCAAAAAATTATGAAAACCTAAAACCTGCAATAGAAAATTTACTTTCATCAGAAGAAATAAATATTGAAAGAACAGTGAAGAAAAAAACTAAAATCACAAATATTCGACCACTTATTTACAGCATCAGTGCTGATGAAAATGTAATTTATGCAACAGTTGCAACGGGTTCACAGAAAAATCTTAAAATAGAAATACTTATTGAATATATTTATAAAATTATAGGTGAGGAATATCTGCCTTATAAAACCGATATTGAAAGACAAGAGCTTTATACTATAGAAAAGGGTGAGTTTAAGCCATTATGAAAAGAATATATGTAGATTGCCTTTCACAATACTATAGAGCTGCTCTTACAGAGGATGGTGTTTTGACAGAGCTTATATATCAGGATAAAGAAGATGAAATTTCTGTAGGAGATATATACGTGGGCAGAATAGAAAAGGTATTGCCAAGCGGTATAGCATTTGTAAATATAGGCAGAGATAAACCTGTGTTTTTGCAGAGAGATGATTTAAAATGCAGCAGAGAGCTTATTGTTCAGATTGAAAAAGAAGCTGTAAATGAAAAATGTGCTGTGGCAACTGATAAAATAAGCCTTAACGGGAAATATTCCGTTGTTATTTATAACGATAGCGGTGTGGGAGTTTCAAAGAAAATTTGTGACAGTGAAAAAAGAGAATTACTAAAAAATGTGGGAGAAAAATACAAAGATAATAATATAGGAATTATTCTCAGAACAAACTGTGAAAATGCAGATATTGATGAAATAGAAAATGAAATTTCTGCTCTTAAAGTGGAGCTTATTAAGATTATGGAAAAAGGACAGTTTGTAAAAGCACCTTATCTTTTAAAAAGAGAAGCAGATATAATTTCAAAAACTGTCAGAGATTTAATAACTGCTGATTGTGACAAGGTTATTATAAATGCGGATGTTCCCCTTGATTATGCTGCTGAAATTTATAAGGGCTCATCACCTATTTTTAATTATTTTGGGATTGAAAGCCAGATAGAAAAGCTTTTTCATAAAAAAATATGGCTTAAAAGCGGAGGCTATATTGTTATAGATGAAACTGAAGCTATGACCGTTATTGATGTAAACAGCGGAAAGGCTATAGATGAAAAAAATTTCATAAAAATAAATGAGGAGGCTGCAATGGAGTCTGCAAGACAGATAAGGCTTAGAAATTTATCAGGTATGATTATAATTGATTTTATAAATATTAAAGACGGAAATACACAGATTTATGATGCCCTTAAAAAATATCTTTCACTTGACAGAGTAAAAACCCATATTGTAGGTATGACAGAGCTTGGACTTATGCAGATTACAAGACAGAAAAAACGCAAACCACTGTCTAAATATATTACACATAAATGTTCTTGCTGTGATGGTACAGGCTATGTTAAAAGCATAAACTATATATGTGAAAAAATAGTTAATGAAGTTGCTGATATATTTTCATCAACAATATACAACTGTGTTGAAATATCTTCATCTGACCCTGTAATTAAAATGCTTAAAGACAGTGTTGAGGGACTTAAAAACAGATTTGACAAACAGATTGTTTTAAAGATTATATCTACATCAAGATTTGACTATTACATCATTAAAAAAAGGAAAATATAGTTATAAATTGTAATTTATTGCTGAATTTTAGGTTAAATGATGGTATTGTACTTGACAATTATATTAAAAAGTAATAAAATAATTAAGGAAGTTCTTGCGTTAAGGTGCATTAATACGCAGAATTTTCAATATTTTTTGTAAAAGTCATTTACTATGTGTGGCTTTTGCTCTGCTCTTTGAAAATTAAATAGGAGGTGTCTAAACTTGAACGTAGTATATTTAATATGCGCTATAGTTCCGACTGCCTTTATTTTTCTTTTTATTGGTATATTAGTAGGTAAAACTTTGAGAAAAAAGTTTGCCGAAGCTGAAATAGGTTCTGCTGAAAGAGAAGCTGAAAACATTAAGCTTGAAGCTAAAAAAGAAGCCGAGGCTCAGAAAAAGGAAATCCTTATCGAAGCTAAGGAAGAAGCTCTTAAAACTAAGAACGATGTTGAAAAGGAATGTAAAGAAAGAAAAAACGAACTGCAGCGTGCAGAAAAAAGACTTACTCAAAAGGAAGATTCTCTCGATAAAAAAGCTTCTGCTCTTGAAAAGAAAGAAGATAATCTTGCAAAAAAATTAGAAGCTTTGGAAACAGAGAAAAAGGAAGTATCTGAGTTTAAGGAAAAACAGCTTGCTGAGCTTGAGAGAATATCAGGACTTACTGTTGAACAGGCTAAGAATTATATTATTGAGTCCGTAAGAGATGATGTTACTCATGAAACTGCTGTTATGATTAAAGAAATGGAAGCTGAGGCTAAATCCGAAGCCGACAAAAAAGCAAAAGAAATTATTGCAGCCGCTATTCAGCGTTGTGCTGCCGACCATGTTGCTGAAACAACTGTGTCAATTGTAAATCTGCCAAATGATGATATGAAGGGTAGAATTATCGGTCGAGAAGGCAGAAACATAAGAACTTTAGAGCAATTAACAGGCATTAACTTTATTATCGATGACACACCTGAAGCTGTTATATTATCAGGCTTTGACGCTATGAAGCGAGAAATTGCAAGAATAGCACTTGAAAAGCTTATATTAGATGGCCGTGTTCATCCGGGCAGAATAGAGGAAATGGTTGAAAAGGCTAAAAGAGAGGTTGAGGCCGCTATTAAGGAGGAGGGCGAATCCGCTACTTTCGAAACAGGCGTACATGGGCTTCACCCTGAACTTATTCGTCTTTTAGGTAAGATGAAGTTCAGAACAAGTTATGGACAGAATGTATTAAGACATTCTATCGAGGTTTCCGAATTAAGCGGTATTATGGCTGCTGAACTTGGTGTTGATGTAAATCTTGCCAAAAGAGCCGGTCTTTTACACGATATTGGTAAATCTATTGATCACGATATTGAGGGTACACATATTGAACTTGGTGTTTCATTGTGTAAGAAATACAAAGAATCTGCTGTTATTATCAATGCTGTTGAAGCTCATCATGGAGATGTTGAGCCCCAGTCAATTATTGCAGTGCTTGTGCAGGCTGCTGATGCTATTTCTGCTGCAAGACCCGGTGCAAGACGTGAAACTCTCGAAACTTATATAAAGAGATTGCAATCCCTGGAAGCTATTGCAGACTCGTTTAATGGAGTTGAAAAATCTTTCGCTATTCAGGCTGGACGTGAATTGCGAATTATGATAATACCTGAAGAGGTATCTGATGATAAGATGGTATTACTTGCAAGAGATATTGCTAAGAAGATTGAAAATGAACTTGAATATCCCGGCAATATTAAGGTTAACCTCATCAGAGAAACAAGAGCCGTTGATTATGCTAAAAGCTCAAAGGCTAATTAATTTGAATTTGAAATTTATAACCCCCTGCATTTGCAGGGGGTTTTGGCGTTTGGTAATATATTGACAATCAATAATTTATTTAAAATTATCCTTTAAATCAGAGTTCATATCATTAGCTATATCATAAATATATGGCTTAATTTCATCGGCTCTTTTTACAAGCTCATCAGTAGCACCGCCTTTTTCAAATTCTTCTTTAATCTGAGCAATTTCAATTCCTTTTTCAAGAAGATCGGTGTATTTTTCCATAGAAAGGCTTCCTTTTTCAACATTTCTTGATGCTTCATTTTGTAAATTGTTAAAATCATCAATAAGCTTTTTAACATCGGTAGGAAGCTTTGCATTTGCTTCTTCAGCCTTTTTTTCTGATTCAGTTTTTTCAGTATTATTTTCGGCTTCAATATCAGTTACAAAATAATCAATTAAATCATTTGGGGCAGAAGCTTGTGATGCCATAGCCGCAAGAGTTTCTCTTATTTCATTTACTTCATCGGCAGGTGCAGTGCCTGATGATATAATTTCACTAAGTCTTGCAGTAAGATTGTTGTATTCATCTAATCTTTCCTGTGGAATTTTTCCGCTGTCAACACCGTTTTTAATATAATCCTTTAACTGTTCTGCCTTTTCAAGAAGCTCTGATACATCTGATATATTAAGCATATATCCTGAACCTGAAGATGCAGATTCTGTTGCAGTTTCTGTTGTCGGCTCCTGCTCAGAAGCGTTATTTCCACAGCCTGCAAGGCTTGTGAGAGCTAAAATTGAAGCAGCAGCAAGTACTAATAAATTTTTTTTCATAAAATTTCCTCCATTTTAATTTTTAGATGTGTCCTTATTCTATGATACCTCTTATTTCACTTAAATCATTTATATTGCATTTTTTCATATATTCCTCAATACCTTTGATTGTGTCAACAGTTGCTTTTGGGTTAATAAAATTTGCAGTGCCTATAGATACACCTGATGCACCTGCCATAATAAATTCGATTGCATCTTCTGCATTTGAAATACCGCCCATACCTATTACGGGCACATCAACTGCCTTGCATACTTCATATACCATTCTTACTGCAACAGGCTTTACGGCAGGTCCGCTCATACCACCTGTTTTTCTGAAAAGCACAGGCTGACGTCTGTAAATATCAATTTTCATACCATTTAATGTATTTATTAAGCTGAGAGCATCAGCACCGCCGCTAACGGCAGCCTTTGCAATATCTGTAATGCTTGTAACATTAGGGCTAAGCTTAACAATAAGAGGCTTGTCGGCACACTTTTTAACCTCTGTAACAACTTTTTCAACCATTTTTGGATCAGTACCAAAGGCCATACCGCCCTCACTTACGTTAGGGCATGATATATTAAGCTCAAGCATATCAATATCCTGTCCTCTAAGCTTGTTTACAACATTTTTATATTCCTCAACAGAGTGACCGCACACATTTACAATAATGTTTGTATCATACTGCCTTAAAAAAGAAATATCATTTTCTATAAAATAATCTACACCCGGATTTTGTAAGCCTACAGAATTAAGCATACCGCCATAAACCTCAGCTATTCTTGGAGCAGGATTTCCCTTCCATGGCTTGTCTGCAACACCTTTTACAACAACACCGCCAAGCTCTGAAAGATTTACAAATTCAGAATATTCTCTCCCGCTTCCAAAAGTGCCTGATGCAGTCATAACAGGGTTTTTAAAGGAAACACCGCAAATATCCACCTTTGTATTCATTACCAAATAACCTCCTTGCTGTCAAACACAGGACCATCTTTGCACACCTTTTTATGTGTCCAGTCGTCACCGTCTTTAATTTTAATAGCACAGCCTACACAGGCACCTATGCCGCAAGCCATTCTTTCTTCCATTGAAACCTGACATTCAATACCTTTTTCTTCTGCCCATTGGGATAAGAATTTAAGCATAATCTTAGGTCCGCAGGAATATATAACTTCTGCTGATAAGTCCTGAGCCTTTAAAAGGTCAACTACATTACCTTTAAAGCCAACAGAGCCGTCATCAGTAGCAACAAATAATTTTGCATTATATTTTTCAAATTCTTCTGTTAAATAACTGCCGCTTCTAAAGCCAAGCACAACGATTTTTTCGCCCTTTATTTTTTTACAGGTTTCAAGGAGCGGAGGCACGCCTATACCGCCGCCAACTAAAACAGCCCTGCCGTTTTTTAAGTTATATCCGTTTCCGCAAGGTCCAAGAACTCTTATTTTATCACCGTATTTAAGCTTTGAAAACAGCTCTGTACCTTTTCCGACAATTTGAAATACAAGTCTTAATGTTCCAAGAAGATTGTCAATTTCACATATGCTTATTGGCCTTGCAAGAAGATTAACTCCGTTATCGGGATAAACCTCAACAAATTGACCGGCTTTTGCCTCTGCTGCAATTTCCGGACATCTTATTTTTAAATCACATATATTTTCGTTTATAAAATTCATGGAAACAACATTTGCCATTTCTATTGATTTCATAATATATTTACCTCCTGCACTTATTCACTATTATTGTAAAACAAAATCAACAAATTTACAAGTGTTTTAACAAAAGTAGTTACATATTCCCAAATTTATGATATACTTAAATTAAGATTTGAAAAATATTGTGAAAGGGAAAATATTATGAACAAATTACTTGCTTTGGATTTAATAAAATCCTTTTTAAAAGAAGATGTTGGTACAGGAGATTTATCTACTGACCTTGTGTTCGGAAAAGATTTTAAAGGCACAGGCTGTTTTCTGGCAAAGGACGATGGCATAGTCTGTGGTACGGATATTATTGACTGGACTTATTCCTGTTTTTCTGATGACTATAAAATAACTCTTTTAAAAAAAGATGGTGATGCTGTTAAAAAGGGTGAAAATATTGCTATTGTTGAGGGCAGAGTTTCAACTCTTTTAACCTGTGAAAGAGTTACCCTTAATCTTATGCAGTTAATGAGCGGTATCGCAACAGCAGCAGATAAGCTTGTTAAAGCTCTTGATGACCCTAATATTAAAATTGTAGATACAAGAAAAACCCACCCGGGATTAAGACTTTTTGAAAAATATGCAGTTGTTTGCGGAGGTGCATATAACCACAGATATGCTCTTTATGACGGAGTTATGCTAAAGGATAATCATATTGCTTTTGCAGGGGGAATTACTAATGCTGTAAGCCTTGTAAAATCTAAGCTTGGTCATATGATTAAGGTTGAGGTTGAAACCGAATCAAAAGAACAGGTTATTGAGGCAGTAAATGCCGGAGCTGATGTTATTATGTTTGACAACAGAACTCCTGATGAAATAAAGGAGCTTGTAAAGCTGGTGCCTGAGCATATTATAACTGAGGCATCAGGAGGTATAAGTCTTGATAATATTGCCGGATTTAAAGGCTGTGGTGTAAATTATATATCTTCAGGGGGTGTAACAAACGGAGTTAAACCTCTTGATATAAGCTTTAACAGTAAGGAGGTTTTTAAACCATGAGTATAGAAAGAATTAAGGAAATTAAAAATCAGTTGGGAGAGGATTTATTAATACTTGCTCATCATTATCAAAGAGATGAAATTGTTAAAATAGCTGATTTTGTAGGGGATTCATTAAAGCTTGCACAGTTTGCAGAGCAAAATAAAAAAGCCAAATATGTTGTGTTCTGCGGTGTTTATTTTATGAGTGAAACTGCTGATATTCTTACAGAAGACCGGCAGAAGGTTCTTCAGCCTGATACTGAAGCAGGCTGCCCTATGGCTAATATGGCTAAAATAGAACAGGCAGAAAAGGCTTGGGGAATAATCACAAAGGAATTAGGAAATTCAATTGTGCCTATTACATATATTAATTCAACTGCCGATGTAAAGGCTTTTTGCGGTAAGCACGAGGGTACAACCGTAACATCGGGAAATGCACCAAAGATTGTTAAGTGGGGACTGGGCTTTAAGGATAAAATATTATTCCTGCCTGACCAAAATTTAGGCAGAAATACTGCTTATGACCTTGGTATACCTCTTGAAAATATGGCTGAATATGACCCATTGACAGAAAAGCTTACATATAATTGTGACAAAAAGGACGTTAAGATTATTCTTTGGAAAGGCTGGTGTCATGTTCATCATAAAATTACGACAAAGCATATTGAGGAGGCAAGAAAGGCTAAGCCTAAAGCAAAAATTATTGTACATCCCGAGTGCCGGTTTGAAATTGCATCAATGGCTGATGGAAAAGGCTCTACAGAATATCTTATAAATCAGGTTAAAAATGCTGAATCAGGCACAGAATGGATTATAGGCACAGAAGCTAACCTTGTTTCAAGAGTTAAGGAAATGAATAAGGATAAGAGTGTGTATATTCTTGACACTTCTTCAGTATGTACAAATATGAATAAAACTACTGTTGAAAATCTGACAGAAACACTTGAGGATATTTTAAAGGGTAATTTTGAAAAACAGGTTGTTGTTGACAGCAAAACTGCTGAAGATGCTAAAAAGGCATTAGCAGCAATGCTGTCTTTAAGCTGATAATAAAAGGAGGCAGAGCTATGAAATTAGGTTTTATAGGTGCCGGCAATATGGGCGGTGCAATTATAAGAGGTTTTATAAACAGCAATAAGGTAAATGCTGATGATATTAATGTAATCAGAAAAAATACAAAGGCTCTTGAAGCTATGAAATCAGAGCTTGGAATAAATGGATACACTGATTATTCAGAATTTATTAATGACAGTGATATTATATTTTTAGCAGTTAAGCCAATTATGTTTTCTGATGTTATTTCTGAAATAAAAAACAGCTTAAAATATAAAAATAAGCTTATAGTTTCAATGGCAGCAGGACTTACTGCTGAAAGTATTTGTAATATGCTTGGATATGAATTTCCTGTTATAAGAATTATGCCTAATATAAATGCTCAAATTATGCTTTCAACTACTGCTGTCTGTAAAAATGAAAAAGCATCAGCAGAAAATCTTGAATATATAGCTGATTTGTTTAATTCAATTGGTATGGCAGTTGAGGTGGCAGAGTCTCAGTTTGCAGTATTTTCTGCTATTGCAGGCTGCTCACCTGCATATGTTTATATGTTTATTGATGCTCTTGCAAGAGGTGCAGTAAAAATGGGTATGAATAAAAAACAAGCAGTTAAAATTGCCGCATCAGCAGTTGCAGGTTCAGCAGAAATGGTGATTAAAAGCGGTATACACCCTGTAGAGCTTACAGATATGGTATGTTCACCGGGGGGAACAACTATTGAAGGTGTGACTACTCTTGATGAATGTGGGTTTACTTCTGCTGTTACTAAAGCAGTTGTAAATTCTGTGCTGAAAGACAAAAAGCTTAGTGGTAAATAAAAAAGAAAAAAGTTCTTTTTTATTACAGATATTTAACTTCAACAAGACATAAGCCCCTTGGAGGCATAGTAGCTCCTGCCTTAGCTCTGTCTTTAGCTTCTATAATTTTATCTATATCTTTAGCTTTGATTTTGCCTGTGCCAACATCAAGAAGAGTGCCGGTAAGTATTCTGACCATATTGTGTAAAAAGCCATTGCCTTTATATATAATTGAAATTTCAGTGCCCTTTTTGACAATATCAATTGAATAAATTGTTCTTACAGTGGATTTTTTTATCCTTTTGTTAGAGCAGAAGCTTTTAAAATCGTGTTCACCTGTAAGATGCCTTATTGCTCTTTCCATTTCATAAAAATCAAGAACATAAGGGTAGTGCTGAATTGTTCTTCTTGTAAAGACATCAGGCTTTTTACTTACGTCAATTGTATACTTATATACCTTGCCCTTTGCATTAAGTCTTGCGTGAAATCTTTCGTCTGCTTTTTCACAGCTTAAAATTTTAATATCAGCAGGCAGTTTTAAATTTATATTATCCATAAGAAATTTAGCGTCAAATTTTTTATTTGTCTTAAAATTTGCTGTCTGACCCAAAGCGTGAACCCCTGCATCTGTTCTGCCCGAACCATTTACATCAACTTTTTCATCAACAATTTCTTCTATTGTTTTTTCAAGCAGGTCCTGTATTGTATTTTCAGCATTGGCATTTTTTTGCCAGCCATTGTATCTTGTGCCTTCATATTGAATAATTATTTTGTAGTTATACATTTTTATTCCTTTCAAAACAAAAGGGACACCAAAAGATGTCCCATAAAAACTTACTTAAATAATGTCTTAAATCTTTCCATAGCTTCTTTTGTGTTAGCTTCGTTATTAAATGAAGTAAGTCTGAAATAGTTATCACCATTTTTACCAAAGCCTGCACCCGGAGTGCCAACAACCTGAATTTCATTAAGCATCTTGTCAAAGAAATCCCAGCTATACATACCAAAAGGACACTCAAACCAAATATATGGAGAGTTCTTTCCGCCAAAATATTTAACGCCAAGCTCGTCCATAGTATCAGAAATAATCTTGGCATTTTTTCTGTAGGCGGCAATCATAGCCTGTGCTTCTTTCATACCTTCCGGACTAAATACTGCTGCAGCACCCTTTTGAACAATATAAGGAACACCGTTAAATTTAGTTGTCTGTCTTCTGTTCCACATTTTGTTAAGGTTCATAACAGTACCGTCAGATGCCTTTGATTCAATAGCCTTTGGAACTACAGTGTAGCCGCACCTTGTACCTGTAAAGCCTGCTGTCTTAGAAAGTGAACAAAATTCAACAGCACATTTTTTAGCACCATCTACAGCAAAAATACTTCTTGGAAGCTCAGGATCAGTAATGAAACATTCATAAGCTGAGTCGAAAAGAATAACAGCATCATTTTCAAGAGCATAATCAACCCACTGCTTTAGCTGTTCTTTGTTATAAGCTGCACCTGTCGGATTATTAGGGGAGCAAAGATAAATAATATCAGCATGAACATCTTTATCAGGCATAGCAAGGAAATTATTTTCAGGAGTAGAATCCATATAAATAATTTTTCTGCCGTTCATAGTATTTGTATCAACATAAACAGGATAAACAGGGTCAGGAACAAGCACAACATTGTCTACAGCAAACATATCTGTTATATTACCTGTATCACTCTTTGCACCGTCAGATACAAAAATTTCATCAGCTTCAACTTCAACACCGTTTCTTCCATAATATTCCTTAATAGCATTTCTGAGAAAGTCATAGCCCTGTTCAGGACCATAGCCCTTAAATGTTTCAGCCCTGCTCATTTCATCAACTGCTGAATGTAAGCTGTCTATAACCTTTGGACTAAGTGGAAGTGTAACATCGCCTATACCAAGTCTTATAACTTTGTTGTCAGGATTTTTAGCAGTAAATTTATTTACTCTTTTAGCAATTTCTGAAAAAAGGTAGCTATCCTTTACGTTTAAGTAGTTTTCATTAAATTTAGCCATTGGTTTTCTCCTTTGAAGTAATTATTTTTCTAATAATTTTTTTACTGTTGCAAGTTTAACACATACGCAAAATACCTCTGTTGCATTTTTCAGTGCTCCGATATCAGGATATGACGGAGCTACTCTTATGGTGTTGTCATGAGGGTCTTTTCTGTAAGGGAAGCAGGCACCTGCAGGAGTAAGAATAAGTCCGCATTCGGCAGCAAGTTTTACTGTTTTCTTTGCACAGCCGTCAAGGGTGTATACTGTTATAAAATATCCGCCGTCAGGCTTAGACCACTTTAATATATCACTGTTTCCAAATTCATTTTCGAGCATATTAAACACAAGGTCAAACTTAGATTTTAATATAGCACCCAGCTTTTTCATATGTTCTCTCATTCCATCGGCATTTTTAAAAAAATTACAGGTTCTGAGCTGATTGATTTTGTTATAGCCAATGGTCTGTTTTCCAAAATGCTTTTTAATTTCTTCTATATATTTGTCACCGCTTGCTACAATTGCAACACCGGAGCCCGGAAAAACAACTTTTGAAGTAGAAAAGAAATACAAAATTCTGTCCTCAGTTCCGTATTTATAAGCATATTCAAAAATATTTGCAAGCTTGCGTTCTTTATAAATATGATGGATAGCATAAGCATTATCCCAAAATATTGTGAAATCTTTAGCAGCAGTTTTCATTTTAGCAAGTCTTTCAACTGTTTCATCGCTATAGCAAACACCTGTTGGATTAGAATATAAAGGCACACATATTATACCCTTAATGCTTTCATCTTCAGCAACAAGCTTTTCAATAGAGTCCATATCAAGACCATCTTCTGTAAGAGGAACACTTATCATTTCAAAACCAAATTCCTCACATATTGTAAAATGTCTGTCATATCCCGGAACAGGGCATATAATCTTTGCTTTATCAAGCTTGCCCCATGGAGCGGAACCAAGTTTGCCGAAAATATATAATCTTGCAAAAGCATCATATATGAGATTTAATGAGGAGTTTCCTCCTATAATAATATTATCCTCTTTTATATTTAAAAGCTGTGAAAATAAAATTTTAGCTTCTTTTATACCATCGAGGATACCATAATTTCTAACATCAACACCCTCTGCTGTAACATAATTATCCATAGGAACAGTAAGTATACCATTGGATAAGTCAAGCTGTTCTGCTGAAGGATTACCTCTTGACATATTAAGCTGCATATTGCAATTTTTAAGTCTGTCATATTCAGATTGCAGCTGAGCTCGGCAGGCTGAAAGTTCTGCTTTTGACATATCGGAAGATATAATCATAACAATCCCTCCAAATTCATATAGTACAAATTTTGAAATTCTATAAATAGTATAATTCATTATAACTTGATTTTAGGGCATAGTCAAGATAAAATATACCATATAAATATAAAAGTATTATTAAAAAGGGCAGTTTTTCAGATAAAACCAATGTTTTTAATCAATGAATAGGGTTTTTGAAATTTTATCCGCATAATATAATGAAAAAGCACAAATTAAGAATATTATCAAGAGCTGACACATATATTTTAATTATGAAAATATTATCTTTTTTAAGCATAATATTATTAGTTATAATTATTTATGAAATATTAATAGAAATATGGTGTTTTTGCAGGAAATTATTTTTCAAATTGCATAAAACTTAAAAAATTATAAAAAAAAGCTTGCAATTTTATGAAGATAGTACTATAATCATCACATAACGAAGGCGTTAGATATTTTAAATGTATCTGACGCCATTTTTTTATTTATTTTATTTTTATAATAGGAGGGGTCATTATGGACTACAATTTTTTTGACACAATATGGCTCATACTTGGTGCTGTATTAGTATTTTGGATGCAGGCAGGTTTTGCAATGGTTGAAACAGGTTTCACCAGAGCTAAAAATGCAGGTAACATTATTATGAAGAACCTTATGGACTTTGTTCTTGGTTCAATTTTCTTTTGGATCATTGGTTATGGTCTTATGTTTGGCGGCAGTGAAGGCGGATTTTTTGGTTCTATCGATTTCTTCTCTGCTGGAGAATATGATACAGGTACAGTTCCTTTCTGGGTACACTTTATGTTTAACACAGTGTTCTGTGCCACAGCTGCTACTATAGTATCAGGTGCTATGGCAGAAAGAACTAAGTTTATTTCTTACTTAATTTATTCAGCAGTAATCAGTGCCTTTATTTATCCGATTGAAGCTCACTGGACTTGGGGCGGCGGTTGGTTATCAACATTCACTTTTGGTGAATGGACCGGCTTTACAGATTATGCAGGCTCTACATTAGTACATATGACAGGCGGTATTTCAGCCTTTGTGGGTGCCTTAATTCTTGGACCTCGTATTGATAAGTACGATAAAAACGGTAAGAGCAAGGCTATTCCGGGTCATAGTTTAACTCTTGGTGCTTTAGGTGTGTTCATTCTCTGGATGGGTTGGTTCGGTTTTAACCCTGCATCAAGCTATGGTTTATCTTCCAATGAACAGGCACTTGATGTAGCTAACGTATTTATGACTACTAATATTGCAGCTTGTACTTCAACATTTGCCACTATGGTATTTACTTGGGTAAGATATGGAAAGCCTGATATATCTATGACATTAAACGGCACCCTTGCAGGTCTTGTTGCTATTACAGCAGGCTGTTCTGCACTTGATCCTTGGGCAGCTGCAATTGTTGGATTAATTGCCGGTGTAGTTGTAGTAGTTGCTATTGAATTTATTGATAAGGTACTCCATGTTGATGACCCTGTTGGTGCAGTTGGTGTTCATGGTGTATGTGGTCTGTTTGGTACAATTTGTGTAGGTCTTTTTGGCAGAGAAGGCGGCTTGTTTACAACAGGAAGCATTGACAGAACTGTAGTTCAGATTGTTGGTGTTGCTGCAACTCTTGTGTTTGTAGGCGTTGTAATGGCAGTTGTATTCTTAGCTATTAAGCATACAGTAGGTCTTAGAGTTACTAAGGAAGAAGAAATCGTTGGCCTTGATGTTCTTGAGCATGGTTTAGCTTCAGGTTCTTATGCAGACTTTATGCCTACAGTAAACGGTTCAACATTTGTGGCTGCTACTAAGCTAAAGGAAGCTGCTGCAAGCAATGAAGTTTCATCTGATGTTGCAGTACCTGTTCAGGTAATTACCGATACAGCAGCTCCGGCAGATGATGTTAAGATGAACAAGGTTGAAATTATATGTAAAATGGATAGATTTGACCTTCTCAAGCATGAGCTTGAACAGATTGGCATTACAGGTATGACAGTTGTTAATGTTATGGGCTGCGGTGTTCAGAAGGGTCAGACTAAGTTCTATCGTGGTGTTGAGGTTGAGGCTAATCTTCTTCCTAAGATCAAGGTTGAAGTTGTTGTGGCTGCAGTGCCTGTAAGCAAGGTTATTGAAGCTGCTAAAAAGGCTCTTTACACCGGCAACATCGGTGATGGCAAGATTTTCGTTTATGGTGTTGATGAAGTAGTAAAGGTTAGAACAGGCGAAAAGAATTTTGCAGCTTTACAGGGTGCAGACCAGTTCTGATAAAACAGTATATAAAAATGTTAAGGGCTTTGGCTTATGCTGAAGCCTTTTAATTATTTATTACTAAAATAAAAATTGCTGATTTTTGGTAAAAATCACTAAAAAATGTCGCAATTGTAATATAAAATTAATTTGCATTATTGTTAAAAATGTAGTATTATATTAATGAATGTATTGTACGGACATAGCTTTTATAATATGTATATGTGAGGTGTTTAATATGAATAATAATTTGTTTGAAACTCAGAAGCTTAATAATTTAAAAGATGCTTTAAAAGACGTTAAAATCAGTGACAAGTCTGCTGAGAATAAGGGAACTATAAACAAGGTTGTAGCTGAAGCTTATGAAGCTATGCTTGAAAAAGGATATAACCCTGTTAATCAGTTTGTAGGCTATATTATTTCAGGCGACCCTACCTATATCACAGGCTATAAAGATGCAAGAAAAAAGATTTCACGTATTGAAACTGATGAATTATTAGAGGAAATCGTAACCTATTATCTTAATAATAATCTTTAATTTAGGGGATACTATGCGTATACTTGGATTGGATTTTGGTCAAAAGACCATAGGTGTTGCAGTTAGCGACCCTTTTGGCTGGACTGCACAGGGAATTGAAATTGTAAGACGTGAGGAAGAGAATAATTTAAAAAAGAGTATAGAAAGAATAAAAGCTATTTGTCAGGAATATCAAGTGGATTATATTGTGCTTGGTTATCCTAAAAATATGAACAATACACTGGGGGAACGTGTGGAGAAAACAGAGCGGTTTAAAAAACGCCTTGAAAAGGAGTTAAAGCTCAGGGTTGAGTTATGGGACGAAAGGCTCTCAACATTAGGAGCGGAAAGAAGTCTTTTGGAGGCTGATTTGTCAAGGGCAAGGAGAAAAAAGGTTATTGACAAAATGGCGGCAGTATTTATTCTGCAAGGCTATCTTGACTCTAAATCAAAAATTTAAGGAGAACATTATAATGAGTGATGAAAAGTTAAATATTGATGATATTGATTTTTTTGATGATCAGGAAGAAGTTTATGAAACTGTTACTATGATAAATGATGATGGCAGTGAAATAGATTTTTTTGTAGTGGACGGAATTGATGTTGATAAAATAAGGTATCTTCTTCTTGTAAAGGCTGAAGACTATGATAATGATGAGCCTGAAGCTTTTCTTTTCAAAGAAATTGAAGTCAGCGAAAACGAGTGTACTTATGAGCCTGTAGATGATGATGCAGAATATAATAAAGTAATTATTCTGCTTCAAAATGATGATGCTGATTATGAAATATCATTTAATTAACATTACAGCAAAAACCTTATATAAAGGTTTTATTGTTGTGGAAACAAATTTATAAATAAAATTTACGGATACATATTAATTATTGGAGGTGCGATTTTTTGTATAACAATAAAAAATTGAAAAGATTAGTTCCTGACAAAACCAGCAAATTAAAGGTTATTCCTATTGGTGGTTTGCATGAGGTGGGAAAAAATATTACGGCATTTGAGTATGAGGACGAGATACTTATTGTGGATTGCGGCGTAGCATTTCCTGAAGACGATATGCTTGGTATTGACCTTGTAATACCTGATTTTTCCTATCTTGTAAAAAACAAGGAAAAAATAAAGGGTGTTGTCATTACCCACGGACATGAGGATCATATTGGCTCCCTGCCTTATTTTTTGAAAGAAATTAATGTTCCTGTTTATGGCACCAGATTGACCATTGGTCTTATTGAGGCAAAGCTAAAAGAACATAATATATTAAATAGTGTTGAAAGAATTAATGTAAATGCAGGGGATATAATCACTATCGGACAAAATTTTAAGGTTGAATTTATACGTTCAACTCACAGTATTGCCGATTCGGTGGCTCTTGCGATAACTACTCCTGTAGGTGTTGTAGTTCATACAGGTGACTTTAAAATTGATTTTACTCCTATTCAGGGGGATATGATAAATCTTCAGAGATTTGCAGAGCTTGGTAAAAAGGGTGTATTGCTTTTTATGTGTGATTCAACTAATGTCGAAAGACCGGGCTACACTATGAGTGAGCGTTCAGTTGGACCTATTATAGATAAGATATTTGATGAAACTCCGGATAACAGAATTATGGTAGCAACTTTCTCATCAAATATAGACAGAATACAGCAGATTATAAATTCAGCAGTTAAGCATAACAGAAAGGTTGCAGTCATAGGCAGAAGTATGACTAATGTTGTTAAAACAGCCTGTGACCTTGGTTATCTTAATTTTCCAAAGAATACACTTATTGATATAAATGAAGCAAGAAATTATATGGAGCGTCAGCTTGTTATTATTATGACAGGCTCACAGGGTGAAACAATGGCTGCTCTTTCAAGAATAGCAGTAAGTGAGCACAGACAGATTGAAATTCGCCCCGGAGATAAGGTTATTATAAGTGCTTCTCCTATTCCCGGAAATGAAAAAAATGTGCAAAAGGTTATAAATGAGCTTTTCAAAAAAGGTGCAGATGTAGTCTATGACGGACTTATGGACGTGCACGTTTCAGGTCACGCAAGACAGGAGGAATGTAAAATTCTTCATTCTCTTGTAAAGCCAAAATTCTTTATGCCTGTTCATGGTGAATACAAAATGCTTGAAACCCATAAACAGCTTGCGTTAAGCCTTGGTATGAAAAAAGAAAATGTATTTGTTATGGCAAATGGTGACTGTCTTGAGCTTGATAAAAGAAGTGCAAAGCATATTACCGATGCAGTGCAGAGCGGTCAGGTTTTTGTAGATGGTCTTGGTGTAGGAGATGTTGGAAATATTGTTTTAAGAGATAGACGTCACCTTTCGCAGGATGGTCTTATGATTGTTGTTGTAGCTATGGATAAATACAGCGGAGAAATTTTATCAGGCCCTGATATTATTTCAAGAGGCTTTGTTTATGTAAGAGAATCTGAGGAGCTTATGGATGAAGCAAGAGCAGTTGTTAATGATGCACTTGCTAAGTGCGAAAGAAGAAATATTAATGAATGGTCTTATATTAAGACCCTTATAAAAGACGCCCTAAGAGATTATTTGTGGCATAAAACAAAGAGAAGTCCTATGATTCTTCCTATTGTAATGGATATTGAATAGTTTAACCAAATATAGAAGTCCTCTGCCTTTTCAGGTAGTTTTGCCTGGGGCAGCCGGACATCTTTCCGATACTCTTAGACTCATAAGCTTTGCTTTGCAAAGCATCCTATGGGCTCCCAACTTATTTCGGGTTTAAAGGGACACTTTTGCGTAACAAAAGCTCTGAAATACGCAGGAAAAGCGGAGTACGAATATCCCTAATAAAAAAAGGCTGTAGAATGAGGAATTATTTCTCCGTCAATTCTATAGCCTTTTCAAATTCAATATAATCAGCTTTTGTTACACAATCTTCAGAGTAGTAAAGTGTGCCAAAGGCTTTTTTTACTATATCAACATTATTAAAAATTTTAAGCAAAGCTCCCATAGCTTTTGAAAGCCTTATGTTTTTATTAACTGCCTTTGCTATATCAGAGGTTGAAACATATTTATTATCCATAGGAAGAATTATTCCTTTAGTTTTGTTTATTATAATGTTTTCAACAATATATGAAAGATTGTCAATATATATTAAACTTTTTTTGTTATTTGTATATGGGAAAACAGGCAAATTTTTAGCAAGCCTGCTAAGCTTTTTGTAATTACCCGGACAGTCCTTGCCATATACCATAGGAGGTCTTATAATTGTGACATTAAAATTTTCATCACTTAATTTTTGTAAATCTGTTTCAGCCATAAGCTTTGTTTTTCCATAAAGCGTAACAGGAGATAGGGGAGTATTTTTTGTAATTTCAGTTACATTGTTTCCGTAAACACTCATTGTACTCATAAATATAAAATGCTTAACATTTTGTGATTTAGCTTTTTTTGCAATATCGACTGTAAGCCTGTGATTTATATTTTCATACCGGTCTTTATAATCACTTTCGTTTTTGTGCACTATTGCAGCACAGTGAATAACTACATCAGTATTTTTAAAATCAACATAATTTATACTATTTCTAACTGATATTGTTTCTGCATTATATCCCCTTGAGTTTAAAAACCTGCTTAAATTATTACTTATGTAGCCTGTTTTTCCTGTTATTATTATCTTCATGTCTGCCCTCCACAACACCATCTGCTTTGAATACTGAAAAAGCCGTCATCAATATAATTTTTATATCAAATAAAAGGCTCATTTTTTTAAAATATTCTCCGTCATAGGCTGCTTTTATTTCAATAGGCAGTTCATCTCTGCCGTTTACCTGTGCCCAGCCTGTAAGACCGGGAGTAATTGAATTAGAGCCGTTTTTATCCCTTTCTGCTATTAAATCATATTGATTCCAAAGAGCAGGTCTTGGACCTACAATGCTCATATCTCCAAAGAGGATATTAAACAGCTGAGGCAGCTCATCAAGACTTGATTTTCTCAAAAATCTTCCTATATTTGTTATATAGCTTTCGGGATTTTCAAGAAGATGGGTAGGAATATCTTTCGGAGTAGAGGTTTTCATTGTTCTGAATTTGAATATATAAAACTCCCTTTTGTTTTTGCCTATTCTTTTTTGCTTAAAAATAATGTTTCCTCCATCTTCGGATTTTATAATTACAGCCAGAATTATAAAAAGCCAGCTGAATATTATTATTGCAAAAAGGCTTAATACAATATCAAAAAATCGTTTAATTTTTTTATACATATTAATTCTCTCCATCAGATTTGAAATTAGGCAGTATTTCTTTAATAATTGAAGGAACCTTATTTGGATTTTTAAAGGCTGCATCTTTAAGCTTATTAAGCTTTAATTCAAATTCCTCATAATTAATAGGAAAAGGTTCAGTAACAAATATCTTATCACCAAAAGCCTTTTTCATATTTTCTTTTTCTTCACTCATTATAAGCTCCTCATAAAGCTTTTCTCCGGGTCTTAATCCTGTGTATTCAATCTTAATATCTTTATCGGGAATATAACCTGAAAGCTTAATAAGGTTTCTTGCAAGAGTATCAATTTTAACAGGCTCTCCCATATCCAGCACAAATATTTTTCCGCTTTCTCCAAGAGCAGCTGCCTGAAGAACAAGTCGGCTTGCTTCCGGAATAGTCATAAAAAATCTTGTTATATCAGGGTGAGTCACTGTTACAGGACCTCCAGATTTAATTTGTTTTTGAAAAAGAGGAATAACACTTCCGTTGCTGCCAAGAACGTTGCCAAAACGTACAGCAACATATTTAGTTTTACTTTTTGAAGCAAAATGTTGAATAATAAGCTCTGTTATTCTTTTTGTTGCTCCCATAATATTTGTTGGATTTACTGCTTTGTCTGTTGAAAGCAGCACAAATCTGTCGCACTTAAATCTGTCAGCACAGAGAGCCACATTGAGAGTACCGAAAATATTGTTTTTAACTGCCTCACCGGGAACATATTCCATAAGGGGAACGTGTTTATGAGCTGCTGCATGGAAAACAACATCAGGTCTGTAATCCTGAAATACTCTTTCAAGACAATTCATATCTCTTATACTGCCTATACGAACTATTATATTAAGCTTATCCCCGTATTTATTCTTTAATTCGTTATATAATTCATAAGCATTATTTTCATAAATATCAAAAATAATAAGCATTTTAGGATAAAATTTTGAAATTTGACGGCAAAGCTCAGAGCCTATAGAGCCTCCGCCTCCCGTTACAATTACAACTTTATTTTGAATATAGCCTGAAATGCTGTTTATATCAAGCTGAACTTCATCTCTGAAAAGGAGGTCTGCTATATTTACATCTCTTAACACTTGATAGCCTCCTGATGAAATATCACTCATAGGAGGAATCATTTTTAAAGAACAGTTTGTCTGTGTGCAGCAGTCCATAATTCTTTTAATCTGCACATTGTTTGCAGATGGAACTGCAACTACAATTTCATCAATTTCATATTCCTTAGCAAGCCTTGGAATATTATCCATATTATGAGTGACCCTTACACCCATTATATTAGTATTGTTTTTAAGTGAGTCATCATCAACCACAATTACGGCAGTTCTGTTTTCATATCCTTTTTGATTGGTTATAATGCTTCTTACAACATTGTAGCCTGCATAGCCTGCACCTGCAATAAGCACTCTCTTAGAGCCGGATTTTTTATCCAGTATACGAGAAAATTGTATAAAAAACTTTTTTATAAAATGATAGCCTGAACGTGAAAGCATAAATAATATTATATCCAATATCCAAGCTACAAGCAGCATTCTTTTTGGCAGAGGATATTCCACTGTTTTTGATATAAAATATTTATCAGCTAAAAAAAGCCATAAAAATATAATTGTATCAGCTATTACAATTTTGTATACATCATCAATTACGGCATATTTCCAAAGATTAGAATAAAACTTAAACAAGCCGTATACAATTACACAAACAGGAGTAGTAAAAAGACTTGCATAAATAAACCATTGCCATACGATTTCGTTGATATTAACTGCCGAATTTCCCGGAAGTCCCGGGATAGTACCGCCATACCAAAGGCATATAGCTGCAATTATGGAAAAATTTATACATATTATATCAAGCATTAAATAGAGAAATAATTTTTTCTTATTATCTCCTGCCATAGCTGATAAATTCATCATAATAATTCCTCACTGTTTTATCTTTTTTCTCATTTTTTCAATCTGACGTTCTTCTTTGGTTAAAATTTTTTTGCCAATCATATTTACACCAAATCCCATACCAATAAGCACCCAGAAAACAGGAGCAACCGATACAACACTGTCTGTTGTAAGACCTGCTGCAAGATAAGCTGTCACACCTGCAAGTATACCCAGCTTTAATGCTGTTATAAAATTGTTATTACTGTTAAATATGGATTTTATAGTCTGTCCTGCATATAGTGCAAAAAGCGCAAGCATAACAAAAAGTGAAAGCACGCCTGTATTTATGCCAAATTGTAAATACATATTATGAGGCTTGTCAATAATAACATAAGGGTCATTAAGATATATAAGCTTGCTCTTAACATCATACTGAGGAAATTCAAATTCAAAGCAATCAGGACCTGAGCCTATAATAATGTTATTAAAAAGCAGAGGTATACTTCTTGACCATATATAACCTCTGTTTGAACCAAGTCTTTCAATGCCCTTAAAGCCATAGCTTGAAACTTCTTCATTAAGGTCAACAGGGGTAAAAAATTTGTCAAGGAACTTTAATTCTCCGTCAATATCACCGAACATAAAATATTTCTCGTTTCCCTTTGAATCTGTTGAAATAAGTGTTAAGTGATATAAATTGCTGCTGTCTTCATATAAATATAAATCCCAGCTCATATCTTCATCATTATAGTGCTTTACGATGCCGCCATATTCAGATGCAGAATTTGTGCTTGCAGGTGTCATTTCTGTATTATCGTGTAAAAGTACGGTGTTTTCTTTATCAGAAACAATTGTATAAACACCGTTTGATGTTATTACATTACCATTATTACCATTAATATTTACATCTTTATAGAAATTATTTGAATAATTAAGAGCTTCCCTTGATGAAACAGCATTTGCTATAATTCTTATTTTCTGTGCAGTTTCTGCATCAGAATTTATAAACATAGTTCCGGCAATTATTATTGCTATAAGTGAAACAACTGACACAATTGCAGCAGCCTTGCTTTTTTTCTTAAATATAAAATAGCATACAGCAATTATAACTGAAAATCCCACACCGCAAACAAGACCTAAAAAGCCGCCTACAGAGCTTGTACCCGCTGTAGAAATAAGACAAAGTACTGCAATGACAATTGAAGCATATTTAAGCTTGCTTTTAACAGGCAGAAATATTGATAATATTACAAAAAGCGATGACATCATACCAAAATATATTCCCGCACAGTTTGGATTATAGAGTGTTGCAAATACTGACTCATATTTAATTTGTAACAAAGTGCCCTTGTAGCTGCTGCCCATTACAAGCTTGCTTACAAATTCAGTGTTAAATACAGGCACCTTCATAAACTGCAAAAGACCTATAATACCAAGCAAAAAACCTGAAAGAAGAAAACCGCTTATAAGAAGCTTTGCTCTTTTTTCAGTGGTTGCATATGCCGATGCTGCTATAAAAAATATTATATAGCATATCCATATAAATAAACCCTCGTATCTTTCTGTTGCACCTAAAAATGCAACGCTTTTATAGCTTGAAAATACAGCTGATAAAATTGCAAGCACAATATATGCTCCGGCAAGAACAACATAAGGTGCTTTTATATCAAGCTTTAATCCGTCATTGCTGAATATATCAAAAATAAGAAACAGTGCAGTCACAACAGCCATACACATAAGCAGAACTGATTTAGTATTTGAAAATATATCATTATAGCCGGTGCCTGTTCTTATGGCGTTGATTTCATCACTTCTTATAGCAACTAAAGTGTATTTACATACTAATGGGATTATTGCTATAACTATAGTAAGGAATAATCCTATTAATATATCTGAAGATGTAAATTTTTTATTTTTAAAATTTGACATTATATGCACCTCTCTTTGTTATATCTGTAAAATTCATTGTTTTCATTATACCATACAACTGTTTAAAATACAACAAGAAAAGGCACTGTTTACTATTGCTTAGAGCTATCAAAACTTATCAAGCCAGCTTCCATACCATTGATGGCCGCCGTCACAAACATTCATCTGAACTTCCTTATCAAAAAGTCTGAAACATTTATTTGCTATTTCAATCTGTTCATAAACACCATCAAGGCCTCTGTCACCGTTAAGACTATCCTTGTCGCCTGTTTCAAAATATATTTCCTTATCAGCAGCAAGGGCAGCAATATCCCCCATATCTACATATTTCCACATATTAGGAATAAAGTTACAGCCACAGCGGTTATTGTAAATAAGAGTGTCAGCATAGCTGTGGAGAAAACCGCTTACAACGGTTTTGTCAATTTTACTGCTCATTACTGCAAGCCATAATGCACTCTGACCGCCTCCTGAAAAGCCTATACAGTCTATTTCACTGTAATTAAGAGTTGAAATATAGTCTGTAAGAAGCATATTTTCAAAAAGTATAATTCCCTGCAAACTGTAGCCAAGACTTGTCAGAGCATTGTTAATATCGTTACATTCAGCGGTTGTGTCCTTATATATTCCAAGAGTTCTTTCTCCGGCACCTAAAAGGTCGGGAACATAAACAGTATATCCTTTTTCTGCCATATCAAGAGCATAAGAATAGTGATATTTGTTTTCAACATTGTTTTTGTATGCTTCGGTTTCGTTTCCCACAAGTCCTTCTTTGCCGTCGCTTCCATGACCATGTATAGCAATAACTGCTTTTCCGTTTGGGTGAACAGGACTTAATACATAATATGGCATATATAAATTTGATGTTGTGTTTATTTCATATTTATATCTTGTGTAGCCGTTACATACCTTTTGTTCAAGAAGCTTAGGCTCTGAATTTGCCTTTGTAAGGTCAGTAATTCCCATAACACTTTTAAGCTTTTCCTTTGTGGAGCTTTGCCAAATCTCATATTCATCAACAGTATTCCCCTTAAATCTCAGCTCAGGCTCATCAGGCATATTTTCTTTTATAAAATCAAAGCTGTTTCTCTGAGAATTAACAATTCTGCCCTGGCTGTCGGTTTTAACTTCACCGTCATCAGCATATATCTGCACAAACGGCATTGAAACAAGTGTGACTGATGCGGCGAGAATACCGCACATAAATCTTGATAAATTTTTATTCATAAAAACACCATCTTTCATAATTTATTTATAATTTAATTATATATCTTTAAAAAAAATTGTCAATAAATATACTCTTTATCTTGATAAAATATTTGTATTTTGTTATTATGTATTTTATTGAGGTGAATGCTATGAAAGGGTATCTTGTTGTAAACGGTTTTTTAAACAATTCAAAATTTAATGAAATATATAGCCGGTTTGAAAAGGCTTTTAATGACAGAGGACATACATTAAGAGTTTATTCAAATACTGAAATTTTAAACGGAAATTTAAAATTAAAGCCTGATTTTGTGCTTTTCTGGGATAAGGATATTATACTTGCAAAACAGCTTGAAGCACAGGGGATAAGGCTTTTTAACAGTGCAAATTCAATAGAAATTTGTGATAATAAAGCTCTTACATATTTGCATCTTAAAGACAAGATAGCTATGCCAAAAACAGTTGTAGCACCAATGACCTACAGAAATATAGGATATTGTAAATTTGATTTTATAGATAATATTGATATTGATTATCCTATTGTTATAAAAGAATGCTGCGGTTCTTTTGGTCAGCAGGTTTATCTGGCAAACACAAAAGCTGATGTTTTAAATATTCTCAAAAACACAAATGAGCCTGTTATATTTCAGGAATTTATAAAAGAAAGCTGCGGAAAAGATATTAGAATAAATATGGTTGGTGATTGTGCCGTTGCATCTATGATGAGATATAATGATAAGGATTTCAGAGCTAATATTACAAACGGCGGTTCAATGAAAAAATATGAGCCGACTGCTGAGGAAATAAATATGGCTAAACGGGTATGCCGGGAGCTAAAGCTTGATTTTGGCGGTGTGGATATTCTTTTTGGAAAAAACGGACCTGTGTTTTGTGAGGTAAACTCAAATGCTCATTTTAAAAATATATTTGACTGCACAGGTATAAATGTAGCCGATAAAATAGCGGAGTATATAGAAAAATGTATGGAATAATTGTTTACAGCAAAGAAGATGCTTTTAGAAATGAAAGCTATATAAAATGGTATATTGATGAATTTGAAAAAAGAAAAATAAAACTCGAGCTTGTATATGACAGTGATATTGATTATAATAATCATCCCGATTTTGCCATAGTCAGAACAATTAATCCTAAGCTTACAAAAAAAATTGAGCAAATGGGAGTAAGATGTTTTAATAATTATAAAGTATCATATATTACAAATGATAAGGCTTTGTGCTATAAGTATGTAAGCAATAAGGGTATTGAAATTATGCAGACTTATTACAATATTGATGATGTTAATAATTTTCCTGTTGTCATTAAGCCAAAAAACAGCCATGGAGGCGACAGGGTGATTATGTGTGCCACGAGAGATGAGCTTTTATCCAAGCTTTATCTTTATGAAAATAATAATTATGTTGTGCAGTCTGCTGCATCTGATGCCGGAAAAGATGTTAGGGTTTATGTTATTGGAAAAAAAATAATAATTGCTATGCTTAGACAATCTGATAATGATTTCAGAAGTAATTTTTGCCTTGGTGGAAGAGCGCAGGTATATAATTTAAGTGATGATGAAATTAAAATTATAAATAATATAATAAATATTTTTGATTTTGATTTTGTCGGAATAGATTTTGTATTTAACAACGGAAAAATTGTGTTTAATGAAATTGAAGATGTTGTAGGAAGCAGAATGATTTATACTTATACCGATATAGATATTGTTAAATTGTATGCAGATTATATAACAGATGAGCTAAAGGAGAAAAAATAATGAAAAATAATTTTTTTACAAAACCTTTAAATATACTTATACTTGCCGCAATTGCAACAGCCTTATGGGGAAGTGCAATACCTGTTATAAAGCTTGGCTATGAAGCCTTTGGAATTACTGAAAGCACAGTGGAGGTAAAGCTTCTTTTTGCAGGTATAAGATTTTTAATGGCAGGTGTATTTGTAATAGTTTATCACAGCATAATAAACAGAGGCTTTGAACTGCCGAGAAAAGATGAATATAAAAAAATAGTGCTTCTTGGTTTTGTGCAGACCACTGTTGAATACATATTTTTTTATTTGTCCCTTTTGCATCTTTCAGGTGTAAAAGGCTCAATTTTAAACAGCATAGGTAACTTTTTTGCAGTTATACTTGCTCATTTTGCCTTTACAAATGATAAAATAAATGTTAAAAAATTTGCAGGCTGTATTCTTGGCTTTGGCGGCGTTGTAGTCTGTTGCTTTGAAAATGGTCTTGATTTTTCTTTTACTTTTAAAGGTGACGGCTTTATCCTTATAGCTGCATTTTGTTTTGCTTTAGGCTCGGTTATAACAAAATTTGTTACACAAAATTCAAATTCAGTTAAAATAACAGGCTGGCAGCTTGCGTTCGGAGGGCTTGTGCTTGTTTTAATAGGACTCATATTTGGCGGAAGATTGACTGTTCCAAGCCTCTATGCTCTTGCCATACTTGTTTATCTTGCACTTTTGTCATCTGTTGCATTTTCAGTGTGGGCACTGCTTCTAAAATATAATCCTGTTGGTAAAATTTCAGTTTACTGCTTTTTAAATCCTGTTTTTGGCGTTATATTTTCGGGTATACTTCTTGGTGAAAATATATTTAATTTAAGAAGTATAATTGCTCTTGTTATGGTTAGCTTGGGTATTTATATTGTTAATCGAATGGGAGATTGTACTCCCACCTCTATAAGTGGTGAGTAAAGCAAACTTTTAAATCGGTGGGAGTACAATCTCCCCATCATTGAACCGAAAGACTTATCGGACGACCTTCAGGTCGGCTTTTGCGAAGCAAAAGTTCTGAATTGAACCG